>LNDS01000011.1 GCA_001464835.1 Rhizobiales bacterium Ga0077525 | reverse complement strand
GTCGAGATGCGGCGCCGTATCCGCAAGAGGGAAATTTCTCCCGTCGATGTAACGAAGCGCTCGTTGGAAGCGGCGGAAAAGAGTCAATCTACACTCAATCCATTTTTTCTTCTGATGCCCGAGGCCGCCCTAGCGGCGGCACGGGCGGCGGAAGATGCCATCATGAAAGGCCATCCGCTCGGCCTTCTGCATGGCATCCCGTTTTCTGCGAAGGATTTAATTGCCGTTGCCGGTGTTGGTTATGCGTCGGGTTCGAGAGCCATGGCGAACAATGTCGCTTCGGCGGATGCGCCAGCCGTAGAACGCGCTAAGGCGGCCGGCGCTGTCTTAATCGGAAAAACCACAACGAGTGAGTTTGGATGTAAGCCGGTTGGCGATAGTCCATTGACCGGCATAACTCGAAATCCGTGGAATCTTGACAAGACACCCGGCGGCTCGAGCGCCGGAGCAGTTGCTTCGGTGGCCGCCGGCATCACGCCGTTTGCACTGGGCACGGATGGCGGGGGCTCTATCCGCATTCCGTGTAGTTTTACCGGACTTGCCGGTATCAAGGGCCAGTTTGGACGTGTGCCGGTATGGCCGACATCGGCGACACCGACACTCGCGCATGTTGGACCCATCGCGCGTTCGGTCGCCGACGCCGCGCTTCTTTTTACGGCTATCGCGGGTTTCGACCAGCGTGACCCTTTTAGTGTGGCGGGCCCAGTTCCCGATGTTCTCGGTGCGGCACATGCGAGCGTGGGTGGTCTTCGAGTGGCTTACAGCCCGACGCTGGGTTATGCGAGGCCAGATAAATCCGTCGTAGAGGTCCTCGATCGCGCTGTTCTTCGTCTCGAGGAACTTGGATGTAAGGTCGATTTAGTCGAGCATGTGTTCGAGAAAGATCCTGCCGATCTATGGACTGCGGAATTCTACGCCGGCGTCGGAACGAGGCTGCGTAGCATCGTTGAGAATAAGCGGGAACTCTTGGATCCTGCGGTCGCCGAAGTGCTCGAAATTGCTCTTTCGCAAGACATGCGCGGCTATTACGAGAAAGTCTTCGAACGGTATGCCTTCCGTGAAACTATGAGACTCTTCTTCGAGAAGTACGACATTTTGATTTCGCCGGTACTCCCGGTCAGTTCGCTGAATGTTGGTTTGGATATTCCGCCCCATTTGACCGATCGCAACCTCGTATCGTGGGTGTATTATACGTATCCTTTCAATCTAACGGGACAGCCCGCTGCAACGGTTTGCGCTGGGTTGGCCGACGACGGCATGCCGGTCGGCATGCAAATCGTTGGGAGTTCACTTGGCGAATACGATGTTGTCCGTTTGGCGGCTGCGTATGAGCGAACCCAATCATTCGGTTACAATTTGATAAGCGAACTCAAAGGTGCCGCTTCGTAGATTAGGATTGAAAAATGTCACAACCCATCAACGTATATGCCTAACCGCGTGCATAAAAAGTGGGGCGACGCTCCTTTACCGCTTGGGCTCTCCGCTAGGGCCGCCGGAATTGCCGGTCATCATCATCCCTGCAAAGCGTGTTGAGCACGGCATTCCAATCTGCAGGGGGCATAGGCCCCGAGAATCTA
Source organism: Rhizobiales bacterium Ga0077525 (assembly GCA_001464835.1). Classification (GTDB taxonomy): domain Bacteria; phylum Pseudomonadota; class Alphaproteobacteria; order Rhizobiales; family Xanthobacteraceae; genus Pseudolabrys. Next base: position 100,703 of record LNDS01000011.1, on the reverse strand, counting down.
TCGGACCTTGCACCGCCTGAGACCGAAGGTATCTCCGGAGGCGGGCGAGTGCCAGGTCATGGAATCAGCTCCCACTGAAGCTAGCGTCAACTTTTTGCCACCGGCAAACTGGAGGCGGAACCAATTGCCGTTGCGTTCCACTTTTTCAACACGGAGCAATCTACCCCCTGGAATTCGATAGGTGGTCGAGGTGAAGCGAAACGCGTCATCGCAAGTTGCGGGTCCACCCGCCCATGAGCCTTCGAACGGATACCAGGCGGACGTTAGTCTCGCTGCTCAAACTATGAATGTCCGTATCGACTGGATCGATGGCGAGGTGCAACATTCGCATGTCGCATTCATGTCGCGTGGACTCGCCGCTACTTGTAAAAACAGCCTGATACATGTGGTGAACAGACGAGACATGCGCGACAAGAAATCTCGCCATCAAAAACGACTAAGTCTCTGATATTGTTGGCGACCCCGACAGGATTCGAACCTGTGACCTCAAGCTTAGAAGGCTCGCGCTCTATCCAACTGAGCTACGGGGCCGCAATTCGTGCCGGTTTACCCCCACCGGGCGACGATTGGAAGGTGCCGGCCGGCTAGCCGGGCAGCCCGGCGTTTGTCGCCCAAACTGCCTCGAAAACGCATTTCGCACCGTAGCGCGCAAGCCTTGACGGACTATGACCGGCGCGGCGCGGGCTGCCGAGGATTGCCACCGCGGCAAAATGCAGTAACATGTCAGCTCACAAAAATGGCGGCAGGCTCAACTGACCGCTTTCTAAGGGAGGATACAAAATGCGATTCGTCGCAGGCATAGCCGCACTTTGCTTGTCGTTCGCCGCCGGCGCCGTTCAGCCGGTCCAGGCCCAGCAGGTCATCACGCTCAACGGCGCGTCGCAGTTCAACGACGACCACGCCTTCAACAAGACGTTGTTGAAGTTCGAGGAACTGGTCAAAAAATACTACGGCAAGCCGATCAACTTCAATCTGCACCGCAATTCGGCGCTCGGCCTCGAGAAGCAGTATTTCGAATACATGGCGCAGGGCAAGGCGGTCGATTACGCCGTTGTCTCGCCGGCGCACATGTCGACCTTCTCGAAAGCGGCGCCCTTTATCGATGCACCGTTCCTATTCCGCGATCTGGCGCACTGGAACAAGGTGCTCGACGCCGATCTCCTGAAGCCGGTCGCCGATGAGATCAACGAAAAGGCCGAGGTGATGTTGATCGGCTATGCCGGCGGCGGCGTGCGCAACATCTTCGTCAACAAGCCGGTGAAGAACCTTGCCGAGATCAAGGCCTTGAAAGTCCGCGTGCAGGGCGCCCCGATCTGGAGCAAGACGTTCCAGGCCGCCGGCATGGCGCCGACCGTCATCGCCTATAACGAAGTCTACAACGCGATCCAGAACAACGTGATCGCGGCGGGCGAGAACGAGGCGGCTGGCGTGGAAGCGATGAAGTTCTATGAAGTCGCGCCGCATCTCGCGATGACCGAGCATGCCATCACCATCCGGCCGCTCTGCTTCTCGGGCAAGACCTTCAAAACGCTGCCGCCCGATTTGCAGGCCGCGATCATCAAGGCCGGCAAGGAAGCGGGGGCCTATGGCCGGCAGATCGAATCCTCCGAAGACGGCGCCAAGCTTGAAGCGCTGGAAAAGGCCGGCAAGCTCAAGCGCGTGCCGTTCGCCGACCGCGATGCGATGAAGAAACTGGTCGATCCGGTGATGGCGGCTTACGCCAAGGAAATCGGCGCCGACAAGATCTTCACCGACATCACCAACATGAAGTGAGCCGGCGTTCCGGTTCGCACCGACATCGACCCCGCGGCCGGGACAGTTTCCCGGCCGCAATCGTCCTCAGGCTGGGCAACTCCCCATGACCGATCTTTCCGCAACGAAGGCGATGGGGCCGTGGCGCCGGCTGACGGCGCTCTATGCGCAGACGCTCTCGGCGCTGATGGCGATCACTGTCGGCCTGCTGATCATCCCGGTGAGCCTGCAGATTTTCTCGCGCTACACCGAACTCATCCCGTCCTACATCTGGACCGAGGAAATGGCGCGGTTCATGTTCATCTGGACCATTATGCTCGGCGCCATGATCGGGGTGCGTGAATCGACGCATTTTGAAGTCGATCTGTGGCCCCAGCTTGGCCGGCGCACCGAGGCTTTCGCGCGGCTGGTGGGGCGTCTCGGCGTGCTGATCGCCGCGGTCGTCTTTGTTCACGCCGGCATTCAGTTCACGCGGTTCGCCTGGAATCGGACGTCTGAACTTGCCGAACTGCCGCTCTGGTACATTCATGTCGCCTGGCCGGTGACCGGGGTGACCTGGATCGTGTTCCTTGGCGAACAGGTGGTCGCGGATTTGAGAACGATCACCGGGAGAGACCCGTGACAGGCTCGCTGCTGAATCCCGGGACAGCGGCGCTGCTGTTGTTCGGCTGCTTCTTTTTGTTCATGTTCCTGCGCGTGCCGGTGGCGTTCGCGCTGGCCCTGGCCTGCCTGCCGATTCTGGCGCTCGAGCCGCATCTCGACACGATGAATCTGATGCAGGAGACCTTCAACGCCTACAACTCCTTCATCCTGCTGGCGGTGCCGTTTTTCCTGCTGACCGCCAACCTGATGAATGTCGGCGGCACCACCGACCGGCTTTTGAAGCTGTCACGGGCGATGGTCGGGCATTTTCCGGGTGGACTGGCGCAGATCAATGTCGTGCTGTCGATGTTCTTTGCCGGCATTTCCGGTTCGTCGACGGCGGACGCGGCGAGCCAGTCCAAGATATTCATCGAGGCGCAGACCAAGGAGGGCTACGACCTCTCGTTCTCGGTCGCCATCACCGCGGTCTCGGCGGTACTCGCCGTCATCGTGCCGCCCTCGATCCTGATGATTGTCTGGGGCGGCATCCTCACGACGTCGATCGGCGCGCTGTTTCTGGCCGGCATCATCCCCGGATTGCTGATCGGGCTGGCGCAGATGGCGACCGTGCATGCGTATGCCAAGGCGCGCGGCTACCCTACCTATCCACGGGAGACCTGGCGCATGCTGCTGTGTGCGACCTGGATCGCGGTGCCGGCGCTGATGACGCCGGCGATCATCATCGGCGGCAAGATCTTCGGCTGGTTCACCGCGACGGAGTCGGCGTGTATCGCCGTGCTGTATGCCGGCACTTTGTCGCTGTTCGTCTATCGCGAGATGGACCTGAAGGGGCTTTACGGCGCGCTGCTCGACACCGGCAAGCTGGCCGGCATCACGCTGTTCTGCGTCGGCACCGCCAGCATGTTCGGCTGGCTTCTGGCCTATTACAAGATCCCGGAGGCGATCCTGAGCGGCGTTACCGCCTGGGGCATGGACTTCGTAGCCACCGGGTTTTTCATCTCGCTGGTGTTTCTGGTCGTCGGCTGCTTCCTCGACGCCATTCCGGCGATCATCATCTGCGCACCGATCCTGGAACCCCTTGCCAAGGGGGTGATGATGGACCCGGTGCATTTCGCCATGATCGGCATCGTGTCGCTGGCGTTCGGCCTGGTGACGCCGCCTTACGGGTTATGTTTGATGATCTCCTGCTCGATCGGCGGAATCCGCGTCCGCGACGCCCTCAAGGACACCGGCATCATGCTGATTCCGATGTTCATGGTGCTCGGCCTGGTGATCCTGTGGCCGAAGGTTTCGCTGTTCTTGCCGGGACTGATCTCGCCGGAATTCCTGCGGTAGGAAAATTCTACAGACTTATTAGTGTCTTATAGCGATTTCTTGCATTTAATTCATCACATCAATTGGCCTTGTGACCGGCAACACGGCGGGGACAGCCAAGGCGGGCTAGGCTGGCCAAACTATTGCGGCAGTCACGGCGGCGCCAGCAAAACCGCCATGGCCTCGACACCATCGGGCGCTGCAATGATAGTTGCCGCTCTGCAGATTCCGGAGGTCGTTTCCATGCTCAGTGTCGCGCGCGCTGGTTTTGCCGGCGTTCTTGCTGCCGCGTTTATGGCTTTTGCCATGCCCGGTTGGGCCGCCGACAAGGCCTACCAGAACAGCGACCTCGATGAAGCGGCGATCAGGCTGGAAGCGCAGATCAAGACCGATGCCGGTGACGTGTCGAAGCCGGCGGCGCAGTTGCGCCGCGACGCCGATGCCGCATTCCAGAAGAAAGACTATCGCGCCGGCATGACCGTGCTCGGCCAGCTCGTCACCTCGGCTCCGAACGACGCCGCCAGCTGGCTGCGGCTGTCGCGCGCGGTGCTGCAGATCCGCCCGCGCGACGACAAGGAAAAGGCGCTGCTACTCGATCGCGCCTCGACCGCGGCCTACATCGCCTATACGCGCGCCAGCGAACGGCCGCTGGAGGCGGAAAGCCTCGCCGTTCTCGGCAATACATTGGCCGGCCGCAAGCAATGGCGCAACGCGCTCAATACGCTGCGGCTGTCGCTCGATTTGCGCGAGAACGCCGAGACGCGCGGCGAGTACGAGCGGCTGCGCGCCGATCACGGATTCCGCATGCTGGATTACACGGTGGACTCAGATGCGGTGTCGCCGCGCGCCTGTTTCCAGTTCTCCGAGGAACTACCCGGCAAGCGCACCGATGTCTCGCCTTACGTCGCGGTCATCGGCCAGGATCGCCCGGCGGTTTCGGCCAATGACAAGCAGCTTTGCGTCGAAGGCCTTAGGCATGGCGAGCGCTATGCCATCACCTTGCGCGCCGGCCTGCCGTCGATCGTGCGCGAGACCCTGGCCAGGACCACCGAGTTCACCATCTTCGTGCGCGACCGCAAGCCGTTCGCGCGCTTTTCCGGCAAGGCCTATGTGCTGCCACGCACCGGTCAGCGCGGCATTCCGGTGCTCAGCGTCAACACCGGCGCGGTCAATTTGGCGGTCTATCGCGTCGGCGATCGCAATCTGATCGAGACCGTGCTGGGTTACGATTTTCAGCGCAATCTGAGCAAGAACGAAGCCGAGCAGCTGGCGTCGGAACGCGGCAGCAAGGTGTGGAGTGGTGAGCTTGCCGTCGAGCAGAAGCTCAATGCCGAGGTCGTCACCACGTTTCCGGTCGATTCCGTACTGACCGACCTGCAACCCGGCGTCTACGCGATGACCGCCGCGCCGAAGGACGCGGTCGCGGCCAACGACTACGATGCGCAGGCGACGCAGTGGTTCATCGTCTCGGACTTCGGCCTGACTGCCTATTCGGCGCAGGACGGCATCGATGTGTTCGTGCATTCGCTGGCCAGCGCGCAACCTTTGCCCGGCACCGAGGTGCGGCTGATCGCGCGCAACAATGAAGTGCTGGCGGTCAAGGCCAGCGACGCCAATGGCCGCGTGCATTTCGACGTCGGCCTGACGCGCGGCGAGGGCGGCCAGTCGCCGGCGGCGGTGATTGCGGCGGCGAAAGCCGACTATGCGTTTCTCAGTTTGAAGTCGCCGGGCTTCGACCTGTCCGACCGTGGCGTTGCCGGACGCGCGACGCCCGCCGGCTACGATGCATTCGTCTATGCCGAGCGCGGTGTTTATCGCACCGGCGAGAGCGTGTTCATGACCGCGCTGCTGCGCGATGCGCGCGGCGCCGCTGTGCCGGATGTTCCGATGACGCTTGTGATCGAACGCCCCGATGGCGTCGATTACCGCCGTTTTGTCGTGCCCGATCAGGGGCTTGGCGGACGTTCGCTGACCGTCCCGATCGTTTCGACCGCCGCGACCGGGACGTGGCGCGTGCGCGCCTTCACCGATCCGAAACGTCCGGCCATCGGCGAGACGACGTTCATGGTCGAGGACTACGTGCCCGACCGCGTCGAGTTCGATCTTTCGACCGTGGCCAAGACCATGCCGCGCAGCGGGCCCGTCCAGATGAGCGTCGAGGGACGCTTTCTCTACGGCGCGCCGGGCTCCGGACTGGAACTGAGCGGCGCGGTGAGCATCGCCGCTGCCAAGGAACGGCCGGGCTTTGCCGGCTACAGTTTCGGACTGGCCGACGACACGGTGACAGCGGTGCGCCAGGACTTGGCCGACCTGCCGGCGACGGATGCGAATGGCAAAGCCACGTTCCCGGTCGCGCTTGAAAGCCTGCCGGAAACGTCGCGCCCGCTGGAAGCGACGATCACCATCGGCATGGCGGAATCCGGCGGCCGCGCCGTCGAGCGCAAGGTCACGCTGCCGGTGACGCCCGACGCGGCGATGATCGGCGTCAAGCCGGCGTTCTCCGGGCGCTCACTCGGCGACGGCGCCAACGCCGATTTCGACGTGGTGATGGCCGCGCCCGATGGCGCGACGCTCGAGCGCAAAGGCTTGAAATACGAGTTGCTGCGCATCGAGACGACCTATCAATGGTACCGGCAGAACGGCCAGTGGAATTACGAGCCGGTCAAGCGCACCGAGCGCGTCAGCAACGGTACGCTCGATGCTGTGGCGGGCAAGCCGGCGCGGCTGTCGCTGCCGGTGAAGTGGGGCCGCTATCGTCTTGAAGTGTCGGACGGCGCTGCCAACGGCGCGCTGACGACACTGACCTTCGACGCCGGCTTTTACGCCGAGTCGAGCGCCGACACGCCGGACCTGCTGGAAGTCGCGCTCGACAAGCCGGCTTACGCCTCGGGCGACAGCCTGAATGTCGCGGTGACGGCGCCGACCGCCGGACGGCTAACGCTCAATGTCTTTACCGACCGGCTGGTCGCCAGCCAATCGCAGGACGTGGCCGCCGGCACGGCGAAGATCGCGCTGCCGATCGGCAAGGATTGGGGCACCGGCGCTTATCTCGTGGCGACGTTGCGCCGTCCGCTCGATGCGCCGGCGCAGCGCATGCCGGGACGCGCCATCGGCGTGCAGTGGTTCTCCATCGACCGCACCGCGCGTACGCTTGCGCTCGAAATGAAGCTGCCGGTGCAAATGAAGCCGGACAGCGCGCTCAACATCCCGATCAAGATCGCAGGGCTGAAGGCCGGAGAGGAGGCGCGCGTCGTTGTTGCTGCCGTCGATGTCGGCATTCTCAATTTGACCAACTACCAGCCGCCGGCGCCCGACGACTACTATCTCGGCCAGCGCCGCCTGACCGCGGAAGTGCGCGATCTCTATGGGCAATTGATCGACGGCATGCAGGGCGCGCGCGGCCAGATCCGTTCCGGCGGCGACATCGGCGGTGGTGAGTTGTCTGGCTCGCCGCCGGCGCAGGCGCCACTCTCGCTCTACTCGGGCATCGTCACGGTCGGCGCGGATGGCGCGGCCAATGTCTCGTTCGACATTCCGTCCTTTGCCGGCAGCGTTCGCGTCATGGCGGTGGCCTGGAGCGGCGACAAGGTCGGCAAGGCCTCCGGCGATGTCTTCGTGCGCGACAATGTCGTGCTGACGGCGACTTTGCCGCGCTTTCTGCGCACCGGCGACCGTAGCGCGATCCAGATCGAACTCGATAATGTCGAGGGCGCGGCCGGTGACTACAATGTCACCGTCTCGACCGATGGTTCGGTAAAGCGCGACGGCGAAGGCAGCCAAAATCAGATTCAAAAGCTGACGCTCGCCGCCAAGCAGCGCGGCCGTCTCTCGGTGCCGGTGACGGCGCAAGGCTCCGGCGTCGGCGCGGTGACCATCGCCATTGCCGGTCCGAACGGCTTTGCCCAGATGCGCGGCTATGCGCTCGATGTCCGGCCGGCGACGCAACTGTTGACGCGCCGCACCGTGCGGGCGCTGGCATCGGGCGAAACGCTGACGTTGTCACGCGACCTGTTCGCCGACTTTGTACCGGGCACCGGCCGCGTCGGCCTGTCGGTGGGGCTATCGACCTCGCTCGATGTCGCGACCTTGCTCAATGAACTCGATCGCTATCCGTTCGGTTGTTCCGAGCAGATCACCAGCCGGGCCGTGGCCATGCTCTATGTCAACGAGCTGGCATCGCAGGCGCGGCTTGCGCCGGATGGCGAGATCGACGCGCGCATCAAGGACGCCATCGCGCGGCTGACCGCGCGGCAGGGCAGCAACGGCTCGTTCGGCCTGTGGGCGGTCGGCGGCGACGATCCGTGGCTTGATGCCTATGTCACCGACTTCCTGACGCGCGCCAAGGAGAAGAAGTTCGAGGTGCCGGCGTCGTCGTTCCAGCTCGCCATCGATCGCTTGCGCAATTTCGTCGCCACAGCGCCGGAGCCGAACAAGGATGGCGGCCGTGACCTGAGCTATGCGCTCTATGTGCTCGCGCGCAATGGCGCTGCGCCGGTCGGCGATCTGCGCTACATCGCCGACACAAAGCTCAATGATCTGGCCACGCCGATCGCCAAGGCACAGGTCGCCGCGGCTTTGTCGATGCTGGGCGACAAGGCGCGCGCCGACACGGTGTATCTCGCCGCGCTCAATGCGATTGCGCCGGAGCCGAAGCTCGACCTTGGCCGTGCCGATTTCGGCTCGGCCTTGCGCGACGCGGCGGCTCTGGTGACGCTCGCTTCGGAAGGGCGCGCGCCGCAGGCGACGATCACGCAAGCGGTGTCGCGTATCGACAGTGCGCGCAAGCTCTCGACCTATACGTCGACGCAGGAAAGTGCCTGGTTGGTGCTGGCGGCGCGGTCGCTCGCAGCGCAGCTCAATGCGATTTCGCTGTCGGTCAATGGCGAGGCGCGGCAGGGCGCCTATTATCGTAGCGTTGCCGCCGATGCGCTGGCGCAGCCGATGACTGTCGCCAATAGCGGCGCCGGTACGGTGCAAACGGTGGTGTCGGTGTCGGGCGCGCCGTTGACGCCGGAGCCGGCGGCCGAGCGCGGCTTCAAGATCGAGCGCAAGTTTCACGATCTTGACGGCGACTTCGCCGACGTCGCCAAGGCCAGGCAGAACGAACGCTTCGTCGTGGTACTCAAGATCACCGAAGCGCAGCCGCAGTTCGGCCGCATCATCGTCGCCGATTATCTCCCCGCGGGTTTCGAGATCGACAACCCGAAGCTGGTGTCGTCTGGCGAAACCGGCACGCTGCCGTGGATTGCCGATGCCGCACCGCCGGTGAATTCGGAATTCCGCGACGACCGCTTCAGCGCGGCCTTCGAGCGCAAGGCGGATTCCCCGCCGGTGTTCACCGTGGCCTATGTGGTGCGGGTGGTGTCGCCCGGCCGCTATACGCTGCCACAGGCCAAGGTCGAGGACATGTACCGCCCCGATCGTTTCGGCCGCACCGCGACCGGCATTGTCGAGGTCGCGCCGAAATGACACCCAGGCGGTCCATCCTTGTAGGCATTGGCGGCGCGGCGTTCTTCGCCGTCGTCGCTTGCGCCGGATGGGTCTGGTCGCTCGGTCCCGCACCGCTCGGCAAAAACCTCGAGACCTCGCATGTCGTGCTCGACCGAGAAGGGCGGCTGCTGCGCGCTTATGCGACGCCGGAGGGAAGGTGGCGTCTGCCGGCGACGGTAGACGATGTCGATCCGCGGTTTCTCAAGTTGCTGCTCGCCTATGAAGACCGGCGCTTCTACGCACATCACGGCGTCGATCCGCAGGCCATGGCACGCGCCGCCTGGCAACTGATCCGCGAGCGGCAGATCGTCTCCGGCGGCAGCACTCTGTCGATGCAGGTCGCGCGCCTAATGGAGCCGCGCGAGCATCGCAGCTTTCGCGCCAAACTGCGGCAGGTGACGCTTGCGCTGCAACTCGACTATGCACTGAGCAAGCGCGACATTCTTTCGCTCTATCTGACGCTCGCGCCTTACGGCGGCAATCTCGAAGGCATTCGCGCCGCCTCGCTGGCCTATTTCGGCAAGGAGCCGCGACGGCTGTCGCTCAGTGAGGCGGCGTTGCTGGTGGCCCTGCCGCAATCGCCGGAGTGGCGGCGGCCGGATCGTCAGCCTGAACGTGCGCGGCTGGCGCGCGACCGCGTGCTCGACGTCGCCGTGGCGCAGGCCATCGTGCCGCTTGACGAAATCGCGCGCGCCAAAGTCGAGCCGGTGCCGCGCGCGCGCAAAGCCCTGCCGGCGTTTGCGCCGCATTCCTCAGATCACATTGTGTCGCGCGAGCCGGACAAGCGCGTTCACCGGTTGACGCTCGATGCGCCCTTGCAGAGCAAGCTTGAGACTTTGGCGCGTGAGCGGGCCATCGCGCTTGGGCCCGATATTTCCGTGGCGATGATCGCCGTCGATAATGCTTCCGGCGAAGTGCGCGCCCGCGTCGCCTCGTCGGATTATTTCGACAAACGTCGTGCCGGGCAGGTCGACATGACGCAGGCGCTGCGCTCGCCCGGCTCGACCTTGAAGCCGTTCATCTATGGGCTGGGTTTCGAGGACGGCCTTATTCATCCCGAAACCTTGATCGAGGATCGGCCGGCGCGCTACGGCGGCTATGCGCCGGAGAATTTCGATCTGACGTTTCAGGGCACCGTTACGGTGCGCAAAGCGCTGCAATTGTCGCTCAACGTCCCGGCCGTTGCCGTACTCGGCAAGGTCGGCGTCAATCGCCTCAGCGCGCGGCTCACCGATGCAGGCGCGGGGCTGGTATTGCCCAAGGGCGAAGCGCCCGGTCTTGCCATGGGTCTCGGCGGCGTCGGCGTCACGCTCAACGATTTGACCATGCTCTATGCCGCCCTTGCGCGCGGCGGCGTCGCGCAGCCTTTGATCGAGCGGCAAGGTGAGGGGGTGATGAATCCGCGTCGGCTGCTTGACCCGGTCGCCGCCTTCTATGTCGGCAGCGTGCTGATGGGCGCTCCCCCGCCGGACAACGCGCCGCATGGCCGCATCGCCTTCAAGACCGGCACCTCCTACGGCTACCGCGATGCCTGGGCGGTCGGCTTCGACGGCCGCATGACCGTCGGCGTCTGGATCGGGCGGCCGGACGGCTCGCCGGTGCCGGGTCTGGTCGGGCGGTCGAGCGCAGCACCAACTCTGTTCGATGCGTTTGCCCGCTCCGGCCATACGCCGCTGCCGCTGCCGGCAGCGCCGAAAGGCGCGGTCTTTGCCTCGACGGGAAAACTGCCGCCGCCGCTGCAGCGCTTCGGCGGGTCCGAGGGCGCGGTCAGCGAGCCGCCCCGCATCCTGTTCCCGCCGGACGGCGCGCGGCTGGAACTGGCCGCCGGTCGTCCGGCCGATCCGGTCGCCCTCAAGATTGCCGGCGGGGCCGCACCGTTGACGGTGATGGTCAATGGTGTCCCGTTACCCGCGAGCGGTGCGCGGCGCACATTGATGTTTCAGCCGGACGGCCCCGGATTCGTGCGGCTGACGGTGATGGACGCGCGCGGCGCGGCCGACAGCGTCATGGTCCGGGTGCAATAGCCGCACATGATCGCCCGACAGTTGAAATGACAGACTCAAAGGCCTGTGCCTATTGTGCAACGGGGGCTGGCGAGTTCACCGCAAAACTGGAATCCCGTTTGGCCCGCCGGGGCGGTTTCGCCTATGGACTAGACCAGTATTTGGCCCTTTTTATTGCCCGAGCATGAGCGCGCGCCCGTGACCACGACCACCGACGACGTGCAGTCAACCCCGGTCCCCGCGCGCGGGCTTTCCGCCGCGCTCGACCTTGCCGCCGCTTCGCATGGCCGGGCGGTCGTCCTGCTGTTGGCCTTCTGCCTGCTGGCCTTCCTGCCGGGCTTCTTCCAGATCCCGCCGGTCGATCGCGACGAGGCGCGCTTCGCGCAGGCCACCAAGCAGATGGTCGAGAGCGGCGACTATGTCGATATCCGCTTCCAGGACGAGGTTCGCTACAAGAAACCGGTCGGCATCTACTGGATGCAGGCCGTCGCGGTGAAGGCCGGCGAAGCGCTCGGCGTGCCGAAGGCACTCACCACGATCTGGCTCTATCGCATCCCGTCCTTGATCGGCGCGACCGGCGCGGTGCTGTTGACCTATTGGGCGGCCTTGGCCTTTGTCGCGCGCCGCACCGCGCTGCTGGCGGCGCTGATGATGGCGAGTTCGATCCTGCTCGGCGTCGAGGCACGGCTGGCCAAAACCGACGCCATGCTGTTGCTCACCAGCGTCGCGGCGATGGGCGCGATGGCGCGCATCTATATGTCATGCCGGCGCACGCCGGAACGTGCCATTCCTTGGCAGACGCCGGCAATCATGTGGACCGCGCTCGCCGCCGGCGTATTGATCAAGGGGCCGCTGATCCTGATGTTCGTCGGCCTGACGGCGGTGGCCTTGTCGATTGCTGATCGTTCGGTGCGCTGGCTCAAGCAATTGCGGCTGCTTCTCGGGCTTCTCTGGCTCGTTGTGCTGGTGTCGCCTTGGTTCATCGCCATTGTCGCCAAATCCGGCGACGACTTCTTCATGAAGGCGGTCGGCGACGACATGCTGGCCAAGATCACCAGCGGACAGGAGGCGCATGGCGCGCCGCCGGGCCTTTATCTGCTGCTGTTCTGGGTGACGTTCTGGCCGGGGTCGATATTGGCCGGGCTGGCTGCGCCGACGATTTGGAAAGCGCGGCGCGAGCCCGGCGCGCGCTTTCTGCTCGCCTGGGTCATTCCGTCCTGGATCGTGTTCGAGATCGTCATGACCAAGCTGCCGCATTATGTGCTGCCGCTCTATCCGGCGATCGCCATCCTGATTGCCGGCATTGTCGAAGGCGGCGGGCTTTACAACAAGCGATGGCTGACGCGCGGCACGGTCGGCTGGTTCCTGTTTCCCGCGGTCATCGCCATCGCGGTGCCGGTCGGGTTCTTCATGATGAGCCGCGATCTCGGCCTCGTCGCCTGGCCGTTCGCGGCGGCGGCGCTGATATTCGGCCTGTTCGCCTGGTGGCTATACGACGTCGACGGGCCCGAGCGCGCGCTGCTGCGCGGCATGGCGTCGGCCGTGTTCATCGCCATCACGGTTTATGCCGTGGCCTTTCCGATGCTGCCGGCCTTGTTTCCAAGCGCGCTGGTGGCCGAGAACATCCGCGCCAGCGGTTGCGCCAGTCCGCATCTGGCGTCGACCTTTGCCTATCAGGAGCCGAGTCTGGTGTTTCTCGCCGGCACCGATACCAAGTTCACCGACGGCGCGGGCGCTGCTGAATTCCTCAATGGCGGCGCGTGCCGCTTTGCGCTGGTCGATAAAGGCAGCGAGCGCAGCTTCACGCAGCGCGCTGATTCCGTCGGCCTGCGCTATACGTTGAGCCAGCGCATCGAGGGCTTCAACATCAGCAATGGCAAGGCCTTCGCCATGGCGGTGTTTCGCACGGCGGCGCCATGAGCGTCGCGGCCAGCGGAGCGCGGGGCGCGACTTTATCGGCATTGCGGCGTTGCGCGGCGACGGTGGCTTATGCGCTCAAGCGGCTGACGCGGCCGATTCAAAGCTATGGCGCGCAGCCTTGGCGGATCGGCTTTCCCTGGTTCGATGATCCACAGCGTCTGGCGGTTTGGGCGGCGATCGTCGTTGCCGTGTTCATTTTCGGCATGATCTTCATCGATGCGGCGGCGGCCAATGCCACGCACCGTCTCGCGCATTTCGTGGTCGCGTTCTTCGACTGGATCACCGATTTTGGCAAATCCGGCTGGTTCCTGTGGCCGCTCGGCCTTCTGTTTCTGGCGCTTGCGGCATTGCCGCAGAATCTGTCCGCCATGTCGCGCGCGGTCGTGGCGGCGCTGATGGTGCGCGTCGGCTTTCTGTTCGTCGCCATCGGCGCGCCCGGGCTATTTGCCGCAATCGTCAAGAACATGATCGGCCGTGCCCGGCCCGGCGTCGGCGGTTCGGTCAATCCTTATCTGTTCGATCCGTTTTACTGGACGCCGTCTTACGCCAGCCTGCCGTCGGGCCACGGCACGGCGGCCTTCGCGGTGCTGGCCGCTTTCGCCACTCTGTTTCCGCGCGCAAGGACGGTGCTTCTGATCTATGCGCTGCTAATCCTGGCCAGCCGGGTCGTGGTGCGGGCGCATTATCCGACCGATGTGGCGCTCGGCGCGCTGACCGGGATTATCGGCGTCCTGTTGGTTCGGCGCTGGTTTGCCCTGCAAAGGCTGGGTTTTTCGATTTCGGCCGACGGGCAATTGGTGCAATACCCGGGGCCGTCGCTGCGCCGGCTCAAATCGGTTGCCCGTGAACTGTTGGCTTAATAAAGAGCAGCCATGAATAACAATCATCCCGACGTCGCCGTGGTCGTGCCGGTCCGCAACGAGACCGGCAATATCGCGCCTTTGGTCGCCGAGATCGCCGCCGCGCTGCAAGGCCAGTGGCCATTCGAGATCGTCTACGTCAATGACGGCTCGACCGACGGCACCGAGGCCGAACTGCAACGGCTGATGGCGCTTTATCCTTATTTGCGCCGCGTCCGCCACAAGCAGTCCTGCGGCCAGTCGGCGGCGGTGCGCTCCGGCGTCACCGCGGCGCGCGCGCCCATCGTGGTGACGATTGATGGCGACGGGCAGAACGATCCGGCCTTCATCCCGGCGATGCTGCGCACTTTGGAAGCAGGCAGCCCGGCGATGGGTATGGTTGCGGGACAACGAACGGGGCGCAAAGGCAAGTTCAAGAGTTTCCAGTCGCGCATCGCCAACGCGGTGCGCGGCGCGGTGCTGCGTGATGGCACCCGCGACACCGGCTGCGGATTGAAGGCGTTCCGCCGCGACATATTCTTGAGCCTGCCGTATTTCGATGGCTTGCATCGTTTTCTGCCTGCGCTGGTCAAGCGCGACGGCTTCACTATCGGTTATGTAGATGTGATCGACCGTTCGCGCCATACCGGCGTGTCGAATTACGGATTATGGGACCGGCTGTGGGTCGGCATTCTGGACCTCGCCGGGGTGTGGTGGCTGATCCGCCGCAAAAAACGTGTACCGGAAATCGTGGAGAGTTGAATGTTAGTCGATTTATCGCAGTCGGTAGGCAATTACATCCACGATGTGTTTTTGGTGAAGCTCACCTGGGTAGTGTTGCTCGGCTATTGCGGACAGGCGCTCTTCACCATGCGTTTCGTGGTCCAGTGGATCGCGTCCGAACGTGCCGGCAAGAGCGTGATCCCGCTGGCGTTCTGGTTTTTTTCAATCGGCGGCGGCCTGCTTCTGTTTGGCTACGCGCTTTACATCAAGGACCCGGTCTTCATCCTGGGGCAGGGCTTCGGGGTGTTCGTGTATCTACGCAATCTGTATTTCATCAAGCGCGAACGGCGCGGCGGAATCGCCGCAGCTTAAACTAAAGCGTGCCCGCCATCGCCTTGAACCCGTCGTCGAGATCGGCAATTAAATCGTCGGGGTCTTCCAGGCCGATGTGAAAGCGCAAGGTCGGCCCGCTTGGCGCCCATTTCGTCGCGGTGCGGTATTCGTTGCAATCGAAGATGATGACCAGGCTTTCGAAGCCGCCCCATGAAAAGCCCATGCCGAACAACTGAAGTGCGTTCATGAAGGCGTAAACCGCCTTTTCGTTCATGGGCTTAAGTTCGAGACTGAACAGTCCCGATGCGCCGGTGAAGTCGCGCTTCCAGATCGTATGTCCCGGATCGCTTTCCAGAGCCGGATGCATGACGCGCGCAACCTCGGGCCGCGCCGCGAGCCAGCGCGCCACCTTCAGGCCGGCTTCCTGATGCTGCTTGAGCCGCACCGCCATGGTGCGCAAGCCCCGCAGCGCCAGGAACATGTCGTCCGGTCCGACGCATAGTCCCATCAGGCCGTGTGTTTCCTTGAGCGCCGGGAATGTCCTTGCATTGGCGGTGACGCAGCCGAACATGATGTCGGAGTGGCCGCCGATATATTTGGTGCCGGCCTGGATCGACATATCGACGCCTTTGTCGAAAGCCTTGAAGTACAGCGGCGTCGCCCAGGTATTGTCCATCAGCACCACCGCGCCCTTGTCGTGCGCGACCTTGGCGATGGCCGGGATGTCCTGCATTTCGAAGCTCTGCGAGCCGGGCGCTTCGACAAACACGACCTTGGTGTTCGGCTTGAACAGTCGGCCGATATCGGCGCCGATCAGCGGATCGTAATAAGTCGCCTCGACGCCCATGCGCTTGAACACGCCTTCGCAAAAATTGCGTGTGGGCCGGTAGACGCTGTCGGTAATGAGAATGTGGTCGCCGCTGCCGGCGACCGCCATCAGCGCCGTCGATATCGCCGCAAGGCCTGAGGGAACCAGCACAGCGCCGGCGCAATTGGCGCCTTCCATGTCGCACAATGCCGCTTCAAGCGCTTCGGTGGTCGGCGTGCCGCGCCGGCCATATTGATAGCGCGAGCGGTGCGCGACCTGATCCTCGGCGGTCGGATAGAGAACGGTCGAGGCGTGATAGACCGGCGGATTGACGAAGCCGAACTGGCTTTGCGGATCGCGTCCGGCGACGATCAGGCGCGTTTCGGCTTTCAGCGGCTTTTGGGGCGTCTTCGCCATGGCGTTCTCTTTTATCCCGTCTAAATTATGGAACAGGTCAGCCTGTGCTTGAGGCCATATACGGCTACGAAGACGGCATCGGCAAGCACTTAAGCCCTTTCGCCCGCAGCCAAGCCTGTGGCCTGGCGTTTAGCGCTTGGCGCGGCGTTTAAGCCCTTGACCTTATGCCGCAATCGTTCTGAGATGCAGTACAAGAGCGCCGCTCGGGGAATGGCTAGGGATAAACGCGATGCTGAAGAGCATTGCGCCTGTCCTTTGAGGGGAATCTTAGCCACCCATAAGAGCGGCGCATTCACCACGCATGAATGGGGCTGCCCGATGAAAAAGATTGCTAGCATTATCGCTCTCGCCGTCGTCTTCGGCGCGACGAGCGCGTCCGCCCAGACGCTCAAAACCGTCAAGGATCGCGGAATTCTCAATTGCGGCTCCAACGGCTCGCTGGCCGGCTTCGGCTTGCCGGATGCGCAGGGCAAATGGGCCGGCCTCGATGTCGATTTCTGCCGCGCCGTTGCCGCCGCCGTGTTCGGCGATGACAAGAAGGTAAAGTTCGTGCCGCTGTCGGCCAAGGACCGCTTCACCGCGTTGCAGTCCGGCGAAGTCGATGTTCTCGCGCGTAACACCACCTGGACCTCGTCGCGCGACAGCCAGCTCGGCCTCAACTTCGTCGGCGTCAACTATTACGACGGACAGGGCTTCATGGTGCGCACCGCGCTCAAGGTGAAGTCGGCGCTTGAACTCGGCGATGCCTCGGTCTGCGTGCAGCAGGGCACCACGACCGAACTCAATCTCGCCGACTACTTCCGCGCCAACAAGATGAAGCTCAAGACGGTGACCTTCGCGACCTCCAACGAAGCGTTGAAGGCCTATGACACCGGCCGCTGCGATGCCTACACCACCGACGCCTCCGGTCTGTATTCGGAACGCCTGCGCGTCGCCAATGCGGCCGAGCACATCGTGCTGCCGGAGATCATTTCCAAGGAGCCGCTCGGACCGGCGGTTCGTCATGGTGACGACCAGTGGTTCGACGTCGCCAAGTGGACGCTCAACGCCATGATCAATGCCGAAGAGCTCGGCATCACCTCGGCCAATGTCGCCGAGATGGCCAAGTCCGACAATCCGGACATCAAGCGTCTGCTCGGCACCGAAGGCAATTTCGGCGAGCAGCTTGGCCTCCCCAAGGATTGGGCCTTCAACATCATCAAGCTGGTCGGCAATTACGGCGAAAGCTTCGATCGCAATGTCGGCTCCGGCTCGCCGCTCAAGATCGATCGCGGCCTGAACAAGCTGTGGAGCAAAGGCGGCCTGCAGTATGCGCCGCCGGTCCGCTAAGCGCTCGTGAGTTGTTGAAAAAATGCCGGGCTGCCGTGGAGAGAGGGGTTTCCACGGCAGTCCGGTAGAGGTTGCGAGGGCATGATCTATATCCCCGGACGCCCAGGTTTCGGCACGGATCGTGCTTCTTTCAATCTCGCAAGAGAGCCGGCGCCGGTTTACCCGATGCCGGGCCTGGAGATAACGGGCAGCGTTTGAGCCCGGATGAGGGGTAAATGTCGATTGACCTTCGAGCGGGATCACCGCCTGCGCGCGTACCGTTCTACAACGACCCCAAGGTCCGGAGCATCGCCTATCAGGTCGCTCTGTGCGCGGTCATCGGATTCCTGGTGTGGGGCGCAGCGTCCAACGCGATCGATAATCTGCGAAAGGCCAATATCGCGTCCGGCTTCGGCTTCTGGGAGCAGACCGCCGGCTTCGACATCAGCCAGTCGATGATTTCCTACACCAATCAGTCGACTTACGGGCGCGCCTTCTGGGTCGGCCTGTTGAACACGCTTCTGGTCGCCGCCATCGGCATTGTCTTCGCCACTATCATCGGTTTCATCGTCGGTATCGCGCGCCTATCGAAGAACTGGCTCGTCAACAAGGCCGCCAGCGGCTATGTCGAGATCATCCGCAATATCCCGCTGCTGCTGCAACTTCTGTTCTGGTACAACGCCGTGCTCAAGGCGTTGCCTGATTTGCGCGACAGCGTCAAAATTCCCGGCGGTGCGTTCCTCAACAATCGCGGCCTGTTCATGCCGGAGCCGGTGGCGCAATCCGGTTTTCAGTTCGTTCTGATAGCACTCGCCGCCGGCATTATTGGCTCGATCGTCTATTATCGGTGGGCGAAGAAGCGGCAGGACAAGACCGGCCAGCAAGCGCCGGTGTTCCTCGTCTCGCTCGGCCTGATCGTCGGCGTTCCGCTTGCCGTGTTCTTTGCCGCCGGCTTGCCGCTGACTTTTAGCTACCCGGAAGCCGGCCGCTTCAACATGAGCGGCGGCATCGAGGTGCTGCCGGAATTCGCCGCCTTGCTGTTCGGCCTGTCGATCTATACCGCGGCTTTCATCGCCGAGGTGGTGCGTGCCGGCATTCGCGCGGTGTCGCATGGCCAGACCGAAGCGTCCTATTCGCTGGGCCTGCGGTCGCCGCCGACCTTGCGGCTGATCGTGGTGCCGCAGGCGATGCGCGTCATCATCCCGCCGCTCACCAGCCAGTATCTCAACCTGACCAAGAATTCGACTCTTGCCGTGGCCATCGGCTATCCCGACCTGGTGCAGATCTTCACCGGCACGGTGCTGAACCAGACCGGGCAGGCGGTCGAAGTCGTCGCCATCACCATGGCGGTCTATCTCACCATCAGTCTGACGACGTCGCTGTTCATGAATATCTACAACAGCCGCATCGCCCTGGTGGAACGATGAGGGCCGCAACATGACCATGTCGGAAGGCGATCTCGCCGTTGCCCAGCTCAAATTCGTGCGCCAGACGACGCTGGAACAGCAGCCGCCGCCGAAGTCGATGACCGGCGCGATCGGCTGGCTGCGCGAGAATTTGATATCGACGCCGTTCAACGTCGTGCTGACGATCCTGATCGCGCTGTTTCTGTTGTGGCTGATCCCGGGCATCGTCAAATTCCTGCTGATCGACGCGGTGTGGACCGGCGCCGACCGCGACGCCTGCCGCGAGATCGTGCAGAACCGCCCGATTGGCGCCTGCTGGCCGTTCGCCTGGGAGCGTCTGTCCTATTTTACCTACGGCTCCTATCCGATCCCGCAACGCTGGCGCGTCGATGTCTTCTTCGCGATGCTGGCTATTGGTGTGGTCTGGATATTGTCGCTTAAGGCGCCGCGCCGCGATCTCGCCGCCTATTACTGCTTCATCGTGCTGCCGATATGCTCGTTCATTCTGCTGAGCGGCTTTGAGGCCATCGGCCTGCCGCATGTCGATACCGTGCTGTGGGGCGGCGTGTTGGTGACCATCGTCGTGTCGGCTGTCGGCATCGTCGTCTCGCTGCCGATCGGGATCCTGCTGGCGCTCGGCCGCAAATCTGACATGCCGACGGTCAAATTGTTCTCTGTGCTCTTCATCGAATTCGTGCGCGGCGTGCCGCTGGTGACGGTGCTGTTCATGGCGAGCGTCATGCTGCCTTTGTTCGTGCCGGAGCAGTATTCGCCGGACAAGCTTTTGCGCGCGCTGATCGGCATCGCCATGTTCGCGTCGGCTTACATGGCGGAAGTGGTGCGCGCCGGATTGCAGGCGATCCCGAAAGGCCAGTTCGAAGGCGCCATGGCGGTCGGCCTCGGCTACTGGCAGATGATGCGGCTGATCATTCTGCCGCAAGCGCTCAAGATCACCATTCCGAACATCGTCAACACCTATATCGGTCTGTTCAAGGACACGACGCTCGTCTTCATCGTCGGCATTTTCGATCTGCTGCATACCATCGAAGTCTCGCGCCTCGATCCGAAATGGGCGACGCCGGTGACCTCGACGACCGGCTATGCGGTGGCCGGAATTTTCTATCTCGTCTTCTGCTACGCCATGTCGCGCTATGCCCGCGCGACCGAAGCCAGGCTCGCCAAAAGCGACCGACGGTAAAAAAGGTGACGCTGTGAACACATCCGCGCTCAATATCAAGCCGACCCGCCTGGCCAATGAAACGGCCGTCGAGATCATCGGCATGAACAAGTGGTACGGCAGTTTCCACGTGCTGCGCGACATCAACCTTAAAGTGATGGGTGGTGAGCGCATCGTCATCTGTGGACCGTCCGGCTCCGGCAAATCGACCATGATCCGCTGCATCAACCGGCTCGAGGAACATCAGAAGGGCCGCATCATCGTCGACGGCATGGAATTGACCGAAGACCTCAAGAAGATCGACGAAGTGCGCCGCGAGGTCGGCATGGTGTTCCAGCACTTCAACCTGTTTCCGCATCTGACGGTGCTGGAGAACTGCACCCTGGCGCCGATCTGGGTGCGCAAGATGCCCAAGCACCAGGCCGAAGAAATCGCTATGCACTATCTCACGCGGGTGAAGATTCCCGAGCAGGCCGCCAAATTCCCCGGCCAGTTGTCGGGCGGGCAGCAGCAGCGTGTCGCCATCGCGCGCGCTCTGTGCATGAACCCGAAGATCATGCTGTTCGACGAGCCGACCTCGGCGCTCGATCCGGAAATGGTCAAGGAAGTGCTCGACACCATGGTCAGCCTGGCGGAAGAGGGCATGACCATGCTGTGCGTGACGCACGAAATGGGCTTTGCCCGGCAGGTCGCCAACCGCGTCGTGTTCATGGATGCCGGGCAGATCGTCGAGATGAACGAGCCGAAGGAATTCTTCGCCAACCCGCAGCACGAGCGGACCAAACTGTTCCTCAGCCAGATTTTGCATTGATCCTGTCATTCCGGGGCACGGGCATTGCGCGCATCGGTGCGCGATGCCACCCGGAATCCAGGGCTGCACTCTGTGTGAATGACTTGATTCCGGGTTCGCTCGTTCACTCGCGCCCCGGAAAGACGGCTTACCTTATCAGCGGCCCGCCGGCCTTCTTCCAGGCATCGATGCCGCCTTCGACATGCACGGCCGACAACAGGCCGGCGTCCTGCGCCGCCTGCACCGCCATCGCCGAGCGTTCGCCGAAGGCGCAATAAAACACGATGCGTTTGTCGCCGGCACGCGCCAACTCATGCAGCAGGCCGCCGGCGCGGATGTTGTTCTGCAGATCGCCATAGGGCGCATGCAGCGCGCCCGGAATGCTGCCGTGCCGCTGGCATTCGGCCGGCTCGCGCAGATCGATGAAGGCGATGTCGCCGCGTCCGGTCATGGCAATGGATTGCGTCGCCGTCAGCGCCCAGCCGCGCCGCGCAATGTCCTGCTGCGCCAGCCCGACTTTCATATTGGACGGCACCGCGACATCCATCATTTTCGGATTGGGCAGGTTGAGACTCGCCATCAGCGCGACATAGTCGTCGACAGACTTGACCTGAAGGCGCGGATTATAGCGTTTCTCCTCGCCGATGGTGGAGACGGTGTCGCCTTTGTAGTCGTGTGCCGGAAAAACAAAAGTCTCATCCGGCAGCCGCAGCAGTTTGCCGAACAGCGAGTCGTATTGCATCCGCGCATCGCCGTTCTGGAAGTCGGTGCGTCCGGTGCCGCGAATGAGCAGCGTGTCGCCGGTGAAGACGCGATCGTTCATCAGGAACGAGTAGCTATCGTCGGTGTGGCCGGGCGTGTACAGCACGTCCATGCTGACGCCTTCGATCGTGAGCTTGTCGCCTTCAGCCAGCCGCATCGACACCACGTCGGCCTTGGTGTTCTCGCCCATCACGGTGATGCAATGGGTGCGGTCGCGCAGCGCGCCCAGGCCGGTAATGTGGTCGGCATGCAGATGCGTATCGACCGCCTTGACCAGCCGCAGGTCAAGCTCAGCGATCAGTTGCAGATAGCGATCGACCTTCTCCAGCACGGGATCGATGATCAGTGCTTCGCCGCCGGCGCGGCTGGCCAGCAGGTAAGAGTAGGTGCCGGATACGCTGTCGAAGAGCTGGCGGAAGATCATGGGACGAAGTGTAGCCCTAATCCTTTTCGACCGCGAGGTCCGGCCGCGCGCCCCATTCCGACCACGAGCCGTCATAGACCGGCGGCAGTTTTTTGCCGAGCGCATCGAGGCCGAGCGCCAGGATCACGGCCGACACGCCGGACCCGCAGGTGGTGATGATCGGTTTGTCCGTATCGACGCCGGCCTTTTTGAAGGCGGCGGCGATCTTGTCGGGCGAGGCAAGGCGACCGTTGTCGATGAGTTCGCTCGACGGCACGTTGAAGGCGCCCGGCATGTGGCCGGGGCGCAGGCCCGGCCGTGGCTCTGGATCGCGGCCGGCAAAGCGGCCGGCGGGACGGGCGTCGACCACCTGAATGTCGGTGCCGTTGAGCGCCATTTGCACGTCGCCGTGCATCGACACCGCGCCGGTCGCCATGTCGGCGTTGAAGGTCGCGGCCTTGCGCTTGGTCTCGCCTTGTTCGAGCGGGCGGTTTTCCGCTTTCCAAGCCGGCAATCCGCCGTCGAGGATGAACACATTCTTCGCGCCCATGATGCGGAAGGTCCACCACACACGCGGCGCGGAAAACAAACCGAGGCCGTCATAGACGACGATGGTGTCGGTGTCGGAAATGCCGAGCGCGCCGACCGCCTCGCCGAACTGCTTCGGCCCCGGCAGCATATGCGGCAGATCGGTGGAGCGGTCGGCGATTTCGTTGATGTCGAAGAACACCGCGCCTGGAATATGACCTTCGAGGTACTCGGCCTTGCCGTCGCGTTTTTGCGTCGACAGATAATACGAGCCGTCGACCACCGAGACGCCCGGTTTGCCGAACTGGCCGGCCAGCCATTCGGTCGATTTGAGCCATTGGCTCGCGGGGGTGTGGTCGGCCATTTTTAACTCCAGATTTCGGTCAAAGGTCTGTGCGAAGACAGTTTAGGGAAACCGCCGGCGCCGCGAAAGGTTGCACGTTTGGCATGGCTTGCGCTACTCCGCCGGCGAGCGGGATTCACATTGGTGCGAAGGATGTTGGAGCCAAGAATGATCGCGCGACTTTGTCGGAAACCCGCATTCCAGGTTTTCGCCGCGGCCTTAAGCCTGTCGCAGGCTTTTGCCGCCGAGACGGACGCCAAGGTGCGGCAGGCCGTCGATACGGCGATCAAGCCGGTCCTCGAACAATACGGCATTCCCGGCATGGCGGTCGGTGTGACGCTCGACGGCAAGAGATATTTCATCGATTACGGCTTTGCTGCGAAAGACACGAAAGCGCCGGTCGCGCGCGACACCTTGTTCGAACTCGGATCGATCAGCAAGACCTTCACCGCGACTCTCGTCACATATGCCGAAGGCGAGGGCAAATTGTCGCTGAACGACAAGGTTAGCCAGCACCTGCCGGAACTGAAAGGCAGCGCCCTCGACGACGTGCGGCTGCTCGATCTCGCCACGCACACCGCCGGCGGTTTCCCGCTGCAACTCCCCGCCGAGGTGAAAGACCAGAAGCAGCTCACCGCCTATTTTCGCGCCTGGAAGCCGAAAGCGCAGCCCGGCACGTCGCGCGCTTACGCCAATCCGAGCATCGGCCTCCTCGGTGTGATCGCCGCCAAGGCGATGGGCGCGCCTTTCGAGACGTTGATGGAAAAGCGCCTGTTTCCCGAACTCGGCCTCAAGCGCACGTATATCACTGTGCCGGCGGCGCAGATGAGCGCCTATGCCTGGGGTTACAACCGCGACAACAGGCCGGTGCGGGTCAATCCGGCTTTGCTTGGCAATGAGGCCTATGGCGTGAAGTCGAATGCGGTCGATATGATTCAGTTCGTCGAAGTGAATATGGGCATGGGCCAGGTGCCGGCAAAAACCGCGCGCGCGGTGACGGCGACTCACATCGGCTATTTCCGTTCCGGCGAATTGATTCAGGATCTGATCTGGGAGCAATACCCGTATCCGGTCGCGCTGGAAAAGATCGCTGCAGGCAATTCTGGCGTGATGATCTACAACGCCAATCCGGCGACGGCGATCGAACCGCCGATGCCGCCGCGCGGCGATGTCATTCTCAACAAGACGGGATCGACCGGCGGCTTCGGCGCATATGTCGCCTATGTGCCGGACAAGAAACTCGGCATCGTCATGCTGGCCAACAAGGGCTATCCCAACGAAGCGCGGGTCAAGGCCGCGCACAAGATATTCTCACAACTGTCGCAATAGCGCTGTCGCTTCAGGCGAACGCAATCCGCACCCGGCGATTCTGCTTGCCCTTCTTCTCGATGCCGGTGAGTTTGATCGCGCCGATTTCGCTTAACTGGCGCACATGCGTGCCGCCGCAGGGCTGCAAATCGAGACCGGCAATGTCGATGAGCCGGACTTTCCCGGTGCCCACCGGCGGCTTGACCGACATGGTCTTGACCAATCCGGGATTGGCCTCAAGTTCGGCATCGCTGATCCATCGGCTGGTGACGGCGGCATCGGTCGCGATCATCTCGGCGAGTTTCGCGGTGATGACATCCTTGTCCAGCCCGGCATCGGGAATGTCGAAATCGAGCCGGCCATCGCTGTCGCCGACCGAACCGCCGGTGACCGCATAAGGCAACGCCGCCGACAACAGATGCAGCGCGGTGTGGATGCGCATGCGGCCGTAGCGCTTGTCCCAATCGATCTCGGCGCGCACCGCGTCGCCGAGTTTGGGCCCCGGCGCGCCGGAACCCAGCACATCCTTCGAAAGAATATGCGCGATTTCGCTCTTGGCGGCGTCGGTGAAAATGGCGTTCTCGACCGGCAGGCGCGTGCCGTCGGCCATGACCAGTGCGCCGGTGTCGCCCGGCTGGCCGCCGGAATTGGCGTAGAACACGGTGCGGTCCAGCACGATGCCGCCTTGTTCGGTGATGCCGACCACCCGCGCCTCGCAATCCTTCAAATAGGAGTCATCGCGAAACAAGCAATCGGTCGGCATCGCGAGACCTATTTATCGACGAAGGGCGGCTTGATGTCCGACTTGCGCTCCAGCCAGTCCGGCACCGGCAGTTTCTTCGAACGCAGGAAATCCGGGTTGAACAGCTTCGATTGATAGCGCGCGCCGCCGTCGCACAGCAGCGTCACGATGGTGTGGCCGGGGCCGAGGTCCCTGGCGAGGCGGATGGCGCCGGCGACGTTGACGCCGGAAGAACCGCCGAGGCAGAGGCCTTCATGTTCGAGCAGGTCGAACACGATCGGCACGGCTTCCTCGTCGGGAATGAGATAGGCCTTGTCGACTTTCATCTGCTCGACAATCGCGGTGACGCGGGCGAGCCCGATGCCTTCGGTGATCGAGCCGCCTTCGGTCGCTTTCGCCTCGCCGTGATCGAAGTAGTTGAACATCGCCGCGCCGCGCGGATCGGCGACGCCGATGGTGACGTTTTTGTTCTTCTCCTTGAGAAAAGTCGAGACGCCGGCGAGCGTACCGCCCGAGCCGACCGAGCAGATGAAGCCATCGACCTTGCCGGCGGTGTCGTCCCAGATTTCCGGGCCGGTCGAGATGTAGTGCGCCTTGCTGTTGTCGAGGTTGTTCCACTGGTCGGCGAACAGCACGCCGTTCTTTTCGGTCTTGCGCAATTCATCGGCGAGCCTGCGGCCGACATGCTGGTAATTGTTCGGATTGGCGAAAGGCAGCGCCGGCACTTCGAGAAGCTCGGCGCCGCACAGGCGCAGCATGTCTTTCTTTTCCTGGCTCTGCGTGTCCGGGATGACGATGAGCGTGCGGTAGCCGCGCGCATTGGCGACCAGCGCCAGACCGATGCCGGTATTGCCGGCGGTCGATTCCACCACCAGCCCGCCGGGGCGCAGTTCGCCGCGCGCTTCGGCCTCGAGGATCATCTGCCGGCCGGCGCGGTCCTTGACCGAACCGCCGGGGTTCATGAACTCGGCCTTGCCGAGGATGGTGCAGCCGGTCGCGTCCGACGCTGCTTTGAGCTTGATGAGGGGGGTGTGGCCGATGGCTTCGACGAGGCCGTTGCGAGTTGGCATAACGGTTAGGGTTCCTGCGTAGACGGCCCAGGACCCTAATGGAGGCCTTTCACCGTCACAAGACCGCAGGTAATCGCGCGCGAACGTTCTGGAAAGGGGGGCTGGCGGGGAAAAAGCCGGGCATTTTCGCCTTGGAAAAGGGCAAAATGCCACTGCGCCCAAGGGTCAAGCCGTTTTGGAAACTTCCCCGAAACCATGTTCGCGCAATGGCGAGCGGTATTATAGGGCGTTCACATCTTTTTTCCGGGCGCACGTTAATTATAGGCCACGCGAGCAGAACAAGCCGGGCCATTTCAAGTAGGCGGTCGATTGCGATGAATCTCGACGTCAACACGTTGTTCATGGTGACCATCTACGTCGAGGCGATCCTCGGATTGCTTCTGTTGTTTGCATGGGCGCAGAACATGGCGATCCGCGCCGTGGCGTGGTGGGGCTTCGCGCATCTGGCCCGCGCCGCCTCGATCGTGCTGTTCGGCATGTATGGCTCGGCGCCGGAATTGATCACCATCGATCTGGCCAATGCGCTGCTGTTCACCGCCTTCGCCATCACGTGGACCGGTGCGCGCGTGTTCGACGGCCGGCCGGTCGAGCCGGTCTATCTGGTCACCGGCGCGGTGCTGTGGCTTCTGATATGCCGCTTGCCGGTGATAGCCGACGCCATCGAACTGCGCGCCATGACGGCCTCCGCCATCATCACCGCCTACACCTGGCTGACCGCTTATGAATTCTGGCGCGGCCGCAGCGAAGCCCTGGTGTCGCGCTGGCCGGCGATCTTCATGCTGTTCGCGCATGGCGCGCTGTTTCTGCTGCGCACGCCCTTGTTCACCATGCTGCCGTGGTCACCGACCCGCGACAATATCTTCGGCAGCGTCTGGCTGACCGTCCTGAGCTTCGAGGCGTTGCTGTTCACGATTTCCGTTGCCTTCATTCTGCTGGCGATGGCCAAAGAGCGCACCGAGCTGCGCCACCGGACCGCGGCCATGGTCGATCCGTTGACCGGCATTCCCAACCGCCGCGCCTTCCTCATGGAGGCCGGCGATATCGCCAAGCGGCACGGCGTCAATCCGCGCCCGACCGCGGTGCTGCTGGTCGACCTCGACAATTTCAAGACGATCAACGACCGTTTCGGTCACGCGCTCGGCGACCGCGTACTGCAAATATTCGCCGCGACCACCCAGGAATCGGTGCGCGGTGCCGATCTGATCGGCCGTATCGGTGGCGAGGAATTCGCCGCCGTGCTGTACGACACCGGGCACGACAAGGCGCTTGCGGTGGCCGAGCGTATCCGCGAAGGCTTCGGCAAGGCGGCGCAGGAGGTCGATGGCAGGCCGGTATGCGCCACCGTCAGCATCGGCGTCGTGCATTGCGAGGGCGACGTGCTCGATGTCCCCGAACTTTTGGCGCAGGCCGACCAGGCGCTGTATTTCGCCAAGGAAAACGGTCGCAACCGGGTCGAGGTCGCCTCGCTCGATATGCTGCTGACGCGCAAGGGCGAGGGGCGGGCGCAGCCGCTGGCCGCCGAAATGGCACAAGCCGTGGCGCAAAGCGCGGCCTGACAGGCCGCTCCGGTCCTCCAAGACACCTAACATGTCAGCAATGTACCGAGTTTCGGTACATTGTTAGCAGTTCCAAGACACCGCATTGACGGCAGACTCCGATATAGTACACCTTGGACACAAGGGGCAAAATAACTGGTCTACCGGCCGGTTAAAGTTGGCCATTTGAATTAGTGGGATACCAAACTAATTCGAAAGCAAGGGAGAGAAACGATGAAAATGTTGACATGGGCCGGGGCTGCCGCCCTCGCTCTGGCCGTGGGCGGCACCGCCCAGGCCGAAAACATCAAGATCGGCGTCGTGGCGCCGTTCACGGGCGCCAATGCCGATCTCGGCCAGCAGATCGACAAGGCGTTCGATCTTTACGTCAAGTTGCACGCCAAGGACATCGCGCCGCATACCGTGCAGATCGTCAAGCGCGACGAAGGCCCGCCGACCGGTGCCAACGCCAAGACCGTGGCGACCGAACTCATCACCAACGACAAGGTGCAGATTCTCGCCGGTTTCGCGTTCTCGCCGTCGGCGATCGCGCTGGCGCCGGTCGTGACGCAGGCCAAGGTCCCGATGGTCATCGCCAATGCCGGCACTGCCTGGATCACCAACCTGTCGCCCTATATTGTGCGGCTGTCGTTCAGCATGTGGCATCACGGTTATCCGATGGGCGCCTATGCCTACGACAAGATCGGTTGCAAGACCGCGGCTCTGGCCTACACCGACTTTCCGCCGGGCAAGGATTCGACCGAAGCCTTCAAGACCGGGTTCGAGAAGGCCGGCGGCAAGGTCACCGAGTCGATCCCGCTCGGCAGCCCGGTGCAGGTGCCGGACTTCACGCCGTTCTTCCAGCGCATCAAGGATAGCAAGCCGGACTGCATGTACGTCTTCATCCCGTCGGGCGCGCACGCGACCGGCGTGACCAAGGCCTACGGCGAACTCGGCATGCGCAAGGCCGGCATCAAGCTGATCGGGCCGATGGACTTGATCCCCGACAACAAGTTGCAGGACATGGGCGACGCCGCCATCGGCACCATCGTCATGGGCAACTATGCGGTCGATCTCGACAACGCCGAGAACAAGGCCTTCAACGAAGCCTGGCACAAGGAGTACGGCAAGGACTCCTATCCGGACTTCATGGCGGCGGCGAGCTGGGATACGATGCACGCGATCTTCGACGCCATCAAGAAGGTCAACGGTAACGTCTCCGACGGCGCCAAGTTCGTCGATGCGATGAAGGGCTGGACCGGCAAAGGTCCGCGCGGCACCGTGATGATCGATGCCAACACGCGCGATATCGTGCAGGACGAACATGCCATGGAAGTCATCCGCAAGCCGGACGGCAAACTTGGCGTCAAGGTCCTCGGCACCATCAAGGCGGTCAAGGACGAGTGCAAAGAACTCAAAATCGGCCGCTGCGGCTCTTGATCGCCTGATATAAATTTGACACGGAAAGGCGCCGCCGCGCATAAAAGGCGCGGCGGCGTTTTCATTAACCTGGGGTAGGGCTGGTGCCGCAATTTGCCATCATCGCCGTCAGTATTCTCTTCGACGGGCTGGCCTATGCCATGTTCCTGTTCATTACCTCCGTCGGCCTGTCGGTGACGATGGGGCTGATGGGCTTTGTGAACCTGGCGCATGGCGCTTTCGCCATGGCCGGCGGATATATCGTCGTGTCGCTGACGCGCGATCTCGGCATCGGCTTTGCCCCATCGCTGGCGATTGCCGCGGTGTCGGTCGGCGCGGTCAGCGTCGTGTTCGAGCGCGGGCTTTACCGCCGTCTCTACAAGGCGACCGATCTCGAGCAAGTGCTGCTCACCATCGGTCTCGCCTTCATGGCCATTGCCACCGCGACTTATCTTTACGGGCCGATCCCGAAATCGGTGCCGCTGCCGCCCTGGCTGCAAGGCGACATCAGTTTGGGTTTCCGCGCCTTCCCGACCTATCGCGCCTTCCTGATCGTGCTCGGTCTCGTGCTGATCTCGGTGCTTTGGTACGGCTTCGAGAAAACCAATATCGGCGCCAAAATCCGCGCCGCGGTCGATAACCGGCGCATGGCGGAATCGGTCGGCATCAATGTCGATCTGTTGTTCACGCTGACCTTCGCGCTCGGCTCCGGCCTTGCCGCGCTCGGCGGTGGCCTGGCGATCCAGCTGTTCGGCCTGTCGCCGAGCTTCGCCGTTCTTTACCTCGTTCTGTTCCTGATCGTCGTCGCCGTCGGCGGCCTCGGCAGTCTAAAGGGCACGCTGCTGGCGGCTCTGGTGATCGGCATCATCGATACCGGCGGCAAATATCTCTATGCCGAGGCCGGCGGCTTCTTCATCTACGCCATCACTGTGATTGTTCTCTTGATCAAGCCTGCGGGGTTCTATGGCCGCGAATGAGACGACAGCCGCCGCCATGACCCCGCCGCGCGATCCCGCCGCAATGGCCGCGCGCGACCGCGCCGCCGAATATCTGGTGAGCCGCCACCGTTACCGCTGGGCGGAAGCCTTGCCGTGGCTCGCCTGCATCGCGGTGTTTTTCCTGTTTCCCGATCGGCTGACCTTCGGCAGCCAGGTTCTGGTGATGGTGCTTTTTGCATTGTCGCTGGACCTGATCCTCGGTTACGCGGGCATCGTCACGCTTGGCCATGCGGCCTTCTTCGGTATCGGCGCCTATACGGTCGGCCTGGGGGCCGCCAAGCTCGGCTGGACCGAACCCATCAGCGGCCTGTTCGCGGCCTTTGTCCTGGCTTCGCTCGGTGGCTTCATCTCTGGCTGGTTCCTGCTGCGTTATCGTGGCCTGACCTTGCTGATGTTGACGCTCGCCACCGCGATCATGCTGCAGGAAGCCGGCAACCTGGGTTCGGAGTTTACTGGCGGCTATGACGGACTGCCGGGCCTGGTGTTCGACCCGCTGCTCGGACGTTTCGAATACGATC
Source organism: Rhizobiales bacterium Ga0077525 (assembly GCA_001464835.1). GTDB lineage: Bacteria > Pseudomonadota > Alphaproteobacteria > Rhizobiales > Xanthobacteraceae > Pseudolabrys. The sequence continues at coordinate 70,194 of LNDS01000011.1, read as the reverse complement.
TCTACGGCCATACCAATTACATCTATGCGCTGGTCGTGCTCGCCGTCGTGTTTTATTTCGTGCGGCGCATCGTCTACTCGCCGTTCGGGCAGGCGCTGACCGGCATCCGCGAGAACGTGCGCCGCATGCACGCCATCGGGTCGCCGGTGCACTGGCGGCTGGTCACGGTCTATACCATCGCCGCCGGCATTGCCGGCATCGCCGGCGCGCTGTTCACGCAGACCAATGCCTATGTAACGCTGACCGTGTTCGAGTTCGAGAACTCCGCCAAGGTGATGGTCATGCTGATCCTCGGCGGCACCGGACGGCTGTACGGCGCTTTCCTCGGCGCCGCTGTCTATATGATCATGGAGGATTACTTCTCCAAGCTGTCGCCGACCTTCTGGCAATTCGGCATCGGCCTTCTGCTGGTGCTGGCGGTGCTGTTCGCCCGCCGCGGCGTGCTCGGCCTGTTCGAGCAGGCCGGCGAATACTTTGCGAAGAAGAAGGGGACGAAGCCGTGACCGCCGCGCTGCAAGTCCCAGCACTTCAAGTCCAGAACCTCAACCGCAGCTTCGGCGCGCTCAACGTCACGCGCGACGTCACCATGACGCTTGAGCGTGGCGCGCGCTGCGCGCTGATCGGCCCGAATGGCGCCGGCAAGACCACTTTGGTCAATCTCATCACCGGGGTTCTCAAGCCGTCGTCCGGCACGGTGCTGCTCAACGGCGTCGACATCACCGCGTCGTCGCAGGCGGCCCGCGCCCGCGGCGGGCTGGCACGCACGTTCCAGATCAACCAGCTGTTCCGCGGCCTGTCGGTGCTCGAGAACATCTGCATGGCGATCGGCGAGCGCGACGGCGAGAACAGCAATATGTGGCGCTCGGCCGGCGCTAAACGTTCGGTGATCGACGAGGCGCTCGATCATCTCGATTCGCTCAGGCTGGTCGATGATGCGCTGCGGCTGGTCAAGGAACTGCCCTATGGCCGCCAGCGCCTGGTGGAGATCGCCATCGCGCTGGCGCAGAAGCCGCGCGTGCTTTTGCTCGACGAGCCGGCGGCCGGCGTGCCGTCATCGGAGAGCCATCTCATTCTCGATGTCGTCGCCAATCTCGATCCCGACATCGCGGTGCTGATCATCGAACACGACATGGACGTGGTGTTCCGCTTCGCCAAGGAAATCATCGTGCTGGTGCAGGGCGCCGTGTTCACCCAAGGCACGCCGAAGGAAATCATGAGCAACGAAGACGTGCGCGCGGTCTATCTCGGCCAGGAAGGCCACGAAGCGGCCCAGCGGGGTGGCCATGGTTAGTTCAAGCTCAACCGAGCCGGTTCTCAAGCTCGACAAGGTTTTCGCCGGCTATGGCGAAACCGTGGTGCTGGAAGACGTCAACTTTTCTCTGGCGCCCGGCGAGGCCGTCTCGGTGATCGGCCGCAACGGCGTCGGCAAGACGACTTTGCTGGCGACCATCATGGGCCACACCAATCTGCATGGCGGCCGCATCAGCTTGCGCGGCACGGATATCTCCGCCGCCGCGACTTACCGCCGGGTGACCGCGGGCCTCGGGCTGGTGCCGCAGGAGCGCGAGATTTTCCCGTCGCTGTCGGTGCGCGAAAACATGGACGTCGCGGCGCGGCCGGGGCCGTGGACACACAAGACCGTGTTCGAGCTTTTTCCACGGCTGGCCGAGCGCGTCGACAACCGCGGCAACCAGTTGTCCGGCGGCGAACAGCAGATGCTGGCGATCGGCCGAGCCCTGATCGGCAATCCGAGCGTGTTGCTGATGGACGAGCCGTCCGAAGGCCTCGCCCCGGTCATCGTCGAGGAACTGGCGCGCGCGGTGAAGAAGCTGACGCAGAGCGGCGAGATGGCAATGATCCTGGTCGAGCAGAACTCGCGGCTGGCGCTCGACATCGCGCCGCGCGCCGTGGTGATGGACCGCGGCCATATCGTTTTCGACGGGCCGAGCGCGACCTTGCAGAACGATCCGGCCAAGCTTGAGCAATTGATTGGTGTCGTGAAAGCCTGATGAAGCACTCCACCGACCGCATTCTCACCACCCATGTCGGCAGCCTGATCCGCCCGCCGCAGTTGCAGGATTTCCTGCGCCTGGTGCAGGGTGGCAAGCCTTACGACGAGAAGGCTTACAACAAGTGCCTGACCGACACCGTTGCCGAGGTCGTGCGCCAGCAGGCCGACGCCGGCATCGACGTGGTGAGCGACGGCGAATTCGGCAAGTCGATTTCCTGGGCGCAATATGCCCTCACGAGATTGTCCGGTTTCGAGCGGCGTCCGATCAAGGAAGACAAGGCCAATCCTTTCAAGCGCGGCGCCGACCGCACTAAGTTCGCCGATTTTTATGCCGAGCTGGACGCCAAGGAAGGTGTTGCCACCGTCACCGAAGCGATCTGTACCGGCCCGATCGCATATACCGGACAGGCCGAGTTGCAGCGCGACATCGACAATTTCAAAGCCGCGCTCAAGGGCGTGAAGGTGGAAGAGGGCTTCCTGCCGGTGGCAGCACCCGCCAGCGTCATCCCCGACCGCAAGAACGAATACTACAAAAGCGACGCCGAGTTGCAGCAGGCCATCGCCGACGCCATGCGCACCGAATACAAGATGATCATTGACAACGGTCTGCTGGTGCAGCTCGACGATGCGCGGCTTGCGGTCACCTATGACCGCATGGTGCCGCCGAAGAGTTTCGAGGATTACAAAAACTGGTTGGCGCAACAGGTCGATATCATCAACCACGCCATTGAGGGCCTGCCGGCCGACCGCATCCGCTATCACGTCTGCTGGGGCAGTTGGCCGGGTCCGCACGTCTCGGACGTCCCGCTCAAGGACGTCGTCGATCTCATTCTCAAGATCAAAGTCGGCGCCTATGTGATCGAAGGCGCCAATCCGCGCCACGAGCATGAATGGAAGGTCTGGAAAGACGTGAAACTCGGGCCCGATCAGGTGCTTATCCCCGGCGTCATCAGCCACGCCACCAATGTCGTCGAGCATCCCGAACTGGTCGCCGAGCGCATCGTTCGCCTGGCGAAAATCATCGGTCGTGAACACGTCATTGCCGGCACCGATTGCGGTTTCGCGCAGGGGCCGTTCTATCGCCGCGTCCACCCGACGGTGATGTGGGCCAAGTTGGAGGCCCTGTCGGAAGGCGCGCGGATCGCCAGTAAGGAACTCTGGTAGGCAGCGAGCCTGACAACAGGTTGGTCTTGCGGTAAGCTTAAGGCAACGGCGCGGTAATGACGCCGGCCAGCCGGGAGCCCATGCCATGAACGTCAACGCGCAAGCCACCGGCAGTCTCGCCATTCCTTTCGACCACCGCCGCCTCGACCGGCTGATGGACGAGGCCGGCATCGACCTGATCGTGGCGACATCGAAACATAATGCGCAGTATCTGACCGGCGGCCACCGCGCCGATTTCTTCGATGTCATGGATGCGACCGGGATCAGCCGCTACATGCCGGTTTTCCTTTACCCAAAAGGCGCGCCGGAAAAGGCCGCCTATATCGGCCATCGCCTCGAGAAATTTCAGACTCAGAACAAGCCGCTGTGGCTGCCCGAGGTGCAGACGGCGTCGGCCGGCTCGGTCGATGCCATGCAAAAGGCCGTCGACTATTTGCGCAAGGCCGGCTTTGCGCCAAAGCGTATTGCCGCTGAATTCGGCTTCCTGCCGTTTGACGCCGCCAATGTTTTGCGCGCGGCTTACCCGGATGCCGACTGGGTCGATGCTCTGTTCGTGCTGGAGCGTCAGCGCGCAGTTAAATCCGCGGACGAACTGACGAAATTGAAATTCGCCTCGGAAGCGGTGCTCGCTTCGATGCAGGCCGTGATCGAAGGCCACGGCGTGGGCGCGACGAAGAACGACATCGTCGATGCGCTGCGTCTGGAAGAGGTCAAGCGCGGCATGACCTTTGAGTATTGCCTCATCACCGCCGGCACCAGTTTGAACCGCGCGCCGTCCGACCAGAGACTGGCGCAAGGCGACATCATGTCGATCGACTCGGGCGGCAATTACAAAGGCTATATCGGCGACATCTGCCGCATGGCGATTTTAGGCGAGCCCGACGCCGAACTCACCGATTACCTCGGCGAGATCGAAACCATTCAGCGCGCGGCGATGAAGCCGATCAAGGCCGGAGCCTTGGGCCGCGTCATCTATGAAGCCGGCGAGCCTTTGCGCGCCAAATCAAAGCATCACAATCATCTCGATTTTCTCGCGCACGGCATGGGCATGGTCAGTCATGAAGCGCCGCGCCTGACCGGTCACGGGCCGGTGCCGTATCCGGGTGATTATGCCGACCGTCCGCTGGAGGCCGGCATGGTGGTGTCGGTGGAGACCACGCTGCTGCATCAGACGCGCGGCTTCATCAAGCTGGAAGACACCGTGGTGGTGACGGAAACCGGCCACGAGATTTATGGCGAGGGCCTGAGAGGGTGGAATAGGGCAGGGACGGTGCTCTAGCGCTTCGTCAATCGATCCGCTTCCACCGCCAAATCCTTGAGCGCATCGCTGACCTGCACGGAATAATCGACACCCGGCTGTAATTGCCTGAGTGCCTCCGGCAATCGCGCCAGATCGCGCGCCGCGCGTTCGCGGATGTGCGCGAGCGTCGGCGCGGGCGCAACGCGCTTGCCGCCGCGCATGACCTCGACGATCAGCGCGTCGCCATCCTGCTTGTCGCCTTCAACCGTCAAGATGTCGCCGCTCATGCGACCGTCCGTGCCGTAAGCACGGAAGACCTGCTTGCGTCCGGGCCAGGTTTGTTTGCCTTCGGATAACTTGCGCTTCGGCGTGCCGCGATAGTCCTGCAGCTTGTAGGCGCAGTCGAGCGACGGCGCGTCGATCGAGGCGGCGAGATTGACGCCGATGCCGAAGCCGTCGATCGGCGCGCCGTCTTTCATCATGCCTTGCAGCACGTCCTCGTTGATGCCGCCTGAGACGAGAATAAGCGTATCCTTCAGGCCGCCGGCATCGAGAATGGCGCGCACTTTCTTCGCCATGGCAATGAGATCGCCACTGTCGATGCGCACGCCGCGAATGGCGATGCCATCCTTCTTCAAGCGCGGCGCCAGTTCAACGACTTTGCGCGCGCCTTGTTCGGTATCGTAAGTGTCGATCAGAAGAACGACGCCTTCGGGCCGGGCGCGGGCGAAGGTCTCGAAGGCCAGCATCTCGTCGCCATGCACCTGCACGAAGGAATGCGCCATGGTGCCGACAATGGGTATTCCATAGTGCTGGCCGGCCAGCACATTGGCGACGCTGGCGAAGCCGGCGAGGTAGCTGGCGCGCGCCGAGAAATTGCCGGCCTCGGCGCCATGCGCGGTGCGCAAACCGAAATCCGACAAAATCTTGTTCGGCGCCGCCAGCACCATGCGTGCCGCCTTCGACGCGATCAAGGTCTGGAAATGCAGGATATTGATCAGCCGCGATTCAACGAGTTGCGCCTGCGGCAGCGGGGCGGTGATGCGCAGCAAAGGCTCGTTGGGAAAGCAGACGCTGCCTTCCGGAATGGCGTGCACATCGCCGGTAAAGCGGAAGTCGCGCAAGTAATCGAGCAGATTGTCGCGGAAGCGGCCGGTGCTTTTCAGCCAGTCGATGTCGGCGGCCGAATAGCGCATGGTCTCGAGAAATTGCAGCGCATCTTCCAGCCCCGCCGCCAGCAGAAAGCCGCGCCGCGCCGGCAGCCGCCGCACGAAGAATTCGAATACAGCCTCGCCGTCCTCATTCTTGTCCAGATAGGCCTGGACCATATTGAGTTCGTAGAGGTCGGTGAGGAGCGGGCTCGTGTTCATGACAAAGGTTTACGGCTTGCCGGCCCAGATGCGCAAGGTCGTGCGGCCGTGGCTGCCATGCACGAGGATGTCGTCGCCCGGCTCGGCGATGCCGCCGTCGGCAAAGGGATAGAATTCGGCGTGCCAGCTTGAGCCTTCGCCGGTGCGCGGCACGTTTTCGTAGTAGCTGTCAGCGTCGGTGCGGATGCGGACCCACTGCACCACGCCATTGGCGCGTTCCTTGGCGCGCAACGTCAATTGCGTGCGCCGGGGGGGAAACGGCCCCCCATCGGCAAAGGTGAAGGCAAACAGATCGGCCGCGGCGCTGCTCAAGGTCAGCAGCGGATTCTCGATGGCCAGCGCATAGCTTGGCGCCACCAACCGGTTGAACAGCGACAGGTCGAATTCATCGACCTTGCCCATGCGCAACGTTCCGGCGCCACCGTAATAAGCGAGCGCGACGCGGATCGTGCCGCGATAGGGGATAATCGCCGCGCCCGGTTTCAGGAGGCGCGGCACGACGTCCTCGGTGACCAGCAGCATGCCTTCGCCGATCAGCGCGTCGCTGATGATCTCCGAGACGAACACATCGGCCGGGCCGGCCATGTCCTCGCCAATGCGCAGTTCGGTCGAATGCTTGCCGATGATCTTGACGCGGTCGGCGTACCCATTGGCGGCGACGATGGCGCGGGCCCGCTCGGCGATCAGCGGGTTGGCTTCGCAGGTAATAACTTCGGCCGCTCCCGCGCGCGCCGCCATCATGGCGAGAATGCCGGTGCCGGCGCCGACTTCCAAAACACGCATGCCGGGCTCGATCGCCGCTTGAAGCGCCGCGTCATAGGCCTCGTTGCGGGCGCGGTCGAGAATAATGGTGGCGTGCCATTGCGGCACGCTTTCGCTCAACAGGCTGGCGGCAATCGTCGCCACTTCCGGATCGTCGGGCGCTTCCGCGATGGCGCGGTAGCATAATGCGCGGGCCCGCTCGGTGGCGGCATCGACGGGGAGCTTGGGCAATTCGCCGTCGACCATGCGGTCGGCGAGGCGGGCCAGTTCGAGCGGCTGTCCGGCGGCGCCGGCGATCAAGGCGTCCCAGTCCTCGGCGTCCTGAGGCTTTGACATCGTCGACGGGGGCCTTGCTGGCGCTAGCGGATCTCTTAAAGGGGTGGCTCCCGAGGCTGGGATCGAACCAGCGACATTTCGATTAACAGTCGAACGCTCTACCGCTGAGCTACTCGGGAACAGTCACATCGCGTAACGCAACGGGCCTATAACAAAGCAAACCCGCTTTGCAAACCCCGAAGGTTGAGCCGCCTTTTGGCGCGAAGGTTGGAGGCCACGCCCGGAATCGAACCGGGGTGCAAGGATTTGCAGTCCTCTGCGTAACCACTCCGCCACGTGGCCATTAGAAAGCGCCCGTTACCGTCACGGGCGCTGTGGTTGGGCCCAGCCTATATAGGACGAAAGCGCGCCCGACAACGCCGCATATTGGGGGCCGCGTCGCTTGCCTTTTGGCCGGGCTTGCCGCACAAAAGCCGCCAATTCCGACACATCCGCTAAAGGAAAGCGATGACCGATTTTGCCGCCGCGCGCCGTCATATGGTGGATGGCCAGGTCCGCACTGCCGATGTGACCGACCACCGCATCATTTCGGCCATGCTCGAGGTGCCGCGCGAGCGTTTTGTGCCGCCGGAGGCCGCCGCTCTCGCTTATCTCGATCTGGGACATGGCGTCGGCGCCGGCCGCAGCCTGCTCAAGCCGGTGGTGCTGGCCAAGCTCATTCAGGCCGCCGATCTGGCGCCGGACGACCGGGTCTTGGTGGTTGGCTGCTCGACCGGATACGCCGCCGCCATTCTGGCCAGGATTGCCGGGCAGGTGGTCGCGCTCGAACAGGACGACAAACTCGCTGCGGTTGCCCAGACGGCGCTGGCCGAGCAGCCCAATGTCACCGTGGTCAAAGGCCCCTTGGCCGACGGCTGGGCCGCCGGCGCGCCCTATGACACCATCCTGATCGATGGCGCGGTGGAACTGGTGCCGGACGCCTTCCGCCGTCAGCTCAAGGACGGCGGCAAACTGGTCTGCGTCCTCGGCGGGCAGGCGCAGCCTTCGGCCATGCTGTACCGGCGCAGCGGCGAGGAACTGGGCGGCCGTGCCATCTTCGATGCGGCGGCGTCGGTTCTGCCGGGATTTGCCAAGACCCCCGTTTTTGCGTTCTAGTTCTTCTAATTTTTCCAAACGTTGCGAAAATGCCCCAGCCGGACGCCTTTCTGTGGGCGGCGCCGGTACGAGGGGTTTCATCGGATGAAGGGTACCCCTATGTTTCCTGTTCCGCCGAAAGGCGGATGTGCGAAACGATTCGCGTGGGGGCGTGTATCGGTCGTCAGTGGGTCAGGATTGGGTCTCGGAATGTCACGTCGTGTAGGATGGACCGGCGGAGTTGCGGTTGCAGCGATCGCATACTTGGGCCTGCCGCTGTCGGCCGCGCGCGCGGATACGCTCGAGCAGGCATTGATCCAAGCCTATCAGAACAATCCGACGCTGAACGCGCAGCGCGCCGCGGTGCGCGCCACCGACGAAGGCGTGCCGCAGGCCCTGTCCGGTTACCGGCCACGCATCTCAATCACCGCCTCGGGCGGCGAGCAATCGCTGTCGACGACGACCAAAGTGACGACGGTTCCGAATACCTACAGTACCCAGAGCGGCTACAATTCGCCGGTCAGCGCCGGCGTCACCGCGTCGCAAACGTTGTTCAACGGCTTCCAAACCGCCAACCGCACCCGCCAGGCCGAGCAGCAGGTGCAGGCCGCGCGCGAAACCTTGCGCGTGACCGAGCAGCAGGTGCTGCTCAACGCGGTCACCGCCTATATGAATCTTTTGCGCGACACTGCGATCTTCGATCTGCAAAGGCGCAACGTCGAGGTGTTGCAGGAACAATTGCGCCAGGTGCGCGACCGCTTCAATGTCGGCGAGGTGACGCGGACCGACGTCGCACAGTCGGAATCGCGCCTGGCGTCCGGGCGCTCGCAAGTTCTGACCGCCGAATCGAACTTCAAAACCTCGGGCGCCGTCTACCGCCAGATCATCGGCACCTCGCCGGGCCGCTTGAGCCCCGGCACGCCGGTCGACCGCTTCTCGCCGTCGAGCCTGTCCGGCGCGGTCGGCGCCGGCAGCGCCAACCATCCGTCGGTCACCACCGCGCAGTACAATATCGATGTCGCGCAGTTTCAGGTGAAAGTGGCGGAAGGCGCGCTGTATCCGACGCTGTCGGTGCAGGGCAATTTCACCAAGAACTATCTAGGCGTCGGCAACCTCAACACGATGGAGAGCTACAACGCTTCCGTGCTCGGCCAGTTGAGCGTGCCGATCTATCAGGGCGGCGCCGAATATTCGTTGATCCGCCAGGCCAAGGAAACGCTCGGCCAGCGCCGCATCGAAGCCGATACCGCGCGCGAGCAGGTGCGACAGACCGTCGTGCAGGCCTGGGGTCAGCTCGATGCCGCCAAGGCCAATATCGAGGCGACGCAGGCGCAGGTGCAGGCCACCGAAATTGCGCTCAACGGCGTTCGCGAGGAAGCCCGCGTCGGACAGCGCACCACGCTCGACGTGCTCAATGCGCAGCAGGAACTGGTCAATGCGCGCGTCGCGCTGGTCGGCGCGCAGCGCGACCGGGTGGTGGCGTCCTATACGCTTCTGGCCGGCGTCGGCCGGCTGGCGCCGCAAGTGCTGGGACTGCGGGTGCCGGTCTATAACCCGGCGGTGCATTACGAGCAGGTCCGCGACAGCTGGGCCGGCGTGCGTACCCCGGACGGGCGCTGATCCGCGGCGGCTGACCGCGGCATCTTCGACTTTGCCCGTTTTGTGTCCACAGGTCATTGCCGGCTCTGCGCTATTTCGACTGCCACAGCCGCGACTCACTAGCGTATAAATAATAGATCGTGCCGATTCGTCCGCGCCGCTCGCCGGGCGGGACGCCGTGAGGCGCAAGACGTTTTGGATGTGGGCAGCGTTCGGGATTTGTCGCAATGAACCAACCGGCTAAGGCCCAAGAGCCTTCGATGGAGGAGATTTTAGCCTCCATCCGGCGCATCATTGCTGACGAGGACACCGGCAGGCCCAAACCCGCGGCTGCCGCACCGCCGCCACCACCGCCGCCGCCGCCTGCACCGAAGCCGGCTGTCGTTGCCGCGCGCCCGGTTCCGCCGCCAGCGCCACCGCCGCCGCCGAAACCCGTGCCGGCGCCCGCCAATAATCAAAGCGACATCGACGCGATGCTCGCCGATATCGACAGCAAGACGCCGCCGAAGCCGGCCGCCGTCGTGCCGCCGCCGACCGATATTCTCGATCTGACCGAGGCGATGGCGACGCCGCAGGCACCGCCGCCTGGACCGGCAGCCGCGTTCCGCACCATTGATGCTGCTTCTGACGTGTTCTTCGCCGAGGCCGCGCCGGAGCAGCGGCCGCCTGAGCGGTCTGAGCGGCCAATGCCGCCGCCGGCTGCGTCCGACTATCAGGGGCTGATTTCAAACGCGACCGTCTCGGCGGTCGACAGCGCTTTCAATTCGCTGGCGCACACTGTGCTCGGCAACAATGCCCGCACGCTCGAAGACCTCGTCAAGGAAATGCTGCGGCCGATGCTCAAGGGCTGGCTCGACGACAACCTGCCGAACATGGTCGAGCGCATCGTCCGCGCCGAGATCGAGCGCGTCTCGCGCGGGCGCAGTTAAAGTCCCGCCGCCGCGCGCAATTTCAGCGACCGCGACAGCCACCAGCCTAGCCATGCCAGGATAGCCGCCGCGGCCAGGAACACCGGCACCGCGGTGAAGCGGTCGAACATCCAGCCAAAGCCGGCGACGCCGGCGGTCTGGCCCAGATACAGCGACGATGAGAAAATCGCCACGCCGGTGCCGCGCGCCTGCGGCGCCATCTGCGTGGCGTTCACCTGCAATGTGTTGTGCAGCATGTAGAAGCCAAGTCCGATAGCGGCGATGGCCGGCGGCGCGATCCACGATACCGGCGCGACCGCGAGTGCAACGAAGGCCGCCGCCAGCAAGCCGCCGCCGCCGATCGACAGTCCTGTCTGGCCGAGCCGGGACACCATCCGCCGCACCGACAGGCTGTAAGCCAACCCGCCGAGCGCGAAGAAGCCGACGAACAGTCCGACCACGGTAAAACTGACGCCGAAACGCAGATGCAGATCGGCGCCGACATAAGTGAACGCGCCGAACATCGCTGCGCTTTCGATGAAAGCCATCAGGATGACGATGCGCGCCCACGGCGCGCGCAGCACGGTCGAATAGTCCGAGACGAAGCCGTGGCCCTGCTGCGCCGGCGCGTTGCGCGCATGCGTGATCGGGTTACGCGCTAGTTCATAGAACAGGCCGATGGTGGCGGCCGCCAGCAGCGCGGCCAAAATGAAGAACACATTGCGCCAGCCGAAATAATCGCCGAGCACGCCACCGGCGGCCTGGCCGAACATCTGGCCGAGGATCTGCCCGGACAAAAACGAGCCGAGCACCTGCTGGCGGCGCTCATAGGGGATGACGTCGCCGATGAAGGCGATGGCGAAGGGCATGATCCAGCCGGTGGCCAGCCCGCAGGCGAGGCGGGCGGCGACCAGAGTGGGCAGGTTCGGCGCCAGGCCGCAAGCGATGACCATCAGCGTCGAAAAGGCGGCGGCGATGCTGACGCAGAGATATTTGCCGAAGCGGTCGCCGATCGGGCCGATGATGAGTTGCACCGAGCCGTGCGCCAAAAGGTAAAAGGTGACGATCACCGAGGCGGCGCCGACCGTGGTCTGCAGATCGTTGGCGATCTGCGGCAAGAGCGAGTCGGTCGAGCGCACCATCGCCTGGGCGGCGAAGGCGGCGCTGGCCAATAGGACGATGGCGCGGGTGGCGTTGCCGCGCGGCGGGGCTGCATTTTCCGGCAAAAGTTGACTCTTTGGTACGTGGTGGGCTTTCTACCCCACCATTCAGGCAAGAACAAAAGCACCAAGAAAAAAAGCACAATGATCGACAAAAACTATCAGCCCTCCGAGGTCGAAGGCCGCATCGCGCAGGCCTGGGAAGACGCAGGTGCCTTCAAGGCCGGCCGCCCGGAGCGCGCCGGAGCGCCGGCTTACTCTATCGTCATCCCGCCGCCCAACGTCACCGGCTCGCTGCATATGGGCCATGCGCTGAACAACACGTTGCAGGACGTGCTGTGCCGCTTCGAGCGCATGCGCGGCAAGGACGTGCTCTGGCAGCCCGGTACCGATCATGCCGGCATCGCCACGCAAATGGTGGTCGAGCGGCAGATGATGGAGCGGCAGGAGCCGGGTCGCCGTGACATTGGCCGCGACAAGTTCCTCGAGAAGGTCTGGAAGTGGAAGGCCGAGTCCGGCGGCACCATCGTCAACCAGCTCAAGCGCCTCGGCGCGTCGTGCGACTGGTCGCGCGAGCGCTTCACCATGGACGAGGGCCTGTCCAAAGCGGTTCTTAAAGTTTTTGTGGAGCTTTATCGCGAAGGCCTGATTTATAAGGACAAGCGGCTAGTCAATTGGGATCCCAAGCTTTTGACCGCGATTTCGGATCTCGAAGTCGTGCAGGTCGAAGGCAAGGGCCAGATGTGGCACTTTCGCTATCCGATCGAGGGCAAGACCTTCAACGCCGAAGACCCGACGACCTTCATCTGCATCGCCACCACGCGCCCGGAGACTATGCTCGGCGACGGCGCAGTGGCCGTGCGCCCGGACGACGAACGCTACAAGCATCTTGTCGGCCAACTGGTGCGGCTGCCGCTCGCCAATCGCCTGATCCCGATCATCGGCGACGAATATCCCGATCCGGAAAAGGGCTCGGGCGCGGTCAAGATTACCGCGGCGCACGACTTCAACGATTTCGAAGTGTGGGCGCGCCACCGCGACAAGGATTATTTCAAGAAGCAGCTCAACGGCGGCCTGATCAATCTGTTCACGCCGGAAGCCAAGCTGAACGAGAATGCGCCGGAGCAGTATCGCGGGCTCGACCGCTATGAGGCGCGCAAGCGCATCGTCGCCGATCTCGAGGAACTGGGGCTGGTCGAGAAGATCGAGACCATCACCAATGCGGTACCGCATGGCGACCGCTCAAACGTGGTGATCGAGCCCTATCTGACCGAGCAGTGGTACGTCAACGCCAACGAACTGGCCAAGCCCGCGCTTGCCGCCGTGCGCGACGGCAAGACGACGTTCGTGCCGAAGAACTGGGAAACGACTTACTTCAACTGGATGGAAAACATCCAGCCGTGGTGCATTTCGCGCCAGCTCTGGTGGGGCCACCAGATCCCGGCGTGGTACGGGCCGGATGACAAGGTGTTCGTCGCTTCCGATGAAGCGGAAGCCCAAGCCGAAGCTGACAAGCATTACGGAACGCCGACGGCGCTGCGTCGCGACGAAGACGTGCTCGATACCTGGTTCTCGTCGGCGCTGTGGCCGTTCTCGACGCTCGGCTGGCCGGACAAGACGCCGGAACTGGCGCGCTTCTATCCGACCAATGTGCTGGTCACCGGATTCGACATCATCTTCTTCTGGGTCGCCCGCATGATGATGATGGGCCTGCACTTCATGCCGGACATCCCGTTCAAGGACGTCTACATCCACCGCCTGGTGCGCGATGCCTCCGGCGCCAAGATGTCGAAGTCGAAGGGCAATGTCGTCGATCCGCTCGGCGTCATCGATGAATTCGGCGCCGACGCGCTGCGCTTCACCTTGATGCGCAATGTCGCGCCCGGCCATGACATTCGTCTCGGCCCGCAGGACGTCGAGAACAACCGCAACTTCGCCACCAAATTGTGGAACGCGGCGCGCTTTGTCGAGTTCAATGGCGCCGCGCGCGTTGAGGGCTTCGATCCAAAATCAGCCAAAGAGTCGCTAAACCGCTGGATCGCGCACGAAACCGCGAAGGCATCGGTTGAAATCACCAAGGCGCTGGAAGAATACAAATTCGCCGACGCCGCCGGTTCCGCCTATCGCTTCGTCTGGAATGTCTATTGCGACTGGTATGTCGAACTGTCGAAGCCGTTGCTGACCGGCCCCGACGGGCCGGCCAAGGACGAGACGCGGGCGATGGCCGCCTGGGCGCTCGATGAAATCATCAAGTTGTTGCATCCGTTCATGCCGTTCATCACCGAGGAACTGTGGCGGGTGACGGCCGAGCAGGGCCCGGCACGCACGTCGCTCTTGGCGCTTGGCGAATGGCCGTCGCTCGAAGGCCTGACCGATGATAAGGCCGAAGCCGAAATCGGCTGGGTGATCGATCTGATCACCGCGATCCGGTCGATCAAGTCGGAGATGAACGTCAACGTCGCCATTCCGGTGGTGCTTGCCGGCGTGTCGCCTGAGACGCAGGCGCGTGCGCAACGCTGGGCCGAGTTCATCAAGCGGCTCGCCCGCGTGTCGGAAATCTCGTCGGCCGCATTTGCGCCGCAGGGTTCGGTGCAACTGGTCGTGCGCGGCGAAGTCGCGGCGCTGCCTCTCATCGGAGTCATCGATCTTAATGCCGAACGCGCGCGGCTCGCCAAGGAAATGCAGAAGGCGGAAGCCGACATCAAGCGCGTCGACGCCAAGCTCTCTAACGAGAAGTTTGTCGCCAACGCGCCGGAAGAGGTCGTCGACGAGGAAAAGGCCAAGCGCGACGAAGCCAACGCCCGCAAGACAAAGATTGCCGCGGCGCTTGAGGCGTTGAAGGGGGCGTAAGGTAGAGCTGTCATGCCCGCGAAAGCGGGCATCCAGTAACCCCGGTCAGGGATTACTGGGTCCCCGCCTTCGCGGGGACGACAGGGTTACTTGAACGGCTTGCTCAAATACCTTGATCCCTTCAGCCCATAGCGCCACGGCTCGTCGACCGCTTTGGAAATACCGATGCGCGGGCCGGTCACGATTTCCGGACTGCCCACAGACGCCCGCAGTTCGAACGGCGGCCGGTCGAGCCGCATCCCGTTGTGCTTGATGCTGACGCCGAGCGCCTGCGCCAGCTTGCCGGGGCCGGAGCACAGCGCCCGGTCGTCCGGTCTGTCCAGGTCCTTTCCCCGCCTTCGCCGCATTGCAGCAATCCCGACCAACGGCTCCAGCGCCCGGATCAGCACGGCGCTGGCCGAGCCCTCCGCCTCGCAGACGAAGTTCAGGCACCAGTGGATGCCGTAGGACCGGTAGACGTAGGCGAAGCCCGGCGGCCCGAACATGACGCCGTTGCGTTCGGTCTGGCCGCCATAGCTGTGCGCGGCCGGGTCGGTGTGGTGATAGGCCTCGACCTCGACGATGACCCCGCCGACGCCGTCCACCGTGAGCGTCGCCCCGATCAGCTCGGGCGCCACCTTGTGCACCGAGCGGTCGAAGAACGACCTGTTAATTTTTGGCGGCTGGATTTTAACGCTTGGCGGCATTCCGGCGACGACTCTGTGACATGCGTGCAACAGGTGAGGAACAATTAAGCGATTGGGATGCATCATGGCTCGCCATGCCGCGATTTGGCCATACCCTGCGCCGACATCGAAGGCTTCCAAAGTGGCGGTGCAAACCGTTGCGGGAGTTCTGGTTTTCCGCTTGTCCGGAGGATGTTTTTCTCCGGGTTTTGAGAGGATCAGGGACCTTCGCTTTTTTATCAAAGCCGGGGTCGCACTGACGGCGCTGGGAATAGGGCGGGGGGCCCAAGAGTACGATGGACGCGAAGACCGATCTCAAGTCGAAACTGCCCAGCCGCCACGTGACCGAAGGCCCGTCACGCGCGCCGCACCGCTCCTATTATTACGCCATGGGCCTGACCAAGGCCCAAATCCACCAGCCCTTCGTCGGCGTCGCCTCGTGCTGGAACGAGGCCGCCCCGTGCAACATTTCGCTGATGCGCCAGGCGCAGGCCGTGAAAAAGGGCGTCGCCTCGGCCAACGGCACGCCGCGCGAATTCTGCACCATCAGCGTCACCGACGGCATCGCCATGGGCCATGCCGGCATGTACGCCTCGCTGCCGTCGCGCGAGGTCATCGCCGACTCGGTCGAACTGACCATGCGCGGCCACGCCTATGACGCCATTGTCGGCTTGGCCGGCTGCGACAAGTCGCTGCCCGGCATGATGATGGCCATGGTGCGGCTCAACGTGCCGTCGATCTTCATCTATGGCGGCTCGATCCTGCCCGGCACCTACAAGGGCAAGCAGATCACCGTACAGGATATGTTCGAGGCGGTCGGCCGCAATTCGGTAGGCTCGCTGTCGGACGAAGACCTCGACGAAATGGAACAGGTCGCCTGTCCGTCGGCCGGCGCCTGCGGCGCCCAGTTTACCGCCAACACCATGGCGACAGTCTCGGAAGCCATCGGCTTGGCTTTGCCGTATTCGGCCGGCGCGCCGGCGCCTTACGAAATCCGCGACAAATTCTGCATGCTGGCCGGCGAGAAGATCATGGAACTGATCGCCAAGAACATCCGCCCGCGCGACATCGTCACCCGCAAGGCGCTGGAAAACGCCGCTGCCGTCGTCGCCGCCTCGGGCGGCTCGACCAATGCGGCGCTGCATCTGCCGGCGATCGCGCATGAATGCGGCATCGAATTCACCCTATTCGACGTCGCCGAAATCTTCAAAAAGACACCGTATATCGCAGATTTGAAACCGGGCGGCCGTTATGTCGCCAAGGATATGTTCGAGGTTGGCGGCATCCCGCTTCTGATGAAGACATTGCTCGACCACGGATATCTGCACGGCGATTGCATGACAGTAACTGGGCGTACCATTGCCGAGAACCTGAAGTCCGTGAAATGGAATCCGGACCAGGATGTCGTGCGCTCGGCGGCCGAGCCGTTGACCAAGACCGGCGGCGTGGTCGGCCTCAAGGGCAACCTCGCTCCCGACGGCGCCATCGTGAAGGTCGCCGGCATGGCGAACCAGAAGTTCACCGGACCGGCGCGTTGCTTCGACGGCGAGGAAGCCTGCTTCGAGGCGGTGCGCAACAAGAAATACAAGGAAGGCGAGGTTCTCGTCATCCGTTACGAAGGGCCCAAGGGCGGCCCCGGCATGCGCGAAATGCTGTCGACCACGGCAGCACTTTACGGCCAGGGCATGGGCGACAAGGTTGCCTTGATCACCGACGGCCGCTTCTCCGGCGCTACCCGCGGCTTCTGCATCGGCCATGTCGGCCCGGAAGCAGCGCTCGGCGGCCCGATAGGCCTGGTCAAGGACGGCGATATCATCGTCATCGATGCCGTCAACGGCACCATCGACGTTCAGATCTCCGACGACGAAATGGCCAAGCGTCACGCGGCGTGGAAGCCGCGCGAGAGCGAGGCGTCGTCCGGCTACCTTTGGAAATACGCGCAGCAAGTGGGTCCGGCCGTCGATGGCGCGGTCACCCATCCGGGCGGCGCGGCAGAGAAGCATTGTTATGCGGATACCTGAGACCCTGTTGCGGGTGGCGTTTTTCGGCGTGGCCATGTGGGCCACGCCGTCTTTTGCCTTCGACGGCACCAAGTCGGACAGCGCCATGGCTTCGGCCCCGGCGCTGACGCCGATGGAGGCGTTCCGGTCCGGCGCGCAATGGCTCAAGACCGGCGAGAAGATCAAGGCGCTGAGTTCGCTCGAATATGCCGCCGAGAAGGGGCATGCGCTGGCGCAATGGAAACTCGGCCGCATGTATGCCGCCGGCGACGGCGTCGCCCAGAACGACCTCAAGGCCTTCGATTACTTCCGCCGCATTGCCGACAGCCATGCCGAAGACAATCCGGACGCGCCGCAGTCGCGCTTTGTCGCCAATGCCTTCGTCGCTCTCGGCCACTATTACCTCGACGGCATCCCCAACACGCGGGTCAAAGCGGACCCCGAGCGGGCGCGGCAGATGTTCGACTACGCGGCGTCGTATTTCCGCGATCCCGATGCGCAGTATTATCTGGCGCAGCTTTACCTCAAGGGCAACGGCGCGCCGCTCGATCCGCGCACAGCTTTGCGCTGGTTCGGCCTCTCGGCGCAGAAGGGCCAGTGCCAGGCGCAGGCCATGCTGGGCGCCATGCTGTTTGCCGGCGATCATGTGCCGCGCCAGGCGGCGCGCGGGCTGATGTGGTTGACACTCGCCAAGGACTCGGCGCGCACCACCGATCTCGCCTGGGTCGAAAAGCTGTATGACTCAGCCTACCAGCAGTCGACCGAGGACGAACGCGCGCTCGCGCTGGTTTACCTCAAGCGCTGGCTTGAGACGCGCCGCGAATAGCGCGGCATGACAATCTGGATTGCCACACTACGATGTCGTGGTTCTGGAGATTTCTCTAATTATTGCCAACTAGGCTGGTTCCATCAAACGCCAGGGCCGCGCTTCCAAGAAGGCGCCCGCGTGCGTTCATTGGAGGTTGCCGGCCATGGCCTTTACGTTTCGGATCCGTCTTAGCCACAAGATTTTCGCCATTGGCGCGGTCGGCATTCTCGGCCTGCTGCTGACCGGTGGCATTTACGTGGCGGGTGTTTCGACGACGGCGCGCTACCAGAAAATCTCCGATGACGCCGCGACGGCGCGCAACCTGACCAAGGATATCGACAACAAGTTGCTGCGGGCGCGCCGCGCCGAAAAGGACTTCCTGCTGCGCAAGGACGACAAATACGCCAAGAGCCACGGCGATATTTCGGTTGCGGCCAAGGCCGAACTCGACGAACTCAAACAACGACTGACGGCGGCCGGGCAGGCCGAGATGGTGGGCGTCGTCGATGCCGTGCGCGCCGGCTTCGACGCCTATGTCAAAAATTTCGCCGCGCTTGTCAACGCGGCACAGCTCCTCGGTCTCAATGAAAACGCCGGCCTGGAAGGCGCGTTGCGCGCCTCGGTGCATGCCATCGAAACCGAACTGGTGAAGGTCAAGGAACCGTCGGCGACAGCCGGCATGCTGACCATGCGGCGCCATGAGAAGGATTTCATGCTGCGTCGCGCCGCCCGATACGGCGACGAAATGATGAAGGCAGCGAAGAGTTTTGCCGCCACCGTAGAGGCGTCCGCCATACCCGCGCCCGCCCAGGCCGACATTCTCGCCAAGCTTGGTGCGTATCAGCGCGACTTCGCCGCTTATATGAGCGGCATGAAAATCGTCACCGACGCGCAGGTCCGGATGTCGGACGGCTACGCCAAAATGGAGCCGGAAATCGAGGCGCTCGATGCCGGCATCGATAAAATCGACAGCGCGGCGCACGCCGCCGCAACGCAAGCGCGCGCCCAGGCTGAGTGGCTGATGCAGGCCGTTATTCTGGTTACGGTCATCTTCGCCGCTGTTTTCTCATTCTTCAACGCGCGCGCCATCATCCGGCCGATCATCGGCATGGCCGGGGAATTGCAGAAGCTCGCCGGGGGCGATTTCAATATTTCGGTGCCGTGGCGCCGCCGCAAGGACGAGATCGGCGACATGGCGGTCGCGGTCGATGAAATGGCGGTCCGCGTCAGCGCCACGCTCGGCGAGATACGCTCATCGGGACGCGAAGTCACCAACGCATCGGCCGAAATCTCGACCAGCACCACCGACCTGTCGCAACGCACCGAGGAGCAGGCCGCCTCGCTCGAGGAAACGTCGGCGGCGATGGAGGAATTGTCGGCGACGGTGCGCAAGAACGCAGAGAACGCCCAGTTGGCGAGCGAATCCGCCAGCGCCACGCAAGAGGTCGCCGGCCGCGGCGGCATCGTCGTCGCGCAAGCGGTCGCCGCCATGGCCAAGATCGAAGACTCCTCGCGCAACATCTCCGAGATCATCGGCGTCATCGACGAGATCGCGCGGCAGACCAATCTGCTCGCGCTCAACGCCGCGGTCGAAGCGGCGCGGGCCGGCGAAGCCGGGCGCGGTTTCGCCGTCGTCGCTTCCGAGGTGCGCAGCCTGGCCCAGCGCTCGTCGCAGGCGGCCAAAGACATCAATATTTTGATCACGACGTCGAACGGCCAGGTCAAAAACGGCGTTGAGCTTGTCAGCCGCGCCGGCGTATCGCTCAACGAAATCGTCGACTCGATCAGGAAAGTCGTGACCGTGGTGGCCGAAATCGCCAATGCCAGCACCGAGCAGGCGACCGGCATCGAAGAGATCAACAAGGCGTTGTCGCAAATGGACGACGTCACGCAGCAGAACTCGGCGCTGGTCGAAGAAAATGCGGCGACCGCCAAGGTGCTGGAGAACCAGGCCAAGGCGATGGACCATCAGATCGCTTACTTCCGCATTGCCGGCGACGCCGACGGTCATCGGGCGTCAGCACCGGCCTCCCATGCGCCGGTCGCGCTTTCGGCCGGGCCGTCGCATGACAGCAACCGGCGCGCAGCGGCGGCCTGATTCCGACTAATTCGCCTTTGGCGCGTAATACCGTCGATATCGCGCAAAAGGCGAATTCATAAACAGTTTTATTAAAATGCTGCCTCATACTCGATAAGCACGAAATTCAAGCATTTCGTGATGTCTCGCCGTCATCATGCATCGCAATATCGCCAGTCGCGCCGCGATTCTTGTGCGGGCCGCGATGTAACGAGGGGCTGCATCGATGCGCATGTTCATGAGTGTGCCGGCACAAGCTGTCGCCGTTATCGTGCTTGTCGTTGCGGCAACGGGACACAGTTCCAGTATGGCGCTGGCGCAAGCCGTCGTCGGACAGGCAACCGTCGTCAATGTCGTTCAGGCGCCAACCGCGTCGCTTGAAAAGATGCGGGACGAGTATCGCCGTCCCAAGACCATCACCTTCCCGAAGGACAATCCCTACACAGCCGCGAAAGCCTCGCTCGGCAAGAAACTTTATTTCGATACGCGCCTGTCTGCCGCCAATGTGCAGTCCTGCGCGTCCTGTCACAGCCCCGGCTTCGGCTTTGGCGACGGCCTGCCCAAAGGCGTCGGCAATGAAATGAAGGCCCTCGGCCGCCGCTCGCCGACCATCATCAACGCCGCTTATGGCCAGATTTTCATGTGGGACGGCCGCGCCGAGACGCTCGAAGAGCAGGCGCTCGGTCCTATTCAGGCGGATGTTGAAATGAACATGCCGCTCGACAAGTTGCTGAAGCGCCTGAACGGCATTCCCGAATACAAGCCGTTGTTCGAGGCGGCGTTCCCAGGCAAGGCCATTGCCGCCGATTCGATCGCCAAGGCGATCGCGACTTACGAACGCACCATCGTCTCCGGAATTGCGCCGTTCGACGCCTGGATCGAAGGCAACGAGAAGGCGATATCCGAAGACGCCAAGCGCGGCTTCACCGTGTTCAACACAAAGGCGCAATGCAGCGCCTGTCATAGCGGCTGGAATTTCACCGACGACAGCTTCCATGACATCGGGTTGCCAAGCGACGACATCGGCCGCGGCAAGTTCCTCAAGGGCGTCATCAAGGCGCAGCATGCCTTCAAGACGCCGGGCTTGCGCGAGATTTCCGCGCGCGGCCCTTACATGCATGACGGTTCGGTGGCCACGATCGAAGACGTTATCGAGCATTATGACCATGGCGGCATCTCGCGCGAAAGCCGCTCCGACGCAATAGTGCCGCTCAAGCTCACCAAGCAGGAAAAGGCCGATCTGGTCGCCTTCCTGAAAACCCTCGACAGCGACGTCGATCCGACGGTTGTGCCGAATTTGCCACGCTAGAACTTAAATTCCTTAGAGGAGAGATGACGATGAAGACGCTCAAATTTGCCATGGCCGTCGCCTTCGTAGCCGGCGCCGCCGTTGCCGCCGTTGCTGCCGACAAGACCATCAACCAGAAGGGCAAGGTGTTTTCGCAAACCGAAATCACCGTCAAGAAGGGCGAGCCGGTCAATTTTCTCAACGACGACAACATTGTTCACAACGTGATGTCGACCACGACCGGCAATGAATTCAATGTCGGCGCCGCCAAGCCCGGCACGGTCACCCCGGTTACGTTTAAAGCCGCGGGCGACGTTCGTGTCATTTGCGCCATTCACCCATCGATGAAAATGGTCGTGAAGGTCACCGATTAACCGGATTTGATATTGGGGGAACGGGCAATGTCCATTCGCTATAAACTGATGATGGCGTTTCTTGCCGTCGTTCTCCTCGCCGTGGGTCTCGCGGGCTACGGCATCAAACAGGTGTCGGATGCAAGTTCGCTGGGGGTCCGGCTCTACGACGAGCCTTTGATGGCGATCAATCATTCGCGATCGGCCCAGTTGAGTTTTGCGAAAGCACGGCATGCGGTTGAAAAATCGATCCTGCTGCGGCAGGCGGCGCGCCCGGACGAGTTCGCGGCGATCGACAAGGCGATGCAAGACTTTCGTTCGGATATCGAAATCGTAACCGAGCGCATGGCGAAAGCCGAAGGTTTTGTCGGCGACATCGCCAAGATTACCCCGATGGTCGATGCCTGGTACAAGGTCGGCATGAACTATCTCAAGCCGCCGGCGGAGGGCGTGACCGAGTTGCCGCTGCCGCAGCTTGTCATCGCGCAGGGGGGCGCGGTGGCATCCGAGATCGACGTCGTTGCCGAGAACGCCAATGCCTATGGTTATGATTTCCGTTCGCGTGCCGAACTGGCGGCTGCCGACTCCCGCATGCGGTTGACTGGCCTCGCCGGCATCACTTTGCTTGCCGGCATCGCACTCACGGTCTGGCTGGCGTCGTCGCTGACCCGGCCACTTCGCGCGCTGATTGATCCGCTGGCCGAAATCGCCGGCGGCAATCTGAGCGTCGTCATACCGGGCGTCGGGCGCAAGGACGAGGTTGGTCACGTCAGCGCCGCCGTCACGGCGATGGTGGAGCGGATGCGCGAAGTGATTCAAGGAATTTCGGTATCGACCCGCGAGGTCTCAAGCGCGTCGGCGGAAATTTCCACCAGCACGACCGACCTATCGCAGCGCACCGAGGAGCAGGCCGCGAGCCTGGAAGAAACATCGGCCTCGCTTGAGGAAATCTCCTCGATCGTGCGCAAGAACGCGGAAAACGCGCGCCAGGCGAACGCCTTTGCCATCGAGACCAGCAACGTCGCCGAGCGCGGCGGCGGCGTCGTCAGCGAAGCCGTGACCGCGATGGCTAAAATCGAGGAATCGTCGCGCAAGATTTCTGACATCATCGGCGTCATCGACGAGATCGCGCGCCAGACCAATTTGCTGGCGCTGAATGCCGCGGTGGAAGCCGCGCGGGCCGGTGAAGCCGGCCGTGGTTTTTCCGTGGTTGCTTCGGAAGTCCGCAGCCTGGCGCAGCGCTCGTCTCAGGCGGCCAAGGATATCACCAATCTGATCACCAATTCGAGCGGACAGGTCAGGGACGGCGTCGAACTGGTCAACAAGGCCGGCGTATCGCTCAGTGAAATCGTCGACTCGATCAAAAAGGTCGCGGCGATCGTCGGCGAGATCGCCAATGCCAGCAACGAGCAGTCCACCGGCATCGATCAGGTCAACAAGGCGTTGACCCAGATGGATGAAGTGACCCAGCAGAACTCGGCTCTGGTGGAAGAGAATGCCGCCACTGCCAAGACGCTCGAATTCCAGGCGCAGGCGATGGATGAGCGTGTGGCATTCTTCCGCTTCGACAGCGCTGTTCAGCAGCAGGTTGAGGCGCAGCCGGAATACGAGCCGGAGCGACGGCCGACCGCATTGCCGCCGACGCGAGGCCCGGCGGCGAAACTGGGTCGGCGCGCCGCTTAAAGAATAGCGGCGTCAGCGCTTCTCGATATCGAGATCGATCCACACCGGGACGTGGTCGGACGGCTTGTCCCAGGACCGTACGTGCTTATCGATGCCGGCATCGACAAGGCGGTCGGCGGCCTGCGGTGACAGCAGCAAATGGTCGATTCTGATGCCGTCGTTCTTCTGCCAGGAGCCGGCCTGATAGTCCCAGAAGCTGTACAGGCCGGCATCGTCGCTGACGGCGCGGATCGCGTCCGTCAGCCCGAGATTGAGCAGGGCGCGGAATTTCTCCCGGGTCTGCGGCAGGAACAGCGCGTCATTGGTCCAGACTTCCGGCCGCCGGGCATCGGCGGGGGTCGGGATGACGTTGTAATCGCCGGCCAGAATGAACGGCTCTTCCAGTTTCATCCGCTCGCGTGAAAATGCAAGAAGCCGGTCCATCCATTTGAGTTTGTAGTCATATTTGTCGCCGGGTGCCGGGTTGCCGTTGGGCAGATAGAGGCACACCACCCGCACCACGCCGGTCTTGGTCGAGACCAGCGCCTCGAGAAAACGGGCCTGAACGTTGGCGTCGTCGCCGATCAGGCCCGGGGCCACTTCATCGAACGGCAGCTTGGACAGCAGCGCCACGCCGTTGAACGTCTTCTGACCGTGGACTGCGACATTGTAGCCCATCGCCTCCAACGGCTCGCGCGGGAAGGCGTCGTCCTGGCATTTGATTTCCTGCAAGCAAACGATGTCCGGCTCGCGCTCTTTGAGCCAGGCCTGCAAACTGTCCAGGCGCTGGCGGATGGAATTGACGTTCCAGGTGGCGATGCGCATGGCGGGACGGCTTCCGGCTCGAAATTTGGCTTTTGGTTCCGACGCCGAAAACGGGGCGCCGAGAGCGGTGTCATAGAGCAGATTGTGTCGAAAAGGCACCCCTTCGTCATTTCGGCAGCGCAGGAAGGTGCAATGAGGGCCGTTTATATGCTAGGTGTGCCGCTAACGCGGGGCCTGGTCTAATGGCAAACTGCGAAAAGAGGGAACGTTCGGGCAAGGCCTCGTCACCCGGACCAAAGAGATACCATGTCGAAGAGAAAATGGCTTTGGGGGGCGGCGGTACTCGCCTTGGTCGGCTTGGCGTTTTTTGCCCGTGGACTTTGGCCGGCCGATAAAACGGACGCGCGCGCGCAAGGCGCCGGCGGCCGTGTCGTGCCGGTTGAAATCGGCAAGGCCGAACGCAAGAAGGTGCCGGTGCGGCTCGACGCGCTTGGCACGGTGACGCCGATTGCCAGCGTCGCGCTCAAAGCGCGGGTCGAGACCACCATCACCGATGTTCACTTCACCGATGGCGCCCACGTCAAAGCGGGCGAAAAACTGTTCTCGCTCGACTGCCGGGTGATGGACGCGCAAATCCAGACCACCGAAGGCCAGTTGGCCCGCGATCAGGCGCAGCTTGCCGGCGCCGAGCGCGACGTTAACCGCTACAGCGAACTGGTTGCCAAGAACGCCACGCCGGTGACCAATCTCGACAACGCCAAGACCCAGTCCGACGTCTTCCGCGCCGCCATCAAGTCCAGTTCGGGCCTGCTGGAAAACCTCAAGGCGCAACGCAGCTTCTGCACCATTGCCGCGCCAATTTCCGGCCGTATCAGCGCCGCCAACTTCAAGGTCGGCAATTTCGTGCGTCCCGCCGATACAACGCCGATGGCCACCATCATCCAGCTGGCGCCGGTCTATGTTTCCTTCGCCATTCCGCAGAAGAACCTGCCGGCCATTCGCCAAGCCATCGCCAATGAATCGGCGACCATCCAGGTCACGGTGGCGGGGCAGGCCAAGCGCGCCGAGGGCACGGTGTCGATGATCGAAAACTCGGTCGACTCGGTGACCGGCATGGCGACCGTCCGCGCCACCATGCCGAACCAGGACGAAGTCTTGTGGCCGGGCACTTTGGTGACGGCGGAAGTTACCTTGCGCATCGAAGACGCCATCGTGGTGCCATCGACCGCCGTCCAGGTCAGCCAGACCGGCAGTTTTGTGTTCGTCGTCGCCGACGGCAAGGCCAAGGTGCAACCGGTCACGGTGGAACGCCAGGTCGGGCTGGAGACGGTCGTGTCTTCCGGTCTCAACGGCGGCGAGACGGTCGTGACCGATGGGCAGTTGTTGTTGTCGAACGGTACGCGGGTCAATGCCCGCCCGTCGGGCGCCGCTGCAAGCGGCGAGAAGGCGGCGGGAAGCTGAAGCTTGAGTGTTTAGGCGATTAACGTTGGACTGAACGGGGCAGGCGGCAAGACCATGAACATCTCCGAGATCTGTATTCGCCGGCCGGTCTTCACGACCTTGATGATGGCTTCGCTCATCGTCTTCGGTGTGTTCGCCTACCGGCTGCTGCCGGTCGCAGCCCTTCCTGCCGTTGACTTTCCCACCATCCGTATTACCGCAACGTTGCCCGGCGCCAGCCCGGAAACCATGGCCGCTTCGGTTGCCTCGCCGATCGAGCGGCAGCTGTCGACGATTGCCGGCATTTCGTCGATGACGTCGTCGTCCTCGCTTGGCAATACCTCGATCACTATTCAGTTCGATCTCGGCCGCGATATCGACGGCGCCTCGCTCGACGTGCAGACCGCGCTGGCGACAGCGCAGCGCCGGTTGCCGGTCGAGATGACCACGCCACCGGCTTTCCGCAAAGTCAATCCGGGTGACTTCCCGGTGCTGTTCCTCAGCATGCGCTCGGATACGATGCCGTTGTCGGCCATTACCGATTATGCCGAGACCGTGATCGCGCCGCAGTTGTCGCAGTTGAGCGGGGTGGCCCAGGTCTCCGTCTATGGTTCGCAGAAATTCGCTGTGCGCGTTCAGGTGGATCCGGCGGCGGCGGCGGCGCGCAACATATCGCTTGACGAAATCCGCAGCGTGGTGGCGAAAGCCAATTCGGCGGCGCCGGTCGGCAGTCTCGAAGGCCCGCAGCAGGCAGTGACGTTGCTGGCGACCAGTTCGATGCGCAATGCCGCCGCCTATCGCGATGTGGTCGTCGCCTATCGCAACGGTACGCCGATCAAGCTTAGCGAAGTGGCCCGCGTCATCGACAGCGTCGAGAACGAAAAGGTCGCCACCTGGTTTAACGATTCCCGTGCCATCGTGCTGGCGATCCAGCGCCAGCCCGACGCCAATACGGTCGAGGTCGTCGATCTGGTGCGCAACGCCATGGTGACCGCGCGCGCCCAGATTCCGCCGGCCATCGAAATGGCGCCGCTGTTCGACCGCTCGCTGTCGATTCGCGACGCGGTCTTCGACGTGCAGGAAACTTTGGTGATCGCCATCGCGCTGGTGATCATGGTCATCTTCCTGTTTCTGCGGAAGTTGTCGGCGACCATCATCCCGGCGCTCGCCGTGCCGGTGTCGCTGATTGGCACCTGCGCCGCGATGTACATGTTCGGTTTCTCGATCAACAACATGACGCTGCTGGCGCTGACCTTGTCGGTCGGCTTCGTCGTCGACGACGCCATTGTCATGCTGGAAAACATCGTCCGCCATATCGAAGGCGGCATGCGGCCGTTCGAAGCGGCGCTGAAAGGATCGCGCGAGATCGGCTTTACCATCGTGTCGATCACCATCTCGCTGATCGCGGTGTTCATTCCGGTGTTGCTGATGGGCGGCATGGTCGGCCGCGTGTTCCGCGAGTTTGCGGTGGCGGTGTCGGTCGCCATCGTTGTATCGGGCATTGTTGCGCTGACGCTGACGCCGATGTTGTGCGCGCGCGTTCTCAAGGCGCATAGGCCGGACGAACAGGAAAAGCAGAACTTCGTGCTACGTGGGTTCGAGCGCGGCTTCAACGCTTTGCTGCGCGGCTACGAATGGACGCTCGATCGTGTGCTGGCCTATAAGCCGATCATGCTGGGCGTTACGCTGCTGACGATTGCCGGCACCATCTGGCTTTATGTCATCGTGCCGAAAGGCTTCTTTCCGGCCGAAGATACCGGCTATCTCTCCGGTATTACCGAGGCCAAGTCCGACATAGCCTATCCCGCCATGGTCGAGCATCAGCGCAAGGTTGCCGAGATCGTGCGCAAGGATCCGGCGGTCGATTATGTCAACTCGACGGTCGGAGCCGGCGGCCCCAATTCACTGACCAGCAGCGGCCGCATGCTGGTGGCGCTCAAGCCGCGCGCCGAGCGCGACAGCGTGCAGACCATCATCGCACGGCTGCGGCGCAATGCCGGCGTCGTACCCGGCATGCAGGTGTTCTTCCAGCCGATCCAGAACATCAATCTCGGCGGCCGCCCGTCGAAGAGCCAGTATCAGTACACGATGCAATCCAACGATACTGAAACGCTCTATCGTCTGGCGCCGGAAATGCGCGACAAGATGTCGAACATTCCGGGCTTGCTCGACGTCACGACCGATCTCTACATCAAGAACCCGCAGGTCACCGTCGAAGTCGACCGCCAGAAGGCGGCGGTCTACGGCGTCTCGATCGATCAGGTGCGCCAGGAGCTCTACAACGCCTTCGGCTCGCGTCAGGTCGCCACGATTTACACGCCGGCCAACGATTATCAGGTGATTCTGGAAAGCATGCCGGAATATCAGTCCGGGCCGAGCGATCTCGACCGCATGTTCCTGAAGACGTCGAGCGGGACTTCGGTGCCGTTGTCGGCGGTGACGACTTTCACCCCGACGGTCGGGCCGTTGCAGGTCAACCATCAAGGCCAGCAGCCGGCGGTGACGATTTCATTTAACCTGGCGCCGGGCGTTTCGCTCGGCGCCGCGGTCGATGCGATCCAGAAGCTGGAGCGCGACGAGCGCCTGCCGGCCAGCATCAATACCGGCTTCCAGGGCACCGCGCAGGTCTTCCAGGAATCGCTGCGCGGGCAGGGCGTGCTCATTCTCGCGGCGATCTTTGCCGCCTATGTTGTGCTCGGCATTCTGTACGAGAGCTTCATCCACCCGATCACGATCATTTCCGGCCTGCCGTCGGCCGGCATCGGCGCCATCCTGACCTTGATGCTGTTCAACATGGATTTGTCGGTGATCGCGATGATCGGCATCGTCATGCTGGTCGGCATCGTCAAGAAGAATGCGATCATGATGATCGACTTTGCGATCTCGCGGCGGCAGGTCGGCCTGTCGGCGGAAGCCGCCATCCGTGAAGCTGCGGCGTTGCGCTTCCGTCCGATCATGATGACGACGTTCGCCGCCATTTTCGGCACGCTGCCCATCGCGCTCGGCACTGGCGCCGGCGCCGAACTGCGCCAGCCGCTCGGCGTCGCAGTGGTCGGCGGTCTGATGGTCTCGCAGTTGCTGACGCTCTACATCACGCCGGTGATCTATCTCTATCTCGACCGCTTCGACCGCATGATCAAGCGCCGGCTCGAGCCGCAGCTCGAAGAGGTGCGCGACGTGCCGCCAGCGGTCGCGGCGGAGTAATTGTTGTCATGCCCGCGAAGGCGGGCATCCAGTAACCCCGGCGTTGAGTGTTAGACAGGGGATACTGGGTCCCCGCCTGCGCGGGGACGACACAGGAAAGTCTGACGGCGTGCGATTACAGCGCGAAGCTGGTGCCGCAGCCGCAGGCGGCGACCGCCTTCGGGTTCTTGATCTTGAACGAGGCGCCAATCAGGTCATCGACGAAGTCGATTTCCGAGCCGGCCATGTAATCCACCGACACCTTGTCGATCAGCACCACGGCGCCGTCGCGGGAGATGACGAGGTCGTCGTCGCCCTTGGCCTGTTCCATGTCGAATTTGTACTGGAAGCCCGAGCAGCCGCCGCCTTCCACGCTGACGCGCAGCATGGTGCCTTCCGGCTCATTCTTCAGGATTTCGGCGACCCGCCGGGCCGCCCGTTCGCTGACCGTGACGCTTTCGCTCATTTTCGCGCCCATCCTCTTGGCATCGGCTTATCTAATTAGTTAAGTGCGCCGGGCGGCAACGTCAATGCGCGCCAAAAGGCCCTTCATGGCGACCGAAACCGGCCGTAACCGCGCAGTCTATGCCGCCGATCCGGGCGCAAGCCGTGGACGGCTCCATGCCGAGCCCAAAAGCCCGACTCGCAACGACTTCCGGCGCGACTGCGACCGCATCATCCATTCGACCGCTTTCCGGCGCCTGGCGCACAAGACGCAGGTCTTCGTCTATCACGAAGGCGACCATTACCGCACAAGGCTGACCCATACGCTCGAAGTGGCGCAGATCGCCCGTTCGCTGGCGCGCGCGCTTGGGCTCGACGAGGACCTCGCCGAGGTGCTGGCGCTGGCTCACGATCTCGGCCATCCGCCTTTCGGCCATGCCGGCGAGCGCGCGCTCGACCGGGCGCTGGCCGGCTCAGGCGGCTTCGATCACAACGCGCAGGCGCTGCGCATCGTCACCGACCTCGAGCGCCGCTATGCCGATTTCGACGGCCTCAACCTGACCTGGGAAACCCTCGAAGGCCTGGTCAAGCACAACGGCCCGCTGACCACGCGCGACGGCAAGGCCTTCGGCCGCCACGCCGCGCATGGCGTGCCGGCGGCGATCACCGCCTATTGCGCGGTGCAGGACCTCGAGCTGTGGTCGCAACCTTCCGCCGAGGCGCAGATTGCCGCGCTCGCCGACGACATTGCCTATGACGCGCACGACATCGACGACGGCCTGCGCGCGGATCTGTTCACGCTCGGCGATATCGCCAGCGTGCCTTTCATCGGCGGCATCGTCGGCGAAATCCAGGCGCGCTATCCGCTGCTCGATCCGGCCCGCCGCGTGCACGAGGTGGTGCGCCGCGTCATCACCCGCATGATCGAGGATGTCATTGTCGAAAGCGAAACGCGGCTTGCGGCGCTCGGCGCGGAGAGCGCCGCCGATATCCGCCATGCCGCAAGCACCGTGGTGATGTTTTCGTCGGCGATGGTTGAGGCCGATGCCGGCATCAAGGGTTTCCTCTATCCGCGCATGTACCGGCACAGCCGCGTCATGCGGGTGATGGATGAGGCCGAAGCGGTGATTCGCGATCTCTTTGCCCACTTCGTCGCGCAGCCCGGCGATCTGCCGGCGGAGTGGAGCGAGGGTTTTGCCCACCTAGATCCCGGCGCGCGCGCGCGGCGCATCGCCGATTACATCGCCGGCATGACCGACCGCTACGCGCTGGTCGAACATGCGCGCTTCTTTGCGCGCACGCCGGAGCTGCGCTAAGGACGATGGCGACATTAACTCCGGCGGAATATGCCTGTTCCGGCGATGGAACTTTTAGGTCGATCCGGCTGTTGTAACCACAGCCTTCGTCTTCCAAGCTGGATTTTCCTCCGGTAAATTTGGCGACACGGGCGGGGGGATTGGCGGAGCATGAATCAAGCGGCGCTTCCGGGAAAGCAGAGAATCGATGCGCCACTGGCGCCTGTCGATGAATTGCGCGCCCTCTACAGGCTCACCGACCGGCTCTACCGCGCGCGCTCGATGCGCGACGTCTACGACGCCGCGCTCGACGCTATCCTCGGCACGCTGCATTGCGAGCGCGCCTCGGTGCTGCTTTTCACGGATGACGGCGTGATGGATTTCGTCACGTGGCGCGGCCTGTCCGACGATTATCGCAACAAATTGCGCGGCCATTCGCCGTGGCAGCTGGGCGCTCGCGATCCGCAGCCGATCTTCGTCCCCGACATCGACGCCACCACCGAGCCGGAGGCGATCAAGGCGACGATCCGCGCCGAGGGCATCCGCGCGCTGGCGTTCATTCCGCTGGTCGCGGATGGCGTCGTCGTCGGCAAGTTCATGACCTACTATGCCGAGCCGCGCGACTTCGCGCCGCAGGAAATGGAATTGGCGGTCACGATCGCGCGCCAGGTCGGCTTCAGCATCGAGCGGGCGCGTGCCGATGAGCGCCGCCGCATCGCCGAGGTGGAATTGCGCGAGTCGGAAGAGCGCTTCCGCCTGATGTCGGAAAGCGCGCCGGTGATGATCTGGATGAGCGACGCGCAGGGCAAGTGCCTGCACCTCAACCGTCTGCAACGCGAATTCTGGGGCGTGTCGGATGACGGGCTGGCCGATTTCGATTGGCAGAACACGATGCATCCGGACGACGCGCCGGAGATCGGCCGGCAGATGATGGCGGCGATGGCGGAGCAAAGAGCGGCCACCATCACCGGCCGTTATCGTGGCATCGACGGCGAATACCGCGTGCTGCAAACCGAGGCGCGGCCGCGCCATTCCGCTACCGGCGAATTCCTCGGCATGATCGGCGTCAATATCGACATCAGCGAACGCATCCGCGCCGACGCGCAGCGCGAATTGCTGCTCGCCGAACTCAATCACCGCGTCAAGAATACGCTGGCGGTGGTGCAGGGCATCGCGCACCAGACCTTCCGCGGCGGCGAGATCGCCAAGGCGCCGCGCAAGGCCTTCGACGACCGGCTGGTGGCGCTGGCGCAGGCGCATAACCTGCTTACCGAATCGAATTGGGAAAGCGCATCGGTTGCCAACATTGCCGCCGCGGCCTTGCAGAGCAACGGCGCCCATGCCGGACGCATCACGCTTGCCGGCCCACGTGTGCTGCTGCCGCCGCGCGAAGCGCTCGCCATCGCCATGGCGCTGCACGAACTCGCGACCAATGCCGTCAAATATGGCGCGTTGTCCAACGACGCCGGGCGAGTGAGCCTCGCCTGGACGCGAGACGACGTCTCGGCGGCGATGATGCTGACTTGGATCGAGAGCGGCGGCCCGGCCGTGAGCCCGCCGACGCGGCGCGGTTTCGGCTCGGTGCTTTTGGAGCGCAGCCTCGGTCAGGACCTCGGCGGCACGGTCGATATCCAGTATCGCCCGGAGGGATTGTTCTGCGCGATTGAAGTGCCGTTGCCGCCGCGCGCCTGACCTGGAGCCGCGAAGGCGTTAGCTGCGCTCGATGGCGCGTTCCAGCCGGCGCGACAGATACCAGGACAGGCCAAGGAACACGACCAGCATCACCACGCCGAGACCCGATGAGGTGTCGTTCATCAGCTTTTCCGACACCTGGCCGAAGGCGTAGCCGATGAACACCACCGTGCAGCTCCACAGTCCGGCGGCAACGAAATTGAGCGCGAGGAACGTGGACCACGGCAGGTTCGACATGCCGTAAGCGATCGCCGCGAAACCGCGAATGCCATGCGGAAAGCGGTGCACCAGAATCATCCAGAGGTAATGCCGGTCGGTCAGCCGCGCCGCGGTCTGCACCGTCGAGGCGATGCGTGGGAATGACGACAGCGCGCGCGCGCCGTATTTGCGGCCGATCCAGAAGCGGATGACGTCGCCGCAAAAACTGCCGATCCAGCACACGGCGATCAGCGTGCCCAAGGCCAGCGCGCCGGAATGCGCGGCGTAGCCGGCAAACAGGCCGAACAGCAGGCTGTGCGAGGCAGCATACGCGAACATGAACGTATAGGCGGCATCGCCGTGCTGGCGAATGAGGTCGAGAAACCCGGTCAGATCGGTCGGAAACATCAAGGGAAGCGGCCTTCACGTCAGCTAAGGCCCCGGTCGCGGGGATCGCGCGGACGCTACACGGTGGCGGCGTCGGGCGATAGCCGCGCCTGGCTGCGTCGCCGGGACGCAGCCGCAGGTCTAACCGTGCCGGAACTGGTTTCCCTAAAGCTGTCCGGCATCCGGTCGGAGTGCGCGCGGGCCTGGTTGAACTGACTGGCGACGATAGCGACCGAAATGGCGCCGAGCGGCAATCCAGTTTGTACATCTCGCATGAAATGGGCGTTGCGGGGCACAAAAATGCCACGCATTTTTTGACTCAAAGGCGAAAATCCCTTACCCGCAGCGGCCATGACCGCCGGTTCCCCGCCATCCCATTTGTTCGCCACCATGCTCGCGCGGGTCCAGGCCGCGGCAGGCGCGGTGCTCGGGCCCGCCGCCGATCTGGCGCGCATCGTGGTCGAACCGCCGCGCGATCCAACCCACGGCGACATGGCGACCAATGCCGCCATGGTGCTGGCCAAGGATGCCGGCATGAAGCCGCGCGATCTCGCCGACAAGATCGCCGAAGCGCTGCGTGCCGACAGCCTGGTGGAAAAAATCGACGTCGCCGGTCCCGGCTTCATCAATCTGACGCTCAAGTCCCATGTCTGGGGCGATGCGCTGCGTGCGGTGCTGGAGCAGGGCAAGCAATATGGCCGTGGCGCTATCGGCCGGGGCGAGAAGATCAACGTCGAATATGTCTCGGCCAATCCGACCGGGCCGCTGCATGTCGGCCATGGCCGCGGCGCGGTGTTCGGCGATGCCTTGGCGAGCTTGCTCGCTTTCGCCGGCTATGACGTGACGCGCGAATATTACATCAACGACGCCGGCGCGCAGGTCGATGTCCTGGCCCGCTCGGCATTTCTGCGCTACCGCGAGGCGCTTGGCGAGGCCATCGGCGAAATTCCCGATGGTCTTTATCCCGGCGATTACCTGAAAGAATGCGGCGAAGAACTCGCCAAGGATTACGGCGACAGCCTGACTAAAATGCCGGAAGACGAGTGGCTGCCGATCGTGCGGCTGCGCGCCACCGACATGATGATGGCCGAGATCCGCAACGATCTTGCGTCGCTGCGCATTGTGCCGAACGTGTTTTTCTCCGAGCGGTCGCTGATCGAGGGCGAATTGCCCGATCCGTTTTCCAGCGAACCGGTCGTCGAGCGGCCGAACGACATCGTCGCCGTCGCCATCGCGCAGATGCGCGAACTCGGCCATGTCTACGAAGGCCGCCTGCCGCCGCCCAAGAGCGGCAATCTCGAAGACTGGGAAGACCGCGAGCAGACTTTGTTTCGCTCGACTGCGTTCGGCGACGACGTCGACCGGCCGCTGTTGAAGTCGGACGGCAGCTACACCTATTTCGCCACCGACATCGCCTATCACAAGTCGAAACTCGACCGCGGATTCTTGAGCTTGATCGATGTCTGGGGCGCCGATCATGGCGGCTACATCAAGCGTATGAAAGCGGCGGTGTCGGCCTTGAGCGGCGGCAAGGCCGATCTTGACGTCAAGCTGGTGCAACTGGTGCGTCTTCTGCGCGCCGGCGAGCCGGTGAAGATGTCGAAGCGGGCCGGCGACTACGTCACTTTGCGTGAAGTCGTCGCCGAAGTCGGCCGCTCGGCGGTGCGTTTCGACATGCTGTACCGCAAGAACGACGCGGTGCTGGATTTCGACCTCGCCAAGGTGATCGAGCAGAGCCGCGAGAACCCGGTGTTCTATGTTCAGTACGGCCACGCCCGCGGCCATTCGATTTTCCGCATGGCGCAGGCCGAGATGCCGGCTTTCCCGGTCGAGCCGGCGGCGCGGCTGGAGGCGCTTAAAAAAGCCAATGTCAGCCTGCTGACAGACGAGGGGGAACTCTCGATCATGCGCAAGCTGGCGCTCTATCCGCGCCTGATCGAGGCCGCTGCGGTGGCCCACGAGCCGCACCGCGTCGCCTTTTATCTCTATGAACTGGCGAGCGAATTCCACGGCCAGTGGTCGCGCGGGAAAGATTTGCCTCATTTACGCTTCATTATCCAGAATGATCCAGAAACGACGGTGGCGCGGCTTGCCCTGGTCCAGGCGATCGTCACCGTCCTCGCTTCGGGGCTGGCGCTTCTGGGGGTCGATGCGCCGGAAGAAATGCGCTAGGTTCCATATCGCCGGAACGCGCATCACGCGAAGCCTTGCTGCCACGCTCGCCTGATACGAGCCGCAGGGGCTAAACTTGAGTACCGGGGATAGTATGGCGGACGAGCATAACCAGCGGCCCTATCGTGGCAACGATGCCTCGCAGCGCGCGGGGTCGGGTGGCGCTTCGGCCTCGGCCAACGATCCGCTCGCCGAACTGGCCCGGCTGATTGGCCAGAACGATCCGTTTTCAGAATTTGGCCGTGATGGCAACCGCCGCGCCGCCGCGGCCCCGCGCCAGGCTGAGCCAGCGCAGGACTTTACCCGTCAGCCTTTCGGCAGCGCACCGCTTGTTGGCGATGCCGATGCCTATCCTCCGGACAGCCAGCCTCCAGCTTTCGCACCGGCCTATGCGCCGGACGGGCAGCAGCAGCAGCCGGTTTCCGGTTACGGCGTGCCGGACCACGATGTGCCCGGTTACGGCGCGCCCGGTTACGAAGCCTCCGGCTTCCCGGTCGCACCAGCGGGTCAGGCATATGAGGACGCATTCGCACCGCGGCATGGCGCTGGCGACGATTATTACGATGACGTGCCGCCGAACCGCCGCCGCATCGGCATTCTGGCGATCGCCGGAGTGTTCGCGCTGGCGGTGATTGGTACAGCAGGTGCGTTCGGTTATCGCGCCGTGTTCGGTTCGTCCTCATCCTCATCGCCGCCGCCGGTCATCAAGGCCGAGCAGGCGCCGAGCAAGATCGTACCAGCGCCGGCCAGCAAGGATGCGCAGTCCAAGATCGCCGAACGGGCCAGTGGCCCGGCGGAACGGCTGGTGTCGCGTGAAGAGCAGCCGGTCGTTGTCACGACCACCACGCCGACGCAGAACGCCGGGCCGGCGCTCGGCAGCGGTGTTGTTGGCTCCGAGCCCAAGAAAATTCGCACCATCGCCATCAAGCCCGAGGCATCCGACGCGGCGATGCCGACGCCGCCGGATTCCGTACCGGCGCCGACGGCGCAGCCGCGCGTGATTTCGACGACGACGCAGCGGGCAGCGCCGACAGCGACCCAGCCTGCCGCTGCGGCGCCTGCACCCGCGCCGGTGCGTCTGGCCCCGCCGCAGCCTGCCGATCCCGAGCCGCCGACACCTGTTGCTCGCGCTGCCGCGCCGGCCCCGCGCGCCGAAGCACCGGCTTCGGCCAATGCGCCGCTGTCGCTCAATCCGAATGCCGCGCCGGCGCCCGTGCGCGCCGCACCGCCGCAACAGCCGCAGCGGGCCGCTGCCGTGTCGCCGCCGCCCGCCGCTGCTGCCGCAAGCAGCAGCAATGGCGTTTACGGCGTGCAGGTTACGGCGCAGCGCAGCGAGGAGGAGGCGCAGGCCGCCTTCCGCAGCCTCCAGGCCAAATTCCCGGGGCAGCTTGGCAACCGCCAGCCTCTGATCAAGCGGGTCGATCTCGGCGACAAGGGCATCTTCTTCCGCGCCCTGGTCGGGCCGTTCACCGACCAGGCGCAGGCCTCCCAGATGTGCTCAAGCCTGAAAGCTGCCGGCGGTAGCTGCCTGGTGCAGAAGAATTAACAGGCTGATTTGCCTTGATCGTTGGCGCGGGCTAATCCGCGCCGATGGCGTCACGCGCTTTCATCACCGGTCTGTCCGGGCTCATCATCACGGCCAATGAGCGCGCGTTTCTACGCGAAGCCTCTCCGTGGGGCCTGATCGTCTTCAAGCGCAATATAAGCACCCCTGAGCAACTCTCTGCCCTGACGCGCGACTTTCGCGATACGATCGGCTGGGAAGCGCCGGTTCTGGTCGATCAGGAAGGCGGCCGGGTCGCCCGCTTGGGGCCGCCGCACTGGCCGGTCTATCCCCCGGGCGCACGCTACAGCCAGATTTACGACCGGGATCCCACATCTGGCCTCGCCGCCGCGCGGCTCGCGGGCCATTTGATCGCCACCGACCTCAAGGCTGTAGGGATTGATACCGATTGCCTGCCGATCGCGGACGTACCCGTTGACGGCCACGACCCGATCATCGGCGACCGCGCCTATGGCACCGAGCCGGCCAAAGTCGCCGCCATAGCGGGCGCTGTAGCGGCCGGATTGCTGGCCGGCGGCGTCCTGCCGGTACTAAAGCACCTGCCGGGCCACGGCCGGGCGACGGCTGACAGCCATCTCAAGCTGCCCGTGGTCACGACCTCGCGTCCCGAACTGGAAAAAACCGATTTCGCCGCCTTCCAGCCGCTGCGGAACCTACCGCTCGGCATGACGGCGCATGTTGTGTTCAGCGCCATCGATAAAGCCCAACCGGCGACCACATCGGTCACAATAGTGTCTGAAGTGATTCGCGGATTTATCGGCTTTACGGGTTTGCTGATGAGCGACGACGTCTCGATGGGCGCTTTGTCGGGGACAATTGCCGAGCGCAGCCACGCCGCGCTCGCCGCCGGATGCGATGTCGTGCTTCATTGCAATGGCGATCTTAACGAGATGATGCAGGTCGCCGGTGCCGCGCCCGAACTTTCAGGTGCGGCGGCACAACGCGCCGATGCCGCATTGGCTCAGCGCAGCGCCGGCGAGGACTTCGATGTCGCGGCGGCGCGCCGGATATTCAACCAGATGGTGGCTTTGACGTCATGACGCCCGAAGAATTCTCGACCGCGCAGCCGACGATACCGCTCGAGGCCGACCGCTCCGACAACGAGCCGGCGATGATCGTCGACGTCGAGGGCTTCGAAGGTCCGCTCGATCTTTTGCTCACGCTGGCGCGCCAGCAGAAAGTCGATCTGCACAAGATCTCGATTCTGGCTTTGGCCGATCAGTATCTCGTCTTCATCGAAGCGGCGCGCAAAGTACGGCTCGAACTCGCCGCCGATTATCTCGTTATGGCGGCGTGGCTTGCTTACTTGAAGTCGCGGCTGCTGCTGCCGGAAGCGGCACCCGGCGAGGGGCCATCCGCCGAGGACATGGCGCTGGCGCTTGCCAGCCGCCTGCGCCGCCTCGAGGCTATCCGCGAATTCGCCACAAAGATGATGGAGCGCCCGCAGCTCGGCCGCGATGTTTTCGCGCGCGGCCTTCCCGAACCGATCGCCGAAATCAAAACGCCGGAATGGTCGGCGACGCTTTACGATCTGCTGTCGGCCTATGCCTCGCAGCGCCAGCGCACGGTGCTGTCGCGCGTCCGCTTCAAGAAGCGCACCGTCTGGTCTTTGGCCGAAGCGCGCCTCACCTTGGAACGCCTGATCGGCCAAACCGACGACTGGTCGCGCATCGACTCCTTCCTCATTGCCTATGTTGTCGAACCGGCGATGGCGGCGACGGTGTTTGCCTCGTCCTTTGCCTCGGCGCTCGAACTGGTGCGCGAAGGCCACGCCGAAATACATCAGAAAGAATCGTTCTCGCCGATCTACATGCGCAAGCGTGTCGCGGCGGGCGGCGGCGCATCCGCGCATGACGCACAAGAAAACGCATAAGGAGATGGATTCCATGTCAGCTGCGGCCAAGAAGCTCGCGATCGTCCGCAACGATGACGCGTCCACGTCTCCGGAACAAACCGTTGAAGCCAACGAAGCGGCCGTGACCGAGACCGTCGACAACGCCAACGAGCCGGCCGAGCCGGCGATGCGCGCCGACGAGTTGCGCCTGCTGGAAGCCTTGCTGTTTGCTGCCGGCGAGCCGCTCGACGAGGCGACGCTGATGCGGCAGTTGCCGGACGGCGTCGATATCAAGGACGCGCTGACCCGGCTCAAGGCCGAGTATTCGACGCGCGGCGTTAATCTGGTGAAGATCGGCCGCAAGTGGACTTTCCGCACCGCCGACGACCTGTCGTGGCTCCTGACCAAGAACGTCACCGAAACGCGCAAGCTGTCGCGCGCCGCGGTCGAGACGCTCGCCATCGTCGCCTATCACCAGCCGGTGACGCGCGCCGAGATCGAGGAAATCCGTGGCGTCGCCACCGCCGCCGGCACGCTCGACGTGCTCTTGAAGACCGGCTGGATCAGGCCGCGCGGCCGCCGCAAGGCGCCCGGCCGGCCGATTACGTACGGCACCAACGAGGCCTTCCTGTCGCATTTCGGGCTGGAGGAGGTCACGGACCTGCCGGGCCTCGACGAACTCAAAGGCGCGGGGCTTCTCGAAGGCAACATGCCGTCGGGCTTCTCGGTGCCGATGCCGTCCGATGACGCAGCATTGCGCGATGACGAGGACCCGCTCGAGCCGGGCGATCTCGACTTCGGCCTGGCGCCGCCGCCGGAAGCGGAACTGGACCTCGCGCCGCCGCAGGCGGCTGCGGAAAAGGGCGAAGGCGAGGGCGAGAAGTAGCTCGTTTTGTCGTCCCCGCGCAGGCGGGGACCCAGTATCCCCGGAATGCCCGACTCTTCGCGGCCGGGGTTACTGGATGCCCACTTTCGCGGGCATGACCGCCGGAATTAACCGCGTCACCACGCCCTTGCCGCCGGCCGGTTAAGTCCTTGTTTTTGCCGCTTCCGCGGCCTAGTTTCTACGCCAAATCATCAGGCGGACGGCCTTTGTGGGGCAGGCCGTTGCCGCGGAGGACATGTTCATGGGTTCCTTTAGTATCTGGCACTGGCTGATCGTCATCGTTGTGGTGATGCTGCTGTTCGGCGGCCGCGGCAAGATTTCCGGCCTGATGGGCGACTTCGCCCAGGGCATCAAGGCCTTCAAGAAGGGCATGACGGAAGACGACAAGACCGCCGAAGCCAAGCCGGAGCCGGTCAAGACCATCGACCAGCCGCCGCAGACCACCGCGCAAAAGGCGGAAACCGAGCGCGCGCACTCGTAGAGAGCGCGCTCGCGCTTAGGGCCGCGGCCTTTCCGGCAGCCGCGCGGCCTTGTGCGTTTTGGAGTTGAATAGCCCATGTTCAATTTTGGTTGGGGCGAAATTCTCCTCATCGGTATCGTCGCGCTTATTGCGATCGGGCCGAAGGAACTCCCCACCGTGCTGCGCAGCGTTGGCCAGATGCTGGCCAAGGTGCGGCGCATGGCCAATGAATTCCAGGGCCAGTTTCAGGAAGCGATCCGCGAAGCCGACATCGCCGACCTGAAGAAGCAGGCCGAGGACGTCGTCAACGACGTGACCAAATACGACCCGTTGACCGAGACGAAAAACGAACTCGACAAGACTTTCACGCTGCCGGACCCGATGGCCGACCCGGCGGCGCAATTGCCGCCGCCCGAGGGTGGCGTCACCGACGGCGCCAAACTGCCGGAAGGCGTGCTGCCGCCGATCGATGTGCCGCTTCCCGACGCGCCGGCGCCTTTGACCGAAAAAGATTTCGCCGCCGCTCCATCGCCTGCCGCCGACGCCTTGCCTGAAAACGAAAAGCAAGCGGGTGTCCCGGCTGACGCGCAAGGA
Source organism: Rhizobiales bacterium Ga0077525 (assembly GCA_001464835.1). Classification (GTDB taxonomy): domain Bacteria; phylum Pseudomonadota; class Alphaproteobacteria; order Rhizobiales; family Xanthobacteraceae; genus Pseudolabrys. The sequence goes on along the minus strand of LNDS01000011.1, from coordinate 29,953 downwards.
GCAAAAGCGTGAGCCACGAGGACATCGAAAACACCAAGGCTCCGCTGATGGAGCACCTGATCGAGCTGCGCTCGCGGCTGATCAAGGCGCTGATCGCGTTCGCCGTGATGTTCGCGGTCTGCTTTTTCTTCGCCAAGGAAATCTACAACATCCTGGTCTGGCCCTTCGTCTGGGTCGCCGGCGCGGAAAATTCGAAATTCATCTACACCGCGCTGCTCGAATATTTCATAACGCAGTTGAAGCTGGCGATGTTCGGCGCGGTGTTCCTGGCGTTTCCAGTGATCGCCGGGCAGATCTACATGTTCGTCGCGCCCGGCCTTTACCGGCACGAGCGCAACGCGTTCCTGCCTTATCTGGTCGCCACGCCGTTCTTCTTCGCGTTAGGGGCCGCCGTGGTTTATTTCATGGTGCTGCCGATGCTGATCCGCTTTTCGCTCGGCATGCAGCAGTCGGGCGGCGCGGAAGAGGCCTCTATCGCGCTGCTGCCGAAGGTCGGCGAATATCTGTCGCTGATGATGACCCTGGTGCTGGCCTTCGGCGTCGCTTTCCAGTTGCCGGTCATTCTCACTTTGCTCGGCCGCATCGGCGTCATCACCTCGCAGCAGCTTCGCGAGAAGCGCCGCTATTTCATCGTCGGCGCCTTCGTCGTCGCCGCTGTGCTGACGCCGCCGGATGTCATCAGCCAACTGTCCTTGGCGATTCCGCTGATGATCCTTTACGAGGGCTCGATCTGGTCGGTGAAGTTCGTCGAGAAGAAGGCGAAGAAGGATGCCGACGCCAAGGACGAGGCCGACGCCAAGGCGGCGGCGGATGTCGGGGCGGCGGAGTAGGGCGCGTTTCCGTCACCCTGAGGTACGAGGCCGAAGGCCGAGCCTCGAAGGGCGACGGCCCATGCACCCCGGCCGTCGTCCTTCGAGGCTCGCGCTGCGCGCTCGCACCTCAGGATGACGGATTTGCTGCCTGCGGGGGTGAAAACACTTACTTTCCCCACCCGCAAAATCCGACTAGAACGCCCTTATGTACGACATCAAATGGATTCGAGAGAACGCCGACACCTTTGACCGCGGACTAGCGCGCCGCGGGCTGGAGCCGCTGTCGGCCAGGCTGATTGAACTCGACGAGCGCCGCCGCGCTGCCATCACTCGCTCCGAGCAGGCGCAGGCGCGCCGCAACGCGGCGTCGAAGGAAATCGGCGCGGCGAAGGCCAAGAAGGACGAGGCCACCGCCGCCGCTTTGATGGCCGAGGTCGCCGACCTCAAGACCAGGATGCCGGAATATGACGCCGAGACGAAGTCTCTCGGCGAGGCGCTCGACAAGGAGCTGGCGCAGATTCCGAACCTGCCCAACGCCGACGTGCCGGACGGCAAGGACGAGCACGACAATGTCGAGAAGAGCCGGCACGGCGAGCCGCGCAAGTTCACTTTCACGCCGAAGGAGCATTTCGATCTCGGCGCCGACTTGGGGATGATGGATTTCGAACTCGCCGCCAAATTGTCCGGCGCGCGTTTTGTCGTGTTGCAGAAGGGACTGGCGCGGCTCGAACGCGCGCTGGGGCAGTTCTTTCTCGATACGCATACCGAGAAGGGCGGCTATACCGAAGTCAATCCGCCTTTGCTGGTGCGCGACGATGCCATGTTCGGCACCGCGCAGTTGCCGAAGTTTGAAGACGATCAGTTCTGGGCCGTCAGCGGTGAAGTGTTTGCCGGCAATACCAGCGCAATCGACATGAAGACGGCACGCTGGGGCATGATCCCCACCGCCGAAGTGCCGCTCACAAACCTCGTCCGCGAACAGATTGTCGACGAAGCCACGCTGCCGCGCCGCTACACCGCCTGCACGCCGTGCTTCCGCGCCGAAGCCGGCGCCGCCGGCCGCGACACGCGCGGCATGATCCGCCAGCATCAATTCACCAAGGTCGAACTGGTCTCGATCACCGCGCCGGAAGACAGCGCCGCAGAACACCAGCGCATGCTGTCCTGCGCCGAGGAAGTGCTCAGGCTGCTCGGCCTGCATTACCGCGTCATCACGCTCTGCACCGGCGACATGGGCTTTGCCTCGCAGAAAACCTACGATATCGAAGTCTGGCTGCCGGGCCAGAACGCCTATCGCGAAATCTCGTCGTGCTCGGTGTGCGGCGATTTCCAGGCGCGGCGCATGAACGCGCGCTACCGCGGCAAGGACGGCAAGCCGCAATTCGTCCATACGCTCAACGGCTCCGGCGTCGCGGTCGGCCGCGCTTTGATCGCGGTGATGGAAACCTACCAGCAGGAAGACGGCTCGATCCTCGTGCCCGACGTGCTGTTGCCGTACATGGGCGGCCTGACGAAGATCGAGAAGAAATAAATGCGAATCCTTGTCACCAATGACGACGGCATCCACGCGCCGGGCCTGGAAGCCTGCGAGCAGATTGCCCGCGCGATTTCCGACGATGTCTGGGTCGTGGCGCCGGAGACCGACCAGTCCGGCGTGTCGCATTCGCTGTCGCTGAACGATCCGCTGCGCCTGCGTCAGGTCGACGACCGCCGCTTCGCCGTCAAGGGGACGCCGACCGATTGCGTCATCATGGGTATCCGCCACATCATGAAGGACGCGCCGGACCTCGTCATCTCCGGCGTCAACCGCGGCCGCAACGCCGCCGAGGACGTGATCTATTCCGGCACCGTCGCGGCTGCGCTGGAAGGCACCATTCTCGGCGTACCATCCTTCGCGCTGTCGCAGGCCTATTCGTTTTCGACCAAGCAGTTGCCGCGCTGGCAGACCGCGATCGCCCACGCGCCCGATCTGCTCAAGAAAATTCTCGCCGAAGGTTTGCCGCGCGACGTGCTGGTCAACATCAATTTCCCCGATTGCGAACCCGGCGACGTCAAGGGCATCGCAGTGGCGACGCAGGGCAAGCGCGATCAGGAATTGCTGCGCATCGATGCGCGCGAGGACGGCCGCGGCAATGCCTATTACTGGATCGCCTTCGCGCGCGGCGGCAACATGGGCGCCGGGCCAGGCAGCGATCTCGCGGCGCTCAACGACCACAAGATTTCAGTGACGCCGTTGCGGCTCGATCTCACCGACGAGCCGTTCATGACGAAATTGGCGGGGCTGTTGAATTAGGCCGGGCTTTTCGCCAGCAGGGCGTTAAGCGTCTGCTCGAGCCGTTCGGCCTGGAACGGCTTTTGCAATGCGGGGCGGCCGCGATAGCCGTCCGGAAGGCTGCTCTCGCCGTAGCCGGTGACGAAGACGAAGGGTACGTTGCGCTTGATCAGGATGTCGGCGACGGGGAAAATTTCCTCGCCGTCGAGATTGACGTCGAGCACCGCGCCATCGAAATCGCCGGTAGCGGCGATCTCTTTACCCTCGGCAATGGTTCCAACCGCGGCGGCGACGGTGTGGCCGAGATCAGCCAGCATGTCTTCCAGCAACATGCGGATCAGATACTCGTCCTCGACCACAAGAATGCGTGCCGGCGTCTGGTTCATGAAGTCGTCCCCTGCAATGAAACGCGCAACTGGCCGCAAAGTTCCATCGGTACGCCCCCGGACATGTACGGTACCTGAATGGTCCCGAAATGTGATAAAAATGCGCCGAACGGGGGATGGGCGGTGAACGACCGGGCCGGACGCGATATCGAGCGCATGGAGTTCCTTCTGGCGCTGCGGCGGCGCGGCATCGGGGATCAGGCGGTGCTGCGGGCGATGGAGGAGGTGCCGCGCGGGCAGTTCGTCGATCGGGATTTTGCCAACACCGCCTATGACGACCGGGCGCTGCCGATTGCCTGCGGGCAGACCATCAGCCAACCCTACGTTGTCGCCTACATGACCGAACAGCTGGCCCTGAAGCCGCATCACCGGGTGCTCGAAATCGGCACCGGCTCCGGCTATCAGGCCGCGGTGCTGTCGCGGCTGGCGCGCGAGGTGGTCTCGATCGAGCGCTACCGGACGTTGGCCGGGCAGGCGCGTGAGCGGCTGGCGTCGCTCGGCTATGACAACGTCGAGGTTATGGTCGGCGACGGCATGCTCGGCTGCGCGGCGAAGGCGCCGTTCGACCGCATCATCGTCACGGCGGCGGCGGAGGAAGTGCCGCAGGCACTTATCGACCAACTCGCCGACGATGGGGGCATGGTCGTGCCGGTCGGGCCGCATAACGGACCACAACGCATCATCAAGCTTACCAAATCGACAACGCCCGACGGCGTTACGGTTGCGCGCGAAGAGCAAATTGCCGTGCGTTTCGTGCCCCTGTTACCGGGGCAGGCGCAGGAATTGTAGTTACCGAATTTGAATTTGCGTCTTGGTGTCTTTGGATACCGATGCCGCGCCATCTTGCTGTGGCAAAAAAGTCGGTCTCGGCAATCGTTACCGCCCAATTCTCAATTCTTAAAACCTTATTTACTCGCGAATGGTTTATTTCGAATTCTACATATTTGTGTGTGTGAGTGAGTAACCAAATGTCACGCCCCACCGCGTCGCTTCATTCGCTTGCCCGGCCGCAGGTTGCCGCCCTTGCGCTGATCGGCCTGGCTCTCGCCGGTTGCTCGAATTCCAGCCGCTTCGACACGCCTTACGCCTCCAACAACCGTCAGCCCGTGCCGCGCAGCGAAGTCACCGGCTCGATCGCGCCACGTCCGCAGCCGTCGAGCCGCATCGTCGCGCAGCCTTTGCCGACGCCGAGCGCGCCCGCGACGGTTGCCGCGTCGTCCGGCGGTTATTCGACCGGCGCGCAGGGCCTGGGCGCCTATCGACCGAGTACCCAGCAGAATTCCGATATCACCGGCTCGGTCGCCGCTCAGCCGAAACCGGCCGGCGGCTGGACCTGGGACGGCGGCTCGCCGGTCACCGTCGGCTACGGCGAAACCGCCGAGATGGTCGCGAGCAAGCACGGCGTGCCGCTGACCGCGCTGTTGCAGACCAACGGCATTGCCAATCCGGCGGCGGTGAAGCCTGGCCAGCGCCTGGTCATCCCGCGTTATGTTTCGTCATCCGCGCAGCAAGCCGCCGCTCCGCAGGCTTACGTGCCGCAGACAGCGGCGCCGCGCATGGCTGCTCCGGCGGCCGTTGCCGCGTCCGGCGACAACGTCCACGTCGTCGCTCCCGGCGAAAGCCTGATGGGCATCGCCCGTAAGAATTCAATCGCGTTGTCCGCTTTGGCGCGCGCCAACAATCTCGAGCCGCATGCCCGCCTTAATATCGGCGACCGCATCACCATTCCGGGTGGCCGTCAGGCAAGCGTGCAACGTCCGGCGCCCACGATTGCCGCGCCGGTGTCGGCCCCGGTGATTTCCGCGCCGCAAGTGGCGCAGCCGCGCATCATTCCGATGGACAGGACCGCCGCCATCCAGCCGCAGACCGCGCGCATGGCGACACAGGAGCCGGCGACCGTGGAAACCGCCGCGTCGGGCGCGGAAGCCGCCGGCGCCGTGCCGTCCTTCCGCTGGCCGGTGCATGGCCGCATAATTGCCGGCTTCGGCGCCAAGGCCAATGGCGTGCAGAACGACGGCATCAATCTCGCGGTGCCGGAAGGCACGCCAATCAAGGCCGCCGAAGACGGCGTCGTCGCCTATGCCGGCAATGAATTGAAGGGCTACGGCAATCTGGTGCTGATCCGTCACGCCAATGGCTTCGTCTCGGCCTATGCCAATGCCAAGGAGCTTCTGGTCAAGCGCGGTGACAGCATCAAGCGCGGGCAGGTGATTGCCAATGCCGGGCAGACCGGCAACGTGACGTCGCCGCAGCTGCACTTCGAAATCCGCAAGGGTTCGACCCCGGTCGATCCGACCAAGTATCTTTCGGGTTCGGCGGGCTAGGGCGTAAATTTATTGACGCGCATTCTTGGCGCGTTGCGATCCTCCGGCACGGTTTGATCCTGTCGAAGAAGCGCCCCACCAAATTGCGCGCGGAATAGTTGGGGGGCTGAATCCGGTCGATTCCGCAGCGGTGGAATGTTTGCCGCTGCGCCGCGCGCCCGAACGCTGCCCCCCGAAGATGCCGTACAGCACGCGTCGGTCATAGACACGCGGGACGGCGTGCGGCCTGTAATGCCGCATCCTCGCTGATGGATATGCGTTGCGCGCTCTCTCTAAAAATGCCGTAAATGGAAACTCCCGCCTTGATCGGTATCAGCGATTCGGAGCGCGTGGCGAGCAAGAGCCCACCGTCAATGTCATGACCCAGGATCAAGTTTCCATTCTCGTTGTTTTGATCGCGAGCGCTGGAATGTTCCTCTGGGGGCGCTGGCGGCACGACATGGTTGCTGTGGGCGCCCTCCTGATATGCGTCGTGATAGGCTTGGTGCCAGCTAACGATGCGTTTGCCGGGTTTGGGCATCCCGCTGTGATCACCATCGGATGTGTTCTGGTCTTAAGTCATGGGTTGCAGACATCGGGTGCTATCGATGCGTTGTCGGATCGGATCTTGCCGACTTCGTTCGGGCCGACTGTAACGATCGCAGCGATCACGGGGCTTGCGACAGTTCTTTCAGCGTTCATGAACAACGTTGGAGCGCTCGCGCTGCTTATGCCTGTGGCTATCCAGACAGCGGCAAAGCAGGGCTTGCCCCCGGGCAAGGTGTTAATGCCCCTGGCTTTCGGCTCGATCTTGGGCGGAATGACCACTCTGATCGGAACTCCACCGAATTTAATTGTTTCCAGTTTTCGTGCGACGAGTGGCGGTGGCAGTTTTGCAATGTTCGACTTCACGCCGGTTGGTTTGGCGACCGCTGCAGTGGCGGTTACCTTCGTCGCCCTTGTTGGCTGGCGGCTTGTGCCTTCTCGAAACGGTGCAGGTGGGGCGGAATTCGATACTGGCACTTACCTGACCGAAGCGCGGGTTCCAGAAAAATCAAAGAGTGTCGGGAAATCTCTTCGAGAAATAGAAGAAGTTTTGGACGAGGCGGACGCCCAAATCGTCGGCCTGGTCCGCAACGAGGTGCGGGTCACTGCTCCTAACCCTACACGCACGGTATTGGCTGGCGATATTCTCGTCATCGAGGCTGACCCGAAGGCGTTAGCGTCCGTTCTCTCCACCTTGGGCCTCAAATTGGAAGAGGCCGTAAATCACGATGACGATGCTGAGGAGGAAGAAGGAACCGAGGCCAAAACGTCGAATTTCTCGGCATCTCCGGCAAACAAGAAAGACAAGACAGAAGATGACGAGGCGGCAACCGAAAAGCCGGCGCGTCTGGATGAAATTCTATTGAAAGAACTGGCCGTGCTGCCGAATTCAAACCTGGCGGGACGCTCTGCTACGGACATCCGCCTGCGAACTACTTTCGGCATAAACTTGCTGGCTATATCGCATCTAGGGCGACGTTCGATAACCAGGCTGCGCACTGCTTCGATTCAGCCGGGAGATCTTTTGTTGATGCAAGGAACGCAGGAATCGATTTTAGAGTTCGCTGCTCAGCACGGCTGTGTACCGCTAGCCGAGCGAACCCTGCGCATTCCAGATAAACGGCAAGCGCTCACGGCAACAGCCATCATGTTGGCCGCGATCGGAGGAGCAGCATTCGGCCTTGTGCCCGCGGCTATCGCTTTTGCTTCTGGTGTGCTGGCTTGCATGGCTTTGCAGGTCGTTCCTCCGCGTCGTGTATACGACGCTATTGATTGGCCGGTAATTGTACTGGTCGCCGCCTTGATTCCGGTCGCAGGGGCCATGGCAACAACCGGCGCAGCAGATGTCGTGGCCCGGGTATTGCTGACAAGCATCGCGCAGGGGCACCCGATCATCGCACTTGTTTTGATTTTGATCGTAACCATGACCCTATCGGACTTTATGAACAACGCTGCTACTGCCGCGGTCATGTGTCCGATTGCGATTGGTACGGCTAAAACCCTGGGCGTTAATCTGGACCCATTTCTTATGGCTGTGGCGATAGGAGCGTCCTGCGCTTTTCTGACCCCGATTGGACATCAGAATAACACCCTTATTCTGGGCCCTGGAGGCTTCCAATTCGGCGATTACTGGCGGCTCGGCCTGCCACTCGAAATCATTGTCGTCGCCGTGAGCGTCCCAATGATTCTGTGGGTGTGGCCGTTGTAGCCCCCCGCGCTCGTTTATGAGCGCACGCCCTAGTCCTTCAGAACTACGCCGAGACGGCCGGCCAGTTCCTGGATGAATTGCCAGGCGACGCGGCCGGATCGCGAACCGCGCGTCGTCGCCCATTCGAGAGCCTCGCGGCGCAATTCGTCGGCCGGAACCTTGATGCCGTAATGGCTGACATAGCCATCGACCATCGCCAGAAACTCGTCCTGGCTGCAGCGGTGAAAGCCGAGCCACAGGCCGAAGCGATCCGACAGCGACACTTTCTCCTCGACCGCTTCGCCGGGATTGATGCCGGTCGAGCGTTCGTTCTCGATCATGTCGCGCGACATCAAATGGCGGCGGTTCGAGGTGGCGTAGAAGATGACGTTTTCCGGCCGGCCTTCGACGCCGCCGTCGAGCACGGCTTTCAGCGACTTGTAGCTGGTGTCGTCATTGTCGAACGACAGGTCGTCGCAGAACACGATGAAGCGGAATGACGAGGCGCGTGCGATCGCCATCAGTTCGGGCAGGCTCTCGATATCCTCGCGATGGATTTCGACGAGTTTGAGCGGGCCGCGCTTACTGGCGCGGGCGTAGGTCGCGTTGACGGCGGCATGCGAGGCCTTCACCAGCGACGACTTGCCCATGCCGCGCGCGCCCCACAGCAGCGCATTGTTCGCCGGCAGGCCCTTGGCGAAGCGTTCGGTGTTCTCCACCAACGTATCGCGCACGCGGTCGATGCCCTGAAGCAGCGACATTCCGACGCGGTTGACGTGCGGCACCGGCGCAAGCTGGCCGCCCGGGTGCCAGATATAGGCATCGGCGACGGTCAGGTCGGGCGCGGCCGGCCGGCGTGGCGCAAGGCGCTCCAGGGCGTCGGCAATGCGCGCCAGCACCTCGGCGTCGCCCTTCAAGGGAGCCGGTCTGGTCGCCGGTCTGGTCGCCGGCCTGGTCGTTTTGGGCGGGGCTTTGCGGACGGATTTGGCCGACGCCTTGGAAGCGGCGGATTTTGACTTCGGTCGTGCCATTTCGGGGTGCCTTGCGAACTTTGGCTGCTCTTAGCGTCCGGGCCTTTGCACCGCAAGCCAACCGGGGCACAAATGGCCGAATATGGCCTTTATTGGAGGCCAAACTCGGGATTGGGCGGCGTTGCAATTAGGCCCCCGCTGGTTATAGTCCGCGCGAAATTGACTGTGATTTGAGCCGGGCCGGGCCTGGTTTGACCCTAAAAACACGCAAGGAATGCCTCGATGTTCATTACGCCCGCGTTCGCGCAAGGTTCGACGTTAGGTGGCGACGGCGGCATGCTGATGTCGCTTCTGCCTTTCGTCCTGATCTTCGTCATCATGTACTTCCTGATCCTGCGCCCGCAGCAGAAGCGCGTTAAGGCGCATGCGGAAATGGTCAAGAACGTGCGCCGCGGCGACACCGTCGTCACCAATGGCGGCCTCATCGGCAAGGTCACCAAGGTTGTCGATGACGACCAGATCGAGATCGAAATCGCGCCGGACGTGAAGATCCGCCAGCTCCGGCCGATGATCACCGACGTGCGCACCAAGGGCGAGCCGGTGAAGGACGACGCGGCCAGCTGATCGGCCGCTGCTGCTCGTTCATTTCCGTTCGCTCAACCAAGCTTTCGCAATTTAAGTCGGGATCTCATGCTTTATTTCACGCGGTGGAAGGCGGCGGCAATTGTGCTTACGGCACTGGTCGTCTGCCTGTTTGCTGTCCCGAACTTCTTTCCGGAAGAGACGGTCAATAGCTGGCCGAAATGGGCGCAGCGCCATCTCGTGCTCGGCCTCGATTTGCAGGGCGGCTCGCACATCCTGCTCGAAGTCGATACCAATGCGGTGCGCAAGGACAAGCTCGAGGCGACGCGCGATGACGTGCGCCGCGTACTGCGCGATGCCCGCGTCGGCTATACCGGCCTGGTGGTGCGCGGCAACAGCGTCGAGGTTCGCCTGCGCGACGAGGCGTCAAGCGCGACCGCGCTGACCAAATTGCGCGAGCTGGCGGTGCCGCTCGGCGGGCTGCTCGGCGGCACCGGGCAAATGAGCCTGAACGTCACCACCGAACCCGGCAACCTGATCCGGCTGACGGTGAGCGACGCCGCGATCCTCGAGCGCGTCCGCCAATCGGTCGAGCAGTCGATCCAGATCATCGAGCGCCGCGTCAACGAACTCGGCACCGTCGAGCCGTTGATCCAGCGGCAAGGCGCCGACCGCATTCTGGTGCAGGTGCCGGGCCTCCAGGATCCGACCCGCCTCAAGGAACTGCTCGGCAAGACCGCCAAGCTCGACTTCCGCATGGTCGATACCAATACGCCGGTCGAACAGGCTTTGCAGGGCCGCGCGCCGCCTGAGAGCGAGCTACTCTACAGCTCCACCGCCCCCAAGACCCCTTATCTGATCGAGAAGCGGGTGCTGGTCTCCGGCGCCGAGCTGACCGATGCCCAGCCCGGCTTCGACCAGCGCACCTCGGAGCCGATCGTCTCGTTCCGCTTCAACACCGCTGGCGCGCGCAAATTCGCGCAGGCGACTCAGGAAAACGTCGGCAAGCCGTTCGCCATCGTGCTCGACAATGAAGTGATTTCGGCGCCGGTCATTCGCGAGCCGATCCTCGGCGGGTCGGGCCAGATTTCCGGCAGCTTCACGGTGCAGAGCGCCAACGATTTGTCGATCCTGCTGCGCGCCGGTGCGCTGCCGGCGCCGCTGACCATCATCGAAGAACGCACGGTCGGTCCCGGCCTTGGCGCCGACTCGATCGCCAAGGGCACGATGTCGGCTTATGTCGGCGCGGTTTTGGTCATTGTCTTCATGTTCGCCACCTATGGCATCTTCGGCCTGTTCGCCAATATCGCGGTGGCGGTCAACGTCGCCATGATCTTCGGCGTGCTGTCGCTGCTCAATGCGACGCTGACCTTGCCGGGTATCGCAGGCGTCGTGCTGACCGTCGGCATCGCGGTTGACTCCAACGTGCTGATCTATGAGCGCATCCGCGAGGAAGTGCGGGCCGGCCGCTCGCCGATCAACGCCATCGACGCCGGCTTCTCGCGGGCGCTGGCGACCATTCTCGATTCCAACATTACTACCTTCATCGCCGCCGCCGTGCTGTTCTACATCGGCACCGGCCCGGTGCGCGGCTTTGCCGTCACGCTCGGCATCGGCATCATCACGACGGTGTTCACCGCGTTCACTGTCACGCGGCTGATCGTCGCCACCTGGGTGCGCTGGCGGCGTCCCCAGCACGTACCGATCTAGAGAAAAATTATGCGCCTGCTTCGCATCGTCCCTGACGATACCAAATTCGACTTCATGCGCTTTCGGCGCATCAGCTTTCCGATCTCGGCGCTGCTGTCGATTTTGGCGATCGGCCTGTATTTCTTCCATGGGCTGAACTTCGGCATCGACTTCAAGGGCGGTCTGCTCATGGAAGTGCAGAGCAAGACGCCGGTAGCCGACCTGGCCAAGATGCGCGCCACGTTGTCGGCGCTCGAACTCGGCGAAGTGCAGCTTCAGCAGTTCGGCGGGCCGAGCAATGTGCTGGTCCGCATTGCCGAACAGCCCGGCGGCGATGCCGCCCAGCAGGTTGCGGTGCAGAAGGTGCGCGGCGCGCTCGGCGATTCAGTCGAATACCGCCGCGTCGAGGTGGTCGGCCCGCGCGTGTCGAGCGAGCTTTTGTCCTACGGCGTCGTCGGCCTTGGCCTGGCGATCTTCGGTATCTTGATCTACCTCTGGTTCCGCTTCGAGTGGCAATTCGCGCTCGGCGCCATGATCGCCAACGTGCACGATATCGTCTTGACGATCGGCTTCATGTCGCTGACGCAGATCGATTTCGATCTCACCAGCATCGCCGCGCTGCTGACCATTCTCGGCTATTCGCTCAACGACACGGTCGTTATTTACGACCGCATCCGCGAAATGCTGCGCCGCTACAAGAAGATGCCGATGGCGGAACTGCTCAACGGCGCGGTCAATCAGACTCTATCGCGGTCGGTCATCACCCACGTCACTGTGACGCTCGCCTTGCTGGCGCTGCTGATTTTCGGTGGTCAGGCGATTCATTCGTTTGCCGCGACCATGACCTTCGGTGTCGTGCTGGTCGGCACCTACACGTCGATCTTCATCGCCGCGCCGATTTTGATCTATCTCGGCGTCGGCCGCGGCGGCGATGCGCTGACGCGGCCGGAAAGCGACAAGGGCAAGTAGCGGCATGGCGGCGGGCCTCGATGCGCCGCATCTGCCGATCCCTGCGCCGATCGATGCCTATGGCAATGGCGGCTTCCGCTTCGGCGGCATGTCTGGCGGTCTGTCGCACCGCGGTTCGCTGCTGTGCTTTCCCGACGGCATCTGGGCCTGGCCGGTGGCTTCGGTTGCGGAGCTGAATGAAGCGTCATTGGCGCCGGTTTTTGCCCATGCGGGTTCAATCGACGTCTTTCTCATCGGCGGCGGCCGCGATCCTTTCGTCTTGCCGGCGCATTTGCGGGCCTTGCTCCGCGAGCATTCGATCTCGGTCGATACGATGGCGACGGGGCCTGCGGTGCGCACCTACAATATCCTGCTGGCGGAAAACCGCCGCGCCGGCGTCGGGCTGATCGCGGTCGATTGAGCCTTGTGGTAGCGCATAGCCTTATGCAGACGAATTTCGATCATTGCGCGTCGCTGGTGCGCGAGGCCGACCGCGACCGCTATCTGGCGGCGTTGTTTGCCCCGGCCGAGCGTCGCAATGCGCTGCTGGCGCTTTACGCCTTCAACATCGAAATCGCCCGCGTGCGCGAGGTTGCGCGCGAGCCGATGCCGGGCGAGATCCGTCTGCAATGGTGGCGCGAAGTTCTCAGCGGCGAACGCGAAGGCGAGGGCGCCGCCCATCCGGTGGCCGCCGCTTTGATGGCGAGCCTCGCGCCATACGCCATCGCGCCGGACCGTCTCTCGGCCATTGTCGATGCGCATACGTTCGATCTTTACGACGAGCCGCTGCCGACGCTCGACGATCTCGACAATTACGCGGTGATGACGCAGTCGGCCTTGATCGATGTCGCCGCCGACATTTTGGGGGCCGACCGCTCTGGGACGATGATGCTGATCCGCAGCGCCGGCATTGCTTATACCGTTGCCGGCATAGTGAGCGGCCTGGCGCGGCATGCCGCGCGCGGGCAGGTGTACATTCCGCAGGAAGTGCTCGACCGCCATGGCATTACGCGCGAGCAGGTGCTGGCGCGCGAGGGTAGCGATGCTTTGAAAGCAGCACTTGCCGAATTGCGCCGTCATGCACGGCGTCAACTGGCGGCGGCGCAGGCCGACATGGCCGATGCACCGCCAGCCATCCTGCCGGCGCTGCTGCCGCTGGCGCTGGTTGGTCCTGCCTTGCGGCCGATGGAGCGGCGCGGCTACGAGCCGTTCGACGTCCAGCCATTGTCGCTCGTCAAGCGGCAATGGCTGCTGTGGCGCGCCGCGCGCAATCCGAGCCGCATCTTCGCCGCGTAATTATTCCGCTGCGTCCGCCTGCGCGATGCCGCTCCAGGCGGCGAGATCGGCCAGCGCGCGTTGGCTCATCGCCGTTTTCTTGGCGAGGTTCTTGGCCGAGCCGCGGCCGTATTTGCGGGCGTCTTCCTTGTCGTAGGAAGCAGGTTCAGTCAGCGGCGGAAACAGCCCGAAATTGACATTCATCGGCTGAAACGACGACGGTCCCGGATCGATGGCGTCGATATGGCCGCCGGTAATATGCGCGAGCAGCGCGCCATGCGCGGTGGTCGGCGGCGGCGGCACGATGGTCTCTCCTTTGCGTTCGGCGGCGGCAAAGCGCGCCGCCAGAAGGCCGATGGCAGCACTCTCGACATAGCCTTCGCAGCCGGTGATCTGGCCGGCGAAGCGCCATTTCGGATTGGCCTTCAGACGCAGCACGGAATCGAGCAGCTTCGGCGAATTCAAAAACGTATTGCGGTGCAGGCCGCCGAGCCTTGCGAATTCGGCATTCTGCAAGCCGGGAATGGTGCGGAAGATGTCGGCCTGCGCGCCGTACTTCAATTTGGTCTGGAAGCCGACCATGTTGTACAGCGTGCCGAGTTTGTTGTCCTGGCGCAGTTGCACGACGGCATAGGGCTTGACGTCCGGCGCGCGCGGATTGGTCAGGCCGAACGGCTTCATCGGCCCGTGCCGCAACGTCTCGCGGCCGCGCTCGGCCATCACTTCGATCGGCAGGCAGCCATCGAAATAGGGCGTCGAGGCTTCCCACTCATGGAACGAGGTCTTGTCGCCGGCAATCAGCGCATCGACGAAGGCGTCGTATTGCTCGCGCGACATCGGGCAGTTGATGTAATCGGCGCCGGTGCCGCCGGGACCGACCTTGTCGTAGCGCGACTGGAACCAGGCCTGCTCCATGTCGATACTGTCGCGGTGCACGATCGGCGCAATCGCATCGAAGAACGCCAGCGCCTGTTCGCCGGTACGCTGCGCGATGGCCGCAGCCAGATCGGGCGAGGTCAGCGGCCCGGTGGCGATGATGACGCTGTCCCATTCATCGGGCGGCACGGCGATTTCGCCGCGCTCCAGCGTGATGAGTGGCTGAGACTTCAGTGCCGCGGTCACCGCATCGGAAAAACCGTCGCGGTCGACCGCCAGCGCCCCGCCGGCGGGAACCTGATTGGCGTCGGCCGAACGCATCACCAGAGAGCCGAGCCGCCGCATTTCCTCGTGCATCAGGCCGACGGCGTTGTGGTCCTTGTCGTCGGATCGGAACGAATTGGAACAAACGAGTTCCGCATAGCCGTCGGTCTTGTGCGCGGCGGTCTCGCGCAGCGGCCGCATCTCATGCAGCGTCACCGGAATGCCCGCCTGGGCCAGTTGCCACGCGGCTTCGGAACCGGCCAGTCCGCCACCGATTATATGTACGGGTTCGTTACTTGCTTTGGTCATGGCCAGATCATTAGGCTGTCATGAATGGCGCGGCAATGGCGGTGTTTTGACGATGCGTAGGCCGGTCCGACAGGCGTTTTGTGCTGGCGCGATGCTGCTAGCCACGGCGGCTGCGCTGCCGGCGCGCGCCGACAATGCGTCGGTCGCCTCCGCCACCTATGGCGACCTCTCCCTGTCGCCGCCGACCTTGTCCAGCATCTTCGTGTGCCATGGCTTTGGCTGCAAATATCGCGCTGAGTTGGGCCTCACCGCGGCGGATCACGCGGCCCTGAAGAGAATCCTGGCGGCCGGAAGGACATCGGCCGCCGCCGAGCGCAAGGCGATCGGCAATGCCGGCGCATGGTTTGACCGCCGCATCGGCCCGGTGGCCGGCACCACCGGCCACGTTGCCCGGGCGAACCGCGCATACATGTTCGACAAGGGCCAGATGGACTGCATCGATTCCAGCCGCAACACCACGAGCCTGCTGCTGGTGCTCGACGAACTCAAACTTCTGCGCCATCACGAGGTGGCGGAGCCGGTCGCCCGCGGCTACCTCATTGACGGCCGCCCGCCGCATGTCACCGCCGTTCTGGTTGAAAAGGCCTCCGGCGTCGAATGGGCGGTGGACTCCTGGACTAGGGCCTATGGCCAGGCGCCCGAGATTATGAGCCTGTCGCTGTGGAAGACGCTCGATTAACCCGGCCTCGGCGTCCGTCAAAATAAAACGCCCGCGATGGCGCGGGCGTTTGAAAGCATCCGGCGCGCACGGCGCGTGAGCGCGGCTTAGCGGCGCTGGGCGGCCTGCCAGGCAACGGACGTAATGTCGGAGCGATTGATGCCGATATCGGCAAGCTCACGGTCGCCAAGGCGGGAGAGTTCGTTCCGGCTGCGGTTATACTGCTTCCACTGATGAAGCAGGCGGATCAAAGTGGTCAACATCGTCGTTCTCTTTCTGTCGGACCGGCGTCGTGCCGGTGAATCGTTGACTTGAAAATAGACCTATCCGGCGCGATTTAAAGGAACTTTGCTGCGCTGCAGCTACGCGAAAAACGCATATCTTAAGATGCTGATTTTTAAGAATTAAATAGGAGTTTGTCGTTTTGTAAGCCCGTTTCCCGAAGTACCTTTGCCGCGTCGCACAAAAAGCCCTCCTTGGAGACCTGAATCAGCGCAGATCGTGTAGGCTGCCCCGGCCAAGTGAAGGAGCAGCCCGATGAATTTGCATATCTGTGTCGTTGCCCGTGCCGCTGCGACTTTTGGGCTCCCGCGACCGCTCCCGGCTGCACGAGGCATAAAGCCGGCAAGCTAGGATTTCGGGCTAGCGATGATGTCGGAATTGCCAGCGCCTCCGTCGATTGACAGGCGGCTTGTCGTCTCGGCGCTTGGCGTCGGGCAGATTCTTGGCTGGGGCACGTCGTTTTATTTTCCGGCCGTCTTCGCCACCGCGATCGTCGCCGAAACCGGCTGGTCGCTTGGCGCCGTCGTCAGCGGCACGTCGATCGGCCTTCTGACCGCCGGCCTGATCTCGCCAAAAGTGGGCTCGCTGATCGCTCGCTATGGCGGCCGCCCGGTGCTACTGGCGAGTTCGTTGTTTTACGCCGCCGGGCTCGCCGGCGTGGGGCTGGCGCCCAATCTCCCGGTCTATCTGGCGTCATGGCTGTTTATCGGCATCGGCATGGGCACCGGGCTGTACGACGCGGTGTTCGCCACGCTTGGCCGCATCTATGGCAGCGCAGCGCGTGGCCCGATCACCAACCTGACTTTGTTCGGCGGCTTTGCCAGCACCATCTGCTGGCCGTTGAGCGCTTTCATGATCGATCACTGGGGCTGGCGGATCGCCTGTCTGGTGTATGCAGCCTTGCACCTGTGTCTTGTGCTGCCGCTGCAAATGACGGTCGTCAAACCGGCGCCGCCGCGGCTCAATTCACACGTGGCGGAAGCGGAGCAGGGCGGCGCGGCGGGAACGTCGGTTACAATTGCAAACGAAGGCCTCGTTTTCGCGCTGGTCGCGCTGGTGATGTCGATGACCGCCGGCATCGGCGTCATCTTTCTCGTCAATTTCATGATCTTCCTGCAAGCGACCGGCATCGACTACGCGGCGGCGGTCGCGCTCGGCACCTTGTTCGGGCCGGCGCAGGTCGGCGCGCGATTGATCGAAAGCCTGTTCGGATTGCGCTATCATCCGATCTGGACGATGGTCGCATCTTGCGTGCTGATGGCCATCGGCCTCGGTCTGTTTTTCGGCCAGTTTCCGTTCCTCATCGTCGTCATTCTGATTTACGCCGCGGGCTACGGCATCTTCTGGGTCGGCCGCGGCACCTTGCCGCTGGCCTTGTTCGGGCCGCTGCGGTTTCCGCGGCTGATGGGGAAGATCGCGTTTCCGAGCCTGATCGTGCAGGCGCTGGCGCCATCGGCCGGGGCCTGGCTGATCGAGACGCAGGGGCCGCATACGACCATCGGCCTATTGACCGCCCTCGCATTGGTCAATGTTGTGCTGATCGGTTTACTGTGGCTGCTGTGCCGAACCCAGATCAAGCCGGAACGATAACAATGCTGACTTTGCGCACGTTGTATTTCGAGGACCTTTCGCTCGGCCTGACCGAGCGGCTGGCCAAGACCGTGGCCTCGTCCGACGTGGTCGGCTTTGCCGAAGTCACCGGCGACCGCAATCCGATTCATCTGTCCGAACACTTCGCCGCCAAGACGCCGTTCGGCACGCGCATCGCGCACGGCCTTTACACCGCGAGCCTGATTTCGGCGGTGCTCGGCACGCGATTGCCGGGCCCGGGCGCGGTCTATATTTCGCAGACCTTGAATTTCCGCGCGCCGGTCAAGATCGGCGATACCGTCGATGTCACTGTGTCGGTTGTCGAACTGTTGCCGGAAAAATCGCGCGCCCGTCTGGCCTGCACCTGTGCGGTCGGCGATGAAATCGTTCTCGATGGCGAAGCCTGGGTGAAGGTGCCGTCGAAGAACAAAGGCGGGCGGCCGCTGCCGCGCGTCTAAAGTATTTCTCTACCAATGCTAAAAGCGGAGGAAACTGGCAGGCGTAACGGCAAGTTACGTAACGGGGAGGGTATGGATATTGCTTAGTCAAAAGCAAATGCGCACGGCGCGGCGGCAGTGCTTGCCGGTACGGCCGGCATAATTAGCGCTGTTTATCACCGACGCGCCCGGCGACCGCAGCTAGACGTCAACTGTTCGGGCGAGACGACAGCCTTAAGATCGCGGCGGCGATAAGCCGCTTTCCCGCGTCCGGCCTTGCTGTGGCCGCGACGAATCGTGCTGTCATGCAAATGTTATCACGAAGAGTTTTAGGGTGCGGTTGGCGACAGTCTAGATAATATCGTTAAATCAACGGGATAAGCCCAAAAAAAGGGCTGCTACATAGGTGGCATGCCGCGGCGGCGGGCTGGTGGCGCAGGCAGCCATCATCGTGTTACCCGCGTCGTCATGGTGTCTGCTAGGGCCGATCGATGAACGCTATTTCGTGGCAACTCTGGCGCGACCGGCGCGGCCGCGTCTCCGTGCTGCGCATCGCGGCGCTGGCACTGCTGCTGCTTCCCTTGGCCAAGGCGATGCTTGACGCCGGCGCCATCGCCAATGGCGCACGTCCCTTGAACGACCTCATTCACCGCTCCGGTTTCTGGGCGCTGATCTTTCTCGGCGTCACGTTGGCGATCACGCCGTTCCGCCGCATCGCCCGTTTCGGCAATCTCATCGATGTGCGGCGCATGCTCGGCGTCGGCACGTTCTTCTACGTCGCCGCGCATCTCGTTTTATATTTTGCCGATCAGCGCTACGACATCGCCAAGATCGTCCATGAACTCACAAACCGCGTCTATCTGATCATCGGCAGCGTCGCCTGGCTCGGCCTTGCAGCGCTTGCGGTGACATCGACCGACGGCATGGTGCGGCGGCTCGGCGGCAAAGGCTGGCGGCGGCTGCATCAGGCGATTTACGCCATCGCGCTTTTGGCGCTCATCCATTATTTTCAACAAACCAAAGCCGATCTGAGCATACCGGTTTTTGCCGCCGGTCTGTTCACCTGGCTGATCGGTTATCGTCTGCTCGCCTGGTGGCAGGACAAAGGCGAGTTGTCGTCTCTGGCTTTGCTGGCGCTTGCCGTCGTGGTGGCGGCGCTGACATTTGCCGGCGAAGCGATCGGCATCGGCCTGACATTCGGCGTGTCGCCGCTGCGCGTGCTCGACGCGATCTTCGACTTCGAAGCCGGCATCCGGCCGGGCTGGCAGGTCTTGGCGGCAGGATTAGCGGTCGTCGTGCTCGACGTTATACGCGCGCGCTGGAGCGACCGGACAGCGCGGACGCGCGCGGCAGCGGCGGAATAGGGGACGCGCATGGCCACTTTCCTCGTTTGCCATGGCGCCTGGAGTGCCGGCTGGGCCTGGAAGTTGATGCATCCTTTGATGGCGGCGCGCGGCCACCGGCTGGTCACGCCGACATTGACCGGGCTTGGCGAACGCAGCCATCTGGCGCGGCCCGACATCGACCTCGAGACGCACATTGCCGATATTCTCGGCGTGCTGAAATACGAAGATCTGCGCGACATCAATCTGATCGGCCATTCCTACAGCGGCATGGTAGCGACCGGCGTTGCTGACCGCGCCCGCGAGCGCATCAAGCAGCTCATTTACATCGACGCCTTCGTGCCGCGCGATGGCGAGAGCGCTTTCGATGTGCTGCCGGAATCGGTGCGGGCGCAGCGCCGGTCCGGCGCCAGCAGCAGCGCCGATGGCTGGCGCATTCCGCCGGGGCCGATGCCGCCCGATACGCCGCCGGATATCCGTGCCTGGTGCGAGCCGTTGCGGGTGCCGCAGCCGGTCAAAACTTTCGAGCAGAAACTCGCGTTCAAGAATGGCGCGCTGACGCTGCGGCGCCAGTATGTTTACTGCCAGCGCAAGTCGGCGGACGACCGCTTCCGCGTGTTTTACGACCGCGCCAAAGCCGACGG
Organism: Rhizobiales bacterium Ga0077525; assembly: GCA_001464835.1. GTDB lineage: Bacteria > Pseudomonadota > Alphaproteobacteria > Rhizobiales > Xanthobacteraceae > Pseudolabrys. The sequence goes on along the minus strand of LNDS01000011.1, from coordinate 10,079 downwards.
CTGGGGCGTCCATGAGATCGATTCAAGCCACAATCCGCATCTGACCTGCCCGGCCGTGCTGGCCGATCTGCTTACGGCGATCGCAGCTTAGCGGCGGCCAGCCTGGAGTCACGGTGGTCGCGGTCTCGAACCAGCCAATAGACGCAGCCGAGCGCGAGAATGGACGCCGCCAAAGCGAGCAATTGCAACGCTTCGGTTTGTTTCAGGTCGAGGATGATCAGCTTGCGGACGACCGCCAGCAGCGCAATCAGGATGACGGCGCGGACCTGAACAATGCTTTCCCGCCGTTCGGCGAGAACCAGCAGCGACCGCTTGAACTCGAGCGCGATAATGACTGTGAAGATCATGCCGAACAACGTCTGGAACACGGCATAGTCGGTCGGGTCGAAGGTGTTGGTGATCACCGCGGCCAATACATTGATCGCCAGATGCCATATGGCAAAAACGATGGTGACCGCGATCAAGGCCGTGATCACAAGGACGCAAATCTGCTCGAACTTCTGGTAGAAGGACAACGGCTCGAACTGAAGCCGCATATTCGCCCATTCTTTCCGCATGCTCATCAGCCGCCCCTCCACGTTGAATTGCGGAGAGCGTATCAGAATTTGCGGCTGTCATAGGCCCAATGCAGCAGCGCCTGGCGCTGGCGCGGCCGGCACAACAGGTTGCCGGGCTCGCAATTGATCTCGATCTGGCGAATATGGCGGCGGATCGCCTTCCAGCGGCCGATCTGGCGCTGGTCCTCGACCGGCATGCGGCGGCCCATATAGTAGCGGCAATACCATTGGAACCAGCCGCGCGGGTCGTCGGGGTGAATCCAGCCCTTGCGCCGCCATTCCGACAGAGGCTGGCTGGCGTCGACGTTGAAGAAGTTGAGTGAATTGTCGCGCTTGCCGGCGGCAAGCTTGGCATGGGCGAACCAGCTTTTGGGAAATTCCCTGGCGCAGTCGGTCATGTATTTGCCGCCGAAAATGCCGAGCTTGAGCATTTCGGCCGGGGTCAGTTGCGGCTTGAACTCGGGATCGAAGGAGCGCCCGACGCCGGCTGTCAACTCGTAGCGGTAGCCCTTCTGCATCGTGTCGTTGACGGTGACGATATGCTTTTTCTTGGTGCTTTTTTTGGCGCTTTTCATGGCCTCAGCCATGCCGGGCAATTTGCGGCAAGTCAAAGCGCGAACGCGCGCGCCGCGGTATTTTTCAATAAACTTTCAGTGACGAGAGACAGCCATGGCCAGGATTGCGATCATTGTCGGCAATCCGTTGCCTGACAGCTACTGCGAGGCGCTCGGTAAGGCCTATCAACGCGGCGCTGAGAGCGGTGGCCATCAAGCGCAGTTGTTCCTGCTCGGCCGGCTGAAATTCGACGCTATCCTGCATGAAGGCTACCGGCGCGAGCAGCCGCTCGAACCCGATCTTGTCGCAGCGCGCGAGGCTTTCATTGGCTGCGATCATCTCGTGTTCGTTTTTCCGCTGTGGTGCGGCGACATGCCGGCGCTGCTGAAAGGCTTCTTCGAGCGCGTGTTGCAACCGGATTTGCTGAACGTCCAGAAGAGCGGCGGCAAGGCCGACTGGAAAGTGTTCAAGGGCAAGTCGGCCCGCATCATCATGACCATGGGCATGCCGGGCTTGTTCTATCGCTGGTACTTCGGCGCCCACGCGCTGAAACTGCTCCGGCGCAATATCCTGCAATTCGTCGGCATCAAGCCGGTGCGATCGACTATCTATGGCATGATCGAAGCGGTGAGCGACGACAAACGCAAGCAATGGCTGCGCGAGGTCGAGGCGCTCGGCCACGACGCGCGATAGTCAGTCGGATTTCGCCGCCGGCGTCAGAGTTTCCGGCCCGCGCTGCCACAGCGGCTTGAAGTGGCCGGCGGCATTGATCAGCGGGTTGACCAGCTCGCCCTTGACCGTATGGGCGTCCGGATGGTCGGCGAAGCCGAAGGTCAGCGGCTCGCGCTCCTTTTGCGGGACGTACAACGTGCCGAACATCCAGTCCCACAGCGCCAGGCAACTGCCGAAATTCTTGTCGAAGTGCTTCGGGTTGTCCGAATGGTGCACCTGATGGTGTGCCGGCGAGACAAAGATGCGGCCGAGCGCGCCGCGGAACGCGATCCACATGTGCGAATGCTGCAAGTGGACGTAGGTGTGGATGAACACGACCAATATGATGTTGGTGTCGGACAGCGCGTATTGATAGGCCGTTTCGCCGAACATGTAGTTGCCGAGCCCGTTCGCCACAGCCGCGCTGAAGGCGATGATATTGGCGAAGATCCAGGTATAGACTGGATGGACGCGGAAGTTGGTCAGCGGCGTCAGCACTTTGGCGCTGTGGTGCACTTTATGGAATTCCCACAGCACCGGCACCTTGTGGCTGAGCCAGTGGTTGAACCAGTAGCCGAGTTCATAAGATAGAAACAGCATGATGGTGACGACGATGTTCGGCACATAGGCCGGAAGCGTCGTCGGCTGCACGGGCCCAAACAATTCGATCAGCCCGGCGATGATGCCGTTGGTGATCGACTGATAAGACAAAACGGCCCAGCCGAACACCACGCCGAACACGAACACGTTGAAGAACAGATAGCCGATATCGGCCTGGTTCGATTTGGCTTCGACGATGCGTTTCGGGAAGAGGGCGCGCCAAATCGTGCGCCAGCGCAGCCGCCGGCCGCGTTTGAGCCGTTGCCAGACGAAGAACAGCGTCGCCAACAGCAGCGCGGCGCCGAGCGATGTCAGCGAAAAATGCGAGCCGAGCGAGAACAGCAATGTTCCGATCTGGCCGAAAAAGAATGACAGGCCGGCGGTAAAGTCCAAGGCTGGCTCCGGGGTCTGGTTCCCGGAGTCAATGTCCTACCAAGGCGTAAACATTGCGTTAGGCGAATAAGCGCGTTTCAGAACAGGCCGAGCGCCGAGAGAATGAGGCGCGCCGCCTGCGCTCAGGTTCCTGTGACGTTTTGCAGGAAGAAGTCGGGGCGAACCATGGGACGGGTCGGCTGCGCGGCGCTGTAGTAGTGCTGCATCACATATTGCCGAACCGCCGACGACATATTGGCGTTGTCGCGGCCGCCGGCAATGGTGTCGAGCATTTCGCCGAGCGCCATGCGCTTCTGCGCGGCAATTTCCTTGAGGGCCAGCCAGAACATGTCTTCCAGGCTGACGCTGGTCTTCTTGCCGGCAACGACAACCGAGCGTTTGACGATCGCGGAATTCATGGGGTCTCCAGGGGGCTGAGGCGTTTCGAATTGCCGTCACCCTGAGCGAAAATCGCATAGCGCGAAAGACGATAGAATTGCACGTGGTGGACAGGAATTGCAGCTTCGCAGCTGACCTAGATCAAAAATGGATTTTCGGCGGCAATTTTTGCGGATGCAGGCGAGTTTGAAGGCGTCAAAGCAAGCAGGATGATCGCGATACTTTCGGTCGGTACTATTTTCTGCGCGTAATGCCGACGATCAGGCCGAATTTATTTTTCGCGCCGCCGAGCCGACAATTTTGAGCCGGTTTTCCTTGCGCCTTGGATAGACGCCGGCCTCGCCGCCCGGCAGCACGAAAAAATCGACGCCGCCGGCAGACAAGGCATCCTTGATCAGATTGAGCTGGACGCCGGCATTCTTGCTGGCCTCATCGTTTTCCTCCAGCCGCCGCACCACGCCGACCGAAAGGCCGGCGCGGCTGGACAGGTCGCGCACCGACCAGTTCAGAATGCCCCGCGCCGCCCGAATCTGCGCCCCGGTCAAGGGGGTTTTATCGCGCGCTTCGATGGTGTGTTCATGAATAGCCACGGAAATCCCGACCCATTCGCGGACGCTGCCGTCTTCAGCCAAAAGCGGCGTCGCGTAGGCCCGCCGCCAGCGATACTGGCCGTCGATGCCGCGACTGCGGTGTTCGCTGACGAAAATCGATTTATCGGCCGCCGCCTTGTTCCAGGTGCGCAGCACCTTGTCGAGGTCGTCCGGATGGACGGCGTTGTGCCAGTTATTGCCCTGAAATGTCGTGGGGACATGGCTCTTCTGATCGCGCGCCAGGAAGTCGCTGTAAAACCCGTCGGTACGGGCGGTCCAGATCGTGCCGCCGATCGCCCGCATCAACTCACGGACAAGTTCGGAATTCATCTGCGACGTCATCACGCTTTCGACGTGGCTGGTGATGTCCATCAGGACGCCGACCGAGCGTTCCGGCTGGCCGGTGCGGCCGACGAGAACCTCGCCGTGAATCGCCATCGCGCGGACGCGGCCGTTGGGATGAACGACGCGAAATTGCCGATGGACCGGCATGCCCTGCGCCAGGATGTGCTTGATCTCGACGACGATCGGCATGTCGTCGGGATGTGCGACCTGTTCGAAGGTCGTGAAATTCAACGGTTCGCCGGCATCGCCTGGCGACGCCGTTTCCGGGAGCAGGCCCAACAGTTTGTACGTGTTGGGCGAGCAGTTCATCTTGCCGCTGGCGAAATCAACCTGCCAAAGCCCGTAGCCGGCAATCTCTTCGGCAAAACGCAAAGTGTCGCACGCCGCGTTCTCGCCCGGAAACAGAAGCAGCATCGATTTCGGTCTCCTACCGTGACCTTCAACGAAGCTGGCAAATTGCGCCGGTGACCGCAAACAAATTTCGCTGTCTGCGTCGAAATTGACCGATGCATTGATATCTCTCTCGAAAAAGCCATCGCCGATCTACAAAATTTGTAGCGCCAAAACAGAAATGGTAAAAAGGTAAGCATCGCTGTGCGACATAGGTCAGAGAGCAGAACGAATCCGAACGGCAGCCTGCCGGCGATGCGAATCGAAAAACTGAAAAAGCCGGGCGGGGCTCCGGTCAGCCTTTGAAGGCGACGATTTCCCGGCGCAGCGACCACGCATCCTTGCCTGTGCCGGGACGAATGTCGTCGATGCGCCAGCGGCCGCGCTCCAGCACCATGTCGTAGCGGATGGTGCCCCAGTCGCTCGGCGTCACCGGGCCTGGTTCCTGCGAAATGTGCGCGACGATCGTCGCCGATGCAGCGTCGCGGCGCTCGACGGCGATGCTGAAGGCCTGCACCAGTGAGTCCTGCGAATTGGTGATCGGATCGGACGCCGGCGGATTCTGGTCGCCCTTGGCGGTGAGCGCGTCGGCGCGATCCCAGGCTTTGGCCAGGCTCGCCGAATAATAATGATGCCGCGCCTTTTTCGGCTTCCAGGTGAAATGGCCGTTGATGGTGTTTCCGCTGCGCGGATCGTAGCTGGCGACGATGCGCTGGTAGATCGCGGCGACAACAGCCTCCGGCGCGTCCGCCGCGGCGGCTGGCGCTGCAAAGGGCGCGGCGAGGGCAATTGCGAGAAAACCGCGGCGGTCGATCACGCCAAGCCCTCATCCGGAATGTTCAACGTCTTGCCACAGGCCTTGCAGTGCACGGCATCGGCATCGTGGCGCTGCAGGCCGCAATCCGGGCAGGCGAAGCGCACCTTGTTTGGACTGATCAGCGCCCGCGCCAGATTGAAAAACAACGTGACGCCGAAAATCATGATGACCACCGAAATCAGGCGCCCGGTAGTTCCCGGCAAGGTGATGTCGCCGAAGCCGGTCGTGGTCAGCGCCGTGACGGTGAAATACAGCGCGTCGGCATAATTGGCGACCTGGTTGTTGCCGGCGTGCTGCGTCTCATAGACGACCGCGGTCATGACGAAGATGAAGACCGTGATATTGGCGACGGCGAAAATGACTTCCTCATAGCGGCGGAAGAAGCGGCTGTCGGCGCGCAGCTGCGCCAGCAGGCGATAGCTGCGCAACAGCCGCAAGGTGCGCAGGATGCGCAGGAAGCCGGCCCCTTCGCCGACGATCGGCGCCAGGAATGAAATAATGGCGGCGATGTCGGCCAGCGTCGCCGGATGCATCAGGTCGCGCCAGCGCCGGTTCGAGATGAACAGGCGGGCGGAAAAATCCGCCAGGATGACGATGCCGAACAGGACATCGAACGTCTCGACCATCGGGTCGCGCGGGATGAACGAGGTCGCAACGATGAAGACGATGGTGATAAGATCGAAGGCCAGCAGGCCATAACGGAAGTGATAGCCGGCAGGCCCGCTGCCTTCGTAGAGCTGGGTCAGCCGCTCGCGCAACGCGGCGATGCGGCCGGGGCTGGCCGGGGACTTTGGCTCTGTTCTGGCTTTGGCTTTGGTCACGCGGACGAAAATTCCACAGGGGGCGCCGGGGGCGGGGACGATCGACAATCGACCATACCCTATCCCGGTTCCCGCCGCTCCCGTGGCTTCGATCGCGGCCTCTAGAAAGCGCGGGTCGGTTCAGGCGCGGCCTGAGGCTTCCGCCAGTAGCGGGCGCGCAGGCGCGGCGCGATCAGCCAGGAGAATGGTGCGGCAACGATCAAGCTGAATGCAGTGACGGCGGCGATGCCGATGCCGGTCGCCTGGGCGCTCAGGTCCAGCATCAGCACGGCGATGAGGCCGGCGCCGAACAGCACGGCATTGGTCATCGTGAAGATGAGCGCGGAAATCTGGGTACGGACGGCGGTGTCCTGGGTCATGGCGGCCTCTGGGTTTGCTAGGGTCACCGGAACAACGCGCGGCGGGAAGGATGCGTTCCGGCTCGCGGCAAGACACAACCCGGTATGCTGGTGCCGGGACGCTTTGCCGCCGCGCGCGACACGGCTACAACGGACTCCATGCCCGACACCCTCTTGCCGGCAACTTGGCTGATGGCGCTCGATTGGTTCGGCATCGCGATCTTCGCGGTGACCGGCGCGCTGGTGGCGTCGCGCAAGCGCATGGACATCTTCGGCTTCATATTACTCGGCGCCGCGACCGGCATCGGCGGCGGCAGCCTGCGCGACCTGATGCTCGGGCAACTGCCGGTGTTCTGGGTGCTCGAGCCGGTGTCGCTGATCATCTGCATCGTCGTGTCGGCGGCGACCTTCTTCCTCGCGCATATTCCGGAGTCGCGTTATCGTGCGCTGCTCTGGCTCGATGCCGCCGGCCTGTCGCTGTTCTGCGTCGTCGGCGCCGACAAGGCGCTGGAAGCGGGCGCAAGCTCCTTTATCGCGGTGGCGATGGGCGTGATGACGTCGACCTTCGGCGGCCTGATCCGCGACATTCTCGGCGGCGAGAGCCCGCTGATATTGCGCAAGGAGATCTATGTCACCGCGGCTCTGGCCGGCGCGAGCGCCTATGTCGTGCTGGTGGCGCTCGATGCATCAAGCGCGGTGGCGACGGGCGCCGGCTTCGCACTGTGCTTTTCCATCCGCGCGCTGGCGCTGCATTACCACTGGTCGCTGCCGGTGTACCGCGCGCGGGAAGGGCGGACGGTGGAGGAAGTGGAGAAGATGCGGGACTAGGCCACGGGCGTGCCGGCTGCGACGATCTCCGCGCCGCCTTATCCCACCACGAATGGCAGCGAGATCGGGCTGCGGAAGTTCGACGACGGCACCCAGTCAAAGTCGCGGTTGCGCAACGTGAACTCCGGCACCTCGGCGAGGAAGCGGCGCATCGCCGTACCGGTGACGAGGCGCGCGAGCTGGCTGCCGATGCAGAAATGCTTGCCGGCGCCGAAGCCGAGATGGCCGATCGGCCGGCGGTCGATGTCGTAGCGGTCGGCGTCGGGGAATTTGCGCTCGTCGCGGTTGGCGGCGCCGTAGGCGAGCGCGACGGCGTCGCCTTCGCGCATGGTCTCGCCGTGCAGCGCCACGTCGCGCGTCAGCACGCGCTTGAAGCGCTGCGCCGAGGTGTTGAAGCGCAGCGACTCCTCGATCGCCTGCGGCAGCAGCGACGGCTCGTTGACGATGCGCCGGCGCGCGTCGGGAAAATCGGCGAGGTTGAGCGCGAAGATGCTCATGAAGCTCGACAGCGACTCGACGCCGGCGACGACGAACATCGCCGTGGTCAGCACGACTTCGCGGTCGGACAGGCGGTCGCCGTCGATCTCGGCCTCGGCGAGCTGGGTGATGACGTCGTCGGTCGGCGTCTTGCGGCGCTTGGCGACCTCGTCGGCGACGAACTGGCCGAGGTCGCGGAAGGCGGCGTCGAGCGCGGCGTTGCGCCCGCGCCGCGCCTTGTCGGTCGAGATCGACAGCACGACCTGGCGGCGCATCGCCACCGCGTCGGTCGGCGGCAGGCCGAGCATGCGGAAGATCATGCCGACGGTGAGCGGGCTGGAGACGTCGGCGACGAAGTCGAACGCGCCTTGCGCGCGGACGCGCGCGGCGGCCTCGTCCGCCATGGCGACGGTCGGCGCGACCAGGTGCTCGAGGTTGCGCCGCGTAAAGGCGACCTGCGCCAGCACGCGCAGCCGGTCGTGGCGCGGCGGATCGGTGGTGCCGAGCGTGCCGCCGGAGCGGCCGGGGATCTCGTCGATCAGGTTGCCGCGCGCGGAGGAAAAGGTCTCCCAGTCCTGCGCCGCGCGGGCGACGTCGTCGTAGCGCGACAGGATCCAGAGGCGGCCGGACGGGCTCCAGTAGCAGGGGTGCCGGTCGCGCAAGGTGCGGTAGAACGGGAACGGATCGGCGTCGATCGCCGTCGAATAAAGCTCGAACGGTTCGCCGGTCCGTTCGGCGTCGGCGGACAGGGGCGCACTCACGTCGCGCCGCCCCGGCGCCTGAGGTCGCGACTGTCCGCTTCGACGTTCCTGGCCATGCCGGACACCTAGCATAGGTTTGCGCAGGCGAACAACCCGAGCGGGCTCGCCGCAACGGCGGATTTGTGCTACATATTCTCACTTGAACCGATGAGGCGGCCGATGGCGCACGAACGGATCGAAATCAATCCCGAGGTCATGGGCGGCAAGCCGGTGATCCGCGGCACGCGCGTTCCGGTCGAAACATTGCTGCGCAAACTCGGCGCCGGGATGACACCGGAAGCCATCCTCGCCGATCATCCGCGCCTGATGCGCGAGGACGTTCTCGCCGCACAAGCCTTTGCCGCCGATTATCTTGCCGACGAAGACCTCGTGTACGGCTAGGCCGTGCGCTGGCTGGCCGATGAATGCATCGACGCCGCGCTGGTTGCGCGGTTGCGTTCCAGTGGGCATGACGTCGTTTACATGGCGGAGATTGCGCCGGCTGCGACCGATACCGAGGTGATGGCGCGCGCGCAGAGCGAAGGCCGGCTGCTGCTGACCGAGGACAAGGACTTCGGCGATCTGGTATATCGGCACGGCGGGCAGGCGCCCGGAATTGTTCTGCTGCGCCTCGATCCGGCCATGCACGCGCTCAAGCAGGAGCGGCTTGAGGCGGCCATCGCGCGGTTCGGTGAGGATTTGTTCGGGCGCTATATGATCGTGGAAGAAGCCAGGTTTCGGTCAAGACCGATGCGGGTGTGAGGCCCGCGCAGCCCACATATCTTGTTGCCCGCATGCTGCGAAGCGGAATGCGGGGCGGCAATTCGTATAATCCGTCGGCCAGGGGGAATCTCTCCCGTCATGGCCGGACTTGTTCCGGCCATCCACGATTTGCTTGTGGAGGCACTCCTAAGAAAGTCGTGGATGCCCGGGTCAAGCCCGGGCATGACGGTGTCTTACTTCTCGACCTTGCCGCCGGCCTCGACCCAATCCTTGAAGCCGCCGAGGTTGTAGACCTTCTGGTAGCCCATTTCCTTGAGCAGCTTGCCGGCGAGCGCGGCGCGGCCGCCCGAGGCGCAGTGCAGGATGACCGGCTTGTCGAAAGCCAGCGACTTCTCGGCGGTCGGCGAGGAGAGGTCGGCCTTGAACTCGAGCGAGCCGCGCGGGATGTGCACCGAGCCCGCAGCCTTGCCGGTCGCGCTGAGTTCGGCGCTGTCGCGAATGTCGATCAGCACGGCGTCGCCCTTGGCGACCATGTCGATAGCCTCCTTGCCGGAGATTTTCGGCACGACGGCATTGGCGGCATCGACGAGGGACTTGGCGGTGGTGGGCATGGGGTGGGTTCCTGGCGTGGTGGTTGCGAGTAATGGGTTAGCCGTAGCTATCGCGAAAGAGTTGGTCCGATGTCGTACCGGAACAACTCTACGCCAGTCGCTTTCACGGTTTGGCCTGCACCCGGTTTCGAAGACACCAAGTTAGGTGTTTTAATGGAACCGGAGGTGCGTCATGGAACGTCGGAAGTTTACACGGGAGTTCAAG
>LNDS01000010.1 GCA_001464835.1 Rhizobiales bacterium Ga0077525 | reverse complement strand
ACGGGCTCACACCAGCTGAGTTCGCAACACGCTCCGATGAGGGGCAAAACTGGAACAGAGTCTACTTATAAACGGGGGCAAGTTGGGGAGCAGGTCACGCGACTAGCCACCACGGGGGCCTTTCGGGTTCGTCCTTTGATTGGGGCGTGTCGCCCTTTAGAAAGGGAATCCACCAATCGTGACAAAATTTGGCATTCAAGAATTCGCTGTGCGAAACGCCTCTATGATAGCGGTCAAATACATTGGGTCTCTTGAACCCGAAGGCGCCAGTTGAGCCATAACCCCAAGTCACGCTTTCGGCAATTATGGGCCATACGTCGCGAGTGCCGACTTCATTGATGATCGGGCGCTCAAAACGGCCGGTAAAAGACTGAAACGGAAAATGTGGCTTGACGACGCTTCCGCAAAAAATAATCTTACGAAAGTTGATGTCGAATCTATTCTCAAGAAGCCAGGTGACGATGAAGGTTCCAAAACTGTGAGCAATTATTGAAACTCGTTCGACGTTATAAGTGGCCATCGCCGTACGAATATCGCGCTCAATATGACTTGCCGCCGCGGCTTTAAAAAAAGTAATTGGCAATAAAAATCGTATTAGATCAAACCGGCCGTAGTTAGTTAGCTCAACCTTGAAGCCAGCGTTTCGCAATTCATCGCTGACTCGAACATACCAGTTGGCGCGTGTTCGAATGCCATGGATCAACATCACCAGATGTGTGCTTGACTGATCGTTCGGGTTGTTTGTGATGTCGCCCATAATCCCGGTCTCCACCGGGCGTTATGATACGGCCGCTCGTAAAAGGTGTAAACTGTCTGCGCATATGACATTTATATCGAGTCTGCTGCATTATAACGCCTTCAAGAACCGGATCGGCTTGCCCGGCGCGATCGCCTGCGCCGCGGCGATGATGGCGTTCGTATCGATGCCGTAGTGCCGGTACAGATCGGCCAATGTGCCGGTCTGGCCGAAGTGCTCGACGCCGAGCGCGCGGGTGCGGTGGCCGAGCACCGCCCCTAGCCAGGCGAGCGTTGCCGGATGACCATCGATAACGCTGACGATGCCGCAATGCGGCGGCAAGTCGCCGAGCAGCCGCTCGATATGCGAACGGGCATGGACCAGCCCGCGCTCTCGGGCGCGCTGCGCCGCGCTCCATCCGGCATTGAGCCGGTCGGCTGACGTTATGGCCAGCAGGCCGATGTCGCGGCGGTCTTCGGCCATCAGGCCGACGGCGGCGATGGCTTCCGGCGCAATGGCGCCTGTGTACGCCACAACGAGCTGGCAGTTCGGGCCCGGCTTGCGCAGCCAATAGGCGCCATCGACGATGTCGCTGCGCAGCGCCGGCGTCATCTCGCGTTGGATCTGTTCGATGGGGCGCGTCGACAAGCGGAGATAGACGGCGCCGCCGGTTTCATCGCGCAGCCAGTTCTGCTCGGACGCTTCGCCCTTGCCGTCCTTCTGCATATAGGAGAACGACCAGTTCATGATGACCGAGAGTTCATCGACGAAGGCCGGTTCGAACGAGGCAAGGCCGTCCTGCGCCATGCCGATCAAGGGCTCGGCGATCGATTGATGCGCGCCGCCTTCGCCGGCAAGCGTAATGCCGGACGGCGTTGCCACTACCATGAAGCGGGCATCTTGATAGCAGGCGTAGTTCAGCGCATCGAGGCCGCGCGCGATGAACGGATCGTACAACGTGCCGATCGGCAGCAGGCGTTCGCCGTTGATCGAATGCGACAGGCCAAGCGCCGACAAAAGGATGAACAGATTCATCTCGGCAATGCCGAGTTCGATGTGCTGGCCCTTCGGCGAGAATTCCCAGTTGAAGGTCGATGGGATGCGTTCGCTCTTGAAGGTGTCCTTCAGGATCTCGCGGGCAAACAGGCCGCGCCGGTTCACCCAGGGGCCGAGATTGGTCGAGACCGTGACATCGGGCGAGGTGGTGACGATGCGCTGTGCAAACTCGCTGTCGCCGCGGCCGATCTCGTTGAGGATGGCGCCGAAGCCGGACTGCGTCGCCATCACCGGCTGCATGGTAATCGGAATATCGGCCGGCACATCGATCATCGGCGCGCTGAGGCGGCGGTTCTTTTCGGCGGCGAAGGGCACCTTGTCGAGGAAGGCCTGAATCTTCTCCGGCTCTGCGATGGCTTCGAACTTGTCCCATTCGTGGCCGGCGCGCACGCCCATCGCCGCCTGGAAGGCTTCCATTTGCGCCGGCGTCATCATGCCGGCGTGGTTGTCCTTGTGGCCGGCCATCGGCAGACCGAAGCCCTTGACGGTGTAGCAGATGAAGCAGGTCGGCTTTTCCGGATGCGCGCCATGCATGGCGGCCAGCACGGCCGGCATATCGTGGCCGCCAAGATTGTTCATCAGTGCGGCGAGTTGGTCGTCGCTGCGCGATGCGATCAGCTTCGACACGTCGCCCTGGTCGCCGATCTCGTCATTGAGCCGCTTGCGCCAGGCCGCGCCGCCGGCAAAGACCAAAGCCGAGTAAAGTTGGTTCGGGCAATTGTCGATCCAGGCCTTGAGCCGGTCGCCGCCCGGTTCCTTGAACGCGGCCTGTTGCAGCGAGCCGTATTTAACGATGACCACATCCCAGCCGAAATTCTTGAACAGTTGCTCGTAGCGCTCCCACAGCCCTTCGCGCACGACGGCGTCGAGGCTCTGGCGGTTGTAGTCGATGATCCACCAGCAATTGCGCAGGCCCTGCTTCCAGCCGTCGAGCAGCGCTTCGAAAATATTGCCTTCGTCGAGTTCGGCATCGCCGACCAAGGCGATGGTGCGGCCTTCCGGACGGTTCTGGCCCCAGCCATGCGCGCGCACATAGTCCTGCACCAGCGACGAGAACAAAGTCTGCGCCACGCCGAGGCCGACCGAGCCGGTGGAGAAGTCGACATCGTCGGTGTCCTTGGTGCGCGACGGATAGCTCTGCGCGCCCTTGTAGCCGCGGAAGGCTTCCAGCTTTTCTCTGGTCTGCTTGCCCAGCATATACTGGATGGCGTGGAAGATCGGCGAGGCGTGCGGTTTGACCGCGACGCGGTCCTGCGGCCGCAACACGTCGAAATACAAAGCCGTCATGATGGTGGCGAGAGACGCCGAGGAGGCCTGATGGCCGCCGACTTTCAGGCCGTCGGCGTTGTCGCGCAGGTGGTTGGCGTTGTGGATGGTCCAACTGGCTAGCCACAGCACCTTGCGCTCCAGCGCGCTCAAGGCGGTGAGTTTGTCGGCGGCAATGTCGGTTGGCTTCTGCATCCGGCAATTATGAGCCGGAGGCGCTGGCGATGCATGCCAATTCCGGTTATAATTTGGAGTCTAATTAGCTTATTCAATCACTTTTCTTGGAAAAACAGGTGATTTATGCCAATTACCTCCCTGGACGCGGTGGACCTGAAAATCCTGGCGCTGCTGCAGGTCGATGGCCGCATCAGCATCAACGATCTGGCCGGCAAGGTCGGCCTGTCACCTTCACCCTGTCTGCGCCGTGTGCGCATCCTGGAAAAGTCCGGGGTCATCGCGCGCTATGTCGCGGTGCTGGACCAGCGCGCGGCGGGCTTGCCGGTCAGCGTCTTCATCTCGGTCAAACTGGAGAAGCAGAAGGAAGACCTGCTCGACAAATTCGCCAAGACCATCGCGCGCTGGCCGGAGGTTCTGGAGTGCTACCTGATGACCGGGCCGCGCGACTACTGGCTGCGCGTGGTGGTGCCCGACCTTGCCGCCTATGAACGCTTTCTCAAGACCAAGCTGACGCGGCTTGAGGGCATTGCCTCCATCGAGTCGAGCTTCGCGCTTGAGCAGGTGAAATACACGAATGTACTTCCCGTCGCCGAGCCTACCTGACCTTCACCTTCATTGATCCCAACTGGTCGATGCGCGCGTCGATGACGTCGCCGGGAACGATGGGCGCGACGCCCTCCGGCGTGCCGGTCATCAACAGGTCGCCCGGCATCAGAGTGTAATAGGCCGAGGCGAACACGATCAGGTCGGCGATGCCGATGATGAGGTCGGACGTGTTGGCCTTCTGGCGCGGCTCGCCGTTTACGGTCAGTTCAAAGGATAGATTGTCCGGGTTCTTCACGCTGTCGGCGGTGACCATATAGGGGCCCATCACCGAGTAGGTGTCGATCGACTTGCGCAATGAGCGCTCTTCCGGGCCGCGCACGGTGATGTCGAGACCGATGCAATAGCCGGCGATATGCGACATCGCATTCTCGCGCGTGGCGCGATCGCACTTGGTGCCGATGATGGCGACGAGTTCGATCTCGTGGTCGGTGCGGCGATCCGGATGACGGATGATGATGTCTTCGCTGGCGCCGCGGAGCGAGCTGGTCGCCTTGAGGAACAGGCCGACGCGCTGAATCTCCGCGACCTTGTTCTGGTGATGCAGCGCCGGATCGGTCTGCGCTTCCTCGAGATGCTTCTTGTAGTTCACGGGAGCGGCGACGATCTTGCCCGGATTGGCGACCGGCGACAAAAGCGCGATATCGGCCAGCGCCAGGACTTTCGCGTCCTTGGCCAATTTCTCGACTTCCGCGCGCACCGCCGGCAAATTGGCGATCATCAGGTCGTAAGTGGGCAAAGGATAGTGGGACGCGGGCAAAATCTTCAAAGCCGCGGTGACGTCCTTGACGCGGTCGCCTTCGACAAGGCCAAGACGGTTATCGTTGAAACGGCAGAGCTGCATGTACTGTTTTCCGTTCGAAGCGGGCTGGATTTCTCCGGCTACCGGATCGCATGTTTTGGCGGCGGACACCAGTGCGTGCGTGGAATGGCGACGCTATTCCTTCTGCGCGCGGTCGGGCGCGGCCAGCACGGTCTGACAGGCCGGCGGGAAATCCGCCATGGTCAGCGGTCGCGGCGGCTTGGGCGGCGTCGTCGGCTTCGGCGGGTTCAACACCTTGTCGGAGAACCAGTGCGCCAGCGCCTTGTCGCTACAGCCATTGTCTTCTTCGTTCGTCACTTCCGGCTGACCGCGGCAGGCCGGCGAATCGTCCGGGCACTCCAGGCGAACATGGATGTGGTCGTGATGCGCGTACCAGGGCCGCACCTTGGCCATCCAGTTGCTCTTTCGATAGCTGTCGACGCGGCACATTTCCTTCTTGATCGCGGCATTGACCAGGACGCGCTCGACGCCGGGCTGTTCGGCGGCGGTCTTGATGAAGGCGGCGTGCTGCGGCGTCCAGGTTTTCGGATTGACGCGCTTCCAGTCGTCGGCGACCAGATTGATCGCGGATGTCTTCTCGCGCTCCTCGGCGCTCAAGGTGTGACCCGGCATCGGCATGAACCAGACATCGACGTCGAGGCCGGTCTGGTGGCTGCGATGGCCGTAAGGCGTCGGGCCGCCGCGCGGCTGCGCCATGTCGCCGACCAGAATGCCTTTCCAGCCGGTAGCCTTGGCGGCGGCGGGCGCGAATTTTTCCAGGAAACGCACCAAGCTCGGATGGCCCCAGTTGCGATTGCGCGAGACGCGCATGACCTGCCAGGTCGGGCCATTGACCGGCAGCGCGACGCCGCCCTGCAAGCAGCCGCGCGGGTAGTAACCGATGGCCATGGCCTTGCCGAGGCTGGGCAGCTTTTCGGCCGCGAACAACACCTTGGCGGGGACGGGGCCTTTGCCGTTTTTCGGTTCGGCAAGGGCAGGCTTTTCCGGCGGCAGCGGCGCCGGCGCAACAACGACAGGTGCGGGGTCAGACGGCGCGACAACGACCGGCGCGGCCGGCTCCGGTGCCGGCGCAGTCACAACGGGCGGCGCGGGCGGCTCGATGACATAAGGCTGTTGGACGGGCGCCTGGACTGGCGCTTGCGCGGGCGGCTGCGTCGACGGTTCGGCCGGTTGGGTGTCGGGTGGCGTGTTCTCGCCGGGCAGTGGCGCCAGCGCTTGCGCGTGCGCCTTCATGGCGCCGAGGATGGCGCGCGGGTCGAGCGCCTGGGTGTCGACGGCAACGGCGCCGGCGATCAACGCGGCCAATAATCCGAGATAAAGAACGATCCGGTTCAGCATGATGCTTCCGATTTAGCGCCTTCGCCGCGTCCTGTCAGGATAAACGCTTGCGATGGTTTAAAGCGCCGACTGTCGGGTTCCCTGCGAGGCGACGCGACAATTTGGCCAGCATTCGCAACAACTTTTATGGCTAACCGTGGCTTTACAAGGGCACCCAGAAAGCGCGATCCTGCGTGGAACCGGCAAGGGGCGGTAACCAAAAATCGCATCGTTTTCGCAACCGCGTGGGAACAAGGTTACTGAGGGCCGGGGGAGTTTGCGTATGCGTATCGTCACTTGTGCGAGAGGCCTGGCCGTCGCCACGGCGGCGTTGATGCTCGCTGCTTTCGGTTTTGCCGCCGGCGGCGCTGCGCAGGCGGGCGTCGTCATCACCGTCGACAAGAGCGCGCAGCGGCTGACCGTCGATGTCGATGGCGTGACCCGTTATCAGTGGCCGGTGTCGACCGCGCGTTGGGGCTATCGCACGCCGAACGGCAGTTACCGCCCCGAGCGGCTGGAGCGGCAATGGTATTCGCGCAAATACGACTGGTCGCCGATGCCGCATTCGATCTTCTTCCATCACGGCTACGCCATTCACGGCAGCACTGAGATCTCGCGGCTCGGCCGCCCGGCATCGCATGGCTGCATTCGCCTGCATCCGCAGAACGCCGCCGTGCTGTTCGACCTCGTCAGGCAGAACATGGGCAATACGCGCATCGTGGTGATTGGCGGCGGCGAGGAACTGATGGCGGTGCGCGCGCCGTCGCGCCCGGCGGCCGATGTTTTCGTCGAGACGAGGCCGGGCGGCACGGTACGTTACGTCGCGCCGCAGACGTTCGAGGAAATCTTCAGCGAGCCGCCGCGCTATACCGACTCGTATTCGTCGCGCCGGTCCTGGCGCCGCGCCGAATAGGCGATCAGAACAACGCAACGCCAGGCTCCACCGGCTGCTGCGGCGTTGCGTAGATCGTGTCGCCGGCGGCGTTCGGCACGCCGAGCACCAGCACTTCGGAGACTTCCGGCCCCATCTTGCGGGCTGAGAAGTTGACGACGGCCAGCACCTGCCGGCCGATGAGACTTTCCCTGGCGTAGCTTTTGTAGGCGCCGCAGGAGATTTTCACGCCGATCTCCGGCCCGAAATCGATGGTCATTTTATAGGCCGGCTTTTTGGTCGCCGCGTCGTCGACCTTGACGATGCGGCCGACGCGGATGTCGAGCGCGTCGAAGTGGGAGAAGTCGGCGGTGGGTTTGATGGGCATGGCGATCTACCTTTCTTCACCCTCTCCTGGAGGGGGAGGTGGGGTGATCTGAATCTGCGTAATTCACCCCACCCCGAACGCTTTCACTTTCGTTCAAGCGTTCGACCCTCCCCCTCCAGGGGAGGGTGAAGGGAAGGGCAGGCGTGATTCATCGCCCGTATTTTTTGCGGCCCCGGGCAGGCCGTATTCCAAAACCGCATTCCCAACTCCGCCCCGAAACGAGGGCGCGCGGAACGCCGGGGTCACGACAACCCCGTAACCTCGTGCGAGTGTGTGTTTTAGTATTCGCACGAGCATCGTCGTCACGCAGTTGCCGGTTGCCCAGCGTTCCGCGCGCGGTGTTTCTTAGGCTTGCTCCGCTTGACCCCCGGTGGACTTGACCTTTTCAGGCTCCCTCTTGCGCTAGGGCGCCTCTCCACCGC
>LNDS01000009.1 GCA_001464835.1 Rhizobiales bacterium Ga0077525 | reverse complement strand
GAACGACACCGGATTTTCGGCATTGATGCGGCACTCGATCGAATGGCCGCGGAATTCGATGTCTTCCTGCGTGATCGACAATGGCGCGCCGGCGGCGACGCGGATTTGCTCAAAAATGAGATCGATGCCCGTGATCATCTCGGTCACCGGATGTTCGACCTGGATGCGGGTGTTCATTTCGATGAAATAGAACTCGCCGTCCTCGTACAGGAATTCGACGGTGCCGACGCCGAGATACTGGATCTCGCGCATCGCCTTGGCGACGGTCTCGCCGATCTTGTTGCGGGCGGCGACATTGAGCGCCGGCGAGGGGCTTTCCTCCAGCACCTTCTGGTGCCGCCGCTGCAACGAGCAATCGCGTTCGCCGAGGTGGACGGCGTTGCCTTTGCCGTCGCGGTTTGCCGAGATATTTCTCGATGTAGACGGCGTCGCTGCCGAAATTGGCCTTGGCTTCCGAACGCGCAGTCGACAGCGCGCCTGACAATTCCTCCGCCGTGCGTGCGACGCGCATGCCCTTGCCGCCGCCGCCGGCGGCAGCCTTGATCAGCACCGGATAGCCGATCTCGTTCGAGATGCGCGCGGCCTCAGTATCGTCGGTGACGCCGCCGTCGGAGCCGGGCACGACCGGGATGCCGAGGCGCTTGGCGGTGCGCTTGGCTTCGATCTTGTCGCCCATGGTGCGGATGTGTTCGGCCTTGGGACCGATGAAGTGCAAGCCGTGATCGTTGAGGATCTCGGCAAAGCGCGCGTTCTCAGACAGGAAGCCGTAGCCCGGATGCACCGCGTCGGCGCCGGTGATTTCGCAGGCCGACAGGATAGCGGGTACGTTGAGATAGCTATCTTTGGCGGCCGGCGGGCCAATGCAGACGCTCTCGTCGGCAAAGCGCACATGCATGGCGTCGGCATCGGCGGTGGAATGCACCGCGACGGTTTTGATGCCCAGCTCCTTGCAGGCGCGCAGGACCCGGAGCGCGATTTCGCCGCGGTTGGCGATGAGGATTTTATCGAACATGGCGTCTGCCCGGCGGCGTAAATGCCGTCACTCGATGATGACCAAAGGTTCGCCGAACTCGACCGGCTGGCCGTCGTCGAACAGGACCTGCGTCACGGTGCCGGCGCGCGGGGCCGGGATCTGGTTCATCGTCTTCATCGCCTCGATGATCAGCAAAGTGTCGCCGATCTTGACCTGCTGGCCGACCTCGACGAAGGGCTTGGCGCCCGGCTCGGCCGCGCCATAGGCGGTGCCGACCATCGGCGAGGTCACGGCGCCGGGGTGCTTGGCCGGGTCGATCGGCCGGGCGATCGATTCGACGATCGGCTGCGGGGTCGCGGGCGCCAGGGCCCGGGCGGCGGGCGCGGCGGCGGCGGTACCGCGGGCAACACGCACCCTTTGTCCGTCCTGCTCGATTTCGATTTCGGTCAGGCCGGTTTCGTCCAGGAGCTTGGTCAGCTCGTGGATCAAAGCGTGATCGACCATGGAAGCTTTCGGCGTTTTTGCCATGCGTTTTTTCCGACTTTACTTTTCTTTGGCGCCGATCATGCGGGCAAGCCCGGTGATCGCCAGCGCGTAGCCGTCGATGCCGAAACCGGCCAGCACCGCTTTGGCGATTTTCGAGACATAGGAATGATGGCGAAAGCTTTCGCGCTGGTGAACATTGGTGATGTGGATTTCGATCACCGGCAATTCCGACAGAGCGAGCGCATCGAGAATGGCGACCGAGGTGTGGGTGTAAGCGGCCGGGTTGATGACGATGCCGGCGGCTTTCTTGATGCGGGCCTCCTGGATCCAGGTGACCAACTCGCCCTCGATATTGGACTGGCGGAATTCGACGGCGAGGCCGAAGCGCTGCGCGGTGTCGCGGCACAGCTTTTCCACGTCGGCCAATGTGGAATGGCCGTACTTCTCCGGCTCGCGGACGCCGAGCATATTGAGATTGGGTCCGTTGAGGACGTAGATCGTCTGAGTCATTGAAATCCGGCGGGTTTCTATTCGCTGGCGCGGCTTTGAATCAATGCGCCTAGAACTGTGGCGCTTTATAGGTGCCCCCGGGGGCAAGGGGAAGCCCGGATCGGGGCTGCGGGCCAGCCATGCGGCGGGCTTAAGATGCCTATTTGGCGGCCGCCAAGGCCGCACCCAAAGTCTCTTGGCCGGCCCAGTCAATAACGTCGTGAATCGCCGTTAACCGTCGCCGGCCGGCCGCCCTGGCCTCGTTGAAAATGCCGATCTGGCGGTCGGCGCTGGTTCCGCCGCCGATGATTCTGGCGAGGTGGCCGATCTCGCCCCGGCAGGCGAGGGCGTCGATATCGGCCTCGACGAAGGCCAGCACCTGGTCGAGCCACTGGCGGATGTCGATCGGCACGCGCGAGAACGGATCGATGAAATTGGCGGCGATGCCTGAGCGCTGGGCGTGCCATTTGTTCTCGGCGGTGATCGCGCGCCCGACGCGGTCGAAGCCGGCGTTAATTCCGCGGTTGCGATCGAGCGCACGAACCAAGCAACGAAACAAAGCGGCGATGGCCAAAGCGTCCTCAAGGCGGGTGCAGCTATCGGCGACGCGCAACTCGATGGTCGGGTGCTTCAGCGACGGGCGGATCGCCCACCAGATGTAACTGGCGTCCGGAATGATTTTGGCGCCGACCAGGGCGGCGACATAGTCGTCGTAATCGGCATTGGTGCGGAACAGTTCGGGCAGGCCGGTGCGCGGCATCTCGTCATAGGCGGCCAGCCGATAGCCGGACAGGCCGGTGAGTTGGCCCTGCCAGAACGGCGAGGACGTCGACAGCGCCAGCAGCAACGGCAGATACGGCGTCAGCCGCATCATCAGGTCGATACGGACGTCCGGATCGGGAATGGCGACGTGGACATGCATGCCGCACAGCATGTTGCGGGCGCCGATCATTTGCAGGTCGTCCATCAGCGCGCCGTAGCGTTCCTTGCGGGTCGCCTGCTGTTCGGTCCAGAAGGCGAGCGGGAAAGTGCCCATGGCGGCAATGCCGAGCTTGCGGTCTTTGGCCGCCTCGCCAAGGCCGCGGCGCAATTCGGTAAGCTGGGCGCGCGCTTCATCCATGGTTTCGCAGGGCGCGGTCATGACCTCGATCTGCGATTGCAGCATTTCGGTCGAGACCCGCTCGCCGAGTTTTTTCTTGAGCGCGGCGAGGAATTTGCGATCGGCGCGCCGCAATGCACGGCGCGTCTTCGCGTCGTAAACGAAGAACTCTTCTTCGATACCGATCGTGTACATGCGCGCGACAACCCTCCCGCACCGTCAGAGTTCCATTTTTATAATGGGCAATGCAAGACCGCCGAGCGAGATGCCCGGCGGTTGTGGATGAACAGACGTTAAAGCGCCGCCACTCAGCAGGTCGGCTTGCCGCAGCGCGTCATGTTGACTTTTTCGCGGAGCGCGTCGAGGCCGACCGCGCCGACAACAACACTGTCGCCGATGACGTAGCTTGGCGTGCCGTTCATGCCGAGTTGCTCGGCGAGCTTGAAGCTTTCCTGCAACGTCGCCTTGACTTCCGGGCCGGCCAAATCCTTTTCAATCCGCGCCATGTCCATGCCGATATCCTTGGCGACGGCCAGCGCCGTGGCCTTGGTCGCCTGGCCGCGTCCGCCCATCAGCTTTTCGTGAAACTGCTGATATTTCTTGCCGGTCTTGTCCTGCATGTTGACGGCGATCCCGACCTGGGCGGCTTCGACGGAGCCGGGTCCGAGCACCGGGAATTCCTTGAGCACGACCTTGAGCTTGGGGTCTTCCTTCATCAGCGCGAACATGTCCATCATCGCGCGTTTGCAGTAGCCGCAATTGTAATCGAAGAACTCGACGAAGGTGACGTCGCCTTGCGGATTGCCGAGGTTGACCTGGCGCGGGGACGAGAAGATCGCCTGCGCATTGGACTTGACCGCGGCCTTGTGTTTCTCGGCATCTCCGGCGGCCTGGCGTTTTTCCAACTCGGCCATCGCTTCTTGCAGAATTTCCGGGTGCGAGACGATGTAGTCGCGCACGATCTTTTCGATCTCGCTTTTCTGCGGCGCGGAGAATTCGGCGGCGTGCGCCTGCGGCGTCAGCGCGAGCAGCGCCATGCCAAGGGCGGTAGCGACGATCTTGAAATTGGTTTTATGAATCATGGGAGTTTCAAATCCTGTTGGCGGTCAGTTTTTAGCGTTTGGTTTGAGATTGACGATGTCGTCGGCCTGCACCCAGGCTGGCGTGCCGATGGGCAGCCGGGTCTTGGCGCGCGAGGCGAGCTGTCGCGCGGTCACCATGTCGCCGCGGTTGAAGGCGGCCTGCGCCGAGGCCAGATCGGCCTGGGCGAGATCGCCCTTGCGGCCATAGGCCATCGCCAACTGGCTATAGGCTTCCGGCGCTTCCGGTTCGCGCAACAGCGCGCTGCGGAGCAGAGCGACGGCTTCCTCCGCGGTTTGCTTGTTGTTGGTGCCGATGAGGGCCTGCCCGAGCATGATCTGGATCAGCGGCGCATTGCGCGACAACTGCACGGCCTGACGCAGCGGCGCGACAGCCTCGGCGGCGCGGCCGCCTTCGAGCAGCGCCTGGCCTTTCAGTTCATAAAAATAGGGATTGGCCGGTTGGGCCGCGATCAGCGCATCGATCTGGGCAACGGCCTGACGCAAATCGGAATGGCGATAGGCCGAGATGGCGCGGGCGTAACGCGCCGGCATGCTGTGATCGCCAAGCGGATAACGCCGCGCCACGGTGTCCGGCCGTTCCAGGAAGCCGGACAGTTTGGCGCGCATCATGTCGTGGCGCGCCTGCAAAGCGTCTGGGTCTTTGGCATTGAAATGCGGGCTGGCGCGGACCAATGTGTCGAGCGCGGCGACGCGCTCGGCCGGCATCGGATGCGACTGCATGTAGGGATCGATGAAGCGCGAGTTGAACATCGACTCGCTGCTCAGCCGCTTGAACAGTTCCAACATGCCGCGGCCGGACTGGCCGGTGGCATTGAGAAACTTGGCGCCGGCGTGGTCGGCTGAATCTTCCTGGGTGCGCACATAGGCAAGCAGCGTCCGCTGGATAGCCTGCTGCGGCGCCATGATCGCGGCAGCGCCGATATCGCCGCCGCCGCTGCCGGCGCGCGCGCCGGCGACCGCGGCGCCGACGCCCAGCAGCAAGGCGACGATCGAGGCGGTTTGTGCGGTGGCCAGCTGTTCGCGCAGCTTGAGCAGATGGCCGCCGGCGAGATGTCCGGTTTCATGGGCGAAGACGCCGATGACTTCGTTCGGCGTCTTGGCGTCGAACAGCGCGCCGGTGTTGATGAAGATGTGACGCCCGTCCATGACGAAGGCGTTGAAGGCGCGGTCGTTGAGTACGACCACCTTGACGTTCTGCTTGGCAAGGCCGGCGGCCTTGAGGATCGGCTGCGCGTAGTCGCGCAACAATTGCTCGATCTCGGTGTCGCGGATGATCGGCATGGCGCGCCCCTGCGCCTGCGCCGGCGTAACCGCGGCGGGGCCGGCGGCGGTGGCGAGCGCCATGGCCACGGCAAGCACGCGCGCCGCTGGCGCGGTTCGCCAGCCGCTGATAGATGTCCGTGGAGCGGAGCGGGGCTCGATTTTGCCGGGTTCGGTCACGTTCAACTCTTCACGAAATCCTGGTTTGAGGCTGGACTAAATCAGGCGCCGGCACGGCCGGTCAACGCAACTCGATATCACGAAAGCATCATGGAAACCGTTATCAGGCGCGCTGCAAACAAGCATTTTGAATGCGGCAACAGCGGGGCGGCAGCTTGCGCGGGGAAGGGCGCGCCCCATGCTTAGGAACGCCAAAAGGCTGCTCCTGCCGTCGAAACGCAGCGAAGTGCCGCCGTTTATCGTCATGGACGTGATGGCGGCGGTGGCGGCGCTGGAGGCGCAGGGCCACCACATCGTTCATATGGAAGTGGGTCAGCCGGACCGGCCGGCCCCGGCCACCGCGCTGGCGGCGGCGCAGGCCGCGCTTGGCGAGCGTATTGCCTATACGGAGGCGCTCGGCATGCCGGCCTTGCGGCTGCGAATCGCCCGGCACTACCGCGACGCCTACGGCTTCGACCTCGACCCGGCGCGGGTGGTGGTGACCACCGGTTCCTCCGGCGCCTTCATGCTGGCCTTCCTGTCGCTGTTCGAACCGGGCGACCGGGTGGCTTTGGCCAATCCCGGATACCCGCCGTACCGGCATATCCTGACCGCGCTCGGCTGCGAGCCGGTGCTGATCGAAACTTCGGCTGAGACGCGCTGGGCGCTGTCGCCAGAGGCGCTCATGGACGCGTACCGCAAAAAGCCGCTCGCCGGGTTGCTGGTGGCGAGCCCGGCCAATCCGACCGGCACGATGATGGAAGCCGCCGCGCTCAAGCGGCTGATCGCGACCGCCGAGGCCGCAGGCATCCGCGTCATTTCCGACGAAATCTATCATGGCCTCGATTATGCGTTTCCGGCCGAGACCGCCGCGAAGCTGTCGGACGACGTGCTGATCATCAATTCGTTCTCGAAATATTTCTGCATGACCGGTTGGCGCGTCGGCTGGATGGTGGTGCCGGAGCCACTGGTGCGCACCGTCGAGCGCTTGCAGCAAAACTTTTCCATTTCGGTGCCGCACCTGTCTCAGATCGCGGCGCAGGCCGCGTTCGATGGCCGCGCGGAAATGGAAGAGGTCAAGCACGGCTATGAGGAGAACCGCCGCATTCTCACCGAAGGCCTCCCGAAAGCCGGGCTCGACAAATTCCTGCCGGTCGATGGCGGGTTTTATCTCTATGCCAATATCGCCGAATTTTCCGACGACAGTCTCGACTTCGCCAAGCGCATGCTCAACGAGGCGCATGTCGCGGCCACGCCGGGGCTCGATTTCGATCCGATCGACGGCCGGCATTATTTGAGATTCTGTTATTCGCGTTCGGCCGACGACATGCATGAGGCGGTCCGGCGGATCGGCGGCTGGCTCAAAGGCTGACGGCCGTCATCGGGTGATTGGGGCTCGTGGTCATGAAGGACTGGCGCCCGAAACTGTCCGGAGATTTTTGCACCGCCGCGCGTCTTCATGCCGGCGACGTCGCGCTGGCGATTGGCCTTTACGCCGCCGCCAGTTTTGCCGCGGGCAGGGCATGGCGTTTTCCTTTCGACGATGAATTGATCGCGTTGACGCAAGTGGAACGCAGCCGTTCCGCGCTGGCATTGATCGGACACTATCTCAAGGCGGGCGATATCCATCCGCCGCTGTCATTTCTGTGGTTTTATGGGCTGAATAACGCGGGGCTGAGTGAGGCCGCCATCCGGCTGTTCAGCATGACGATGACCGCGACGGCCCTCGGCCTATCTCATCTCGCCGCCCTGACGCTGCTGATGCGCCGCCACGATGGCGCGCCGCCGCCGCCGGCGTCGCGGCTGATTGCAATTTTGACTTTCGGCCTGTGTGCGCTGGCGGTGAGCCAGGGCGATGCGATCCGCTGGTATCCGATGTTCGCGGCGCTGATCGCGGTGTTCGTGACGCTTTATGTGTTCGGCGGCAATGACGCGGCGCGTCTGTGGTCGGCGGTGCCGCTGGGCCTGGCGGCTTCGGTGAATTTCATCGCCGTTCTGGTGGCGGTGCCGTTCGCGATCTACCGCTATCTATTGCAACGCCAATTCAATCCGCAGTTCGATGCCGCGTTTGCCGCCGTGGCTTTGCTGTTTGCCGGCTTCGGCGTGGCGTCGGCTATTGCCGTCGTCAGCAAGCGGCTGGCGGCAGTTGTGCAGAGTGAATTCGGCCACGGCGTTCTGTCCGCGGTGTTGGCCGATGTGCTCGGATTTTTCGGCGGCGCGGCGCTGGGGGTCGGCCAGGCCTGGATTGTGCTGCCGGCGATTGTCATCGCCGTGCTGTCGATCGTAGCCGCGCTCGATCGGGCGAGGCCGGCCAATCCCTTGCATCTTCTGGTGCTGATGCTGGCGGCCGCCGCCGCCATGGCTTTGGCCGGTTTTGCCAAGCCGCGTTCGTTTCTTTATCTGGCACCGGTGCTCGGCGTGCTGACGACGCTCTATTTCGACAGCCTGTATCAAACCCGACGCGCGGTGGCGGCGTGGCTGGCCGTCTTGTCGGTGATGGTTTCCATCACGGCCATTGCCAATATCGAAGCGGGCAGGCATCCGTTCAAGCGTAGCGCCGTGATCCCTTATCAGGACGTTCTGGATTTCATCGGGACGAAAGGGCATGGCCGCGTGCTGGTGCTGTCGAGCGAGCCGGTCATTCCCTGGGTCATGCGCCACCGGCGCGACGACGTTTGCGCGGCTTATTTATTTGGCGCTAATACCTGCACGGCCGGCGGCGTTCGCTACGATTCAATATTCATCGTTGGCGGACACGCGCATGCGTCCGGCCGCCCGCGCGCCATGCGCGCTTTGGAGGCGCGTATCGAGGCCGCGATCGCCGGGCGGCGCAAGATCGAAAGCCTTCAGGTCGGCCGTGATGACGATGCCGGGCTCAAGAGTTATCTGACCGGCGTGCCGCTCGACCGGCATCTGCTGACAGTGGATATCTACCAGTGAGCACTGACGCCGCGAACACGATCCAGTAGATGTCGAGATAGGTACGGTGGCTGGTGTGAGCGAAGAACACCACGCTGACGGCGATGAAGGCGAGATACAGCATCACGATCAGTTTCGTCTCCGGCCGCCGCCGCGCCAGCACCATGCCGATAATTCCCAAGCATGCCACCGGAACGTAGGACAGCGCATAGGCCCACTGGGCCAGCGCGCCGCGGTATGGATTGAAGGTCCAGGAGAACGCGGCGTTTAATTTGCGCGCGGCGCTTTGCAAAGTGCGCCAGGGGTCGTCGCGCATGTAATCGATGGCGCGCTGCTTGTACCAATCGCTGACCGCGACCTTGTCGCGCGACAATTGCCGCAGTTCGGCTTGGTCGTTTGGCGGCAAGGCGGCCAGCGCCTGATGCGCGCTGATGTCGATGCTTTGCGCCGGGTAATAGGTGAAGACGCCGGCATTGTTGCCTTGCCAGAGCACGTAGCCAGAGTCGGTACTCAATACCGGCGTGCCGGTGGCGCGATAGGTGTAAGCGAGCCACGGCGACACAGTGAGCGCAACGCCGGCGGCGAGGAGCAGCCAGTTGCGCAGCCGTTTTGTGCCCCAAATCATGGCCCACAGCAGAACGGCGGCGATCGTCGGCGCCATTGCGACGCGCACCAAAACGACTGCGCCGAGCGCGACACCGGCGATCAGCCAGTCGCGGCCACGGTCCTGCGCGGCGGCGCGCAAGAACAGCCATACCGCCAGCGCCAGGGCGAAGGTCACCATGGCGGTGTCCTGCAACGCCGTGTCGTGGATGACGTAGTAAGGATAAAACGCGGTGATGGCGCAAGCGATGAGGCCGGCGCCGGTCGTAAACATGTGCCGCCCGATCAGGAAAGTGATCAGAGCAGTGCCCGCGCCCATCGCCGCTTGCGGGATGACGATGAGAAGATAGTTTTTGCCGGCGAACGTCGTCAGCGCGAGAAAGGTGAGATAAAGCGGCGGCCGCTCGCAGTTCGTCGCCGGACAGAAGCCGTCGCCGCGTGCGACGCCTTCGGCGAGGCGATAGAGATACGAATAGCTGTTGGCCCAGAAGTGGGCTTCGCCCTGGATCAGCCGCGCGCCGACGCGCAGCGCGAAGGCCGCAGCAAGGATCGCCGCCAGGATCAACAGCAGGCGGGGAGGCGACAACGTCTCGCCGGACCGGATGAAGGAAAAGGGCGCGCGCATGCGCCGATGTTAATCCGGCGCGCGGCAACCGCGCAGGGAAAAATGAGTGGCTTCAACCGCGCTTTGAATGCGGCCCCTAGAACTCCACATCCAGTTCGACCACTTCGTCCGGCTCGGCCATGGCGCCTTCCTGCCATTCCTTCATCGCCGGCAGCGCCATGATCGCCTTGCAATAGGCGGCGCAGTCCGAGTCGAGCTTGACGTCGTAGGTGATGAAGCGCGTCACCACCGGCGCGAACATGGCGTCGGCCATGCCCGGCGTCGTGCCGAACAGATAAGGGCCTTTGCTGGCGGCAAGGCTCTCGCGCCAGATGCTGATGACGCGGTCGATGTCGGCCTGCGCGCCGGCCCAGATCTTGAAGCCGGGATGGCGCGCCTTGAGGTTCATCGGCAGCGCGGAGCGCAAATTGGTGAAGCCGGAATGCATCTCGCCGCAGATCGAGCGGCAATGCGCGCGCGCGACTTTTTCCTTCGGCAGTAATCCGGCTTTTGGGAAGGTCTCGTCGAGATATTCGGCGATCGCCAAGGTGTCCCAGATCTTGATGCCGTTATGCGTCAGGCACGGCACCAGGAAGGAGGGCGACAGCAGCAACAGTTCGGCGCGCGTCGAGGGATCGTCGCTGGCGACGCTCTGTTCTTCGAAGTCCAGACCGGCGAGCTTGCACAGCAACCAGCCGCGCAGCGACCAGGAGCCATAATTCTTGCTGGCAATCGTAAGGGCAGCACTGGCCATGGGAAAATCATGTCCCTTCGTCAAAGCAGCCCGGCACTGCGGAGCTTAGATGAAAGTGCAGACTAATCAATACCTTCCCGTGCTGCAAAATGGGTTTTGTCCCCCGCGCCTAATTCGCAGGCACGCCGGCCCAGATTATTATCTCGCAGTGCAGCATAAACTGGTCTAGCCTGTCCGCGCGGCCCGCCGGGGCCGACCGGGGACTGAATGCTTTATCAAGCCTATCAGGCGCAATCGGACATGATGGATCCGTTGCGCAAGTTCGCCTCGATGGCGGCGGAAACCGTGGGGGCCAAGCTCAACGGTTCGGCGCGGCCGTCCGGCCTGAGCACTCTCAACGCTGCCTACGAAGATCGCGCGCGCCGGCCTGACCCATACGCGGCCGGATTACGGTATCGACAGCGTCACTGTCGGCAACCGTGAGGTCGCGGTGACGGAAGAGGAAGCGCTGGTCACGCCGTTTGCGACCTTGCGCCATTTCAAGAAAGACGTCGATCAGGAGCAGCCGCGCGTTTTGTTGATCGCGCCGCTGTCGGGCCACTTCGCCACGCTGCTGCGCGCGACCGTGCGCACGTTACTCGCCGAACATGACGTCTATATTACCGACTGGCACAATGCGCGCGACGTGCCGCTGGCCGACGGGCCGTTCTCATTCGATAGCTATACGTCTCATCTGATCAAATTTCTCGAGAAGATCGGGCCGGGCGCGCATATGGTGGCGGTATGCCAGCCTTGCGTCAGCGCACTGGTCGCGGCAAGCGTGATGGCGATGAGCGATCATCCGGCGCAGCCGCGCTCGATGACCTTGATGGCCGGGCCGATCGACACCCGCGTTAACCCGACCAAGGTCAATGAGCTGGCCAAAAGCAAGCCGATGGAGTGGTTCGAGAAGAAGATGATCGCCACCGTGCCGGCGCGCTATGCTGGCGGCGGCCGCCGGGTCTATCCGGGTTTCGTGCAGCTTTCCGCCTTCATGGCGATGAACATGGATCGCCATGTCAAGGCGCACCGCGAACTGTACGAGAACATCGCTAAAGGCGAGACCGAAAAGGCGGCGACGACCAAGGCGTTCTACGACGAATATTTCGCCGTGCTCGATCTGGCCTCCGAGTTTTATCTTCAGACCGTCAAGCTGGTGTTCCAGGATCACGCGCTGCCGCTCGGCGAACTGACCTATGAAGGCGTCAAGGTCGAGCCGGCGGCGATCAAGCGCACCATGCTGTTCACGGTCGAAGGTGAGAAGGACGATATCTGCGCCGTCGGCCAGACGTTGGCCGCGCATGACCTGTGCACAAGCCTGCGGCCCTATCGCAAGCGCCACCACATGCAGGCCGGCGTCGGCCATTACGGCGTGTTTTCCGGACGGACCTGGCAGAACCAGATCTATCCGATGGTCAAGAACGTCATTTTGCAAAGCGATTAGAGTCACCGCCGGCCGCCGGTTACCAGCGGTGATGAGCGCTGCTAAACTCTAGCCAGCGCCTGCGAGTCGCATGCGCTGGTGGATGACACCCATGGCCATGAGCACAATACCCATTTTAAGCCCGGTCACGACCGGCTATCGCGACGCCTTCGCGGCAATCCGCGCCATGCCGATATTGGCCGTTGCAGCCTTTTTGATCATGCTGTCGATCAACCTTTCGGAACATATCTTGCCGACGCGCGCGATCGAAAGCATCGTTGCCGGCGTCATCCTCAGCCTGGCCGTCAGCGCGGCGCAGAATTTCTTTCTGACGCCGGTCATGATCGCGGTGCACCGCTACATCATTCTCGACGACGTGACGGCGAAGTATGTTCTCGAGCCGGGGCAAAAGACATTCCGCGCGTTCTTCGCCTGGCTGATGGCGTTGTCGGCCTTGGGGCTGTTCGTCTTCGTTTTCGGCGCGCCGAAAAACGAGCAGGCGCTGGCCTCGCTCGGCATTGTTATGGTCGGGCTTGTGGTTTTGGTCGTCGCCAGCACGCGGCTGTCGATTTTGTTTCCGGCCATTGCCGTAGACGCGCCGGGCGCGAGCGCGGTCAATGCCTGGGCCGATAGCACGGGACACACGCTGCGGATTTTCCTGATTTTTCTTCTGGCGGCGCTGCCGATCCTGATTGTCGCACTGATTGCTATTGTGCCTTTCGTCTTGAGCGAGGCCAACCAGAACGATGCGCCGCCGGGACTTTTCGCTATGCTGGCGATATCGGCGGCGCAGATGTTTTTTCTGGTCTTGTGCGTGGCGATCGCGTCAAGGCTTTACCAGGCGCTGGCCGACCGGCTGCTCGGCGCGCCGGCTTTGCCGCCGCAATAGAAAAGCCCCGCCGGTTCATCGCCGGCGGGGCTTTTGCTTTTCGTTTTCGTCAGATGCCGCCGAGCAGCATCAAAACGATGATCAGGCTGAACGGAACGCCCAGCAACCAAAGCAAGATAGGCATGTCTGTCTCCTTCTTCCGGTGAGGGTTATTCGGCGGCGACGCCGACGCCGCGTGTGCGGTTGCGCTCGGCATCGGTGAGATACCAATCGCGGTTGCGCAATGAACCGCCTTCGATGGCGGCGAGGGCGGCCGACAAAGCGCCGGCCAGCATGGCGAAGGCCAGCCAGAACGAGAAGTTGCGCGCCGACTTGCGTGCGGTATCGGCCGCGGCCTTGGCCTGCGTTATCGTCTGATTGACGCGCTGCTCGGCTTCCTGCTGCGTCAGGCCGGTGCGGGCGGCGATGATGCTGGCAAGATAGCTCTTGTCGACATCCGACACCGAGCCGTTGCGGCCGAGACCGGACGCCAGAATGCGGCCGATTTCTCCGCGGTTGACGCTGCCTTGCGGCGCCGGGGCGGTGATCGCGCCGCCTTGCAGATTCGGCGTGGTCTGGCCGGTCGCGATTGGCGAGGTGGCGGTTTCTGTCGCTTGCTGATTGGCCTGCGTCTGGCTTTGGCCGGCAGCCGCATTGGCGCGGTTGGACGCCGGACGCAGCAGGGTGTCGACATAGCCGTCAGTCATCGCCGAACGGGCCGCCGCCGGTGTCCCGGCCGCAAGGCCGGCGCCGGTGGCGCCGATGATCGCGGTGGTCGCGCCGCCGAGAACGGCCGCGGTCACCACCGTCGCCAGCGCCCAGGTGACGACGCCATGGGCGGAATCGCGGAAATAGCGTTCGTGCTCATGTACGCTCTGCCACTGCGTGCGCAACCGCCCGGCGAGATAGCCGCCAACGGTCGAGGACAGCATGGCGATGACGATCAGATAGATGCCGGCACTGATGGAGAAGGTGGTGGCGGAAATGCCCTGGTCGCTCCACGGCGACACCACGGAAAATCCAACGCCGGCGCCGAACGCCACAAGAACCAAAGTGATCGCCGCCGACGTCGTTGCGCCCGCGAAGATCGCCTTCCAACTGACGGCCGAAGGCGCGTCATCCACTATCCCGGTCTGCGTAATCATAGCTCGTTGCCTCCAAAGACGCGGACTTATTCCGCGTATTGGCGGTCAACCGTTGCTTGGCCAGATAGTTCCCGAAGGATGTACGCCGATAACAGCCGTCGTGACTAGAGCGTATAGGCGGTACGCAGGCCGCCCCATTGCTTGCCGAAAACACGGATCGGCGCGCCGATCTCCCACATCATGACGATACGATCGCCCATGTCGCGGGGATAATTCTGAATGAGGTAGGGCCGCACCACGCGCCCTGCCGACAGGCCGGCGCGGTCGTCGAAGATGCGCCGGTTCCGGCAATGGGCGGTGTTCCAGACCACTTCACCGCGGCGCTGCGGCCTGGAGTAGATGGCGTTGTGCACCGGAAGGTAACCGTTGCGATCGACCGCCGCGCAAAACACCATGCGCTTGTCGCTGGCCAGCAGCGGTTCCTGGATGGACGGCAGCAGGGTCTCGGTCAGCGCGAGGAAGCGCGTCGTGTACTGCGGCGGATTGGTATCGGGGATCAGCACATAGGTATTGTCGAACAGGTCGTCGAGCGTGATGCGGCGTTCGCTGACCGCCTCTTCGAACAGGCGCGAGATGCGATCGGCCGCCGCGATGGCGCGCTCGATGAACTCGGTATTGTCGGAACGGATCGCGGCGAGCCTCGCATTCAGCCGCGCGCGCGTCAGATCGTCAAGCGCTTCGAAGGCCAAATGCAGGCCGAGCGCCGACTGGTTGACCAATCGCAGGCGGCCGTTGCCGATGCCGGCGATCTTTGCATCGAACGGCGCGCCGGTTACAAGCTCGCGCGGCTCACGCATACGCACCAGCAGGCCGCCCTCGGAAATATCCGCGGTCTGGCCGTGCAGCATGACCGATCCGGTCTGAAGCTCGACGTCGAGTTCGCAGGGCAGGCGTTCGTGCTGACGGCGGTCGCCGATTTCGCTCAGGCGCAGGAAAATCACCGCGCGGGTTTTGAGCCGCTCGGCGAGACGGCCGACAGCCTGACCGGAGTGGTCGACCGCCGCGCCATACGCGGTTGCATCGACGGCGGCGGTCCTGATTTCGGACGCCCCGTCCGCCACGGCTCCGATGAAGCGCGAATTGTCGCTGGCGTTGCGCGACAGGCCGTCGGTGGTTTCGACCTGGTGCTCGATCGCGCCGGCTATGGTCGAGAGCACCGGACGCACCGCCTTGGTCGCTTCCGATATGCGATGCACGGCCGCGATCGATATTGCGGCGGCGTTTTGCAGCATGTCGATCTTGCGCTTGATTTCCTCGGTCGCGGTCTGCGTCTGCACCGACAGCGCCTTGACCTCGGCGGCGACGACCGCGAAGCCGCGGCCGGCAGCGCCCGCGCGGGCAGCCTCGATGGTCGCATTGAGCGCCAGCAGGTTTGTTTGCCGCGCGATATTGGCGATCAGATTGACGACCTGGCCGATTTCAGCGGACGAGGCTTTCAACTCGTCGACACTGCGGTTGGCGGCGAGGGCGGCGTCGCCGGCGTCGTCGGTCAGCCGACCCGCGGCGCGGACCTGTTTGTCGATTTCGTTGGACGATTGCGCCAGTTCGACGGTGGCGCCGGCGACCTGGTCGGCATCGCGTTTGGCATCCCGCGACTGGGCGGCGAGTGTCTCGGTGCGCGCCTGAATGGCGGCGAGCGCGCCGGCGGATGCGCTGGTGCCGCTGCGCACGGCGGTTGCGGCGATGGCCACGTCGCGGATCATCGCGCTGAGGTCGAGCTCGAGCAGATCGATGGTTTCGCGGATAGAGGCCGTACTGCTCGCCGGCGCGGGTTCGGTGGGCGCCAGGCCCGGTGAAACGGGCAGCGCTTCCGACAAAGTTTCGGCGTCTCGCGGGTGCGATTTCGTTAAAAAGGGGAATACCGGCATGCGGTACAATCATTACCCGGCAAGGTTAATGAAGCCCTATGGTGGTATTAGAATCCCGTTTTTGCGTTCTGCGACATCCCGCCCACACGCGATTTCAATCCACATTGCCATCCGGGCTTATGGTCCCAGAACACCGTTACTTAGCGGATTACCGGCATTGTAGGTGCAGGTCAGAGCTATT
>LNDS01000008.1 GCA_001464835.1 Rhizobiales bacterium Ga0077525 | reverse complement strand
GCTGCCGCGCGTGATCGCGTCCGGGCCGGTCTTACGAGCGCTTTGCCTTGCCATAGCGGGCCTCATGAGCCTGTTGCGCCATCCGCCGGGCGGCGTGATTCCTCACCGATACACCTCCCGGCGATGGCCGATGGTGACAATCAACACGACAAAGCGGTCGTCCTCGATACTGGCGACAATGCGATAATCGCCGACCCGGTAGCGCCATAGCCCCTTGAGATCGCCTGTCAACGCATGGCCGATACGGCGTGGATCGTCGCTGCCGGCCACCCGCTCGCGCAAATAACGCAGAATGAGCCGCTCGGCCGGCGCGCCGAGCTTGCGTAGTTCGCGGGCGGCGGCGCGATCAAGCTTTCGTCACGGCTCAACCCGCCGCACGCGGGCCGCCGCGCGCCAGCCGCTTGCGCGCCAGATAATCGTCCTCGATATCCTCGATCTGCCGCAAAATCGCCTCGCGGGCGTAGAAGCTCTTGGTGCGGCCGGTTTTCTTGGCGAGCGCGTCAAGCCGCTTTTCGATATCGGGGGGCAATCGCAGCGCCAGCATCCGGGCAACTCCTGTTGCTATACATGTATAGCACATGGCAGTAGCCGGCAACGGCCGTCGGGCGTCTTGACCCGCAGCGCGTGACAAGGGCTCCCCCTATTTCCGCCCCAGTTCCCGTTCACCTTCCCCGCCATTAACCCGCCGGAACCGCGACGGAATTATGGGAAATCGCCTGCCGATCCGCTATATTGGCGGCGACGCGGGCGGAAGCGTCCGTTTTTCGCCACCGGTTGCCGGTTAAAGGGCATTCGGCCACCAGATAAGGGCATAAACCGCCTTGCGCGACCTGTTTCCCGAGGATTGGAAGCCGAAACTCAAGCGCGCGATGCTGGCCATCGACGCCTGGGTCGATTTCAGCGTGTTCCGCTCGGCCTCAGGCTCGCGCGAGGGCTACGAGCGCTTTTCCACCTTCATGGACCGCTTCCACACCGCCGGCTGGCGGCGCTGGGCGGTCGAGCTGACCTCGGAAGGTGCCACTTTGGGCTGCGCCGGCGGCGTGCTGCTGCTGGCTTTGGCGACGCCGGCCTTCCAGCTGACCGCCGACGGCGACTGGCTCAAAAAATCCGAGCTGGCGGTGACCTTTCTCGACCGCTACGGCAACGAGGTCGGCTCGCGCGGCATCCGCCACAACGATTCGATCCCGCTCGACCAGTTCCCGGACAACCTGATCAAGGCGGTGCTGGCCACCGAAGACCGGCGCTTCTACGAGCATTTCGGCATCGACATCGGCGGCACCTTGCGCGCCGTCGTCACCAATGCGCGCGCCGGCGGCGTCGTCCAGGGCGGCTCGTCGCTGTCGCAGCAATTGGCCAAGAACCTGTTTCTGTCGAACGAGCGCACGCTGGACCGCAAGATCAAGGAAGCGTTCCTCGCCATGTGGCTGGAAGCGCGGCTGACCAAGAACGAGATTTTGAAGCTGTACCTCGACCGCGCCTATATGGGCGGCGGCGCCTTCGGCGTCGACGCCGCGGCGCAGTATTATTTCAACAAGTCGGCGCGCGACGTGAATTTGGCCGAAGGCGCGATGCTGGCCGGCCTGTTCAAGGCGCCGACCAAGTTCGCGCCGCACGTCAATCTGCCGGCGGCGCGCGCGCGGGCCAACGTCGTCTTGGATAACCTCGTCGAAGCCGGATTCATGACCGAAGGCCAGGTGTTCGGTGCGCGTCGTCACCCCGCCACCCCTGTCGATAGGCGCGACGAACGCGCGGCGAATTATTATCTCGACTGGGCGTTCGATCAGATGAAGCAACTTGTCGATACGCTGCCGAAGTCGATGACCGAGCGCGTGTTCATTGTTCGCACCGCGCTCGACACCGGCCTGCAGAAGGTTGCCGACGCGGCGGTGGAGAATTCACTGCGGCAATACGGCCAGGAATATCACGCCAGCCAGGCCAATACGGTCATCATGGAAAATGACGGCGCGGTGCGCGCCATGGTCGGCGGCCGCGATTATGGCGCCAGCCAGTTCAACCGCGCCACCGACGCGATGCGCCAGCCTGGCTCGTCGTTCAAGCCGTATGTCTATGCCGCCGCGCTGGAACACGGCTTCAAACCGAACTCGATCGTGGTCGATGCGCCGATCTGCCTCGGCAACTGGTGCCCGCGCAATTACGGCGGCAACTTTCGCGGCTCGATGACGCTCAGTCAGGCGCTGACGCATTCGATCAACACCGTCGCGGTGCGCCTGTCGGTGGCCATCGGAGACGGCAATCCAAGGCTCGGCCGCAACCGCATCGTCAAGCTGGCGCACGACATGGGCATCGTCACGCCGCTGCCGGACACGCCGTCGCTGCCGATCGGCGCCGATGCGGTCACCATGCTGGAGCACGTCGGCGCCTATGCGACATTCCCCAATCTCGGCATTGCCGTCAAACCGCATGCGATTCTCGAAGTGCGCACCGGCGACGGCAATCTGGTCTGGCGCTTCGACCGTGATGGTCCGAAGCCGAAGCGCGCTCTGCCGGCCAGCGTCGCCGCGGATATGATCAAGATGATGACCAATGTCGTCGAATCCGGCACCGCCCGCCGCGCGCGCCTCGACGGCGTTGCCGCCGCCGGCAAGACCGGCACCACGAATGAATCCCGCGACGCCTGGTTCATGGGATACACGGGCAACTATACCGGCGGTGTCTGGTTCGGCAATGACGACTACACCCCGACAAACCGGATGACCGGCGGTTCGCTGCCGGCGATGACATGGCAAGCCATCATGGCTTACGCCCATCAGGGCATCGAGATTAAGCAGTTGCCCGGCGTGAGCGTGCCGGCGCGTCCCGAGGTCAAGGTCGCCAGCGGCAAACAGATCGAGCAGCCGCCGCCGCGGCCGACGATCCTGTCGAAACGCGGCGCGGAAATCCTGGTCCGTGTCGAACGCATGCTGGACGACGCCAACCGCGCCATGACGCCATTGCGCCCGACCGTCTCGACCGACAAAAAGAACCAGGCTTTGGCGCCGACCGATGACGCGAACAAGCCCAACGCCGTGGCGTCGGCCCTCGATAGCCCGCCGCGCAGCGGCCGGAACTGATTAGCGGCCCCTCCCCGGCCGGCGTAGTGTCTGGTAGGTACGAATCAACTCTCCCCATTTTGCGAGCGGAACGTGCGGCTGCTGATCGGAACGCTGTTTGCCCTCGCAGTCGCTGCGGCCGTCGGCCTCGGCGCGACCTATTTCGCGTTGACGCGCGGCGCCGCTTTCGGCGCACTCACCATCGGCAGTTGGACGGCCTGGCCGAAAACCGGCACCGCCGATGCCGATCCTTATGCCCGCGCCACGATTGCACGCACGGGCCAACTGCCAGTCGCGCTTGGCGACGGCGTGTCCTTCACCGCCCAAACCGACGACAGCGGCAGACTGCTCGACGGCCGATGCGAGACCGTGCTGTCGGGCGTCACCCCGGCGGCGCGTTTCTGGACTTTGACGCTGTATAATTCCGATGGCGACCTGGTCGCCAATTCGATCGAGCGCTACGGATTTTCCAGCCAGGAGATCGTGCGCCACGCCGACGGCAGTTTCGAGATCGTGGTTGCGCCACGCGCCAATCCTGGCAACTGGCTGCCGACCGGCGGCACCGAACGCTATGCCCTGGTGCTGCGTTTCTATGACACCGCCGTCGGCGTTTCGACCAAGGCCGGCCGCGAACTGCCGATGCCGAGCATCACCAGCAGGGGCTGCCCATGATCCGCTGGCTGCTTTTGCTCTGTGGCGGCGCGCTGCTCGGCGGCGTGGTGCATCTGGCCACGATCATCATCCTGCCCCGCACCGCGACGCAGGATGCCTACGCGCGGCTCGAGCCGATCGCACCGGTCAACACCGTCACCGCCTTGCCGGTGCCGAAGCCGCAAAGCGCCGCCATGCCTTTCATGGACCCGGCCTTTGCCAGCGCGGTCTGCCGTTACGATCTTGCGCAAGGCCCCTTGAAACTCACCGTTCCGGTCAGCCTCGCCTATACGTCGATCTCGTTTTATACGCGCTATAACGTGGCCTATTACGCGATCAACGATCGCGCCGCCGGCCGCCGCGTCATCGAACTCGATCTGATGACCGCCGAACAGCGCGACCAGATGCCGGATGATGAGGACATCACCGCGGCCGACCGTTTGATCGTCGAATCGCCGACGCCGACCGGCGTAATCGCCATCCGCGCGCTGGCGCCGGAGCCCGGCCTGATGCCGGCCGCGCAAGCCGCAATTGCCAATGCGCGTTGCACGGTGCAGACGCCGGCGCAGCCCGGTGGGCGCTAATCAGCCAACGCTGATCGGCCGCGCCAGCTTGGCACCCGTTCGAGACGCGCATTGGAGCTAACTCGTTCCCACGAGCGCCTTGAAGGCATCGGGTTCGACCGGCGCGCCGAAAAGGTAGCCTTGGCCATAAGGGCAGTTCATGACCGTGAGCGCGTCCTTTTGAGCTTCTGTCTCGATTCCCTCTGCGACGATATCGAAACCCAATTCCCCGCCAATCTCGATGACGGCGGCGATGATGATACGCTTGGCGGGACTCTGCTGCATCTCCCCGACCAAGCTCCTGTCGATCTTGATCTCGGTCAGCGGATACCGATCGACGTTTCGAAAGGAAGAGTATCCGACGCCGAAATCGTCGACCGACAGACCGATCCGCATTTCACGCAACCGATGAAACATCGCCATAAGTTTTGGTGTCTCGTCCGCCAGCATGCGTTCGGTCAGTTCGAGTGTCAGCCATGCGGGATCTGCGCCGCTTTCCTTTACGGCATCTTCAATCGAGGCAACAATGTCCCGGTGATTTAACTCGATTGCCGCGACGTTGACCGAGAAATGCAGCGGCGTTTTTCGGGCCCGATTCACTTCGGCCGCGAAGCGCGCGACCTCGCACCGGCCCCAGTGACCGATATCGAGTATCAGCCCGGTGTCCTCGGCGAGTTCGATAAACCGGTCGGGGTGCTGCAACCCGAACACGCTGTGATTCCAGCGCAGCAGGGCCTCGGCTCCGACGATCGTCCCGGTGCGCAGATCGACGCGGGGCTGGTAGTGGAACAGGAATTCGCTGTTGGCGACCGCCTGCTGGAGTTCGTTGGTCATGCGTTGCCGCTGAACCGAACGGCGCTGATCGGCGGCGTCAAACTCCTGGATTTCGCGAAGCCGCGTGCCCCGCGAGTGATGAAGTGCGGTTCCCGCCCGGCGAAGCAACGAGATGGCTTTGTCGCCGGCCTGCCCGATTACGAAGCCGGTCGCGAACCTGATCTCGATGGAGGCGCCCGGCAGGGTAAATCGCTGGCCCAGCGCGACCCCTATCCGGTTCAGCCAGGCCTCGGCCTGCTCGCGTCCGTCCACCAGGCAAGCAATGGCGAACTCGTCGCCACCGATCCGCGCGATCAAATCGGGGCCAAGCGCCTGCAGCCGTTGCACCGTCTGTTGCAGAAGCGCGTCGCCGACATCGAATCCGTAACTCGTGTTGATGTCCTGGAATTGCGCCACGTTGACCTTGACGATGACCGGCAATTGCGCCGAGCGCGCCGTCAGCGCGTCAAACCGTTCGACAAAGGTGTAACGGTTCAAGCTGCCGGTGAGCTGATCGTGATGCTCTGCGCGATCGATCCGCTCGGCGGAGAAATATAGATCGGTTACGTCTCTGAGGAGCGCCACGACATGGATTGTTTTGCCCGGACCCGGCACCGGGAATATACGGACGGCATTCCAGAACATGCGGCCGTCCTTGCGGTAATTTCGCAAGGTGACAGCGATGGGCTTCAGGTCGGCGATCGCCTCCCGCATTCGGGCGACTTCCGGCTGAAGCCGGTCGCCTCCTTGCAGGTAACGGCAATTCTTGCCGATGGCTTCGTCGCGGGAATAACCAGTGATGGTCTCGAAGGCGCGGTTCGCGTGGGTGAGCTTCAGACTCGGATCGTTGCCGTCAGCGATGAGCACGCCCTCCTCGATCTCCTCGATCACCGCGGCAATGGCCTCGACTGACATGCCGGCGAGCATCGGTTTGTTCGTGTACCCGAGCTGGCGACTATTGGACCCGGAAAAGAAGGGAAGAAGGCGGTCGATCAATACGGATTTCGTGCCTGACATTCGCGGCGTCCTCATGCAGATTCCGGCTGACGCCGCGGAGCCTTGCCGCGCGGGACCTGGGTGCGGGAACGCCTCGCCTGGTTTCGCCCTACCAAAGCCCGCGAGAAACCCGCGCGGGCGGATTAGCGCAATGCCGCCAATGGCGAAACTCGTGCGGTCACGGGGCCCGGCACCTCGTAGGGTTACGAGGCTAAGGCCGACATCCAATCGTGACGTCGGCAATAACTCGTGCTAAACGGTATCTAACAACGGTTCGCGGAGGTAGTGCCTGATGTCACGCCATGAGCGAACCGCTTTAGATGTCCATCAGTTGCGCAAGACGGGTCTCCACCCTGTCGGCGACCGGCCTTGGGGCACGCATATCTGCCTTTTTTACGAGAATGAGCAGGACCTCTATGACGTGCACGCCGACTATTTTGGCGCCGGCCTCGCGAGCGGCGAGTTCTGCATCTGGGCCGTGTCCGATCCGATCAACCAAGGGAAGGCCCTCGAAGCGCTGCACGAATCCGTTCCCGATTTCGAGAAGTATCTGCGGGATGGTCAAATCGAATTCGTCCCGGGCTACCAATGGTATCTCCGGGGCGACGATTTTGACCCGCAACGGATCACCGGGGGGTGGCATGCCAAACTTGACGAAGCGCTCGCTCGCGGCTTTGACGGTATGCGGGTCAGCGGCAATGCATTCTGGTTCGAGGCCAGCCTTTGGCAAACGTTCCGCGATTACGAGGCCGAGCTAGCTCGTTCCCTTGGCGGCCGGAAAATGATCGTACTTTGCACCTATTGTCTTGAGGCAAGCCGCGCCGTCGATGTACTCGATGTGGCTCGGACGCACAATTTCTCGGTCGCAAAGCGGGACGGCCGATGGGAATTCCTTGAAACGCCGGAACTTGTCGAAGCGAAGCGCGAGATCGGCAGGTTGAATGGCGCTATCAATATTCTCTCGAAGCCATTCCCCGGAAAGCGGCACCTAACCCATCGAGAGCAGGTGGTGTTGGCGCAAGTCGTCAAGGGCGCTTCGAGCAAAGAAGCGGCCCGCGATCTCGACATCAGTCCTCGGACGGTGGAATTTCATCGCAAGAACATCATGCGCAAGCTCGGCGCCCGCAATGTTATCGACCTCGTGGGCATCGTCCTGAGAGGCTAGCCGGCCTGACCGGCAATGACGGCCTCAGATCTTATCCGGCGGCGTTCAGCCGATCAGCGCTGGAACGCCAGGCTCTGCTCGCGTTGCCAGGTCGGCGCCGGATGGTTGCGATAGCGCGCAATGTCCGCCTGCAACTGATTGAGCGTACGCTCGGCATCGACCGCTTGCGGCGACGGCGCCGCGATTACCAGGCGCTCAAGGGCAAAACGATATGACGCCGCGCGATAGGTCAAGCTGGTGCGCACCTCGCCAATGACGCGCGCATTCTCGGCAATGCGGTTGATCGTATCCTGACGCTCGAGTTCTCCGAGTTGAGTCACGTAAGCCAAGCTCTTGCGGCGCTTCTGATCCATATCGATCACCCGCCCGGCGGTTTCGAAGAACTGCGGCAGACGGCTACTGTCGTTGCGGACGTCATCGCTGAGCGTCGCGTAGAGCGCGGATGGCGAGCGGACAGGCGTCGTCATCAGGTGATTGGCATAGGCGGTCTGATCGCTTGCGCTGGTGCGGATCAGCCCGTATTCGCGTGCGGCCTGACCGAATTTCTGCCGCTTGTGTGGTGGCTCGATCAGCGGAAACGCCAGATCGCGCAATTGCCGTTCATCGTCGGTCAATTGAAAATTCGATGGCGAGATCGGCTTTCCGGCTTTGTTGTCGCGGCCGACCCAATCGTGAATGTCGTCCCGCGCCAAAACGCGGTTCAATTCGCCAAAGTCGCCCTGCTCGCAACCGGCAAGAAGTGCCAAGGCAGCAAGCCCAAGCAGAGGTCGGCGCCAGATGCGCGACATCGACATCCGCTGCCGCGAATTCAACATTCAGCGGGCCAGGCGGCGTCGGCGTTTGCGGCCCGAGCTGTTGCCTGTGTCCGGTTCCGAGCCGTTGGTCCCGTCCGAATCGCGATCGATCCGGACTACGGGAAGGATGATAACAGTCGCGGATTCGGAATTACCGTCGATATAGCGGCCGCCCCGGCTATAGCTGCCTTCTTCTGGAAATTGGATGACTTCACCCATTACAGTCCCCTATTCCGCTCCGGCACAAAAGAACCGCACTGGTTACTGCATGGACCCTTTTTACAAACGAAGTTCCCCACTCTATCGGGGGCCATGCACACGGTACGCCGGATCGGCTCACTCGATTAAGGGGCCGCAAGGTTAACGCTCTGCTAACGCGACCGGACTAAAGTGACCACCTGGCTTGTTGTTTCAGCGTTGGTGTTCCGATGAAGTCCCCCGCGTATCCGCGTCTCGATGGCCTGGTCGATCTGGCCTGCCGCGATGGCGTCGATGTCCGTCCCACGCTTTTGCGCGTTTTGACCGACCTTTACGTGCAGAAGCCGACGCACAGCGCCGACGAAATCACCCAATATGTCGAACTGGCGCTCGGTCTCATCGATACCGTCGATGACGCCACCCGCGCCGCGGTTGCCGCCAGTCTTTCCGGTTATGCCGGGGCC
The DNA here is from genome assembly GCA_001464835.1 of Rhizobiales bacterium Ga0077525. Classification (GTDB taxonomy): domain Bacteria; phylum Pseudomonadota; class Alphaproteobacteria; order Rhizobiales; family Xanthobacteraceae; genus Pseudolabrys. The sequence goes on along the minus strand of LNDS01000008.1, from coordinate 40,564 downwards.
CCGGCCGCGGTGCTGACCAGGCTCGGCATGACAGCGTCCGCATCCCGGCCCGCCGCACTGCCGGACGTGAACTTCGCCGCCCCGGCTATAGCCGCGCAGGATACCGATACCGACCCCGCTACCGAAAGCCTGACCGATCTTTTCTTCTCGTCCAGCAGCGAAGACCGCCGCCTGATCCTGCTTCATCTCGATGCCGCCGCGACCACATCGGTGCGGCTGCCGGCGCCGGCTTCCGCCGACGTCATCAAAGGCCTTGAGAACGCGGCGCTCCAGCGCAATACCAACGAATTCAGCCGGCTCCTCGAACGCACGCTGCGCCTGCCGCGCGGTCTCGGCGCGCGAATCGCGGCCGATGCATCCGGCGAGCCGATCGTGGTGGCGGCCAAGGCGCTCGGCATGAAGGCCGCGGTGCTTCAGCGGGTGCTGCTGTTCCTCAACCCGGCGGTCGGGCAATCGGTCCAGCGCGTGTACGATCTTGCCGACCTGTTCGACGAACTCACGCGCGAAGCCGCCGAGCGCATGCTGACGATCTGGCGGGATACCGGCGCGGCCGCCGCGCCCGCGCATCAGCCAGTCTACGGTCAGGACGGCAAACGCGATGGCCGGACGCAAAGCGCGACGCATCGGGACGTCCGCACAAGCGTGCAGCAGCCGGCGCGGCTTAAATCGACGCGCTGACCGCCCTCACGGCACCAAGGCGTCGAGGAAATGCCGCCCGGCTCTGTCCTCGACCTCGACAATCCAGATGTCCGGATCGAAACCGATTTCACGCTTCAGGCGCGCGTCGATCTCGGCCTCCGGCACCGGACCCTGCCGCCCCAGCACGATGGTGAAAATGCGATCGATCGGCTGGGCGGCGTCGAACACCGTCTGTGGCGCCGGGCCATAGAGCGTGCCGGTGCCGTCAAGCCTGTTCAGCTTGATATAGATGGCGCCCGCTTCCTCGGCGCCGCGCTTGACGATGGCGGCAAAGGCGCCTTCCACATGGCAGCGGCGAACATAGGCCGCCACCCAAATTCCGGATTTCAATCGCATCGCTCATCGATAACATGCGCGATGCCGCGCCGCTATTACTCCAGCGGACGGCCGGTCATGGCGGCCAGTTCGCGCACGAAGCGATCGGAAATCTGCCCGGTGACCGGCAGCCTGTGATCGCGCTCGAATTTCTCGATGGCCGTGCGGGTTTCCGGATCATAGGCACCAGTCTGCTTGATCTGGCCATAGCCGAAGTCGCTGAGCGCGCGCTGAATGGCCAGCACGCGCTTGGAGGGCGCAATAAGATCCGCAATCGGATCGTTGCGCGCCGGAGCCGAAACAGCCGCCGCACTTACCGCCTTCGACGGCGAGCCTTGGATTGTCCGCAGCAATTCTTCGCTGACGTCCGGGTTCATGCGAATTCCGGCGGCCTGCAGGAAATCGCGCGCGCCGGCATCGGTCTTCGCGCCCCAGACGCCGTCGGCGACGCCGTCATAAAAACCGCGCCGCGTCAGTTCGCGCTGAATTTCGGCAATCAACTGAACACGATTTCGCACCGGCGCGGCGGCGGGCGGATTAGCAATTCGAACGGGCTCGACTGCAACCGGACGCGTTGCAATGGCAGGCGGCGTTGCAGCGGCAGGCGGCATTGCCGTCATCAAAGGCCGCGCCGCGAAGATCGGCGCCGGGTGCGGACCGCTTTGCATGAACAAGGCATTGCTGAAAATCGCGCCGACCGCGGCGGTCGCCATGACCAGCGCCACGAATTCACGCGGGTGACGGCTGATGGCGGCGCCGATGCCGCTGGCGCTTTCTTCGATCTCGATTGCCGGAGCCTTGCGCTTACGCACTTTTCTTCACCAGAACCTTGGCAGCGGCGGCCAGCTCGCTGGCGCGGTCGGTGACGAGCTTGATCGGATCGGCTGCCGGCCTCCCGCCTTCGCAATCGAGCGGCAAGCGGATCGTCACCTTGGTGCCCTCGCCGAGCCGGCTGCGGATATCGATGTCGCCGCCATGCAGCTTGACCAGCCCCTTGACGATGGACAGGCCGAGGCCGGACCCGTCATGACGGCGATCATAAGACGCGCGCGCTTGGAAAAACGCCTCGCCCAGACGCGGCAGATCGGCTTCACCGATGCCGACGCCGGTGTCTTCGACGGCGACAGCCAGCCGCGCGCCTTCGCATTGCGCGCTGACGGTAATGCGGCCGCCGCGCGGCGTGAACTTGATGGCGTTGGAAATGAGATTGATCAGTATCTGGTTGAACGCGCGGCGGTCGCCGACGATCTCCGGCAAATCCGGCGCGATCCGCGTCCTGATCTCGACGCCGGCATCGCGCGCCTTCAGCGCGAGAAGATCGCAGCAGCTGACGGTGGCCGGCGCCGGCGCGAAGGGCTCCGGCGTGATCTCGAAATTGCCGGTTTCCATCTTCGACATATCGAGAATGCCGTTGACGACCGACAGCAAATGATGGCCGGATTCGTTGATGAGTTTGGCGTATTCCAGCCGGCGCGCCGGTTGCAGCAGCAGTTCGTCATTGGTGAGCATTTCGGAAAAGCCGATGATGGCGTTGAGCGGCGTACGGAGTTCGTGGCTCATCGTCGCCAGGAAACGGCTCTTGGAGGCGCTGGCGCGCTCCTGCTCGGCACGGGCGATTTCAATCGCCTGTTCATTGATCTTGCGGTCGCTGATGTCGCGCAGCACGGCGACCACTTCGCGCTCGGCGGCATTCGATTTGTCGGCCACCTGATCGAGCGGCCGGCAGCGCATTTCGACCCAGACGAAGCGGCCGGCGTGATGAACGGCATCGCCCGAATGGCGGACGCGGAATTCAACGGAGCGCACTTCGCCTTTGGCGGCGGCGTCGGCCAGCGCGGTGAGGAAAGCCGGCCGGTCGGCGACATGCACGCGATCGAACATGCCGTGCCCGGACAATTCATTCGCCGGCACGCCGAACAAAGATTCCGCCGCCGGGGAAACGAACAAGACGGCGCCATTGCGGTCGTGGCGCGCGATGACGTCGGTCATGTTGCGCGCCAGCAGGCGGTAGCGGTCTTCCTCGGCATAAAGCAGCCAGAAACTGGTGCGGGCAAGCGACTCGGCGCCGAGCGCCAGGCCGGTGGCGTACAGCGCGGCGGAGACGATACCGAGCGCAGCCAACGCGCCGTGTTCATTGCCGAGAGTTGCAAGCGGCGGCAGATGCTCGGTCGCGCTCAACACCAGCAGCAGACCGGCGGCGACAAGCGCAATGGTCGAGGCCATCGCCACCACGCGGCGCGACGCCGAAAGCGCGGCTTCCAGCGGCACGACGACTAGCCAGATGGCGGCGAAAGAGCCGATGCCACCGTTGAACAGAGCGACCACGGTCACAAGACCGGTCAGCGAAAGCGAGGAGAGGATGTGCGCACTTTCATAACGGCCGGTGCGCGACAGGAAATAGGCGATCAGGATCGGCGCGACCAGCCAGCCGAACACGCCGACTTCGAGCACGCTCGGCACGCCGCGGAAGGCAATGTAGACCGGGAACGTCGCCAGCGCCGCCAGGCTGCCGACCAGACGCGGCGCAATGAACGCGCGATGGCGGGCGGCGGTCAACGCATCCTGCTGCGCTGCCGGATGCACTAACGCGTCAACATAGTTCCACACTGGTGTGAGGAAACTCACGGTCCCTGTCTCACGCCTTTTAAAGACGCGCCCCTTTTTCGTTCGGGCACCCTAAGACAGAGCCGCTTAAGCGAAAGCTAAAGGCGGCGGCGCGGAAGCGCCGCGCGGCCGGATTGCTGCGTTTTCTCCCATATTCGAGCCGCCAATTGGTGGTCATGGTGAAATATCTGTTGCCATTTCGCGCATTCGCAGCGCGCGCATTTGATTTATTACCGATGCAGTAACCATGCGCTGTCGCGGCGAAACGCCCGCCGCCGGGCAGGCCGGCGGGATCGCTACAATTTTATTCAAATTTGAATCTGTCGCATTTGACGCAAATTTGCGTCGAACTTGCATCAATACTGGCCAAAAACTGCGCTTCATTGCCAACGACAGCTTCAATCCTGTCTGCTAAGTTTTTGGGTAAGGCGGCGCAAAAGCCGTCGGGGATAATGGGTAGGGTCATGTTCTTCTTGTTGCGAATGGGGTTTTGGCTGACCGTCGTTTGCGTGCTGCTCCCGAGCGGCGGCGCAAAGACCACGTCACCGGATACACAGATCGACGCGGTGCAGGCGGTGTCGCTGGCCAGCGCTGCGATGTCGGACGCGCGCGGTTTCTGCGACCGCCAGCCGGATGCCTGCATTGTCGGCGGCAAGGTTGCCACCGCGATCGGCCACAAGGCCGAGGCGGGCGCGCGCACGATCTACGAATTCATCAGCACCAAGCTCAACGAAAAGGCGCCGGTCCCGGAAACGGTGGCCAAGGCCGACAAGTCTGAGACGACGGCCGCCGCCGTCAAGGTGGTGCCGGTTACCGCGACGGGTGCTGTTGGGCATGCGGCGAAGGGGACATTGACCCCGGCCGATTTGCAGCCGGCCTGGCACGCGCCGGTTCCGTTGCCGCCGCGCCGCGAAGCGCGCAACAACCGTCCGGCAGCCTGACCCTCGGTCATGAATCCAAACTGGCACGGGCGCCGGTCGCGCCCTGCCCCTTATTGATTGGTCATCGCCGTTATCCGGCCTATATATCCCCCGATGACCGAAATCGACGATATCGTTGAGAACTTCACGCTGCTCGATGAGTGGGACGACCGCTATCGCTATGTCATCGAGTTGGGCAAGGCCTTGCCGCCGATGCCGGACAGCGAGCACACCGAGACCAACAAGGTGCAAGGCTGCGCCAGCCAGGTCTGGCTGGTCACACGCAGCGAACCGGGCGACGCCGATGGGCCGGTGATGACGTTTCGCGGCGACAGCGATGCCCATATCGTGCGCGGCCTGGTCGCCATTCTGATCGCGCTTTATTCCGGCAAGCCGGCGCGCCGAATACTCGCCACCGACGCGCTCGAATTGTTTGAGCGCATCGGCCTGCGCGAAAACCTGACGCCGCAACGCTCGAACGGTCTGCGCTCGATGGTCGAGCGCATCCGCACGGAGGCCGCGGCAGCGCTTGCGGCCGCCTAGCCAGCCGGCCGCTCGACCGTGAACGCAGCGCCGTCGGCCAGCCAGGTACGAGCCGGCGCATCGGAGCGCCCTTTTGCCTGCGCCATGTAACCGTAATGGCGCGCCAGCCGGTCCAGCCCGAGTTGCAGGACGACCTTGGCGGAACGGGCCGGCCAGCCTCGCTCGCGCTCGATATCCTCGAGGCCCTTGAGGAAGCAGCACAGATCAAGCAGCAGGCCGGAAAATTCCGGCCCGACCGCCTCGAGCGCCTGGTTGACGCGCTGACGCGAGGCGATCGTCGCAGCGGTAAAGTCGGCGGCGCTGTCGCCGGCTTCGCCGCGCCGGCCCGATGACATCGGGCTCGACCAGTTCGCCGTGGTGCGCGGCATCATATGGGCGCGCGTGAAGTCGGCGCGCAGTCTTTCGCCGGCCAGGAACTGATGCGGCGCCACCAGGGCGCGCCCGTCGCGGCCGCGGCGGCGCGCCAGCCAAGCCAGTGGGCTTTCGGAATCGTCCATGGTCACGGTTTGCGCGCCATGCCCGGTGACGATGACGCGCTCAGCCAGCGCCAGATGTTGCGCGCGAAACAGTCCGACATTTGGGATGGATTTATCGGCCGCGGGGGATCGCCTCGTTCTCGATTTCATGGCCCTCTCCTTGTAGGATCACGAGCCTACAGAAGGGGGAAATCCAAATCAAGGACTATTATCCAGAAAATGCGTCCTATTTGACGCGGCGGCGGCGCTGCTGGCCGAGCCCCATCTGCTTGGCCAGTTGCGAACGGGCGGCGGCATAGTTCGGCGCCACCATCGGATAATCGGCGCCTAGGTTCCACTTCTCGCGGTACTGCTCGGGAGTCATATTGTACTGCGTGCGCAAGTGCCGCTTGAGGGACTTGAATTTCTTGCCGTCCTCGAGACAGACAATGTGCTCGGGCGTGATCGACTTCTTGACCGACACCGCCGGCTTCAAGGGCTCCGCCGGGGACTCTCCTGGCTTGCCGGAAACGCGGCTGAGCGCGGCGTGCACCTGATTGATCAGGCTGGGGATTTCCGCAGCGGCGACGGTGTTGTTGCTGACATAGGCCGAGACGATCTCGGCCGTCAGTTCGATATAGTTTCCGCTGGCTGTGCTGTCGTTCATCGAGCCCGTCCCCTGCCTATTACCGCCCACCGGTCCCGGCGCGCCCCTAAAGGGTCAGACCATTGAAAAGGTCAGTGACGTCCTGGGGCGGACCGATGTCGCAATTTATTGCTGATAAGATTCTTATATTTAAACAGTACTATCAGACTTAAAGTACCGCAAGTCGAACGCGGGCATATTCCCGGCTAGACTATACTCTCTGCTGTGATGCTATTGAATACACGAGGCTATTGAGAGCGCCGCGCGGCGGCGCCCGCCCTTTTTATTGGTTTTTAGGACGTCTTTTCCAGGTGGCTGCGCAGTTCGTTGATCGAGGCAAAGCGCAACGTTCCTTGCGGCAATTCGGCTTCGATCGAGCCATCGACGTACAAGGTGTAGCCCATGCCATCGACGACGCCGGACTTCAGGATGGCGACGTTGCGCGGCGCCTCGCTGTCGTCAATGTCGTCCTCCTGCGCATGCAGATCGTTCTCGGCCACGGGCTCGTTGTCATCGGTGGCACGCAGCGGCTCGTCCGCTGGATTTGCGTCAACGGGGCTGGGCTCGCTGCGTCGCACGTCGGACCATTGAAACTCCGAAACTCTCGGCTCCGGCGCTGCTGGCTCGGCCGGCTTGGGCTCGGCCGGCCACATCGCGTCGAAATAGGTGCTGGCCTTACGCGGCGCGGGCGGCGGGGTCTCGCGGTCGGCAAAAGGCGGCGGCGCGACCGGGTGCAGCGGCGACAGGTAGGCCTCGTCGGCAGCGGTGACCGGCGGCTCATCGGGGTTGGACAAGGTAGGCGCGGAAAAGGCCGGCGCGTCAAAATCCTGGGCCGTTTCACTGTGCGACTCGCGTGGCAAAGGCTCACGCTGCGACGTTTCACGCGCCAGTGCCTCACGCGGCGAAGGCTGCGGAAACACATCGCGCTGGCCGATCTCGGCCGGAGGCTCCGGACGGAATTCAGGTTTGGTTTTGGGCGGGAACGGAACCCGCGCCAGAGGCTGCGCCGGCCGCGCGGCGGCACCGGCGGCAACGGCAGCGGCGGGATCGAACGTGTCGAACGGCCGGCTTGACCGGACCGGCGCACGGGTCGCCAAAGCCTCAACAACGCGCTGCAACTGCGCCACGGCCACGCCGAGCGCGCCGACTACAAGGCCGCCGGCGATTGCCGTCGTCCCGGCCACAATCAGAGTATTGCCGATGCCGAACTCATTGTTCGGGATGCCGACGGCGATCATCGCGGCGCCAACCGCAACCGCGAGCCCGCCTACGCAATACAACAAAATCGGCATGTTTGTTTCGGTCCTTTGCTACGGGGCGGCCTAATCGTTGCCGGCGCCAGACGTAACCCATTCTAAATAACAGGCAATTCTCGCTTTTTCCCGCCAAGCCGGCAACTGTTAAAGTTAAAATACCAAATAATGCTTTCAAACATCATTAACGCTGCCCGTCCCGCCTTTGGCGCCTAAAACGCCAGTTTTCCCGATGTCAAAGTCCACGGAAGTTGCTCCCGGCGCCTCATTACCCGGACTCTTTCGGCTTCGATGAAATCGAACCCGAACGGGCTCTGGTTTCTTGTTTTGACCCGTTTTCTTCACGCGAACCGGCCGTCGCCGGCCGAAGCCGGCTATGGCCGGCGAAGGCCGGTAGCCACTTCGCTCGAAAACGCTATAACAATGGAACACGCATGGGTCATGCCGGGTTCACCGAGACCGGCTATTCAGCACAAAATGTCTTTCGTCGACCTAAGGAGGAACTGATGTCTTTTACGTTGCCCGAACTGCCCTATTCCTACGACGCGCTGGCGCCCTATATGTCGCGCGAAACGCTCGAATATCATCACGACAAGCATCACAAGGCCTATGTCGACAACGGCAACAAGCTCCTTGCCGGCTCCGGCCTTGAAGGCAAGTCCCTTGAAGAAATCGTCAAGGGCTCGCATGGCAAGAATGCCCCGCTCTTCAATAATGCCGGCCAGCACTACAACCACCTGCACTTCTGGCAGTGGATGAAGCCGAATGGCGGCGGCGACAAAATCCCCGGCAAGCTGAAGGCCGCGATCGATTCAGACCTCGGCGGCCTGGAAAAGATGAAGACGGACTTCGCCGCGGCCGGCGTCGGCCAGTTCGGCTCCGGCTGGGCCTGGATCGAAGTCAAGAACGGCAAGCTCGCCATCTCGAAGACCCCGAACGGCGAGAACCCGCTGGTCAACGGTGCGACGCCGATCCTCGGCTGCGACGTGTGGGAACACTCCTACTACATCGACTACCGCAATCGCCGTCCGGATTATCTCAAAGCCTTCCTCGATCATCTGGTGAACTGGGAATACGTCGAAGCCCAGTTCGCTGCCGCGACCAAGTAAGAGTTCGGATCTTGAGGCCCGGCGCGCGGTCGGCTGACACTTTTGCCGACCGCGTGGCCGACATTCTGGCCATCGTTGTTCTGTTGACGGTCGCGATTTTCGCCGCCGTCACCTTCCGCGATTACGGCCTCGGCTGGGACGACTTCACTCATTCGCAATATGGCGACCTGCTGCTCAAGCTGTACGGCTCGGGCTTTGCCGACGCGCGCGCGCTGTCGTTCGTCAATCTCTACAAATACGGCGGCGGCTTCGACATGGCGGCGGCGCTGGCCGCCAAGGTTCTGCCGTTCGATCTGTTCGAGACCCGTCGCCTCGTTGGCGCGGCGATCGGCCTGGTCGGACTGTTCGTGACATGGCGGCTCGGCCGCAGGCTCGGCGGGCCGGTCGCCGGCTGCGCCGGACTGATCCTGTTGGCCGCCTGCCCGCTGTTCTACGGCCACATGTTCATCAACGCCAAGGACGCGCCGTTCGCCACGGCGATGGCCGTGCTGCTGCTCGGCATTGTGCGCGCGCTCGACGAATATCCGCGGCCGTCGGTGCGGACCGTGGCGCTGCTCGGCGTCGGCCTGGGCCTGGCTTTCGGCTCACGCATTCTCGCCGCGGTCGCCGCGCCCTATGCGCTCGCGGCCTTGATGCTCATCGTCGGCACCGAAACACAACACGCGGCTTGGAAAGAAACCGCGCAACGCGCCGTGACATTCATTGCGCGCACGCTGCCGGCGTTGCCGCTCGGCTACCTGATCATGGGGCTATTGTGGCCGTGGTCGATCGTCTCGCCGCTCAATCCGCTCGATGCGGCGGAGTATTTCGACAAGTTCTTCGAGAAGCCGTGGAAGGAACTGTTCGAAGGCAAACTGATCTGGGTGCCGGAAATGCCGGTGACCTATTTGCCGCATCTGTTCGCGCTCAAGCTGCCGATCGTCATGCTGGCGTTCGGAGTAATCGGGCTTGCCGGCATCATCGTTATTCTAGTACGCGGCCGCACCGCGCTCAACCGGCGCGCCGCTCTGCTGGCGCTGGCGTTTTCGGTTCTGCTGCCGATCGTGCTCGCCATCATTTCGCACCCGGCTTTCTATAACGGCCTCCGGCATTTCGTTTTCGTCGTACCGCCTTTCGCCGCCGCGGGCGGACTGGCGTTCGGCTGGCTGTTTGCCCGCGCGCGCTTTCATGGCTGGCCGCAGATCGCCGCCATCTGCGCCGTGTTCGCCGCCGGCATCAGCATGCCGTTGATCGAAATGGTGCGGCTGCATCCGTTGCAATATGTCAGCTTCAATGCCTTCGCCGGCGGCATCCGCCAGGCGCAGCACAATTTCATGCTCGACTACTGGGGCGTGGCGTTCAAGCAGGCCGCCGACGAACTGAAGATGCGGCTGAAGAACAGCGCCGAAACACCGCCGCGCGGTCGGCGCTGGATCGTCGCTATATGCGGCCCGCAGTTGGCGGCGCAGCAAGTGCTGGGGCCGGACTTCGAGACCACCTTCAACGAGAAGCAGGCCGACTTCGCCATGGCGGTGGGCGCTTATTACTGCGAATATCTCAAAGCCCCGATCATCGCCGAGATCGAACGCGAAGGCGTGGTGTTCGCGCGCGTTTACGACCTGCGCGGCAGCCCGACCCCGGAGCTTCTCACACAACCGCCGCCGTGAACTAAAGCGTGACGATCTCGATCCAGTTCGGATTCTTGCCGACCGGATATTCGTTCAATTTATCGAGCGCGCCGCTGGTCTGGCCGATCGCATAGGCCGTGACGCTGTCCGACAGCTGGCCGGCGGCGAGCAAAAACTTTCCGGAAGCGTCGATGGCAAATCCGCGCGGCTGTTTCTCCGTCGCCCAGGAGGCAATTGGCGTCAGCGCGCCGCTGGCGGTATCGACAGCAAAGCCGGCCAAAGTGCTGCTGGTGCGCTCGGAGGCGTAAAGAAAACGGCCATTGGGCGTCAGGTGAATGTCGCCGGCCCAGGGCTTGCCGGCAAAGCGCGGCGGAAGAACGCTGGCAACTTGAATTTCCTTGGCCAGCGTTCCCGCCGGGCCGTTGTAAGGCAACACATAGATCGCGCCGTCGAGTTCGTTGAGTAGATAGACAAAGCGCCGGTCGGGCGAAAACGCCAGATGGCGCGGCCCGCCTTTCGCCGCGACGGAAATGGTCGGCGGATTGTTCGGCGACAATGTGCCGGTGCTGGCATCGAAGACATGCTGATGCACGACATCGCCGCCAAGGCTGGTATTGAGTACAAATTTATTGCTGGGGTCGATGACAACGCAATGCGCGTTCGGCTTCGTCGCAACGACTTGCACGGTGTCGCCGATGACGCCATTGGCTTTGAGCGCGTTGAGCGTAATCTTGCTGCCGCCATAGGACGCGCCGAGGATGAAGCGGCCGCCGCGGTCGGTCGTGATGTAACACATCGAGTCCGGAATGGCGCCGCTGCCGACAAACGTAAGGCGGCCGGTCTCGGAATCGATATCGAAGGTGACCAGCGAAAACGGCTCATTGCGCAGGCAGACGAACAGCCACTTCTTGTCCGGGCTGATGGCCATCGGCAACGAACCGCCGGGCGTCGCCGGACCGGGCACCTTCACCGTTTCGACCGGCGACAGGACGCCGTCGGCCAGCAGGTTGAAGACCGTCACGTCCTGGCTGTCCGAACTTCCCACATAGGCGAAAGTCGAAGCGTTCGCGGATGTCATGGACTAGGTTTCCTGCAATCGAACCTGGCAAAGGGCGCGGCGTTGATGGCCTATCCATTACGGATTTTCGGCAGCCGCGCCAGCACGTTTCCTTTCACCGCCAATTCTTGTAAAGCGCCCGCATGAGCGAAACCGAAGTTGCCATCATCGGCGGCGGCGCCGCCGGCATTGCCGCCGGACGGCGGCTGCATGACGCCGGCGTGGCGTGCCTCATTATCGAGGCGCGTTCGCGGCTCGGCGGCCGCGCCTGGACCTGCGACGATGCGAACAGTTTTCCGCTCGACCTCGGCTGCGGCTGGCTGCATTCGGCCGACCGCAATCCGTGGGTGCCGATTGTCGAGGCGCAAGGCCGCACCATCGACCGGACCGCGCCGCCATGGTCGCGGCCGTCGCTGCCCGGCGTATTCGCGCCCGGCGAGCAGGCCGCGTTCAACAAGGCCATGGGCGAATTCTTCGAGCGGCTGAGCGCGGCCGTCGCCAAAGGCAAGGACATGCCGGCAGCCAGCGTACTCGAGCCCGGCAACCGCTGGAATAATCTCATCGTCGCGGTCGGCACCTATATCAGCGGCACCGAGTTGCAAAACATGTCGGCGCTCGATTTCGAACTGTACGACGACACCGAGATCAACTGGCGCGTCAAGGAAGGCTACGGCACCGCGATTGCCGCGCATGGCGACGACGTGCCGGTGGCGTTCGACAGTGCGGTGACGCGCATCGATCACAGCGGCTTGCGGGTGAAAATCGTCACCGCGAAAGGCGACATCTTCGCCGACAAGGTCATCGTGACACTGCCGACCAACGTGCTGGCCGAGCGCGCCGATTTCTTCGCGCCGACCTTGCCGGAGAAGACGCGCGCCGCGGCGCGCCTGCCGCTGGGACTGGCCGACAAATTGTTTCTGCATCTCGACGGCGCGGAAGAATTCGAGCCCGGCGGCCGCCTGTTCGGCAGCACCGATAAAAGCGGTACCGGCACCTATCACATGCGGCCGTTCGGCCGGCCGCTGATCGAGTGCTTCTATGCCGGGCAATGCGCGCGCGATCTCGAATCGGGCGGCGAGCGGGCGTTCTTCCATTTCGCGGTCGAGGAACTCGGCAAGCATCTCGGCAGCGGCATCGCGAAGCGCCTCACACCGTCGCTGATCCACCCCTGGGGCAAGGACCCGTTTGCGCGCGGGTCGTACTCCTATGCCGTGCCGGGCGCGGCTTACGAGCGCGGCATGCTGGCGCGGCCCGTCGACGAGCGGCTGTTCTTCGCCGGCGAGGCCTGCTCGACGCACGATTTCTCGACCGCGCACGGCGCCTATCTCACCGGCATCGCCGCCGCCGAGCAGGTCCTTGCCGTGCGAAAATATTAGCTTAACGTTACACTTCCGGGGGGAAACAATTTCCGGGGGAAACAAATGTCATCGATTTTTGTCTTCGACGCCTACGGCACTTTGTTCGACGTGCACGCGGCGATCGGGCGCTTCCGCGCCGAGGCCGGCCCGGATGCCGACCGCATGTCCGACATCTGGCGCACCAAGCAGCTTGAATATACCTGGACGCTGACGCTCGCCGGCCACTATGTGGAATTCTGGACCTTGACCGAACGCGCCCTCGACTACGCGCTGGCGCGCGTGCCCTCGGTGCCAAAATCGCTCAAGGCCGGCCTGCTCGACGCCTATTTCAAGCTCGACGCTTTCCCCGACGCGCGCGCGGCGCTGAAAAGCCTGAAAGCCGCCGGACATAGGACCGGCATCTTGTCGAATGGTTCGCCGAAGATGCTGCAGGGCGCGGTCGACAATGCCGGCATTGGTGGCGATCTCGATGGCGTGCTCTCGGTTGACGTGTTGAAAATGTTCAAGCCGCGGCCGGAGGTCTATGCTTTGGTCACCAAGCATTACACTTGCAAGCCGGGGGACGTGACATTTGTGTCATCGAACCGGTGGGATGTGATGGCTGCCGTTTCGGTCGGTTTCCATGCGCTTTGGGTTAACCGCAGCAAGATGCCGGACGAATATCTCGATTTCGCGCCGGAGCGGACTCTGTCCGATCTCACGTCGCTCACCGCATAAAGCTGGGCGGGGCTGGCGCGGCCGCGCACCGCCGCTTATATGCGACACGAAGCAGCCCTGCCCTCCCCCCTTTGCGCGAACTCATTCATGCCATCGATGATTTCAATCAGCGGTCTGTCGAAGACTTATGCATCCGGTTTCCAGGCGCTGAAGTCGATCGATCTCGACATCCAGCGCGGCGAAATCTTCGCCTTGCTCGGCCCCAACGGCGCCGGCAAGACGACGTTGATCGGCGTCATCTGCGGCATCGTCAATCCCTCCACCGGCACGGTGACGGTCGATGGCCATGATATCGTTTCGGACTATCGCGCGGCGCGTTCGCTGATCGGGCTGGTGCCGCAGGAACTGACCACCGACGCTTTCGAGACGGTGTGGGACACGGTGAGTTTCAGCCGCGGCCTGTTCGGCAAGCCGAAAAACCCGGCGCATATCGAAAAGATTCTGCGCGACCTGTCATTGTGGGACAAGCGCACCAACAAGATCATGACCTTGTCCGGCGGTATGAAGCGGCGCGTGCTGATCGCCAAGGCGCTGTCGCACGAGCCGCAGGTGCTGTTCCTCGACGAACCGACCGCCGGCGTCGATGTCGAACTGCGCAAGGACATGTGGCAGGTGGTGCGCGATCTGCGCGCTTCCGGCGTCACCATCATCCTGACGACGCATTACATCGAAGAAGCCGAGGACATGGCCGACCGCATCGGCGTCATCAGCAAGGGCGAGATCATCCTGGTCGAGAACAAGGCCGAGCTGATGCGCAAGCTCGGCAAGAAGCAATTGACGCTGCATCTGCAAAGACCGCTCGACGCCGTGCCCGCCGAGCTTGCCGTGCACAATCTGGCGCTGGCGGACGCGGGCAACGAACTGGTCTTCACCTACGACACCGCGGCCGAACGCACCGGCGTTACCGCGCTGTTGAGCGACCTTGCCCGCCTCAATATCCGCTTTCGCGATTTGCAGACGACGCAGAGTTCGCTGGAGGACATTTTCATCGGCCTGGTGACCGACCGTCCCGCCGCCGGCGCGGGGGCCGCGCCATGAGCACGCACGCGATCAACACCCACGCTATTTTGGCGATCTACAAATTCGAGATGGCGCGCACCTTGCGCACCATCTGGCAGAGCATCGTCTCGCCGGTGATTTCGACGTCGCTGTACTTCGTCGTGTTCGGCGCGGCAATCGGCTCGCGCATCACCGAAATCGAGGGCGTCGCCTACGGCGCCTTCATCGTGCCCGGTCTGATCATGCTGATGCTGCTGACGCAAAGCACGATGAACGCCTCGTTCGGCATCTATTTCCCGCGCTTCACCGGCACGATTTACGAATTGCTGTCGGCGCCGGTATCGTCGTTCGAGATCGCCTGCGGCTATGTTGGCGCTGCGGCGACCAAGTCGATCATTCTCGGCCTGATCATTCTGGCGACGTCCTGGCTGTTCGTGCCGCTGCACATCGCCCATCCGTTCTGGATGCTGGGCTTTCTGGTGCTGACCGCGATCACCTTCAGCCTGTTCGGCTTCATCATCGGCATCTGGGCCGACGGCTTCGAACAATTGCAGATCATTCCGCTTTTGATTCTGACGCCTTTGACGTTCCTCGGCGGCACCTTTTATTCCATCCATGTGCTGCCGCCGGTCTGGCAGACGGTGACGTTATTCAACCCGGTCGTCTATCTGGTCTCCGGTTTCCGTTGGAGCTTCTTTGAAGTCGCCGATGTCAGCCCGTGGATCAGCCTTGGCATGACGCTGTTTTTCCTCAGCGGCTGCCTCGTCACCATTTGGTGGATTTTCAAGACCGGCTATCGGCTGAAGAAGTAGGTCTTTTAGTTCAATGGAACTCTAGGCACCGCCCGGCATTAACGCCCGTGCAGTGCAACAGGGCCCGTTCGGGACGTGCGCCCCCGTGGAGTTACCCTTGAACCGGCGTCAATTTTTATCGAGTTCGGCAGCAGTGCCCATTGCCGCCTCTTTTTCCGGCAGCGCATGGGCCGCTCCGGCAAAGCCGACGGATTCAGCCTTCGATCCAGCGTCGGTGCGCCAAATAGCGCGCGATCTGGCGCAAAAGCCATACCAGGCGCCGAACACGGCGCTGCCGGACAATCTCAAGGACCTCGACTACGACAAGTACAGGAAGATCCGTTTCATACCCGACAGAGCGCTGTGGCGCGACGAAAAGCTGCCGTTCCAGATCCAGTTGTTTCACCGCGGCTTTTTCTTCTCCAACCGGGTCGATATTTTTACCGTGGCCAAGGGCCGGGCCACATCGGTCAAATATTCGCCGGGCCTGTTCACCTTTGAGGGGTTGACGCCGCCGCCGCCGGATGCCGACCTCGGCTTTGCCGGCTTTCGCATTCACGCGCCAATGAACCGGCCGGATTATTTCGACGAAGTCACCGTCTTCCTCGGCGCCAGCTATTTCCGCGCCGTCGCCAAGGGCCAGAATTACGGCCTGTCGGCGCGCGGGCTGGCCATCAACACGGCCGATCCGAAGGGCGAGGAATTTCCGGTGTTCAAGACGTTCTGGATCGAAACACCGGATATGCGTGCCAATTCGATTGTCGTCCACGCCATTCTGGACAGCAAAAGTGCCGCGGCGGCCTACCGGTTCACCATCCGCCCTGGCGCTACCACGGTCCACGATGTTGAAATGACGCTATATCCGCGCGCCGAAATAGCCGAGCCCGGCATCGCGCCGATGACCAGCATGTTCTTCTTCGACGCCAACGACCGCAACGATATCGACGACTTCAGGCCGGCGGTTCATGATTCCGACGGTCTGGCCATCCGCAACGGCCACGGCGAAAATTTGTGGCGCGTGCTGACCAATCCGCGCGATCTTCAGATCTCGAGTTTTTACGACAGCAACCCGCGCAGCTTCGGCCTCATTCAGCGCAAGCGCGAATTTTATTATTATCAGGATCTCGAATCGCATTTCGAAAAACGGCCGAGCCTGCGCGTCGAACCGATCGGCGACTGGGGCAATGGCGAAGTGCGTCTGGTCGAAATCCCGACCAACAACGAAGTGCACGATAACATTGTCGCCTACTGGCGGCCGAAGGACCCGCTCAAGGGCAAGGGCGAGTATGCTTTCACGTACCGGCTGCACTGGGGCACCGGCGAGAAGTTGCCTTTGGCCGAATTCAAGACGACGCGCTCCGGTGCTGCCGGGGATACCAACCGCCTCTTCGTCCTCGACATCACCGGCGACAATCTCAAAGGCATCAAACCGGACACGGTGCGCGGCCTCGTCAGCGCCAATTTCGGCAAGATCGAGAATGTGGTGTCGCAGCCCAACCTGGAAACGGGCGGCTGGCGCCTTAGCTTCAATCTCAATCCCGAAAAAAACGCGGCGGTCGAACTGCGCGCGCAACTGATGCAAGGCGACGAACCGCTCAGCGAGGTCTGGGTCTATCGATGGACGCCGTAACAAAGCCCGCGGCCTTCTCCCGTGTTGCCGATCCGGCCCCGGCCGCTTTTCTTCCGGCCGCTGCTCCGCTTGCCATGCCGGTGCAGGATTTGCGGACGCGCGGTGGCAACGCCCCGCCTGTCGCAGTGAGACCGATGGGTCTTTTGTTTCGGCGCCTGCTCGTATTTCTCGGAACGGCGGCGGGCACCATATTCGGCGCCGACCAGATGTATCTGGTGCTGTCAGTGTCGGGCCTGACCTTCCTGGAAGCTCTGGTTCTGGTGCTTTTTGTCGTGCTGTTCGCCTGGGTGGTCTTTTCCTTCATCAGCGCGATCATCGGCTTTGTGCTGACGGTCGTTGGCAAGGACGGCGCGCTCGACATTGAGACCCATGGTCCGTTGCCGGAGCTGCGCGCCCGCCACGCCCTGCTCGTGCCGACTTACAACGAAACGCCCAGCCGGCTGTTTGCACGGTTGCAGGCCACTTACGAGTCGGTCGCCGAGAGCGGCCGTCTCGATCATTTCGATTTCTATGTTCTAAGCGACACCACCGACCCGGACATCTGGATCCACGAGGAAGCGCAATTCCTTGCTCTGCTGGAGCGGACTCAAAGCAAGCAGATTTTCTACCGGCACCGCCGCGAGAACACGGCGCGCAAGGCCGGCAATATCGGCGAATGGGTCGAGCGCTTCGGCGGCCACT
Source organism: Rhizobiales bacterium Ga0077525 (assembly GCA_001464835.1). Taxonomy (GTDB): domain Bacteria; phylum Pseudomonadota; class Alphaproteobacteria; order Rhizobiales; family Xanthobacteraceae; genus Pseudolabrys. The sequence continues at coordinate 23,180 of LNDS01000008.1, read as the reverse complement.
ATGAAAGCATGGTCATTCTCGACGCCGACAGTCTGATGACTGGCGACATCATCGTGCGCATCACATCGGCGGTCGAACGCAATGCGCATGTCGGATTGATCCAGACCTTGCCGATCATCGTCAATGCCAGAAGCCTGTTCGGCCGTTTGCAGCAATTCGCCGGCCGCTTGTACGGCCCGATGCTGGCGCGCGGCATCGCCTGGTGGTTCGGGCCGGAAAGCAATTACTGGGGCCATAACGCCGCGATCCGCGTCAAAGCCTTCGCCGCCCATGCCAGCCTGCCAACTCTAAAGGGCCGCAAGCCGTTCGGCGGCCACATCATGAGTCACGACTTCGTCGAGGCGGCTTTGATGCGGCGCGCCGGCTGGGCCATCGTCATGGCCCCTGACCTTCTCGGCGGTTACGAAGAGACCCCGCCCTCGATGACCGAGTTCGCGGCGCGCGACCGGCGCTGGTGCCAGGGCAACCTGCAACATCTCAAAGTGCTGCCGGCGCGCGGCCTGCACTGGATGTCACGGCTGCATTTCATGACCGGCATCGGCTCCTACATCACCGCGCCTTTGTGGCTGATCTTCCTCGTTACCGGTATCCTGATTTCATTGCAGGCCCAATTCATCCGGCCAGAGTATTTCCCGAAAGGTTTCTCCTTGTTCCCGCAATGGCCGGCGGAAGATCCAATTCGCGCGGCGTGGGTCTTCGCCGCGACCATGGGCATCCTGATTGCGCCCAAGCTGCTGGCCTGGATCGCCTTGCTCTTTCACAGCAAGGAGCGGCGCGGCTTCGGCGGCGCCATCGCGGCGTTCTTCAGCATCCTGATCGAAGTCGTATTGTCGGCCCTGATTGCGCCGGTGATGATGCTGTTTCAGTCGCATGCGGTGACCACGGCCCTGCTCGGCAGCGATGCCGGCTGGCAGGTGCAGCGCCGCGACGACGGCAGCCTGCCGTTCTCGGAATTGCTGCGCAGCTATGGCAGGCTGACCTTTGTCGGCATTCTGCTGGGGGCTGCTGCCTTCGCGGTGTCGCTGTCGCTGTTTTTGTGGATGACGCCGGTCATTGTCGGGCTGCTGCTGGCAATGCCGCTGGCGGCGATCACCGCGCGATCCGACATTGGCATGGCATTACGCAAGATGCGCCTGCTGGTCGTGCCGGAAGAGCGCGATCCGCCGACCATCCTGCGCCGCGCCAATGAACTGTCCGGCACATTGCCGGGCGACGATGCCAAAGTGGGCGAGCTGTTTCGCAGCAACATTGCCCTCGGTGCGGCGCATCTCGGCGCGCTCGATCCACCGCCACCCCGCAAGCGCGGCGACGTCGATGCCGATCTTGTCGTCGCCAAGGCCAGGATGGCCGAGGCCGCCAACATGGACGAGGCGCTGCTGCTGCTCACCGCGCGCGAAAAGCGCGCGCTGTTCGGCGACCGCGCCGGCTTTACGCAGTTGCTGACGATGAACGCCTGAGCGCGCGACTTACTTCTCCGCCAGCGCATGCAGGATGCGCGCCCATGAGCGGATGCCCTTGTGATAGCAGGTCAGGTCAAACTTTTCGTTCGGCGAATGCACCCGGTCGTCGTCGAGCGCAAAGCCGACCAAGAGCGAATCCATGCCGAGCACGTTCTTGAAATCGGCGACAATGGGAATCGAGCCGCCGGCACCGACCGCCACAGCCTTCCTGCCCCACTCCTCGCCCAGAACGGTACGCGCCTTGTTAAGCGCCGGATTATCGAACGACAGTTGCAGCGCCGCGGCGAGACCAAAATTGCCGAATTCGACGCTGCAATCGGACGGCAGCCGGTCCTTGACGAACTTGCGGAAATTGTCGCGGATTTTCTCCGGGTCCTGGTCGCCGACCAGGCGGAACGACACCTTGGCGGACGCTTCGCCCGGGATGACGGTCTTGGCGCCCTCGCCGGTATAGCCGCCGATGATGCCGTTGATCTCGGCGGTCGGCCGCGTCGTCACCAGTTCGATCAGCATGCGGTCCTTTTCGCCGGAGGGAATCTTCAAGCCGATCGGCCCGAGGAACTTCTCCGACGTTAGACCAAGCCCCTTGAGGTCCGCCTTGATATCGTCCGGCAGGTCATGAACACCATCATAGAATCCGGGGATGGTGACGCGCCCGTTATCGTCCCACATCGCGCCCAAGATCCTGGCCAGCAGGCGGATCGGGTTCTGCGCCGCGCCGCCGAAAACGCCGGAGTGCAGATCGCGGTCGGCGCAGGTGATTTTGACGTCCTCGTAGACCAGCCCGCGCAGCGAGGTGGTCACCGCCGGCGTGTGGGCGTCCCACATCGCCGTGTCGCAGACCAGAGCGAGGTCGAGCTTGAACTCCTCGGCATTATCCTTCACGAAATCGAACAGGCTTTTCGAGCCGCACTCCTCCTCGCCCTCGATCATGGTCGTGATCGACAACGGCAGCGAGCCGGTGACCGCCTTGTAGGCCCGGCAGGCCTCAATAAAAGTCATGGCCTGTCCCTTGTCGTCGCAGGCGCCGCGCGCGACGATGATTTTGCGGCCGTCTGGCAGCATCTCTATGCGCGGCTCGAACGGCGGCGTCTTCCAGAGATTGAGCGGATCGACCGGCTGCACGTCATAATGGCCGTAGAACAGTACCCGCGGGCCGGTCGCGCCCTTGGCGGTCGCGCCATTCGACTTGGCGACGACAACGGGGTGGCCTTTGGTCGGCCGCACGGTCGCTTCAAAGCCGATCTCGGTGAGATCGGCCGCTACATGCTCGGCCGCGGCGCGGCACTGGTCGGCAAACGCCGGGTCTGTCGATATCGAGGCGATGCGCAGTAACGCGAACAGCCGCTCGACGCTTTGGTCGATGTCCCGGTCGATGCGGGCGAGGATTGCGTCGAGTGTGTTCATGACGTCATGTTCCTTTCAATTCCAATTCCAAGCTAGCAATGCGCAAAGCGCATGAAAAGACGCGATGAGACAACAAAAATGGCCCTGAAACGCTACATTCAGAGAGTTTTAAGCAACATCGACCGAAGTCCGCCGCTCCATCTCACAAATACCAAACGTAGTACTTTCCAATCGGCTATTCTATCTATAGGAACCGCACCGGCGAGAGGGGCGAAAGATGTGATGTTGATCACAGCGACCGCGTCGTTTCCCACCTACAAGTTTTCATGTGCAAAGCTAACCGACGGAAACGGTATCGAAACGTGATCGCGCTTCATGCTTGTCATCCCCGCCGGTCGCGTTCAATATGTTTTGCAACCTGCCATCAGTGCGGGACCGTGAGGGGATCATGAACGAATTAATTGAGCGTCTCGTTGCCAATGTCGGAATCGATCAGGCCGCCGCCGAGAAATCCGTCGGCATTATTCTCGACTTCCTGAAAAAGGAAGGTCCGCCCGACAAGGTCCAGGCTCTGATCGACAAGCTTCCCGGCGCGGAAGCCCTCATCGCTGCGCAGGCGAGCGAGAGCGGCGGAATGTTCGCCATGGGCGGCCTGATGGGCGCCGGCACCAGGATGATGGGTGCGGGCCTCAGCATGGGCCAGGTCCAGGGCGTGACCAAGGAAGTCATCGCCTATGCCCGCGAAAAGGCCGGCGAAGACACGATCGGCGAAATTGTCGGCTCCATTCCGGGCCTCAGCCAGTTCGTCTAACCGTCCAATTACGCCCAAACCGCATTAATTTCCGATATTTTGAGAAGGCAGGAGACCCCGTATGTCCTATCCCATCACCGATATTGGAGGGATCGATGGCGAAGCAGCCAAGACCCTGAAGTCGGTGGGTATCCGGACGACGGACAAGCTTCTCGAAGCCGCGCGCACCGTGAAGGGCCGCAAGGAAATGGCCGAGAAGACCAAGATCGACGAAAAGCAATGGCTGTGCTGGGCCAACCATGCCGACCGCATGCGCGTTCGTGGCGTCAGCAAGGAATACTCCGAACTGCTGCACCACGCCGGCGTCGATACGGTGAAGGAACTGAAGTACCGCAACCCGGCCAACCTCGCCAAGGCGATGGCTGAGGCCAACCGCAAGCGCAAGCTGGTGCGGTTCCTGCCCTCGGAAAAGGTCGTCGAGCGCTGGATCGAGCACGCCAAGAAATTGCCGATCAAGATTTCGTACTAGTTCCGAATTTTCCACCTCGTCATTGCGGGGCGTGCACGCAAGTGCGCTGACGCGCGTATTCGACGCACGATGGTGCGCGAACCCGGAAATCCAGCCAAACACGACGCGTTTCTGGATTCCGGGTCCGGCGCAAACGCGCCGTCCCAGAATGACAGATCGCTCGTCTTGACACCCCGCCGCCGACCGCGCAAAGCGACCGGCCATGACAGTCATTCCATCAGCCTCACACACGGCGGAAAGGCCGAAATCAGCGCCGGAAACGCTCGCCGCGCTGCTCAAGCGCGGGCGGCCTCTGGTCATGGGCATTCTCAACGTGACGCCGGATTCGTTTTCCGACGGCGGCCAGTTTTTCGATGCCGGGCGCGCCCTCGCCCATGCCCAGGAAATGGCTGAGCAAGGCGCCGATATTCTCGATATCGGCGCGGAATCCAGCCGTCCTTATGGCGGCGCCAAACCGGTCTCCGCCGATGACGAAGTGGCGCGGCTCAAGCCGGTGCTGGCGCAGGTCGCCGCGCTCGGCCTGCCGCTGTCCATCGACACCATCAAGGCGAGCGTCGCCGCCTTCGCGCTCGATCAGGGCGCCACCATCGTCAACGACGTCTGGGGGCTTCAGCACGACCCGGACATGGCGACGCTTGCGGCCAAACGCGGCGTGTCGGTGATCGCCATGCACAACCGCACCGATGTGGACGAAAGTATCGATATCGTCGCCGACGTCATCGCCTTCTTCGCCCGAACATTGGAAATCGCCGCGCAGGCCGGCATCGCGCGGGACATGATCGTGCTCGATCCCGGCATCGGCTTCGGCAAGACGCCGGAACAAAGCATTGTGTGCCTGGCAAGGCTGGCGGCGTTCAAAAAGTTCGGCCTGCCGCTGCTGGTCGGGGCGTCGCGCAAGCGCTTCATCAATTCCGTGACCCCCTCGCCGCCGACCGAACGCATCGGCGGTTCCATCGCCAGCCACTTGATCGCCGCCGCCAGTGGCGCTTCCATCGTTCGCGTGCATGATGTGGCCGCGACCGTGCAGGCGCTGCGGGTGACATCGGCCATCCAGGCCGCGGCCAAAGAAGACGCAAAATGAGCGATCGAATTTTCATTCGCGGCCTGTCGATGCACGCCTATCACGGCGTGATGCCGCACGAAGCCAAGGTCGGGCAGACCTTCACGCTCGATCTCGACCTCGAGATCGACCTGTCCGACGCGGCGCGCTCGGACAAGGTCAGCGACACCGTGTCCTATGACCAGGTCGCCACCTGCGCCAGCGAGGCATTCGGGTCGCGCCGGTTCAAGCTGATCGAAGCCGCCGCCGGCAGCGTTGCCGATGCGGTGCTGGCTGCGTTCCCGCGCGTGCGCACGGTCGCGGTGACCATCCACAAGCCGCATGCACCGATCGCCGCCACCTTCAGCGATGTCGGCGTCACGGTGGTGCGCGGCCGCGCCAAATCGAAACCATGACGTCCGCTTCGGTGGCGCAGGCTTATCTGGCGCTGGGCGGCAATGTCGGCAACAGCCGGGCCATTCTCGACCGCGCTGTACAACTCCTTTGCGACCGTCCCGGCCTGAGGCTGACCGCCCGATCGTCCGACTATGCGACGCCGCCCTGGGGCTTCAAAGATCAGCCGCCGTTCATCAACCTGTGCATCGCCATCGAGACGACTTTGCCGCCGCGCGACCTTCTGGCGTATGCGCAGGAGGTCGAACTGAAGCTCGGCCGCGACCGGGCACATGAGAAGCGCTGGGGGCCGCGCACCTGCGACATCGACATTATCGCCTATGACGACCTGACCCTGGACGAGCCTGGCTTGATCCTGCCGCATCCGCGCCTGTTCGAGCGCGCTTTCGTGCTGTTGCCGCTGGCCGAAATCGCCGGCGAACGCGTCATCGCCGGCCAGAGACTGAGCGAGGCGTCGGCCAAAGTCGATGCGGCCGGCATCGCGCGCTTACCTCCAATGCGCTGACCGGGCAGGCAAATTGCTTTATCGCAATGGCGAGACGCCACCATCTATGGCAATTTAGCCCCATGAATGACCCCCTCGTCCTCGCCGCCGAATTTCCCGCCACCGATGCCGCCGAATGGCGAAAACTGGTCGATGCAGCCCTGAAAGGCGCCTCGTTCGAAAAGCGGCTGGTCAGCCAGACCTATGACGGGCTCAAGGTCCAGCCGCTCTATCCACGCGCCGCCGGCGCCGAGCCTGTCGCGGGCCGCAAGGCGGGCGCTCCCTGGACAGTGATGCAGCGCGTCGATCATCCCGATCCCAAGGCCGCCAACAAGCAGGCACTGGAGGACCTCGAGAACGGCGCGACGGGCCTCAGCGTGGTTCTGGGCGGCGGCATCGGCGCCTACGGCTTCGGCCTCGACGGCTCCGCAGCCACGCTGAAGCTGGTGCTCGACGGCGTCTTGCTCGATGCCGGCATCGCCATCGACATGGACACGAGCACGCAACACCGCGAAGCCGTTTTCAATCTCGCTGCCGTTCTGGAAAAGAGCGGCATCGACAAGGCCGCGATCACGGTGCGCTTCGGTCTCGATCCGCTCGGCGCGGGCCTGCGCAACGGCGCCTTGCCGCAGCCATGGACGCAGAGTGCTTCGCTGATCGGCACCGTGGTGAGCGGACTCGCCGGGCAAGGCTTCAAAGGTCCGTTCATGGTCGCGGACGGCCGCGCCGTTCATGCCGCCGGCGGCTCGGAAGCGCAGGAACTCGCCTTCGTCATTGCCAGCGCAGTGACTTATCTGCGCACGCTGACCGATGCCGGCATCGCGCTCGATGATGCGCGGCAGGCGATCTATTTCAAGCTCGCCGCCGACGCCGACGAATTCCTCACCATCGCCAAATTTCGCGCTCTGCGGAAACTATGGGCGCGCGTCGAACAGGCGTGCGGGCTGACGCCACAGCCGGCTTTCGTCGCGGCGGAAACCGCCTGGCGCATGATGACGGCGCGGGACCCTTACGTGAACATGCTGCGCACGACGATCGCCATCACCGCCGCCGGACTGGGTGGCGCCGACGCGATTACCGCTTTGCCGTTCACCATCGCGCGCGGCCTGCCCGACCGGTTCGCGCGCCGCGCCGCGCGCAATCAGCAACTGGTGCTGCTGGAAGAATCCAATCTCTATCGCGTTGCCGATCCGGCCGCCGGCGCCGGCGGCATCGAGGCCTTGACCGGCGAACTGTCGCACTCGGCCTGGCGCCTGTTTCAGGACATCGAGAAAGCCGGCGGCGCGCCCGCCGCGCTTGAACAAAATCTATTGCAGGGCAAGGTCGCAGCCACGCGCGCGGCGCGGCAAGCCGCCATTGCCCACCGCAAGGAAGCGCTCACCGGCACCAGCGACTACCCCAATCTCGGCGAAGCCAGCGTCGACGTGCTCGATGTGCCGCGCGTGACCGTGGCGCCGTTCGCGCCGTTCGCGCCGGCGGTGTCGTTCGACGCATTGCCGGCCATGCGCCTCTCCGAACCCTTTGAGACTTTGCGCGACAGGTCCGACGCAATACTGGCCAACACCGGCGCACGGCCGAAGGTGTTTCTGGCGACGCTCGGCAGACTTGCCGACTTCACGCCGCGCGCCATGTTCGCCAAGAGCTTCTATGAGGCCGGCGGCATCGAGGCGCTCGGCAATGACGGCTTTACGGATCAGGCGGCGATGGTCGCGGCGTTCAAGGCCTCGGGCGCGCGGCTTGCCTGTCTGTGCGGCTCGGACGCGATTTATCCCGAACAGGCGGCTGACGCCGCCAAGGCGCTGCGCGAGGCCGGCGCCATTGTTCACATGGCCGGCCGGCCGGGCGACCTGGAAGCCGCGCTCAATGAGGCGGGCGTCAAAACCTTCGTCTTTACGGGGGCCGATGTGCTTTCGACCTTGCAGGCAACGCATGATAGTCTGGTGAAACCATGAGCCAGGTTCCAAATTTCGCCTCGGTCGATTTCGCCGACACGCCGGTCCAAACCAGCGACGCGGCCCCGCTGTGGATGACGCCGGAATCGATCCCGGTGAAGCCGGTGTATGGCGAAGCCGATCTGGCCGGTCTCGACTTCCTCGACACTTATCCCGGCAAAGCGCCCTATTTGCGCGGCCCCTATCCGGCAATGTACGCGGCGCAGCCTTGGACCATCCGGCAATATGCCGGCTTCTCGACGGCGGAAGACTCAAACGCCTTCTACCGGCGCAATCTCGCCGCCGGCCAGAAGGGCCTGTCCATCGCCTTCGATCTCGCCACCCATCGCGGCTATGACTCGGATCATCCGCGCGTGTCCGGCGATGTCGGCATGGCCGGCGTGGCGATCGATTCGATCTACGACATGCGCACATTGTTTTCCGGCATTCCGCTCGACAAGATGAGCGTGTCGATGACCATGAACGGCGCGGTGCTGCCGGTGCTGGCGCTTTATATCGTCGCCGCCGAGGAACAGGGCGTGCCGCACGATAAACTGTCGGGCACGATCCAGAACGACATCCTCAAAGAATTCATGGTGCGCAACACCTATATCTATCCGCCGGCCGCGTCCTTGCGCATCATCTCCGACATCTTCGCCTATACGTCGGCCGAAATGCCGAAGTTCAATTCGATCTCAATCTCCGGCTATCACATGCAGGAAGCCGGCGCGACGCAGGACCTCGAGCTCGCCTATACTTTGGCCGATGGCGTCGAATATGTCCGCACCGGACTGAAGGCCGGACTGACCATCGACCAGTTCGCGCCGCGCCTGTCGTTCTTCTGGGCGATCGGCATGAATTACTTCATGGAGATCGCCAAATTGCGCGCCGCGCGCATGATCTGGGCGAAACTCATCAAGCCGTTCAATCCATCCGATGCGCGCTCCTTGTCGCTGCGCACGCATTGCCAGACTTCGGGCTGGTCGCTCGCCGCGCAGGACGTCTTCAACAACGTGCCGCGCACCATGATCGAGGCAATGGCAGCGACGCAAGGCCAGACCCAGTCGCTGCACACCAATGCGCTCGACGAAGCCTTGGCGCTGCCGACGGATTTCTCGGCGCGCATCGCCCGCAACACGCAGATCGTGTTGCAGCAGGAAGCCAACGCCACCCGCATCGTCGATCCGTGGGGCGGCTCGTATTACGTCGAGAGGCTGACTTACGATCTCGCCGCCAAGGCGTGGGCGCATATCGAGGAAGTCGAGGCGCTCGGCGGCATGACCAAAGCGATCGAGGCCGGCATTCCGAAATTGCGCATCGAGGAGGCTTCGGCCAAGACCCAGGCGCGCATCGATGCCGGCGTCCAGTCGGTGATCGGCGTCAACAAGTATCAGCCGACCGATGAAGCACCGATCGACGTCTTGAAGATCGACAACACCGCGGTGCGGCAGATGCAGCTCGACAAATTGGCGCGGCTGCGCGCCGAGCGCGATCCGGCAGCGCTCAAGGAAGCGCTCGACGCGCTGACCCGCGCGGCAAGCGGCAACGGCAATCTGCTGGCGCTGGCGGTCGATGCGGCGCGCGCCAAGGCAACCGTCGGTGAAATCTCGATGGCGCTGGAGAAAGTCTATGGCCGCCATGTGGCTTCGATCAAATCGATTACCGGTGTTTACAAGCGGGAGGTCGGCATGACCCCAGCCGTCGATAGAGTGCGCGTTGCCGTCGAAGCCTTCGAGGCCGCCGAAGGGCGGCGCCCGCGCCTACTGGTCGCCAAAATCGGCCAGGACGGCCACGACCGCGGGCAGAAGGTGATCGCGTCGGCCTTTGCCGATCTCGGTTTCGACGTCGATATCGGGCCGTTGTTTGCGACGCCGGAAGAAGCCGCGCGCCAAGCGGTGGAGAATGACGTGCATATTCTCGGCGTGTCGTCGCTCGCGGCCGCGCATCTGTCGCTGGTGCCGGAGTTGAAGAAGCAACTGGCCTCACAAGGCCGCGACGACATCATGATCGTGGTCGGCGGCGTGGTGCCGCCGCAGGATTACGAGGCGCTGATGAAATCCGGCTGCGAGGCGATCTTCCCGCCCGGCACCGTCATTGCGGAGGCGGCCGAGAAACTGCTGAAGACGCTGCATACGCGGCTCGGCCACGGCAAGCAGGCGGCGGAATAAGCGCCCGGCGCTGGTTGCCAACCCCGCAAACCCGCCCTAACATCACATCATAATATGACGTCGGGTCTACCGGCGGCAGCCCCGCTACGCCGGGCTCTCCGGCACGCCGGGACACATAGGGAGGATCAGCATGACCAAACTCACACGACGTAGTTTCGTTGCATCGACCGCGGCGGCGGGCGCGGGCCTTGGCCTGGGCTTGAAGCCGTCCTTCGCACAGGCGAACTATCCGAGCCGGCCGATCCAGATGATCTGTCCCTGGGGCGCCGGCGGCGGCACCGACGCGACCGCGCGCATCGTCGCGGCGCTGTTGGAAAAGGATCTCGGCCAGCCGATCAACGTCGTCAACCGCACCGGCGGTTCCGGCGTCGTCGGCCACTCGGCGATCGCCACGGCGCAGCCCGACGGCTATACGCTCGGCATCATCACCGTTGAAATCGCGATGATGCATTGGCAGGGCCTGACCGCACTGACGCCGAAGGACTACACGCCGCTGGCGCTGATGAACGAAGATCCGCCGGGCATCCAGGTCAAGTCGGACTCGCCCTACAAGACCGTCAAGGAACTGGCCGACGCCATCAAGGCGGCCCCCGTCGGCAAGTTCAAAGCCTCCGGCACCGGCCAGGGCGGCATCTGGCATCTGGCGCTTGTCGGCTGGCTGCAAGCGATGAAACTTCCGGCCAATCACGTCGCCTGGGTGCCATCGAACGGCGCGGCTCCGGCGATGCAGGATCTCGCCGCCGGCGGCATCGATCTCACCACCTGCTCGGTGCCGGAAGCCCGCGCCATGATCGACGCCGGCAAGGCGCGCAGCCTGGCGCTGATGGCGCCGGAACGCGCCGCCGCCTTCAAGGACATTCCGACCTTGAAGGAAGCCATGGGCATCGACTTCACAACCGGCGCCTGGCGTGGCTTCGTCGGGCCCAAGGGTCTGCCGGCGGAAATGGCGACCAAGCTCACCGCTTCGCTCAAGAAGATCTACGACTCGAAAGAGTACAAGGACTTCATGAGCTCGCGCGGCTTCGGCACGGTGTGGGCGGACGCTGCCGGCTACGCCGCCTTCATGGACAAGAGCGACGCCCAGATGGGCACCGCCATGAAGGCCGCCGGCCTGGCCAAGGCCTGATCGGCGCGGTCTTGCGATCCTGATATCCGGCGGGCCAGTCCCGCCGGACCTTTTTTGCAAGGAACGGAGCCGCACCATGCGCGCCAATGACGCGATCTGCGGGCTTGTCCTGATACTGCTGGCCGCGGTGATGATCGCGCTGGCGGCAAGCCTGCCGGAATTTCCGGGCCAGAAATACGGCCCGGCGTTGTTCCCGCGCATTCTCGCCAGCGGCCTGATCATGTGCGGCGGCTTGCTGATATGGCGCGGTCTTGCCACGCGCGCGCCCGGCAGCGCCTGGGTCGCATGGGCGCCGTGGACGAGCGACCGCTGGCGGCTCGGCAGCTTCGCGCTGATGCTGGCGATGCTGCTGCTGTACATCGTCGTGTCGGAAACCGTCGGCTTCATTCCGCTCGGCGTGTTTTTCCTGCTCGGCCTGTTTCTATGGTTTCGCGTCCGCCCGCTCAGCGCCGTCATTGTCGCCGTCATCGCGACGCTGACCATCCACTGGTTCTTCGCCACCCTGCTGCGCGTGCCGCTGCCGCGCGGCTGGCTCAACACCATTCTTTGAGGGCCGATGGACGCTATAATTCTCGCCGCCAGCCTGATCTTCGACCTCAAAGTGGTGGGGGTCATCGTTGCCGCCTCGGCTTTCGGCATGTTCGTCGGCGCGATGCCGGGCCTGACCGCGACCATGGCGACCGCGCTCCTGGTGCCGATCACTTTCTTCATGGACCCGGTGCCGGCGTTAGGGGCCATCGTCGCCGCGACCACGATGGCGATCTTCGCCGGCGATATTCCGGCGGCCATGCTGCGCATTCCGGGAACGCCCGCCTCCGCCGCCTATACCGATGAGAGCTACGCCATGTCGAAAAAGGGCGAGCTCGACCTCAACATGGGCGTCAACCTGGTGTTCTCGGTGCTGGGCGGGCTGATCGGCGTCGCCATTCTCATTCTTGCGGCGCCGGCGCTGGCGGAAGCCGCCATCAATTTTTCCTCGTTTGAATATTTCTGGCTGGCGCTGCTCGGCCTGACCTGCGCGGTGTTCATGTCCAGCGAGCATCCGCTCAAGGGCATCACCGCGCTGCTGTTCGGCCTGTCGATCAACACCATCGGCATCGATCCGGCCGCCGGCTTCCCGCGCTTCACCTTCGGCAGCGTCGAACTGCTGCAGGGCATCAGCTTCATCCCGGCGATGATCGGCATGTTCGCTTTGTCGGAGCTGCTGCGCGGCGCGGTCACCGTCGATCACCAGGGCGCGGTTATCGCGCAGAAAATCGGCAATATCTTCACCGGCATCTATGCCGTGTTCAAAAAATACTGGTTCAACTTCCTGCGCGGTTCGACCATCGGCGTCGTCATCGGCGCGCTGCCCGGCGCCGGCGCCGACATCGCCGCCTGGATTTCGTTCGCAGTGTCGAAGCGCTTTTCCAAAACGCCGGAAAAATTCGGCACCGGCCATGTCGAGGGCATTGTCGATGCCACGTCGGCCAATAATTCGGCGCTCGGCGCCGCCTGGATCCCGGCCCTGGTGTTCGGCATTCCCGGTGACTCGATTACCGCCATCGTCATCGGCGTCCTGTACATGAAGGGCATGAACCCAGGGCCGACGGTGTTTCTACAAAACCCGCAATTCATCTATGCGGTGTTCCTGATCTTCATTCTCGCCAATCTTTTGATGCTGCCGCTGGGCTGGGCCGCGATCAAAGCCAGCAAGCAGATCCTGCGCGTGCCGCGCAATATGCTGCTGCCCATCATCCTGATGTTCTGCGTGGTCGGCGCTTACGCCATGACCAACTCGCCCTACGGCATTATCGTCATGCTGGTGCTGGGCGTCATCGGCTGGCTGATGGAAGAACACGGCTTCCCGATCGCGCCGGCCATTCTCGGTCTCGTCCTCGGCGAAATGCTCGAGCAGAACTTCATGACCTCGATGATCAAGGCCGACGGCTCGCTGCTGGGCTTTTTCGAACGGCCGATCGCCGCCTGCCTCGGCGTCGCCACCGTCCTGATCTGGGCGGCCATGATCTGGCGCAGCTTCAGGCCAAAATCCGGCATCATCCCCGGTCTCGACCAGCCCGGGACGTGACGGCGCGCCTGCCTTCGGCTACTCAAGGGGAATGTCCGCGCGCCCGCCCGATCCATCCGCTCTCGCCCACGACCTCGCAGCCGCCATCCGCGCTGGCGACCGCGCCGCTCTGGCCCGCGCCATCACGCTGATCGAGAGCAAGCGCGCCGACCACCGCAAGACTGCGCATCTCTTGGTGCAGGAGCTGCTGCCGCTGACCGGCAAGGCAATGCGCCTCGGCATTACCGGCGCGCCCGGCGCCGGCAAATCCACCACCATCGATGCGCTCGGCTCAAGTCTGACCGCGCAGGGCCACAAAGTCGCGGTGCTGGCGGTCGACCCGTCGTCGAGCCGCACCGGCGGCTCCATCCTCGGCGACAAGACGCGGATGGCGCGCCTCGCCGTCGATCCGAATGCCTTCATCCGCCCCTCGCCCTCTTCCGGCACGCTCGGCGGCGTCGCCGCCAAAACGCGCGAGACCATGCTTTTGTGCGAGGCGGCCGGCTACGACGTCGTCATCGTCGAGACCGTCGGCGTCGGCCAGTCGGAAACCGCGGTCGCCGACATGACCGATTTCTTTCTGGTGCTGATGGTCGCAGGTAGCGGCGACGAATTGCAGGGCATCAAGAAAGGCATCGTCGAACTCGCCGACATGATCGCCATCAACAAGGCCGACGGCGACAACATCGCCCGCGCCAATATCGCCGCCGCCGATTTCCGCTCGGCGTTGCATATCCTCAGCCCGCGCACGCCGACCTGGTCGCCGCCGGTGGTCACCTTCTCGGCGCTCACCGGCAACGGCATTGACGGCCTGTGGGCCAAGGTAACCGAGCACAAGGGCAAGATGACCGCATCCGGCGAACTCGCCGAGATCAGGCGCACACAGCAGGTCAAATGGATGTGGACCATGCTTGAGGAACGGCTGACCGCGCGGCTGCGCAGCGATCCCGCGGTGCGCGCCAAGGTGAAGCAGGCCGAGAGCGCGGTGGCGGCGGGCAAACTGGCGCCGACCTTGGCGGTCGAGGAGATCGCGGCGTTGTTGGGAGTGTGAACGAGCTATGCCGCCCGTTTCCACCATCCTTGTCACCGGCTTCGGGCCCTTCCCCGGCGCGCCCTATAACCCGACGATCCGGCTGGTCGAGCGGCTGGTGAAACTGCGGCGGCCGGCTTTGGCCGATGTGCGGATTGCCGGGCATGTGTTCGAAACGAGCTACGCCGCGGTCGACCGCGACCTGCCCGCTTTGATCGCACGCCACAGGCCCGACGCGCTGCTGATGTTCGGGCTGGCGGCGCGCACGAAATACATCCGCATCGAGACGCGGGCGCGCAATGCACTGGCTTTGCTGCCGGATGTCTCCGGCGCGGTGCTGCGGCGGGGAACAATCGCGCCCGGGGGTCCGCTCGATCGCATGATGCCGGCGCCGCAACGCCGCCTGCTCGCGGCGGCGCGCGCGGCCGGCGTGCCGGTGAAGCTGTCGCGCGATGCCGGTCGCTATCTGTGCAACTACGTTTGCTGGCGCGCCAGCGAGACCGGCGGCCCAAGACTGGCGGCGTTCGTGCATGTGCCTTTGGTCAGGAGGCACGCACGGCCGACCTCTTCCGCTCACCCCCGCGCAGGCGGGGGGCCAGAAAGGCTGGATTCCCGCTTACGCGGGAATGAGCGGAGTATGACATTTACTGCCGACGACTTGTTCCAGATCGGCAGCCGCGTGCTGGTCGAAATGGCCGCCGCAATTCGCCGTTAGCCGTTAACCGGACTTAATCTCTCTGCCGGCAAGAATGTCGCCATGCCGCTCTACCGCCGCCATTTTCTGCTCGGATCGCTGGCGACTTTGTTCGCGCAGCCGGCGCGCGCGCAGACGCAAAAGCCGCAAGGCCTCGACGCCGCGCAGTTCGGCCTGCGCCCGAACGCCGGCGGCGACCAGACGCAAAGCCTGCAGCGCGCCATCGACGCTGCCGCGCAGGCCGACAGACCCTTGTGGCTTCCGGCGGGCACGTATCGCAGCGGCCCCCTGACCTTGCGCGCCGGTTCGCGCCTGCAAGGCGCGCGCGGCGCGAAGATTGCGTTGACGCGCGGGCCTTCCTTGCTTTCGGCACAGGATTCGGAAAGCATCGCGCTCAGCGGGCTGACGCTCGACGGCAACGGCATCGCGCTCGGCCGCAACAGCGGCCTGATCGCGATTAACGGCGCGCGCGGCCTGCGCATCGCCGACTGCACCGTGGCAAACGCCAACGGCAACGCTATAAGCCTGTTCAAATGCGGTGGCGCGGTGACTGGCAACACCATTGCGAATTCCGCCGACAACGCGCTGTACGCACTCGACAATACCGCGCTCGATATTCGCGGCAACACGATCTCGAAATCCGGCAATGGCGGCATCCGCGTCTGGCAGAGCGCCAAGCGTCATGACGGCAGCGTCGTTGCCGATAATATCATCGAGGACACCGAGGCGCGCGGCGGCGGCGACGGGCAGAACGGCAATGCGGTGAACGTGTTTCGCGCCGAAGGCGTCACCGTGCGCGGCAACATTATCCGCCGCGCCGCCTTTACCGCGGTGCGCGGCAATGCCGCCTCGCATGTCCAGATCATCGGCAATCAATGCTTCGCGCTCGGCGAAGTCGCAATCTATTCCGAATTCGATTTCATCAATGCGACCATCGCCGACAATCTGGTGGATGGCGCGGCGCTCGGCATCGCCGTCACCAATTTCGACGTCGGCGGCCGCGGCGCCGTGGTGCGCAACAACATCATCCGCAACATCGTCAACAAACGGCCGCAGGGCGGGCCGGATTCGTCCGGCCTCGGCATCGGCGTCGAGGCCGATACTCTGGTTACCGGCAACACGATCGAGAATACGCGGACCATGGGCATCGAGGTCGGCAGCGGCAAGTATTTGCACGCCTGCACCATCACCAATAACCTCGTGCGCATGACCGGGATCGGCATCGGCGTGTCGGTGGCCGAGGGCGCCGGCTCGGCGACGATCGTCAATAACCGCATCATCGACGCGACAGGCGGCGCCGTTGTCGGCATGGAGTGGGACAGGCCGGTGAGCGGCGATCTGGCAAAGGGCGGCGCGGAGCGCTTTCCGCGATTGCGGGTGAGCGGGAACAGGACGGATTGAATCTTCACCTCTCCCATGGGGAGAGGTCGGATCGCGAAGCGATCCGGGTAAGGGGTTATAGACTATCGAGGAAGTCACTTGCCCCCTCACCCCGACCCTCTCCCCCAAGGGGATAGGGAGTTCACTGCGGTCTGCCGCGACTGCGTGGGCCATGACCAAAGGGTAATGTTGCCGCCACGTTTACGCCCCGAACCGTTCCTAAATGTCATGTCCATGCCATTCCCCCGCCCGCGACGCCGCACCCTCATGCTCATCATCTTCGCGCTTTTTCTCGCCCCTTTGATCGCCCGCGCAGCGCTCTACTGGATGAGCTCGGACGGGCGCTCGTGGCGCACCGCCGATTGGTCCTCGACCGGCACGCTGCCGAAGGCGGCCGACTATGCGCCGGCGCGCCTCGTCATCTATTCCGGCACCACCGGTGCCTGGAAGGGCATCTTCTCGGTGCACAGCTGGGTGGTGCTCAAGCGCGCCAATGCCAGAACCTGGACCCGCTTCGACGTCGTCGGTTGGGGCACGCCGGTGCGTACCAATGGCTGGCCGGCCGACGGCCGCTGGTACGGCAACATGCCGGAGGTGATCGCCGATGTGTCCGGCGCGCAAGCCGAGGCGATGATCCCCAAGATCGAGGCGGCCGTGCGCGACTACACCTATCGCAATGCCGGCGACTATCGCATCTGGCCGGGGCCGAACAGCAACTCGTTCACCGCCGCGGTGTTGCGCGCGGTGCCGGAATTGCGCACGACACTGCCGCCGAACGCAGTCGGCCGCGACTTCCGTGACGGTTTTTATGCCGGCTATACCGACAGCGGCACCGGCGTCGAGCTGAACCTCTATGGCCTCGCGGCGCTGAAAGCCGGCTGGGTCGAAGGCGTCGAGGTCAATCTGCTCGGGCTGGTCGCCGGGCTCGATCTGCGCCATCCGGCGGTAAAACTGCCGGGCTTCGGCCGCATCGGCTTCGACTTGCCGGTGGCGACAGCAGCGACGCGATAGACGTCACGATTCACTCACAGCCATGTGTCCGTGCCGCCGTGCCGGCGGGGTGACGCGAACGGCAGGTTCGTGGCAAGTTCGTCGCACAATGCGAGGCCGACCATGCGCGACACTCTGCCACTGCTCGACAAGATTCCGTTTCCGGCGCTGCGGCGCGGCCCGCTCGATACCCTCCAGATCAATGTCGGCTATCGCTGCAACCAGACCTGCTTCCATTGCCATGTGAATGCCGGGCCGAACCGCACTGAGGAGATGGCGTCCGACGTTGCCGAACTGGCGCTCGACTTCATCGAACGGCGCGGCATAACGACGCTCGATATTACCGGCGGCGCGCCGGAGCTGAACGCCAATTTCCGCCGGCTGGTGCGAGGGGCGCGCGCCCTCGGCGTCAAGGTAATGGACCGCTGCAACCTGACGATATTGGAGCAGCCGGGCCAGGAAGACCTCGCGGCGTTTCTCAGCGACAACGGCGTCGAGGTGGTGGCGTCGATGCCGTGCTATTCGCTCGACAATGTCGAAGCGCAGCGCGGCAAGGGCGTGTTCGATGCCTCGATCCACGGCCTGCAGGCGCTCAATGCGCTCGGTTATGGCCGAGACCCGGCATTGATCTTGAACCTCGTCTACAATCCGCTGGGCGCATCGCTGCCGCCGGGACAGGCCGGGCTGGAGGCCGACTACAAGCGCGTGCTCGGCGAACAATTCGGCATCGTCTTCAACAAACTTTATGTGCTCGCCAACATGCCGATCCAGCGTTTCGGCTCGGCGCTGGTGACCAGGGGCGAGTTCGACAGCTACCTTAATCTATTGCAGGACGCGCATCTCGACGCCAATCTCGCCGGCGTGATGTGCCGATCGCTGATTTCAGTCGATTACAAGGGCTATGTGTTCGACTGCGATTTCAACCAGATGCTCAATCTGCCGATGCCCTATGGCGCCAACAAGCGCGTGCACCTGTCCGACCTGCTTGACGCGGATTTGCGCGATAATCCGATCCGGGTGTCCGGCCATTGTTATGGCTGCACCGCCGGCCAGGGCTCGAGCTGCGGCGGCGCCTTGAAGGAAGCGGCGGAGTGACCCTCGCGGCGGCATTGACGCAGGACGCCGGGCGCGTCTGCCCGCTCGACTATACTTATGCGCCGGACGTATTCGCGCGCGCGGCGGATTTTGCCGCCGAGACCTTGTACGTCGTCGGCGGGCTCTACGGAAACGCGGCGGCTCTGGCCGCCATCAAGGAGATGACGGCGCGCGAAACCTCCCTGCCGGAGATCGTCTTCAACGGCGACTTCCACTGGTTCGACGCCGAGCCGCGCTGGTTTGCCGCCATCGACAACGGCATTGCGCCGTATCGCGCCATGCGCGGCAATGTCGAAACCGAAATCGCCCGCCCCAGCGATGTCGGCGCCGGTTGCGGCTGCGCCTATCCGGACAGCGTAGCGCAAGATGTGGTGGCGCGCTCGAATGACATACTGGCGCTGTTGCAGAAGGTAACGCCGTCCGCGGCGCGGGCGCGGCTTGGCGCGCTACCGATGCATCTTGTCGCACAGGTTGGGCCTTTAAGCGTCGGCATCGTGCATGGCGACGCCGCGGCGCTGGCCGGCTGGCGCTTCGCGCATGACGAACTGGACAATCCGAAGCGGCAGAACTGGCTCGCCGATGTGCGGGCGCGGTCCAACGTCGATGTCTTCGCCTCGACGCATACCTGCGCGGCAGCGCTGCGCGACTTTGCCCTGCCCGGCGGCCGGCTGACCATCATCAACAATGGCGCGGCGGGCATGCCGAATTTCGCCGGCAACCACGCCGGCGTCATCACCCGCATTGCCACCACACCCTCGCCGCATGCGCCGCTCTATGGCGTCGTGCGCGACGGCGTTCATATCGACGCGCTGGCGGTCGAGTATGACAGCGAGGCCTTCATCGCCCGCTTTACCGAACGCTGGCCTCCGGGTTCGCCGGCTTACCTGTCCTATTACATGCGCATCGCCGACGGGCCGGATTATACGATCGCGCAAGCGCAACCGCGATGACTTTGTCAATTATCATGCCGGTGCTGAACGAGGCCGAAGGCATCGCGGCGGCGCTGGCGGCATTGCAGGGTTTTCGCGCGCGCGGAGTCGAGGTGATTGTCGCCGATGGCGGCAGCGCCGATGACACAATCGAACTGGCCCGGCCCTTCGCCGACAAGGTCGTCAGCGCGCCGCGCGGACGCGCCGTGCAGATGAATGCCGGCGCGGCCGTTGCGCGCGGCGACGTGCTGTTGTTCCTGCATGCCGACACGCAATTGCCCGCCGATGCCGAGCGGCTGGTGCTGGATGGCCTCGCGCAATTCAGGCTGGCCTGGGGCCGCTTCGAGCCTTAAGCATGAACATGCGGTCGCGGCTGACCGGCATCGCCACCGGCGATCAGGCAATGTTCGTGAAACGCGATGCGTTCGACAAGGCCGGCGGCTTCCCGCCGATCGCTTTGATGGAAGACATTGCGCTGTCGGCTCGTCTCAAGCGCTTCGGCCAGCCGCTTTGCCTGACCGCGCGCGTCACTACTTCGGACAAGCGCTGGCGCAACAATGGCGCGCTGCGCACCGTATTGCTGATGTGGTCGCTGCGGCTGCGCTACTTTTTCGGCGCCGATCCGGACAGGCTGGCCCGCGCCTATGGCTATCATTGAGACTATTGCACCCGGATCAAGACCAAGCCGCACAGGATCAACAGCGCGGCGACAATGCGTGTGGCGCGCAACGGCTCCTTGAGCACGATCACGGCGATTGCCGCGCCGAACAGCACGCTGGTTTCGCGCAAGGCCGCGACGATGGCGATCGGCGCCAAGGTCATCGCCCACAGCACCGTGCCGTAGGATATGAGCTGCAACGCGCCGCCGGCAAAGCCGCGCCGCCAATACAGGCGCATCGCCGGAATAACATCGCAGCCGTTGCGGTAGAGCGCATAGGGCACCAGCGCCGCCGCGTTGAGCACGAACAGCGCGAGCGAATAGGCGTTCGGGTCGCCGGCGAGCCGCGCGCCGATGCCGTCGACCACCGAATAGGCGCAGATGGTCAACGCGGTCAGCAGTGCAAAGCCGACGGCGCGGCGGTCGACGCGTAACAGAGCGCTGCCGCCACGCGCAGACAACAGGAACACGCCGGCGACCAGGACGACGATACCGGTCCAACCGGTCACGCTGAGACGCTCGCCGACGATGAAGGTTGTCGCCGCCGCCGTCATCAGCGGCGCCGAGCCGCGCGCGATCGGGTAGACTTGGCCGAGATCGCCTGTGCGATAGGCCTCGATCAGCGCGGCGAAATAAAACAGGTGGATGATCGCCGAGGCGGCGAGCCACGGCCAGGCGGCGGGCGCCGGCAATCCGACGAAAGGCAGAAACGGCGCGGCGACCAGCGCCGAGCCGATGGCGATCAAGGTCGTGGTCGATAAAGGATCGAGGCCGACCTTGATCAGCGCATTCCAGCCGGCATGGCAGAAGGCAGCGAACAGGACGGCAAGGAAGACGAAGGTGTCCATTGTCTTACTCCGTCATCCTGAGGTGGCTTCGCGCAGCGAAGCCCTCGAAGGATAGACGGCCACACGGTCCGGGCTGTCACCCTTCGAGGCTCGCGCGACGCGCTCGCACCTCAGGGTGACGGTAGTTCTCACGCCTTCGGCTTCGCCGCCGCCCACAGCGCAGGGCCGACGCGGGCATATTGCACCGGGCGCGGCACATCGGCGCCGAGCGCCCGGGCGGCGTGCCAGCCCCAATGCGGATTGTCGAGGAAGATGCGCGCGGCGGCTACAAGATCGGCCTTGCCCGACGCCACGACATCCTCGGCGAAAGCCGGATCGAGAATGGCGCCGACAGCGCGCACAGCGATACCGGCTTCCTTTTTGATGCGCGCGGCGATTGGCACGTTATAGCCTTGCTCTTGCGGCGTGCGGATTTCGTACTGTGCGCCGCCGGACGAGACGCAGAGGAAATCGAGGCCCTCGGCCTTGAGCGCCTTGGCGATCGCCACGGCGTCGTCCGGCGTCAAGCCGCCTTCGCGCCAGTCGCTGCCGGTGATGCGCGCGCCAAGCGGTACGCCCTTCGGCACCGCGGCCCGCACCGCTTTCGCCACCGACAACGGAAAGCGCAGCCGGTTTTCCAGCGAGCCGCCATATTGGTCGGTGCGCTTGTTCGACAAAGGCGACATGAAGCCGTGCAGCAGATAGCCGTGCGCCATGTGCAATTCGATTTCGTCGAAGCCGATGCGTAGCGCACGCTTGACCGAATTGACGAAGGCATCGCGGACGCGGGTCAGATCGGCTTCGGTCGCCTCGCGCGGCGTATGCCATTTGGTCTCACCCCAGGGCAGCGGCGATGCGGCAATGGTCTGCCACGGGTCCTGCCCCTCGGTCAGGCCGAGCCCGCCGTCCCATGGCTTTTGCGACGACGCCTTGCGGCCGGCATGCGCGATCTGGATGCCGAATTTGGCGGTGCCGGCGCGGCGCGCGCTGTTGATGACGCGCGCCAGCGCCGCTTCGTTGTCGTCGGAGTAAAGGCCCAGACAGCCATGGGTAATGCGGCCGTGGCGCTCGACATGGGTGGCTTCGACAACCACCATCGCCGCGCCGGAATTGGCCAGCATGCCGAGATGCATCAGGTGCCAGTCATTGGCGCAGCCGTCATCGGCGGAATACTGGCACATCGGCGACACGACGAGGCGGTTGGCAAGCTTAAGGCCCGCCAGATCGACCGGCGAAAAAAGGACACTGCTCATGGGGGTACTCTGCGGAAAGGGGCGCGCGGCGCCTCAGGGCTTCTGGATGGCGTTCAGGTAATCAATGATGGCACCGACTTCTTCGGCATCATACTGGAATTCCGGCATGTCAGGGTGGCCGGACATGATGCCCTCGCCCAACGTTTCTTCCAGCGCCTCGATCGGATAGCGGGCACCCAGGGTGCGGAACGCCGGCGCATCGGGGCGCGGGCTGGCTCCGCTCAGGCCCACGGCGTGGCAGCGCCCGCAATCGCGCATGAGCAAGGTGACACCCTGCTTGTCCGATTGGGCATAAGACGGCGGCGCCGCCGTGCCGCCCAAAGCCACAGCAACGAAGCAACGGACCAACATAGAAAGGAAAGGCATGCTGCGGAGAGACTTGCTACAGGCAGGTGTCATGCCGCGGGGCGCATGGAGTCGTCGGGACGCGGCGATGGCGCTGCTAGCTGCGCTTCGGACTGCGACTGCGCCTGCGCCTGCAACTCGGCCGGCGGCAGACCGGCCAGCCTGCGCCACTGCTTTGCGGCATTGATGACGTCGAGCATGCGGATGGCAAAGCGTTCCTGCGTGTAGTAGCGCCGCCAACGGCCGCTGCGGTAAAGCTCAGTGTAATGGTCGAGACGACGCTGCGCCAGATCGTGCCATTTCAGCGCGATCGCATCGAGACGTGGTCTGCTGGGCAGAGCCTGCATGGGGGTAGCCCGGTGGTCGAGCGCCGATTCGTCTACCCCCTGATCGTTGCGTGAACGGCAACGACGAACAATCGTACAATGACGACAGCGCACAGCTGTGGATAACAACGCAACGATAAGCTGATTCGCCAGCGATTCAAAGAGCATAGGCGGATCGCGCGCGCCGATTATGGGGTTTTGACGGCCGCCCCACCCTGATTTCCGCTCTCGCCCTGCCGCTTCAGCCCTTAAACCGGGCGGCAATCTCGCCGACGATGCCGCGGCGGAACAAGAGCACGCAGGACACGAAGATGACGCCCTGGATGACCAGCACCCATTCGCCGGCCACCGCGAGCT
>LNDS01000007.1 GCA_001464835.1 Rhizobiales bacterium Ga0077525 | reverse complement strand
ACGGTCTGGTTGCAGGTTCGAGTCCTGCCGGGCCCACCAACATTTACTGTTTTTGGGGGGCGCACCGTTGACCACCGATACGACCCGGAAACGTTGGCAGTCCCCTTCGGGGTCTTTGTAGAGTCAATCTCCGATATTAAAGTTCCCGGGAACCTAAGGCTCTCGTCGAAGTTCCATTTAGTCATTGAACTAACGGCGGGGCTTTTAGGTGGGTGCCATCGGAGACGACGCAAAATCTGGCATTTGGGGCTTGGACGAGGTGCTGGCAGGCGGCTTTTCCAGAAGCCACCTGTTCCTGGTCGAAGGTGAGCCGGGCAGCGGGAAGACGACAGCTGCACTCCAATTTCTCATGGAGGGTGCGCGACTCGGCGAGCAGTGGATGAACTCGCCCAGACGGCATCGTCGCACGGCTGGACACTGGATGAAAACATCGAAGTCTATGAGCTCACACCGCCCGAAAGTCTTCTGAACTCAGATCAGCAGCAAAGTCTGCTTTATAGCTCGGACTTGGAACTGGGCGAAACGACAAAGAAAATATTTGAAGCAGTCGAGCGCGTAAAGCCACTGCGGGTCGTATTGGACAGTCTCTCGGAGATTAGGTTGCTTGCGCAAAGTTCATTGCGCTATCGGCGTCAAGTGCTCGCGATAAAGCACTACTTTGCTCGTCACTCCGCAACGATCATGATGCTTGACGATCTGACTGCGGAGGTGGGCGACAAGACAGTTCATAGCGTGGCACACGGCGTGATTCGCATTGAGCAAATGGCGCCGACTTATGGTGCTGAACGTCGTCGCATGCGTGTCCTCAAGTACCGTGGTCGCCAATTCAGAGGCGGATATCACGATGTCACAATTACAAAGGGCGGTTTGAACGTCTTTCCGCGTCTGGTGGCATCCGAGCATCGGACAGCTTTCTCACTCGAAACCTTGAGAACGGGCGTTCCCAAGCTAGACGCTCTTTTAGGGGGCGGGGGTGAGCGCGGCTCTAGCACGTTGATAATGGGCCCGGCAGGCACGGGCAAAACGATACTGACCTGGATATTTGCGATGGCCGCGGTGCGGCGAGGTGAGCAAGCATCAATTTTCATCTTCGACGAAGAGCTTGGCTTGCTCATTGAGCGGATGCGAGGCATTGGAATTGATCTGGTTGAAGCGCGGCAAAGTGGCAAGGTGTTTATTGAGCAAATAGATGCTGCTGAATTGTCCCCTGGAGAGTTCGCCCATCGGGTTCGCGCCTCTGTCGATGAGCGTCAGGTCAAAACCGTTATCATCGACGGATTAAACGGCTATCAGGCCGCTATGCCGGATGAGAAAGCGCTCATACTTCACGTGCATGAGTTGCTCCAGTATTTGAACCGTCAAGGAGCCAGCACATTTCTGACCGTTGCTCAGCATGGTCTCGTAGGTGATATGCAGTCTCCGGTCGATGTGACTTATCTTGCCGATACCGTAATCTTGCTTCGCTACTTTGAGGCATTAGGAAGGGTCAAGCGGGCGATATCTGTGATCAAGAAGCGCACCGGCCACCATGAGGCGACGATAAGGGAGTTGCAAATCAGTCACGTTGGACTGACGCTCAGCGAGCCTTTGACGGATTTCCAAGGTATTCTCAAAGGCGTCCCGGATTTCGTGGGGGACAAATCTGACCTGTTGTCCCGGGAGGACAACGGGGGTGTCTAAGATAAATGGTTCCGAAGTCGCCGCAGTTCTGGCGCCTCAAGGTCGGGACGCAGAACTCGCAATAACACTGCTGTCCCAGGTAGATGTGGTGGGCGTCATTAGCGGCGATTTGCCGAGTCTATGCGAAGCAATATCTGCCGGTGTTGGACTTGCCATTGTAGCCGAAGAAGCGTTGATCAGCGCCGATCCGCGGCAGCTTATCGCCTTGCTGGCTTCTCAACCGCCATGGTCGGATTTGCCGATCATACTTCTTACGCGGCGTGGGGGCGGGGCCGAGAGGAACCCGGCGGCTGCCAGAGCGGCTGAACTGCTCGGCAACGTAACCTTTTTGGAGCGCCCCTTCCATCCAACGACTTTCGCAAGCCTCGTGCGCTCCGCTGTAAGGGCGCGTCGAAAGCAGTATGAAGCCAGGGCGCGCATGGCTGAGCTATCCGAGTTAACCGCAACGCTCGAAAACCGCATTGAAGAGCGAACTCAAGAGCTTGTCACCGAGGTAGCCGCCCGAGAAGCCGCGCAGGCCCAGCTTCTCCAATCGCAGAAGGTAGAAAGCCTCGGGCATCTAACCGGCGGCGTCGCGCACGATTTTAATAATTTGCTCATGGCCGTCATGGGCAATCTTGATTTATTGCGCAAGCGCCACAAAAGCGACGAACGAAGCGTCAGGCTTCTGGATGCCGCTCTCGAAGGAGCGAAGCGCGGGACTATCTTAACCCAACGCATGTTGGCTTTTGCACGACAGCAAGAGCTGCAAACCGTTGCAGTCGACTTGGGTGACATGTTGAATGGGATGCGCACATTAATCGATAGGGCGATCCCATCCGAAATTGGAGTCAAGTTTGACGTGCAGCCAGGTTTGCCACGCGTGCAAGCCGACCTGAATCAGCTTGAACTCGCGGTACTTAATTTATGCATCAATGCGCGGGATGCGATGCCTGAGGGCGGTAACATTACAATCTCCGCTCGACCAGGTACGTCCGAAGCGGCGTCGTCCCCCTTCGTGAAATTATCGGTAGCTGACACAGGCGTTGGGATGGACGAGGACACGCTCAAGAAGGCAATAGATCCGTTTTTTTCTACCAAACCGACCGGTAAAGGCACAGGTCTTGGTCTGTCATCTGTTCACGGACTTGCAACCCAGCTTGGTGGAAAATTCGATCTTCAAAGCCAAGCGGGGAAGGGCACCATTGCGACGCTGTGGCTACCAAAAGCCAAGGATGCGGAATTGTCGGCAGTCGCAGATGGTGTGGTCGACAAGGCCGCGGTGGGTTTGAACCGGCCTGCTACGATCCTCGTTGTTGACGACGACGCTCTAATCGCAATGAGCACGGTCGACATGCTGGAGGACCTAGGTCATGCGGTCATCGAGGCTCACTCAGGTCGTCAGGCTCTTGAGATTATTGAGACAGGGCGATCTCTAGATTTACTTATGACGGACCACGCCATGCCGGGCATGACCGGTCTCCAACTAGCGGAAATCGTGAGGAGGAAGCGACCGACTTTGCCGATCTTGCTTGCTACCGGCTACGCGGAGGTGCCCGAAGGCACTTCGATTAGACTTCCCCGACTATCTAAGCCCTATCAGCAGGCCCAACTGAATGAGCAAATTACTCGTCTATTGGCTAAGACCGATTAGCCATGAGGCCGGGAAAAGTTGGGCAGCGGCATAAGCCGAGACTTGTGTGGGTGAGCGTCAGGCCTGCGCTCCCGGGTTGAGGCCCGCCCGGTTCTTCGCCTTGAGTTCGGCGATGCCGTTGATGGTCTCATTGGTCAGCGGCAAATCGATCGGCTCGCCGCGGTCGGCCGACAGGTCGGCGGCGCTGTAGGTCTCCATCACCCGGCGCGCCGATTCCGGCGTCACCATGACGGGCGTGTCGCGGATGCAGGCTTCTAGGAAATAGATCGTTTCCGGGCCGATGCCGCCGGCAAAGACATGATCGACCATTTCGCCCGGCATGGTCGACATCGGGAATTCCTGGCCGCGCTTTTCGGTGTTGAGCCAGTTGTCGCGCTGCGTGTCGTCGAGCACCAGGGCGCCGTCGACGCCGGTGATCTCGATCCAGGTCGAGCAATAGTTCGGATAGCTCGGCGGAAAATTCCAGCCGCCGCCGATCATCACCACGACGCCATTGTCCATGGTGACGGTGGTAAACATCACGTCATGCGAACCGTTGACATCCTTCATGTAACCATAGGCGCCCTGGCTGTAGACCTTCACCGGCTTGGCCGGCTCCAGCAGCCAGAACACGAAGTCGAGATCGTGCGTCGATTCCATGACGACCGGCGACAGCCGGACGCGGCCGGCGATTTTCTTGCCGAGGTCGCGCGACAAATGGCGGCTTACCAAGACGGAAACGACATTGCCGAGCGTGCCGTCGACGATCTTCTTCTTGGCGAAGGCGATCTTGGGGTTGAATCGTTGCGAATAGCCGATGGTGAATTTAAGATTGTTACGCTTCGACAGCATGATCAGCTCGTCGGCTTCCCACAGCTCGAGCGCGATCGGCTTTTCCAGCATCACGTTCTTGCCGGCCTTCAGGCAATCGCGCGCGATCGGATAGTGGTTGGTCTCCGGCGTGGTCGAGACATAGACCACCGAGATGTTCGGATTGTTGATGATGTCGTTGTAGTCGAGCGTCGTGGTGGCGGGCTTGTACCTCGCTTTCACCTCGGCCAGCCGGTCCGGCTTGATGTCGCACAGGTGCAATTTGTCGACCAAGGCGGTACGCGCCAATGTTTCCGAGCGCAGGCCGCCGATCCAGCCGACCCCGATGCACGCTGCTTCCACTGTCTTCACGTTTCCTCGCTCATTTTCTGTTGTTCGATCTTCGCGCCGGCACACTAGTGCCGCCGATTTGAAGTTCCTACCCCATCAACCGCAAATTCGCTTAGGAACTTCAAATCGATTAGCGGCACTAGAATCATATACTTGCTAGTGCCCCTATGTTTCCGAAGTTCGTGCCAGAGCCCGCCGCAACGTAACACGAACTTCGGAAACGGGGCACTAGCCGAGGCGCGCCGCGGCCGGAAGGATGCCGGCTTTCCGCTGGCGAAAATCAGTGCGGGCTCTTGCCGGGAACAAAGCGGACGAGGTGAGCGGCCGGATCGGCGATTTCGAGCCGGTCCCGGCGCAGCATGTAATTCACATGCGCGAGGATTTCGCTGAACGCGAAGCTGGTCTGCTGCGGATCGAGCGGCCGGTGAAACAGCAGCGGCACCAGTTCGGCGACCGACAGCGGCGCGGCCGCGCAGGCCTCGCCGATCTGGGCGCAGCGCGCGTCATGATGCGCCATCAGCTCAGCGATGCGCGACGGCGCGTTGTGGAACGGCAGGCCATGTCCCGGCAGCACCAGCGCGTCCGGCGGAATGATGCCGGCCAGCGTCGCCAGCGAGCGCAGGTAATAGGCCAAAGGATCGCCATTCGGATCGACCGCGGTGACGCTGACATTGGGCGATATCTTGCTCAGCACCTGATCGGCCGAGAAGAAAATCTTGTCGGCTTCGCAATAGAGCACGACCTGCTCCGGTGAATGGCCCCCGCCGGTGATGACTCGGAAATCGCGGGCGCCGATGACGAGCCTGTCATCGTTGACCAGCCGCTCGAAGGTCCGCGGCAGGCCGGTGACCTGCCGCAGATAGGCGTGGCCTTGCGAGACGACGCGCTGGGTCGCTTGCTCGCTGAGGCCGTGCCGTTGGTAAAATTCACGGTAATGCGCGGCGTCGAGAGCGCCCGGATCGAGATGGATGTTGCGGTTGAGCAGATATTCGGTCTGGCTCATGTAAACCGGCAGGCGATACTTTTCGGCCAGCCATCCGGCCATGCCGATGTGGTCGGGATGAAAATGCGTGACGATGAGCCGGGTCAGCGGCCGGTCGATATGCTTGTCCAGCAGCGCTTGCCAGACCTGTTGGGTGGCGAGATCGCCCAGTCCGGTGTCGAGCACCGCCCAGCCCTTGCCATCGTCGATCAGGTAGATGTTGACGTGGTTGAGCGCAAAAGGCAGCGCCAGCCTGATCCACATCACGCCGGGCACGACCTCGATCGGGACGCCGAGCGGAACCTTGGCCGGGTCGGTGAAGTCGCGGTAGCTCAAACGGTCCGGCATGCGGGCAAAGGCTCTGCGTTTCGCTCGCGCTGAAAACGGCGAGCGGGAGCGCGACCCTACACCAGGACCGGTCGGATTGCCGAATGATCGGATGCAATGCACATAGGGGCGATACGCATAGCGCTATCAGACGTTGCGGCTCGTCAGCGCCTGCACGTCTTTCGTGCTCAAGAGCTGCTCGAAATAGGCGATGGTCTTGGCCAGGCCCTCTTCGAGGCGGACTGTCGGCGACCAGCGGAGCAGTTCGTTGGCGCGCGAAATATCGGGCCGGCGCTGCTTCGGGTCGTCCTCCGGCAGCGCGCGGTGTACGATGCGCGACGGCGAGCCGGTGATCTCGACGATCTTGGCCGCAAGCTCGGCCATGGTGAACTCATCCGGGTTGCCGAGATTGATCGGCCCGGTGACGGCATCGCCGGTGGCCATCAGGCGGATAAAGCCCTCGACCATGTCGTCGACATAGCAGAAGGCGCGGGTCTGCAAGCCGTCGCCGAACAAAGTGATGTCCTGCCGGGTCAGGGCCTGCACGATGAAGGTCGACACCACGCGCCCGTCGTTCGGATGCATGCGCGGGCCGTAGGCGTTGAAGATGCGGCCGACCTTGATCGGCATGGCGTGCTGGCGGCGATAGTCGAAAAACAGGGTCTCGGCGCAGCGCTTGCCTTCGTCGTAACAGGAACGCGAGCCGATCGGGTTGACGTTGCCCCAGTATTCTTCGGTTTGCGGATGCACGGCAGGGTCGCCATACACCTCGGACGTCGAGGCCTGAAAGATTTTCGCTTTGCAGCGCTTGGCGAGGCCAAGCATGTTGATGGCGCCGAGCACGCTGGTCTTGGTCGTCTGCACCGGATCGCGCTGGTAATGGATCGGCGAGGCCGGGCAGGCGAGATTATAAATCTCGTCGACCTCGATATAGAGCGGCAGGCAGACGTCGTGGCGGATCAGTTCGAAATGCGGATGGCCATGCAGGTGACCGACATTGAGATGAGTGCCGGTGAAGAAATTGTCGATGCAGATGACGTGCGCGCCGCTCTCCAGCAGGCGGTCGCACAGATGCGAGCCGAGAAAGCCGGCGCCGCCGGTGACGAGGATGCGCCGCTCAAGGTGCATTAAATCCCAGGCCCCAGTTCTCTCCCAGGTTACATTATCATGCAAGCGCACGCGGTGGGAGATATTGCGGCCATTTGACAAGGGTGGCGGCAACCGCGACGTTCACGCGCTTTTTGCGCAAGCGCGCGACCAAAACGGCGCGCGCCATATCCGGGGGAGCCATGCCACTTTCACAGGCCGATGTCGACTTTCTGCGCTCGATCGATACGCCAACGGTATGCAATATCGTCGAGATGGTGGCGCCGGAGCGCCGCGGCCATGGGTTCACGACAAGGCATCTTCACTGCCCGTTCCCCGATTTGCCGCCGATGCTGGCTTACGCCAAGACCGTGACGATCCGGTCCAAGGACGCCTTCGGCCTGGGCGACGCCGGCTACATGTCAAAACGTATGGACTATCTCGATTACATAGCGTCCGAACCGCAGCCGAGTGTGGTCGTGATCCAGGACCTCGACGACCCGGCCGGATACGGCGCTTTCTGGGGCGAAGTCCAGTCCAACGTCCACAAGGCGCTCGGCTGCATCGGGACGGTCACCAACGGCTCGGTGCGCGACATCCCCCAGATTGCGCCGGGTTTCCAGATGCTGGCCGGTTCGATCTCGCCGTCGCATGCCTATGTGCATGTCGTCGATTACGGCCGCGACGTCACCGTGCACGGCATGCCGGTGACGAGCGGCGACCTCATTCATTTCGACCGCCACGGGGCCATCGTCGTGCCGCTCGATATCATCGGCGGGTTGAAAGCGGCACTCGATAAACTGCTGAAGACCGAAGCGCGCATCATCGACGCGGCAAAGGCGCCCGGTGCCGATGTCGCCAAGATCAAGGCCGCCATCAAGGGCTAAGCTACCTGCGCGGCCACCGGCGACGGTTCGTCGAGGAAGCGCTCGGCATAGTGACACGCCACCAGCCGTCCGCCGACCGGTCGCAAAGGCGGCCGCTCGGCGCGGCAGAGATCCGTGACGTGCGGACAGCGCGTGCTGAACACGCAGCCTTTCGGAATGTTGAGCGGCGACGGCACTTCGCCTTTCGCCATCTTGCTCGGCTGCCGCACGCTGCCAAGCGCCGGCGTCGAGGCCAGCAGCGCCTGCGTGTAAGGGTGCAGCGGCTTGCCGAAGATGCGTTCCTTCGGGCCGTGTTCAACGGCGAGACCGAGATACATCACCAGCACGTCATGGGCGAGATATTGCACGACCGCGAGATCGTGCGAGATGAACATATAGGCAAGGCCAAATTGCTGTTGCAGGTCGAGCAGAAGGTTGAGCACCTGCGCCTGCACCGACACGTCGAGCGCCGACACCGGCTCGTCGGCGATCAGAAGCTTTGGCTGCAGCATCAGCGCGCGGGCAATGGCGATGCGCTGGCGCTGGCCGCCGGAAAACATATGCGGGTAGCGCCGCGCATGTTCGGGCCCAAGCCCCACGCGCGCCATCATGGCGAGCGCCTGGGCGCGGCGTTCGCTTTTGCCCAGAGAAGTGTTGATGACCAAAGGTTCTTCGAGAATTTGCCCGATGGTCTTGCGCGGATTGAGCGAGCCGTAAGGATTCTGGAACACCAGTTGCACCATGCGGCGCAGTTTCGCGGCGTTTGCGGAATCGAGCGCGTCAAGGCCGTCGAGCGTGAGCGATCCCGCGTTCGGCTTTTCGATCAAGGTCACCAGCCGCGCCAAAGTCGATTTGCCGCAACCGGATTCGCCGACGATCGCCAGAGTGCGGCCGGCATCGATGGTAAACGATACGCCGCCGACGGCGTGCAATTCCTGCGGCGCGCCGAACAAGCCGCTTTTCGAGCGATAGATCCGGGTCAGGTTCTGAGCTGTGACCAGCGGGCTCACGATGTCGGTTCCGTCAGCGCTTTCCGGTCGGCAGCGATCCTCGCGTCGCGGGTCGGATCGCCGAGCGGATAATGGCAGCGCACGGCGCCGCTCGCGAAAGCGCGCAACTCCGGACGCACGTTGTCGGTGAGCGGCGTCGCATAAGCGCAGCGCGGGCTGAACAGGCAGCCCTTCGGCCGGTCGAGCAGGCTCGGTACGCTGCCGGGGATCGTGGCCAAGCGTTCGCCGATACGGCTTTCCGGACGCGCCGCCAGCAAAGCCGCGGTGTAGGGATGCTGCGGCGACGCGAACAGGTCGGCGGCCGGGCGCTCCTCCATCACCTGCCCGCAATACATCACCATGACGCGCTCGGCGACCTGTGCGACGACGCTCATATTGTGCGTGATGAGAATAAGCCCCATGCCGTATTCGCGCTGCAACGACAGCAGTAGATCCAGAATCTGCGCCTGAATGGTGACGTCGAGCGCGGTGGTCGGCTCGTCGGCGATCAGGAGTTTCGGATTGCAGGCAATCGCCATGGCGATCATGACGCGCTGGTTCATGCCGCCGGACAGTTGATGCGGATAGGCGGACAACCGGCTTTCCGGCGCCGGAATGCCGACCTGCTCGAGCAGTTCGATGGCGCGGCGGTGTGCGGCCTTGCGGTCCATCTTCATATGGATGCGCAAGGTCTCGGCGATCTGGAAACCGACGGTGAAAGACGGGTTGAGGCTGGTTGCCGGCTCCTGAAAGATCATCGCCACGTCTTTGCCGGTGAGCTGGCGGCGCTTATTGTCCGGCAGTGACAGAAGATCGTGGCCGTCGAAGGCCATGCGCTCGGCGCGGAAGCGCCCCGGATAGGGAATGAGCCCCATCAGCGCCAACATCGATACGCTCTTGCCGGAGCCGGATTCGCCGACGATGCCCAGCACCTCGCCATGCTCGACGCGCAGCGATACGCTATCGACCGCGCGCAACGGCGTCCCGGCGGAGGGAAATTCGACAGTCAGATTGTCGATCTCGAGCAGCGCCATGGATTAACTCTTGAGCTTGGGGTCGAGCGCGTCGCGCAATCCGTCGCCGAGCAGATTGAAAGCCAGCACGGTGATGAGGATCATCAGGCCGGGGAAGGTCACCACCCACCAGGCGCGCAGCACGAACTCGCGGGCGTCGGCCAGCATGGTGCCCCATTCCGGCGTTGGCGGCTGCGCGCCGAGGCCGAGAAAGCCGAGCGCGGCGGCGTCGAGAATGGCGGTGGAGATGCCAAGCGTCGCCTGCACGATGAGCGGCGCCATGCAGTTCGGCAGGATCTCCTTGATCATCAGGCGAATGCTGCCCGCGCCGCTGACTTTCGCGGCGGTGACATAATCCTTCGAGGTCTCGGCAATCACGGCGGCGCGCGCGATGCGCACATAATGCGGCAGCAGGACAATGGCGACGGCGAGCAGGGCATTGCTGACGCCGGGGCCGAGAATGGCGACGATGACGATGGCCAAGAGCAGGCTCGGCAGCGTCAAGATGATGTCCATCAGCCGCATGATGGCGATTTCGAGAATGCCGCGATAAAAGCCGGCGACCAGGCCCAGAGTGGTGCCGACGACGATCGAGATTGAAATCACGGTGAAGCCGATCAACAGTGACAGCCGCGTGCCGTGGATAAGCCGCGACAGCATATCGCGGCCGATGGCGTCGGTGCCGAGCAGGTGCGCCCACGATCCGCCGGCCTGCCAAACCGGCGGCTTGAGAAACGCTTTACTGTCGGTGAGGATCGGCGAATAGGGTGCGATGAAATCGGCGGTCACCGCGACCACGAGAAGGCCGATGATGATCCAGAGGCCGATGACCGCTCCGGTATTTTTGCGGAAGTAGGCATTGAATTCGAAAAACGGATGCGCCGGCGCACCGCGGCGAACATTCTGGGTGCTGGTTGCGGCGTTGTTCGTCATCGCGGCCGCCTGATGCGCGGGTTAATCAGGCCATAGGTAACGTCGACCAACAAGTTGACGGTCATGACAATCGTGCCGATCAGCAGCGTGCCGCCTTGCAGCACCGGATAATCGCGCCGGCCGATGCCTTCGATCAGCCATTTGCCGATTCCGGGCCAGGAAAAGATCGTCTCGGTCAGGATGGCGCCGGTAAACAGAACGCCGACCTGCAAGCCGATGACGGTGACGATCGGGATCAGCGCATTGCGTAGCGCGTGGATGGCGATGATGCGGAAATTCGACAGGCCCTTGGCGCGGGCGGTCCGAATGTAATCTTCGCCCAGCACTTCCAGCATGGCCGAGCGAGTCATGCGCGCGATGACGGCGAGCGGCACGGTGCCGAGGACGATGGTCGGCAGAATGAGATGCGAAACGGCCGACGAGAACGCGCCTTTTTCGCCCGATAGCAATGTATCGATCAGCAGGAACCCGGTGACCTCCGGAACGAAGAACATGACAGAGATGCGTCCCGATACCGGCGTCCAGCCAAGCTGTACTGAGAACAGCAGGATGAGCAGCAGGCCCCACCAGAAAATCGGCATCGAATAGCCGGTCAGCGACACGCCCATGACGCCGTGGTCGAAGATCGAATTGCGCCGCACAGCGGCGATGATGCCGGCCGGCAGGCCGAGGCAGAGCGCGAACAGGATGGCGCACAGCGACAGTTCGATCGTCGCCGGAAACAGGCTGATGAATTCCTGGATGACCGGCTTGTGGGTGACGATCGACTTGCCGAGATCGCCTTGCAGAAGGCGCAGCAGGTAATACCAGTACTGCACGAGCACGGGCTGATCGAAGCCGTATTCTTTCCGCAGTTTCTCGTGGAGCGCGGCATCGATGCCGCGCTCCCCCGCCATGGTTTCGATCGGATCGCCCGGAATGAGGCGGATCAGAACAAACACGAGCAGTGTGATCCCGATAAAGGTCGGAACGATCAGGCTGACCCGCGTGAGCAGGAATCGAAACATTGGGCGCTGCTTTAAGCGCTTACTTGATATCGACCCCGTAGAAGGTGTGCCGGCCAAACGGCGACAGCTTGAAGTCGATCACTTCCTTGCGCACCGGCTTCAACTGGACCGAATGCGCAATGGTGAACCACGGCGCCTGCTCCTTGAAGATTACCTGTGCCTGCTCATAAAGCGCGGTGCGTTGCGCCTGCTCGCTGACGCTCTTGGCCTTCACCACCAGATCGTCAAACGGCTTGTGGCACCACTTGGCGATGTTCGAGCCATTGCCGGCGGCCGACGAGCAGCCGAGCAGAGTGTTGAGGAAGTTGTCCGGATCGCCGTTGTCGCCGGTCCAGCCGAGCTGCGCGGTCTGGTGCTCGCCGGCCTGCGCGCGCTTGCGGTACTCGCCCCACTCGAAGCTCTTGATCTCGGCCTTGACGCCGATCTTGGCAAGGTCGGCCTGCATCAGTTCGGCGATGCGCTTGGCGTTCGGGTTGTACGGGCGCTGCACCGGCATGGCCCACAGGTCGGTTTCAAGGCCGTTCGGGAAGCCCGCTTCGGCCAGAAGCTTCTTGGCCGCTTCCGGATTGTACGGATCGTCCTTCACGGTCTTGTTGTACGACCACATGGTCGGCGGGATCGGGTTGGTGGCGGCGACGCCGGTCGAGAGATAGACCGCGTCGATGATCGCCTGCTTGTTCATCGCCATGTTGAACGCCTTGCGCACCCGCACGTCGTCGAACGGCTTCTTGGTGGTGTTGTAGGCGAGATAGCCGATGTTCAGGCCCGGCTGTTCCAGGACCGTGACGTTTGTATCCTTGCGGATGG
This sequence comes from Rhizobiales bacterium Ga0077525, assembly GCA_001464835.1. Taxonomy (GTDB): domain Bacteria; phylum Pseudomonadota; class Alphaproteobacteria; order Rhizobiales; family Xanthobacteraceae; genus Pseudolabrys. Next base: position 67,358 of record LNDS01000007.1, on the reverse strand, counting down.
CGTCGAGATCGGCCGGATTCGGGTAAGGCATGACGTGGCATTCGCCCTTTTGCAGCTTGGCCCATCGTACCGATGCGTCCGGCGTGATCGAGAAGATGAGATCATCGATTGATGCCTTGCCTCCCCAAAATTGCGGAAACGCCTTGTAACGGATGATGGCGTCCTTCTGGTATTGCACCAGAAAGAACGGACCGGAGCCGATCGGTTCCTGATCGACTTTCTCCGGCGTGCCGGCCTTCAGCATGGCGTCGGCATATTCCTTCGACTGGATGCCGGCATATTCCATGGCCTGGTTGGCAAGGAACGGCGCCTCGGCCGAGTTCAGCGTGAACTTCACGGTATAGTCGTCAACCTTCTCGACCGTTTTGAGCAGCTTGGGCATGCCCATGTCGGTAAAGTAGGAGTGGTTGGCGCTGGTCACCTTGAAATAGGGATTGCTTTCTTTCCACTGTCGCTCGATGGCGAAGATGATGTCATCGGCATTCATGTCGCGGGTCGGTTTGAAGTTGGCATTGGAATGCCACTTCACGCCCTTGCGCAGGTAGAATGTGTAAACGGTGCCGTCGGCCGAGATGTCCCATTTTTCGGCGAGACCGGGAATGACCTTGGTGGTGCCGCGTTCGAAGTCAACGAGGCGGCTGTAGATCTGGCTGTTGGCGTCGAACGACGTGCCGGTGGTGTTGATGCCGGGGTAAAAATTTTCCGGGCTACCTTCCGAGCAATAAACCAATGTCTTGGCCGACGCGGGTGCTGTCAACAGCATCGCCGGAACGATTGCCGAAAGCAAAAGAAGGCGGGATTTTAACATGATATGGCCCCTCTCATGACGCCGGGTCTACCGGTGTTCGAAGGGGATAGCCTAAGCCCGGGCGGCTCAATCAATCAATCGATCAATCGCATCAATCAATCAACCAACCGATCAACGGGCCGTTACCGGGTTCCGTAGGCGCGGTCGCCGGCATCGCCAAGTCCGGGAACGATAAAGGCCTGTTCGTTCAGCCCTTCGTCAATGGCGGCGGTCCAGACCAAAACGTCCGGATGGATGCCGCGCAGGCGCTCCAAGCCTTCCGGGGCGGCGATCAGGCAGACGACACGGACCTCGCGGGCGCCGCTTTCCTTGAGGCGATCGACGGCCGCGACGGCGGTATTGGCGGTGGCGAGCACCGGGACGATGACGATGACCAGACGCTCGGCGAGATCGGACGGCGCCTTGAAGAAGTACTCGACCGCCGAGAACGTCTCCGGCTCGCGGTAAAGCCCGATATGGGCGACGCGCGCCGCCGGAACCAGCCCGAGCATGCCTTCGGCAAAGGTCAGCCCGGCGCGCAGGATCGGCGCGAACACGAGCTTCTTGCCGGCCAGCACCGGCGACTTCATGCTGGCGAGCGGCGTTTCGATCTCGGTCATTTCGAGCGGCAGATCGCGCGTCACTTCGTAGCACAGCAGCATGCCGATCTCGCTCAGGAGTTCGCGAAACGACTTGGTCGACAGGTTCTTGTCGCGAATGAGCGTGAGCTTGTGCTGAACCAAAGGATGATCGACGACGGTAACGCCTTCCATAATCATTCCCCCTGAAGCTAAAAAACCGTGCCGTCGCTGATGACGGTAATGGGTGGCGTGCCGTCGGCGCGCTTTTCGCGGGCAATGGCGCGGCCGGCGGCCCAGGTGCCGCCTTCGAGTATCTTGGCCAGCGGCAGCGTGACGGCGTCCATGTTCAAACGCTCGCGGACAGTGGCGGCGAGGCGGTCGAGCAGTGCCACGGTCAGCGCGCGCCATTCGACAACGAGTTCGGAACCGGCTTCATGCGCGCGCGCGGCTTGCGATGGATCGCGCAATGAAAGCACGCCGCTATCGACGAACAGACCGCCATTGCGGTATTCGGCGAGGCCGGTGAGGCCGTCGATGTCGGTGACGGCGATGCCGCCGCGTTGAAGCGGTTCGATCAGCGAATAGGCCAGCCACTGCGATAGTTTGTGAATCGGCACGATGCCGCTCGTGGCGTCGGCGGTCTTCATCGCCGGATGACGCCAGCAATCGCCGAGTGGGATGCCGCCGAGGGTGATGCGCGACGGCCAGATCGGGCCCAGTTCATGCAGCAGCTCGGATAGAATATCCGGCGCGGCGATGCTCTTGCCGTCCAAAGCGGCGAGGTGATCGAACAGGCCGCCGGGCCGCGCGCTGTCCTTTTGGGCGAAGACACCGGGACTTTCGGCGATCAAGGCGCCAAGCCGGCGCAGCAGCGCGGCGCGGCCTTCGAGGCCGACGAGGGGATTGTCCGCCGTCACCTGAAAGCCCTGCGCCAGTTGATCGGCGCTGAGATGCGCCAGCACGGCGGCATCGACACGCAGCGGCTGCGCGCTATCCGCAGAAAATGCGCCGCGCATGAACATGTCGAGGCTGGCCAGCGCCAGACCTTCGGAGCGGCCGATGCTCTGGCCGCTTTCGCGGTCGGCATAGCGCCATTGCGGACCGGCGCCGGCATCGAGGAAAACGCTGATGATGGCGAGATCGAATTCAGCGCGGGCGCGGGCGGAGGCATCCTTGAACGCCGCCGCCTTGGCGATGCCTGCAAAGCGATCGACGCCGCCAACGACGAAATGCCGCCAGCGCGAATGAAACGGAATATTGAGCGAGGGATAGGCCTGGTTGGTGATCGCAATCACGCGTTCGGCAGTGGCGTCCATCAGCGAAAGATCGACGCGGAAGTTCGGCAGTTTGTCATCCAGGCCGAGCAACAGCATGCGTTGCGCGCGCGTGCGCACGGCCTCGGCGCTCAACAATGAAAAGGCCGCGGCCGTCTCCGGATTCATCTGGATCGTTCGCTCACAGGTTCGCTCAATATTTGTCGAGGGCGCGGCCGACGGAATCGCCCAGGTCGTCGGGCTTCGGCGCTTCCGGCGAATAGTAGCCAGCGGCTTTCTTGGCGGCGATCTCGACATGGGCGTCGGCCGGCACCAGATAATCCGGAATCGCCACGCGCTCGACGATTTCGACGCCCTGGTTGACCAGCGCGTTGTACTTCATGTCGCTCATCGAGACGAAGCGGTCGAGCCGCTTGAGGCCGAGCCAGTTGATGACGTCCGGCATCAGTTGCTGGAAGCGCGCGTCCTGCACGCCGGCGACACATTCGGTGCGCTCGAAATAGGCAGAGGCGGCGTCGCCGCCTTCCTGGCGCTTGCGCGCATTGTAGACAAGAAACTTGGTAACTTCGCCGAGCGCGCGGCCTTCCTTGCGGTTATAGACGATAATGCCGAGGCCGCCTTCCTGCGCGCCGCGTGCGCATTCCTCGATGCCGTGAATGAGGTAAGGCCGGCAGGTGCAGATATCGGAGCCGAACACGTCGGACCCGTTGCATTCGTCATGGACGCGGCAGGTGATCTTTGTCGAGGCGTCGGCGAGTTTGGTTGGATCGCCGAACATATAGACGGTGATGCCGCCGATCGGCGGCAGGAAAACCTGCAAATCCGGCCGCGTCACCAGTTCGGGAAACATGCCGGCGGTCTGCTCGAACAGCACGCGGCGCAGGGCGTTCTCCGTTGTGGCGAAACGTTCGGCGATACCCGGCAGATACCACACCGGATCGACCGCGATCTTGGTGACGCCGACGCTGCCATTGGCATGAACGATATCGTTGTCGACCTTGATGCGGCCGGCGCGGATGGCGTCCTGCATTTCATGCAGGTCGAGCCGCGCCTTGGTGATGGCAATGCTGGGGCGGATGTCGATGCCCTCGGCGATTTCCTGCTTGAAGCTGTCGGCGGCGAGATGACCCCACGGATCGAGCGACACAATGCGCTTCGGGTCGTTCCATTGTTCATAGGGGCCAATGGTAGCGGCCGGATAAGTGTTGGTGAGGTCGGGACGGCGCAGCGGATCGAGCGCGCCGGACGACACCGCCAGCGCGCGATACAGCGCATAAGAGCCGCCATGCGTGCCGATGACGTTGCGGTCGCCGGGCCGCGACACGGTCCCGATGACGGGTCCGCGTTCGCGCGCGGTCGGCGCGCCCCAGTGAATCGGAAAGCGCAGTTTGCCGCCCGGCGCAGGATGCGACGTGAGGCGGATATGATCGGGCCGGTTCGATCGGGTCATTGTTTTAAAACCATAAGCCGAAGCAAAAAGGATATGGCCCGCCATCGAGGACGGGCCAGTACATTTCAACGCTTACTCGGTTTTAAGGGGCGGAGTTCGTTGACCCGGCCCGCGATGGGCTAGATGAGGCCGTCCCTTAAAAGAAAAGTATAGTCCCCGATTTTCTAAGCGCAAGTCTGATGCGGTCAGGCTTTGCGCAACACGCGCACAGGAATATCGCGGAACAGGCCGGCAATGCCGACCTTGTCGGAGGCGCCGAGGAGATCGGCATATTGCGCGTCGTGCGGCAATTCGAGTTGCGCGTCGATGGCACCGGGCCAGCGCGTGCCGCCTTCGGTCAGCGCGGCGAAATGGCGGCCGACGGCGACGACGATGTGCTGCCCCTTGAGGCGGCGGGAGAAGGCGATGACATGCGCCGCCTGCGGCCCGGTCACCGCGACCGGCTCATAGTCGCCGCGTGCGAACAGATCGGCGAAAGCGCGCCGCACCGACAGCAGCCGTCGCGTCAACGACAGCTTGATGCGGCCGTCCTGCCAGTTGGCGGCGCGATCGGCCCAGTCGTAATCGTCCGTCGCCAGCGTTTGTCGCCGCGCCGCGAAGTCGACCGGCCGGCGGTTGTCCGGATCGACCATCGACAGGTCCCAGAACTCAGTGCCCTGGAAGAAATCCGGCACGCCGGGGGCGAGCACTTTCAGGGTCAGTTGCGACAGCGAGTTCAGCGCGCCGATCAGGGCCGTGCGGGCGGCGAACATTGAGAATGAGGCGAGGAAGGTGGCCGACTTCGCCGGGTCCAGCAGAGCGGCGACATAGTCATTGAGCGCTTTTTCGTAGGCCTCGTCCGGGTTGGTCCAACTGGTTTCCTGCTTGCCCTCGCGCGCGGCTTTCAGCGCGTAGCCCTGCACGCGCTTGACGAGATCGTCGCTGGTCTCGCCGGGCCAGACGCCGATCAGCGCCTGATAAAGCATGTATTCATGCGCCTTGCTGGGATGCACCAGCCCAGCATTGAGGGTGCGCCATTCGGCGACGGCGGCCTGCCATTCGCCGGGAATTTCCGACAACGCCAGGATGCGGGCGCGGGCATCTTCGCCGCGCTTGGTGTCGTGCGTCGCGGTGGCGGTCATGCCGTGCGGCCATGACGCGGCGCGCTGGCGCTGCAAAGCGTGAAAGGCATCTATGTCCAATGCGTGCGCGTCGGGATGGCCGCCGACTTCGTTGAGTGCCAGCAATCGGTGATCGCGGTAAAAGGCGGTGTCTTCCATCGCCTTGGCCATCAAGGGGCCGGTGAACTGTTGTAGCTTGAGGGCAAAGTTGCGCACCCGCGCCGCGCTGTAGCCGTCGCGGCCGGCGAGATCGAGCGTGACGGTGTCGCGCAGGAAGTCGAAAATTTCCGGATCGGAGCCGCTCCAGCGCCGGCGTGCCTTCGCAATGACCGCATCGATGGTGGCGCGGTCGCTATCCGAAGCGCCGGCGGCGGTTACATAGGTGCGGTAGACCGGGAAGGCAAGGACGTAGAGTTCGAGCGCCTCGCGCAGGCGGTTGAGCGTGAAATCCCGGGTGCTGAAATGGCCGGCGGCGATGCGCGCCAGCGCGCCGGACAGAACGGTGAATTCGCTGGCCAGCATGGTATCGATGACGCGGCGCTTGGCGGCGTCGAGCATGTCGGGGAAAGGAGTCTGTTCGCCGGTGAAGTCGCGCCAGGTTTTTTCCAGAGGCTCGAGACCGTTGCCGTCGACCAGCACATGCGAAATGACATTGAGCCATTCATAGCCGGTGGTGCCGCAAACGCCGGCAAAGCGCGGCATGTCCTCGCCATCGGCGAGAATTTTCTCGACCACGACGTAGAATGGTGGCCGGCCCTTGGCCTTGCCACGCGCTTTCTGAATCAGTTGTTTCAGCCGGCTGGCGTATTGCGCCGGGTCGCGCAATCCGTCGATGTGATCGAGTCGCAATCCTTGCAATTTGTCCTCGGCGATGAGGCGCTGGACCAAGGGATGAATGCCGCGAAACACCGTCGGCTGTTCAACGCGCAGGCCGGCGAGATCGTTGATATCGAAGAAGCGGCGGTAATTCACCGACGCAAATGCAACGCGCCAATAGGCCAGCCGGTAATTCTGCCGCTCGAGCAGGCGATGGAGGCTGGCGCGGCTGGTCTCGTTTTCGCCGTTGTAAGCGGCAAGCCCGCGTTCGATGACGCCGGCTGCGCCGGCGATGCCAATCAAACGCTGCTTCAGCGCGGCTGAATCGCGATACGACGGCGTCGCCGGATTGCGATAGGCATGCGCCAGCGCCGCGAGTTCCTGGCCCGCCGGCTCGCTTTCCGCCTGCGCGGCGGTGACGATGGCGCGGATGATCTCGCTGTAGCGCTGCGGATTGATCGGCAGGCGGTGCTCGAAATACCAGGCGGCGAAGCTGCCGGTCCCGGTGTCATATTTGAGCGCGATCTCGCCGGTTTGCAGCGCGTCGCCGTAAGGCCGGCCGAGGATCGGCAGCAGCACGCCGGGCAGGCGGCGAAAGGGCAACGCCTCCCAGTCGATATCGAAAGCGGCGGCGTAAGGCGAACGCTGGCCCCATTCGAGCACATCGAGCCACCAGGCATTGTCGGACTGGCCGACGCCCATGTGGTTGGGCACGAAGTCGAGAATGAGATCGATCTTGTTCTGCTTCAGCGCATCGCTCAGGCGGACAAAGCCCTCGTCGCCGCCGAGTTCGGGATTGAGCCGGTCATGATCGACAATGTCGTAGCCGTGCGTGCTGCCGGGCCGCGCCTTGAGAAAGGGCGATGCGTAGAGATGGCTGATGCCGAGATCGCGCAGATAAGGCACGAGCGCGGCGGCGTCGTCAAAGGTGAAGTCCTTGGTGAACTGAATGCGATAGGTGGCGAGCGGGGCGGCGGCGGTCATGGCTCAGCCCTCGATCGCGGCATAGACAGACCATGGCGGCAGATCGCGCGTCGGCGCTTCGCCCCAGATGCAATGGCCCCAGGCGAGGGGGGACGGCCGGGCGCGTGCGTCGTCCGACAGGTTGGCGAGGATCAGCAGTGCCTTGCCGCCGGCCGGCCAGCGTGCCTGGAGAATGCCGCCGTTCAGTGACACCTCGCCTTTGCCCTGCATGAGCGGGAGCAGCGGGATAACCCATTGCTTGCGCGCGGCGATGAGCTTGCGCGTCAGCGCCAGATGCGCCGCGTGCTGCGGCGCGTTGCGCGCTTCCCAATCGAGCACGGCGCTGTCGCGCGTTTCCTTGGCGATGGGATCGGGAATGGCGTCGCCATGCCTGGCGTAAGCGTCGGCAAATTCTCGCTTGCGGCCGTCGCGCACCGCTTGCGCCAGCTCGCCCTTGAAGTCGCAGAAGAATGGAAAGGCTTCGGTCGCGCCCCATTCCTCGCCCATGAACAGAAGCGGCGGCGACGGCTGCAACAGCAGCACCGTCAGCGCAGCCTGCACGGCCTCCGGCTTGGCCAGTGCCGACAGGCGTTCGCCGAGGGGGCGATTGCCGATCTGATCGTGGTTTTGCAGGAAATTGATAAAAGCCGCGCGTGGCAGGTCGCCACTCGGCTGGCCCCGCAACAGACCATCGCGGTGTGAGGATGGCTCGCCTTGATACGCGAAGCCTTCGGCCAATGTTCGTGCAACGTGAGCTGGAGCATCCTTGTAGTCGCTGTAGTATCCGCCAGTCTCGCCCGTGAGGAACACGTGCCAGGCGTGGTGATAGTCGTCATTCCATTGCGCGCGATAGCGCCCGTCGGGCGGACTTTCCTGCGGCGCCAGGCGGACGGCTTCGTTGTCGTCGTTTTCCAGCACGAGATGAATCTGCCGGCCTGTCTCGTCGGCCAGTTCGCCGACGGCTTTGCTCAGGTCCGTCAGCAGATGAACCTCGCCCGGCGTGGCGATGGCGTGCACGGCATCGAGGCGCAGGCCGTCGAAGCGATAGTCGCGCAACCAATGCAGCGCGTTCTCGATGGCGAAGGCCCGCACCTCAGGCTGCGCATAATTGATGGCGCCGCCCCACGGTGTGTGCGCCTCCGAGAAGAATGTCGGCGCGATGCGGCCGAGGTAGTTTCCTTCCGGACCGAAGTGATTGTAGACGACGTCGAGAAACACCATCAGCCCGCGCGCATGCGCGGCGTCGATCAGTGCTTTCAGGTCTTCCGGCCGGCCATAACTGGAATCCGGCGCATAGAGTAAAACGCCGTCATAGCCCCAGTTCCAGCGGCCGGGAAAATCGGCGAGCGGCATCAGTTCGAGCGCGGTGATGCCGGTCTCAACCAGATGATCGAGCCGCTCGATCATGGCGCGGAACGTGCCTTGCGGCGTGAAGGTGCCGACATGGGTTTCGAGAATGACGGCCTTCTCCCAGGGCAGGCCCTTCCAGTCGCGCGCCTGCCAATCGTAACGGTGGTCGATGACTTCGCTGGCGCCTTGCACATCATCCGGCTGGAACTGCGAGGCCGGATCGGCAATCTCGACGTCATCGTCGATTTTGAATTTGTAGCGCGCGGCGGCGGTTAAGCCTGGAACATGCAGCTCGAACCAGTCGCCGCTCTTCGTCATGGCGTGAGGCTTGTCGAGCATCACGCTCACTTCGCGCGCGGCCGGCGCCCACAGGCGGAAGGTGACGCCCGTGCCGGTCAGCAGCGGGCCGAAACGCGGCGGTGTTGTCACGGCTCACCCGCGAAAGCCAGCACCGAGCGCGCGCGCACCGTCCATGGCGAACCGGTGTCGCCGAGAATCGTCTGCGGTTCGCCCATGGCGGTATCGAGCACGTTGCGCCAATGCGGCGCGCCGGGCCATTCCGGAAATGTGATCTCGAGATCTGTTTCCGCGCCGTTGATGATGACGAAAAGCGGCGCGCCGCCTTGCTCCATCGCGGCGACCACATAAGAGACAAAGCGGCTGTCGGGAAAATTCCAGTCTTCCTCGGACATTTCCTGCCCCGCCGGCGTCAGCCATTTGACGCCGTAGGAACCGTCCTCGCGCCGGCCTTCAAGCCAGCGGTTCTGGGCAATTTGCGGAAACCGCCGCCGCAATTGCGTCAGTCCGCCGACGAAATCCGTGAGATCGTCCTCGGTGCCGAGCGCCGACCAGTCGATCCAACCGGTTTCGTTGTCCTGACAATAGGTATTGTTGTTGCCGGACTGCGAATTATTGACTTCATCTCCGGCCAGCATCAAGGGCACGCCTTGCGCGAGCATCAGGCAGGCCAACTGATTGCGGCGAAGCTGCCGGCGGAAGGCGAGGATGCCCTCATCGTCGGTCGGCCCTTCGACGCCGCAATTGATGCTGTTGTTGTCGTCGGAGCCGTCGCGGTTGTCTTCGCCATTGGCCTCGTTGTGCTTGGTTTCGTAGCTGACGAGATCGGTCAGCGTGAAGCCGTCATGGACGGTGACGTGATTGACGCTGGCGCGCGGCCCGCGCCCGTCATGATGAAACTGAACCGGCGAGGCGGTCATGGCGCGCGCCAAGTCGCCGATCAGATTGCCTTCGCCCTTCCAGAACCGCCGCAACGTGCTGCGATAAACGTCGTTCCATTCCGACCAGCCGTTGGGGAATCCGCCGACCTGATAGCCGCCCATGCCGATGTCCCATGGCTCGGCGATGAGCTTGACGTTGGCCAGCACGGGGTCCTGGCGGATCGCGGTGAGGAAAGGCGCGTTGCGGTCGAAGGCGGGCCCGCGCGCCAAGGTCGAGGCGAGATCGAAGCGGAAGCCATCGACGTGATAGGCCTCGACCCAGTGACGGAGCGAGTCCATGACCATTTGCAGCACGCGCGGATGGGCAAGCTTCAGCGAATTGCCGGTCCCGGTGAAGTCGTCGTAATAGCGCGGCTCGTCCGGCATCAGCCAGTAGTAAGAAGCATTGTCGATGCCGCGATAGCACAGCGTGGGGCCGAGGTGATTGCCTTCGCACGTGTGGTTGTAGACGACGTCAAGGATGACCTCGATGCCGGCATCGTGCAGCCGCGCGACCGTGGTGCGGAAGGCATTGATCTCGTTGCCTGGCTCGTAGCGCGCTTCCGGCGCGAAAAAGCTGAGAGTGTTGTAGCCCCAATAATTGCGCAGTCCCTTGTCGAGCAGATGTTTGTCGTCAAGAAAGGCGTGGATCGGCAGCAGTTCGATCGCGGTGACGCCGAGCTTGCGCAGGTGCGCAATGGTGCCGGGCTCGGACAGGCCGCGATAGGTTCCGCGCGCCGCTTGCGGGATGTCGCTACGCTGCTGCGTCAGACCCTTGACGTGGGCCTCGTACATAATGGTGTCTTCCCAGCGGTGCTGCGGCCGACGGTCATTGGCCGGGTGCGCGAAATCGGCGACGACCGATTTGTACATGGTGCGCGCGTTGTCGCGCCTGTCGAAGGCGAGATCCTGCTGCTTCGCGCCGGCGCGGTAGGCAAAATGCGCGTCGCTCCAGGCAAAATGGCCGCCGAGCTGCTTGCTGTAGGGGTCGATCAGCAGCTTGTGCGGATTGAAGCGGTGTCCGGCATTGGGTTCGTAAGGACCATGGACGCGGTAGCCATAGAGCTGGCCGGGCGAGACATGGGCGAGATAGACATGCCAGACATCGTCGGTACGTTCCGGCAGCGCGATGCGCTCGGTCTCGCGCTTGCCGTCGCGGTCGAACAGGCAAAGCTCGACCTTCGTCGCATTGGCGGAGAACAGCGCGAAGTTGGTGCCGCGGCCGTCCCAGGTCGCGCCGAGCGGATAAGGCGCGCCCGCGGTCGGCCTTCCGTTAGAGCTCAGGAATGAAAAAGAGGGCAGCAAGCGGTGGGAGAACAATATGAAGCTCCTGACTGTCAGACGTGGCAACGGTCGAGACCGTCCCGGCGTTCCCGACATTGCTGCCGCCGTACACCGATGAATCGGAATTGAGCGCTTCGCGCCATTGGCCGGCGTAAGGCACGCGCAGGCGGTAATTTTCAATGACCTGTGGCGTGAAATTCACCACGACGACGCAGCGCTCGGCCGGATCGCGGCCCTTGCGCAGCCAGGCGAAAACGCTGTTGTTGGCGTCGTCGGTGACCAGCCATTCGAAGCCCGATGGATCGCAGTCGAGCGCATGCAACGCCGGGGTGTCGCGGTACAGCCTGTTGAGGTCGCGCACCAGGCGCTGGACGCCGGCGTGCTCGGGCTTGTCGAGCAGATGCCAGGGCAGGCTGGTGTCGTGGTTCCATTCAATGTCCTGGGCGAATTCGGAGCCCATGAACATCAGCTTCTTGCCGGGATGGCCGAACATGAACGAGTAATAGGCGCGCAGGTTGGCGAATTTCTGCCACGGGTCGCCCGGCATGCGGCCGAGGATCGAGCGCTTGCCGTGCACGACTTCGTCATGCGACAGCGGCAGGATGAAGTTTTCCGAAAATGCGTAGTGCAGGCCGAACAGGATCTTGCCGTGGTGATGGCGGCGGTAGATCGGGTCCTTGGTCATGTAGTCCAAGGTGTCGTTCATCCAGCCCATGTTCCATTTGTAGCCGAAGCCGAGCCCGCCCCAATCGACGGGGCGCGACACTTGCGGCCATGAGGTCGATTCTTCCGCCGCCGTGGTGGCATGCGGAAACGCCTTGAACACTTCGGTGTTGGTCCGGCGCAGGAAATCGACCGCTTCGATATTCTCGCGGCCGCCATGCTTGTTCGGAATCCAGGCATTGGATGGCCGGCTGTAATCGAGATAGAGCATCGAGGCGACCGCATCGACGCGCAGCCCATCGACGCCGTAACGCTCCAGCCAGAACAGCGCATTCGACAGCAGGAAGTTCGTCACCTCCGGCCGCCCGTAATTGTAGATCAGGGTGCCCCAGTCCATATGGCGGCCCTGCATCGGGTTGGCGTGCTCGTAGAGGCCGGTGCCGTCGAAATTGGCCAGGCCGTGCGGATCGTCGGGGAAGTGTCCGGGCACCCAGTCGAGCAGGACGCCGAGGCCGGCTTTGTGCAAGGCATCGACGAGGAACGCGAAATCCTGCGGCGAGCCGAAACGGCTGGTCGGCGCGAACAGTCCGGTCGGCTGGTAGCCCCACGAGCCGTCAAACGGATGCTCCGACACCGGCAAAAGCTCGACATGGGTGTAGCCCATGTCGGCCGCGTAAGCCGGCAGTTCGGCGGCGAGTTCACGATAGGTAAGCCAGCGGGCGCCTTCTTGCGGATTGCGCCGCCACGAGCCGAGATGGACTTCGTAGATCGACATCGGCTGGTCGAGCGCGTTGATATTGTCGCGCGCGCGCGATGGCTGCGGGATCGTCGCCGCATCGACGACGATCGACGCCGTCGATGGGCGCATCTCGCCGGCAAAGGCCACCGGATCGGACTTCAGCGGCAGCAGATGGCCGGAACGGGATTCAAGTTCGTATTTATACTTGTCGCCCGCTTTTGCCTCTGGCACGAAGATTTCCCAGAAGCCGTTGCCGCGCACGCGCATGACGTGCCGCCGGCCATCCCATGAATTGAAATCGCCGACCACGCTGACGCGTCGCGCGTTTGGCGCCCAGACGACGAAGGCGACGCCGTTGACGCCATCGATCGTCATCGGATGCGCGCCGAGCTTGTCATAGAGGCGCAACTGGTTGCCTTCGCCGAGCAGATAGAGATCGAAGTCGGACAGGACCTGCGTTGCGGGGCGTGTCTCTTCCATTGTGGAATTGTCGTTCATGGGGCGATCACTCCGCGCTGTTGAAGAATGCGCAACGTGGCTTCCAGCGGTATGTGCAGCCAGGCGGGCCGGTTGGTCAGTTCGTATTCGATTTCGTAAAGCGCCTTTTCCAGAAGGAACAGATCGAGCAGTTGGCGCGCCTGTTCCTCCTTGGCCGGCCACAGCGCACCGCCGGCCATGGTCTCGCGGTAGCTGTCCCAGAACGCCGCGGTCATCCGGTCGCCCCAAGCCCGCATCAGCGGCTTGAGCAGGCTGAGGTCCTCGGCGCTGAGGTCGGTCGAATGGTCGATGGCCGCGCTGACGGCGTAATCGATGGAGCGAATGAGGCCGGCGACATCGCGCGCCGGCGGCGCCTTGTGGCGGCGCTCGTCGAGCGAGCGGCGCGGTTCGCCTTCGAAGTCGAGCAGGTAGGCATCGTCCTTGGCGATGAGGATCTGGCCGAGATGGAAATCGCCGTGATGGCGAATTTTCGTGCCGTCCAGCACGGTGTCGCGCCACGATGTGATATGCGCGGCGATGGCGTCGCGGTTGTCGAGCAATTGCCGGGCCATGCCGCGCGCCGGTTCGGGGAGCGTGCCCAGACGCTCGGCGAGCATGTCGAAGCGGGCATTGGCACGTTCGGCGAGCGTGTCGCTCCACTGTTGAACGTCGCTTGCGGCAATCGGCTCCGGCGCGAAACCTTCGATATCGGCGCGGCTGCCGAGGGCCCGATGCAGTTCGGCGGTGCGGCGGCCGATCTGACGCAGGCGCTGCAACAGCACCAAAGTGTCCGGCGTTTCCTCGATCGGCTCGGCAAGATTGAGCTGTTGCGTGTCGATCAACCGCTCCAGCGAACCGAGCACCAGGCTCCAGGCGTCGCCCTGGTTCTCGACAAAGGCATGCACGACGCCCAGCGCGCTGCTGTCGCCGCCTTCGAGCAGTTCGACGGAGCCGAGCAAGGCCGGCGCATTCTTGAACGACGTTTCGTCAGTGAGAAAACGGCCGACCTCGATCTCGGAATGGATGCCGGGGTGAATGCGGCGCAATATCTTGATGACATATTCGTTGTTGACGATGACGCTGCTGTTGGACTGTTCGCCGTCGATGGCCTTGACCGTCTTGATCTCCGGCAAAGGCTGCGACGCGAAGGCCGCCGTGGCGCGAAACTGAAGCCTGTGAGCGTCGACGCCGACGGTTTCGTTGGCGTGAATCTTGGCGAGCAAAGCGGTGACGAATTCCGGCTCGGCGACCGCGTCGAGCAGGGTGCCTTCGCGCGGGCCGCGGCGCACCGCGGCCAGCACGCAGGCCGGCGGGCGGTCGATGGCGGTGTAACGGGTCCAGCGGATGGTCAGCGGCAGGAAGTAGCGCGAGGTGCCGTGGCTGCCGGTGATATCGACGATCGCCGCGACAAAGCGGTCATTGCCATTCTCGAAGGGAATCGTGGCGGCGACCTTGGCCGTCAGGTTGCGCGAGCCTTTGTCGGCGAACCAGCGCCGCAGCGCGATGTGGCTCGGCAAGACGTCGAGTTCAAACGTCCGCAAGGTCCAGCCGGTGACCATTTTCTCCCACTCCGGCCCGAGCACCAGGGTCGAAATTTCGCGCGGCAAGGTTTGCTGCGCGATGTCCTCGGCTTCCTTGCGCAACTGGAACCAGAAAAAGCCGTAGGGCGGCAACGTCACCAGATAGGGCAATTCGCCGATGCGCGGGAAATTGACACGGCCGAGCATTTCCTGCGGGATGCGGCCTTTCCACGCCGACATGTCGAGTTCGACCGCTTGCGCGGTGCGCGACAGATTGCAGACGCAAAGAATGGCCTCGTCATTCATCTGCCGCACATAAGCGAGCACGGCGCGGTTGGCCGGCCGCACGAATGTCAGCGTGCCGCGGCCGAACACCTGGCTCGATTTGCGCACACTGATCAGCCGCTTCATCCAGCTCAGCAGCGACGACGCCGAGCGGCTCTGCGCTTCGACGTTGAGGCCGGAATAGCCGTAGACCGGGTCCATGATGCAGGGCAGGTAAAGCTGCGCCGGGTCGGCGCGCGAGAAGCCGCCATTGCGGTCCGGCGTCCACTGCATCGGCGTGCGCACGCCGTTGCGGTCGCCGAGATAGATATTGTCGCCCATGCCGATTTCGTCGCCGTAATAGATGATCGGCGTGCCCGGCATCGACAAAAGGATCGAGTTCATCAATTCGATCTTGCGCCGGTCATTATCCATCAGCGGCGCGAGGCGGCGGCGGATGCCGACATTGATGCGGGCGCGCGGATCGGCAGCGTAGGTCGACCACAAATAATCGCGTTCGACGTCGGTGACCATTTCCAGCGTCAGTTCGTCGTGGTTGCGCAGGAACATCGCCCACTGGCAATTGGCCGGGATTTCCGGCGTCTGCCGCATGATGTCGGCGATCGGGAAGCGGTCTTCCTGCGCGATCGCCATATAGATGCGCGGCATCAGCGGGAAGTGATAGGCCATGTGGCATTCGTCGCCGTCGCCGAAATATTGCTGCACGTCTTCCGGCCACATATTGGCTTCCGCCAGCAGCACCTTGCCGGGCGCGTATTGCTCGATCTCGGCGCGTAGCTTCTTGATGATGGCGTGCGTCTCCGGCAGGTTCTCGTTGCTGGTGCCTTCGCGTTCGATCAGATAGGGCACGGCGTCGAGCCGGAAGCCGTCGACGCCGGTATCGAGCCAGCGCTTCATCACCTGCGTGACCGCGCTGACCACGCGCGGGTTATCGAAATTGAGATCCGGCTGGTGCGAGAAGAAGCGGTGCCAGTAATAGGCGCCGGCTTCCGGGTCCCAGGCCCAGTTCGATTTCTCGGTGTCGGTGAAGATGATCCGCGTTTCGAGGAATTTCTGGTCGGTGTCGCTCCACACATACCAGTCGCGCGCGCTGGAGCCGGCGGGGCTGCGCCGCGCGCGCTTGAACCAGTCGTGCTGGTCCGATGTGTGATTGACGACAAGCTCGGTGATGACGCGCAGGCCGCGCTTCTTGGCCTCGACCATGAAGCGCTTGAAGTCCTTCATGGTGCCGAATTGCGGATTGATGTCGCCGTAGTCGGCGATGTCATAGCCGTCGTCGCGGCCCGGGCTCGGATAGAACGGCAGCAGCCAGATCGCGGTTATGCCGAGGTCGCGCAAATAATCGAGCCGCTGGGTCAGGCCGACAAAGTCGCCGATGCCGTCGCCATTGCTGTCGGAGAAGGCCTTGACGTGAAGCTGATAGATGATGGCGTCCTTGAACCAGAGTCCGTCGTCGGCCTGTGTGGCCGTTGGAGTGCCGTGATCGATGGTGGACTGAACGTTCATAAGGTACTCAAGCCTGACAGCGGAAAATGAGGGCGGGGTCGGCGGCGGGATCGATGCGCAAGCGGATGCCGTTCCATTCCAGCCAATGGCGCTCGCCGGTCACCAGGTTTTCGATCAGCCGCACCGGCCGCTTGGCGCCGGGCGGGCCGATCTGGATATCGCCGAAGTGCAACCAGAAATCCTTCTGGGTATCGGTCAGCGCAATCGCGACCGCGACGGCATTGTCGCCGGTCACCGACTCCTTGATAAAGCCGATGACGGTGTCATGGTTCGTTTGCAGAAAGCGCAGGTCGGCGGTTTGCAGCAGCGCGCCGTTTTCACGACGGATCGTATTGATGCGCTTGAGATAATCCTTGATGTTGCCCGGCTTGTTCCAGTCGCGCGTCCTGATCTCGTATTTTTCCGAATTGAGATATTCCTCGCGGCCGGGCAATGGTTCGTGCTCGATCAGCTCGAAGCCGTTATAGATGCCGTAATTGCCGGAGAGGGTCGTGGCCAGAGCGGCGCGCGACTTGAACATCCAGGTCTCGCCGGTCTGCAACTGCACTGGCAGGATATCCGGCGTGGTGACGAAAAAGTTCGGCCGGTAGTATTCGCGCTCCGGATAGCCGGTGAGTTCGCTTAAGTATGCCTGGATCTCGTTCTTCTCGGTGCGCCAGGTGAAGTAAGTGTAGGACTGCGTAAATCCGAGCTTGGCCAAGGCTTTCATCACCTTCGGCCGGGTGAAGGCTTCGGCCAGAAAGATGACGCCCGGATCGCGCGCCTGGATTTCGCGGATCGCCCATTCCCAGAACGCCAAAGGCTTGGTGTGCGGATTGTCGATGCGGAAGATGCGCACGCCCTGATCGACCCAGAACAGCAGCACGTCGCGCAACGCCTTCCACAGGCCGATCCGGTCGTCGCACTCGAAATTGGGATTGACGATGTCCTGATACTTCTTCGGCGGGTTCTCGGCATACTTGATGGTGCCGTCCGGCCGCTTCTTGAACCACTCCGGATGCTCCTTGAGCCACGGATGGTCGGGCGAACATTGCACGGCGAAGTCGAGCGCGATTTCCATATTGTGCGCGTGACAGGCCGCGACCAAGGCGCGGAAGTCGTGCAGCGTGCCAAGTTCTGGCTCGACCGCATCGTGGCCGCCATTTTCGTTGCCAACCGCGTAAAAGCTGCCGACATCGCCGGGCTGCGCGGTGACGGCGTTGTTCTTGCCCTTGCGGTGGGCGCGGCCGATGGGATGGATCGGCGTGAGATAGAGCACGTCGAAGCCGAGGCCGGCGATCTCCGGCACGCGGGCGATGCAATCCTGGAACGTGCCGTGCCGGCCTTCGACCTTGCTCTGGCTGCGCGGCACCATTTCATACCAGGCACCGGCGCGGGCGCGTTCGCGATCAGCGACCAGCGGCACGGCGTCGCTGCGGCTGAGATCGGGGCGCGCTGCGCTCGACGACATTGTCGCCAGCAAGGTTTCGTCGAGCAACGCTGCGTGCTGCCCGGTCGAAGCGAACAGATGCGCCGCCGCTTCGACCATGCCGCGCGCGTAGCTATCCGCCGGCATCAGCTGCGTCAGCAGTTCGTGCCCTTCGCGCGCCTCGACCGAAACATCCTGGCCGGCCGCTTGCTTGAGCAGGAATTCCTTGTGCCAGGTGGCGTATTGATCGGTCCATGCCTCGATGGCGAACAGGTACCAGCCGGGCGTCGGCGGCGTGAAGCGGCCATGCCAGCGGTCATTGCTGACGAACGTCATCGGCTCGCGGTGCCATTCGGCGCTGTCCTCGCCGTCCTGCGCGCGCCACAGCACGGCTGCGGCGAGAACATCGTGCCCTTCGCGAAAAATATCGGCCCAGACTTCGACGATTTCGCCGGCAATGCGTTTAACCGCATAGCGTCCGCCGTCGACGCACGGGAAAATATCCTCGATGCGAAAACGCGGACCGGTCGGATCGGTGGGAGCAGTGTCTAGAGTTCCATCAAGGGGGTTACGCCGTACAACCAGGGCGGCATCCCCCATCTCGTTGTGCCGCTTCATTATCTTCCTGCATTTTAAGGTTCTTATGAGAACCAACGCCCCACGCTAAAGTTCCGCCATCCGACACATCGCCGCGAGTCAATAACACACGGAAATGACAGAGAAATGGACGATTTAGGAGTTGTTGCCGAGAAATGGGGCATTCAGGCCGGCTATCATGATGTGTTTGGTCACTGGCATGCCGTTAACCCGCAAACGGCGAGCCTTCTGATTGCCACCCTGTCCGGCGGGGGCGGACATTCGCAGGCGGAGGCGGATGTCGCCGCCTCTGACATCAACCGCTCGCCCATTCGCGCTTTCCAAGGTGACGGAAGGCGCGTCTGGGGCATTGCGACGCAGCTTTATTCTCTGCGCTCGCGGACCAACTGGGGTCATGGCGATTTTGGCGATCTGGCGCGGCTGGTGGCGCTGGCCGCCGCGCAAGGCGCATCGGCCGTCGGGCTCAATCCGCTGCACGCGCTGTTTCCCGACCGGGCCGACCAGGCCAGTCCCTATGCGCCGAATAGTCGACTGTTTCTTAATGTCCTCTATATCGACGTCGCAGCGATCCCCGAGTTTCCCGGCATCGAGGCCGCGGGTCTTGCCGATGACATTGCCGCTGCGCGCGACGCCGAGCTGATCGACTATCCAAAAGTTGCGCGCGCCAAGCTGGCCGGCTTGCGCGCGGCCTATGACGGTTTCCGCGCCAAGGCCAATACCGGGCGGCGCGCCGACTTCGAGGCCTATCGCAACGAGCAGGGTGACGCGATCAAGCGCTTTGGCTGCTTTGAAGTGCTGCGCATGAAGCACGCGCCGGTGCCGTGGCCGCAATGGCCAACGCCTTGGAAGCGGCCGGACAGCGCGACGCTCGAAAGGTTTCGCGCCGAGCATAGCGAGGAGTGCGAATTCCAGGAGTTCATGCAATGGGTGGCGTCGCGCCAGTTGCAGGCCTGCAAGGATCAATCGCACAGCCTCGGCATGTCGATCGGCCTCTACACCGATCTCGCCGTCGGCATCGATCCGAATGGGGCCGACGCCTGGAGTCGGCAGGACGCGATCCTGGCGGGCTTTTCGATCGGCGCGCCGCCCGACGAATTCAACCCGGCCGGACAGGACTGGGGTCTGGCGCCGTTCAACCCGCGCACTTTCGCCGCCAACGATTTCGAGCCGTTGCGCATGCTGATGCGCGCCTTGATGAGCCATGCCGGCGCGGTGCGCATGGATCATGTGCTCGGCCTCAACCGGATGTTTCTCATTCCGCATGGCAGTCCGGCCGTGGATGGCGCGTACGTCCATTATCCACTGGAAGCGACGCTGCGCGTCATCGCTGAAGAGAGCAATCGCGCGCGCTGCATCGTTATCGGCGAAGACCTCGGCACCGTGCCGGACGGCTTCCGCGACAAGCTTGCGCGCTGGGGTCTGTGGACCTATCGCGTCATGATGTTCGAGCGCGAACATGATGGCCGCTTCCGCGCGCCGGAGACCTATCCGTCCGAGGCGCTCGCCACCTTCAACACGCACGATTTGTCGACGTTTCGCGGCTGGCTGACCGGCGACGATTTGCGGACCAAGCACGCCATGGGCATCGACCCCGGCGAAACGGAGGAAGCGCGCGCGCATTCGCGCGAGACCTTGCGCTGGATCTTGGCGGAACGCGCGCCGTCCTATGCGCCGGACGATTTCGCTGGCGTGGCCGCCGTTCTGGCGCAGACGCCGTCGCGGCTGGTGACAGTCGGACTCGACGATATTCTCGGCGTCGCCGAACAGATCAACATTCCCGGCACCGTCGACCAGCATCCGAACTGGCGGCGCAAGCTGCCGGTCGATGTCGAGGACCTTGCGTCGCACGACGCCCTGCAGCGCGTGGCGCAGGCCCTCGCGCAGAACGGCCGCGGTTAGATTATTATTTGACGCGTTTTCTTCACGCGAACCGGTACCCACTTTGCTCGAAAACGCTATGACTAGCGCAGCGGCACGTTCCAGATGTCGCTTGCATATTCGCGGATGGTGCGGTCGGACGAGAACCAGCCCATGCGCGCGGTGTTGAGAATGCTGGCGCGCCACCAGTCGGCCGGTGTCTGCCAGAGTTTGTCCACGGCGCGCTGCGCGTCCCAATACGAATCGAAATCAGCCGCCACCATGAAGCGGTCGTAATCGCGCACCGCATCGACAATCGGGGCAAAGCGATCGGGATGCTCCGGCGAGAATTCGCCGGCCGCAAGGCTCTCCAGCACGCGGCGCAGCCGCGGCGAGGTGGCGGCCGCATCGGCGCCGGTAAAGCCGGCTTCGACGCGCTCGGCCACTTGCTGCGCCGTCATGCCGAAGATAACGACGTTCTCGCGCCCGACCTGCTCGCAAATCTCGATATTGGCGCCGTCCATCGTGCCGATGGTGATGGCGCCGTTGAGCGCCAGCTTCATGTTGCCGGTGCCGGAGGCTTCCATGCCGGCGGTCGAAATCTGTTCGGACAGGTCGGCCGCCGGGATAATCGATTCGGCGAGGCTGGCGCTGTAGTTCGGGATGAACACCAGCTTCAGCCTGCCGGCGATGACGGGATCGCTGTTGACGACCTTGCCGATGTCGCCGGCGAGCTTGATGATCAGCTTGGCGCGCTCATAGCTCGCCGCCGCCTTGCCGGCGAAAATCTTCACCCGCGGCACGAATGTATCGTTCGGCCGTTCCTTGATCTCCTGATAGAGCGCGATGGTCTCCAGCAGGTTCAGCAGCTGGCGTTTGTATTCGTGCACGCGCTTGATCTGGACGTCGAACATGGCGTGCGGATCGATGGCGATGCGCGCCTTCGCCAGCAGCAGGCCGGCGAGCTTAGACTTGTTGGCGGTGCGGGCGTATTCGTAGCGCGCGACGAAATTCTCGTCGCCGGCGAATTTCTCCAGCTCCTTGAGGCAGTCCGGATCGTCAAGCACGCGCTCACCAAGCCGCTCCACCAGCAATTCCGTCAGGATGGGGTTGGCCTCGTAAAGCCAGCGCCGGAAGGTGATGCCGTTGGTCTTGTTGACCACCCGGGTTTGCGCCTGCGGTGGCGACGCCTTGATCAGGTCGTTGAACACCGTGTGCTTGAGCAGTTCGGTGTGCAGGGCAGAGACGCCGTTGACGCAATGCGTGCCTAGAAACGCCAGATGCGCCATGCGCACGCGGCGTTCGCCATTGTCCTTGACCAGCGACACAGCCGAGATGAAATCGGGTTCGTTGAGGCCGCGCTTTTCGAGATCCTGCAAATGAATCCAGTTGATCGTGTAGATGATCTGCAAGTGGCGCGGCAACAGGCGGCCGAGCAGATCGACCGGCCAGCTTTCCAGCGCTTCAGGCAGCAGCGTGTGATTGGTGTAGCTCAAGGTCGCGCGGGTGATCGTCCACGCTTTCGGCCAATCGATGCGGTGATCGTCGACCAGGATGCGCATCAATTCGGCGACCGCAATGGCCGGGTGCGTGTCGTTGAGCTGGACCGCGGCATAGTCGGCGAGATTGTCGAGCGTGTCGAACTCGTCGAGATGCCTGTTGGTGAGGTCCTGCAAGGTCGCCGAGGTGAAGAAGTACTCCTGGCGCAGCCGCAACTCCTGGCCGACCGGCGTGCCGTCGTTGGGATACAGCACGCGCGAGATCGCCTCGGCGCGCGCCCGCGCCGCGGTGGCGCCGACCAGATCGCCTTCGTTGAAGGTTGGCAGATGAATGGGATCGGCGACTCGCGCTGACCACAGGCGCAGCGCATTGCAGTGGCGGCCGCGCCAGCCGACGATCGGCGTATCGTAAGGCACGGCAAGCACGATATCCGCCGGCGTCCAGACCGCGCGCATGGTGGCTTCGGTGTCGCCGACGAACTCGACCGATCCGCCGAAGCCGATCGGAATTTTCGTATCGGGCCGCATGAACTCCCACGGATTGCCACTGGCGAGCCAGTCCTCCGGCACCTCGTGTTGCCAGCCGTCGATGATGCGTTGCTCGAACAATCCGTTCTCGTAGCGGATGCCGTAGCCATAGGCCGGTATGGCCAGCGCCGACATGCTGTCCATGAAACAGGCGGCGAGGCGGCCGAGACCGCCATTGCCGAGCGCGGCGTCGGGCTCGCCACCGCGCAGCCTTTCGAGATCCACGCCGAAGCTGGCGAGCGCGCGGCGGGTCGGCTCGACCAGGCGCAGGTTGGTCAGCGTGTCGAGCAGCAGCCGGCCGATCAGGAACTCGATGGACAGATAATAGACGCGGCGCTTGTTCAGCCGGTTGGTTTCGCGCCGCGACTGCATCCAGACATCGACGACGCGGTCGCGCACGGCGAGCGCGGTCGCGTGATACCAGTCATTGTCGGTCGCCGAGCGGAAGCTCTTGCCGAGACTGTAAGTGAGTTTCGATTTGATGGCCTCGGCCAGTTCGGCTTCGAGCGCTTCGGCGTGACGGGTGCCCGATGGTAATTGGTTTGCTTTCACTGGCGGCATCTCCGCGATTGTGATCACCGGCGACGGGGCGTTTCGGCGGAACTTCATTGCCGATGAAAACGAAACGCACTTCTTACATGAGTCGCAGCTAAATAGGCTTGCGGGTAGTGAAAAGGCCAAATGCAGGCAATGGGTTTTGTTGCCCACTCCATAGGCAGCGCAGGCGCTGCTGCGTGCCGCATCTAAGGGGCGAGAATGAGGCGCTTAAAGTTCCGACGCCGGGTTTACGCGGCAAACCCGGGTTTGTCGTTCGGCACCGGCTTATGTTGCACAAAGCCTTCAAACAGATTGATCAGTGGCTCGCCGAGATAGCTCTGCGGCAGGTCGTTAGGGTGGATGAAGTCGTCGCCGAACCAGGGGAACTTCTTGGCGTCGAACGAGTCCTTGATCCAGTCGATGACCCTGCGGACGCGCGCGATCTTGGTGACGTCGGGATGATAGGCGAGCCAGACGTCGAGCTTGAACCGCGGGCCGACTTCGACCGGCACGATACGGCCGCCGATCAGGTGGGCATAAGTCGGCAGCCAGCCGATGCCGATGCCCTTTGAGATCGACCAGAGATGCGCGCTCGCCGTGTTGGCGGTCATGGCGACCAGGCCGGACCAGGGTTTGCCCGGAAACAGTTCGGTGAACAGCTTTTCCGCCTGTGTCTGCTCCGAGATGTGCAAAGCGTAGCGGTGCCGTCCCATCTCTTCGAGGGTCTTCGGCATGCCGAACAGGTCGATATAGGATTGCGCCGCGAACGGCATCGTATGCAGGCGGCCGAGCCTGGTGATTTTCAGATTGGGCGATGACGGCCGCCGCAACTGCACCGAGACATCGGCTTCGAGGTTGGAGACATCCGCCGGGCTCATCGTGCAGTTGAAATCGATCAAGAGGCCGGGATAGGCGCGCTGCAATTCCACCAGCCGCGGGATCAGCCAGAACGTGCCGGTGCCTTCGGTGGTCGATATTTTAACGTTGCCGGAAATCTGCGACGACATCGATTCATTCGCCCGCACGATCGCGTGCGACGCAATTTCCATCTGCCGCGCCGCCGCCGCGATTCTTTCGCCTTCGGCGGTCAGGCGAATGCCGCCGGTGTGCCGCGTCATCAACAATGTGCCGAGATGTTGTTCGAGGGCGACGACACGTCTGCGCACCACGCCGAACGACATTCCGAGACGGTCGGCCGCGGCGCGGAAGCTGCCTGAGCGGATGATCTCAAGAAATATCCGGATGCTCTCCCAGTCGCCGTTCTTTCCGCATGCATCGGGTGCGGTGTGATTCCTCAGCGGCTCACGCTGCGT
Organism: Rhizobiales bacterium Ga0077525; assembly: GCA_001464835.1. Lineage (GTDB taxonomy): Bacteria > Pseudomonadota > Alphaproteobacteria > Rhizobiales > Xanthobacteraceae > Pseudolabrys. The sequence goes on along the minus strand of LNDS01000007.1, from coordinate 43,607 downwards.
CGCCTGACGGTGCATCCCAAAGCCCCCTCATCTGCATAAATATCGCAGAGTCCATATTGTGGCACAACCAGTGAGTTTTCGTCATGACAATCCTCGATGTGCGGTCCGGAACCCGCAACGGTGCGCAAATTCCATTGTTATGGGCATCGACTGCAACTGCCGATACACGCATAGCGTTAGTTGGACGTTCAACCGACGCAACAGTGGCAGAGGGTGCGTCTGTTTCTCACGCAAATGCGAAAGCGAAACGGCCCTCCGCCAATCACACGCTCGGCCATATCGACCCGCGGCGTCTGGCACGTCGGCTGGTTATTTTCACGCCGAGCGGTGCCGAAATTGACATGCTGATGGATCGCGCGCGTCAGGATCTGCCCGGTCTCGGCGCCAATGAAGCGGTTCATCGCGTGGTGTCGCACAACCCGGATTCATTTTGGGCAATTGCGCGGCGCGAGAACTTTTCGTCGCGGGAGCGCCGGCCCGAAGGCTTTCAAGCTTACCTGATGCTCAACCATGACGGATTGCGGCAGCTTGTTGCTGGCACTTTCAAAGGCACCGATCCCGATACCTCTCTTTTGGCTTCGCAGCACGAAAAGCCGGCCGGCATCTACATCTGGTGTACCCATGCCTGGGGCGCGCTGTCCGGCGGTATGTCGCTAACGCTGCAAAAAATATCGACGCCGATTTACCGTGACGTCGATGTCTATTCCTGTGCCTCGACGCCGGAGGGCAAATACACGCTGGAAGGGCTCGGCTTCACCTGTGGCTGCACCTATGACGGCGCCGTCAGTGAGACGGTATACAAATACACCAGGTCACAACCTGAGGCTGCATCGCGGCCGCTTTACGACAATTATGTCGCGGACGAAGCCGCGGCTTCGTCGGTGACCGTGGCGCGGACCATGGAGGAATTGTCGCGGGTCTTTTCCGTGCGCAGCGCCGTCTATATGGCCGAGCAGCGCTGCCCCTATGGCGAGGAATTCGACGGCAACGACTTCTCGGCGACGCATCTGCTCGGCTATGCCGGCCAGGAGCCGGCGGCCTGCCTGCGCATTCGCTACTTCGCCGGCTTTGCCAAGCTGGAACGACTGGCGGTGCGCAAGGAATTTCGCGGCCACAAGCTCGCCCAGCAGATGATCCGCGCCGGCATCGAGATGTGCCGCATGAAAGGTTACACACGCATTTACGGCCAGTCGGAGCAAAGCCTGGTCGAATGGTACGGCCAGTTCGGCTTCCGCGTGCCGAACGAAGCGCGCGAGCTGTCCTTCTCCGAATTCGGCTTTGTCGAGATCGTGCTCGACGTCACCGCGCATCCCGACGCCGTTTCGATCGAGTCCGATCCTTACGTCATCATCAGGCCGGAAGGCCGCTGGCACACGCCCGGCATTCTGGAAAAATCCGCGGCGCGCGACGTGACGCGGCCCGGCGCAGTGAGGCAAGCGTGAACAAGGTCGTCGATCTGAACGCCTTTACCCGCGCGGCCAGGCTGCCGACCCTCGTGCTGGTCGATTTGCAGCAGGACTATCTTGCGCCATCGCGGGCGCTGGACATTCCCGAGGCGCCGGATGCGCTCGCCAATTGCCGCCTCGCTTTGGCGCATGCGCGGGCGATGGATATGCCGGTCGCTTATACGCACTGGGCTGACGCGTCTTCGTTCGGTGGGCGCCGCCGCAACGCCGGACCGATCGAAGGCTTCGAGCCGCACGGGCCGGATTCGGTATTCGGACGCAAGCAGCCGTCCTGTTATGCGAGCCCGCACTTTGCCGAAGTGATCGCGAACAATGGCGGCAACTTCATCATGGCGGGCTTTGCCGGCGAGGCGGCATGCCTGGCGACGGCGATCGAGGCATTTCATCGCGGCCATCGCGTCACCTATCTCGCGGATGCGTCGGCCAGTTACGGCTTCGCCGACATGCCGTCCGTCACGGTGCATGACGTCGTGTGCCGATTGATCGGGCAATGGGGGACCGTGATGAATACCCAATCCTGGATCAGGATGACGTCGCGCACTGGGCAATGCAAGACACGGCAACTTTTTGGGGGAAGAACATGAAACGGCTTGAAGAAGCATTGGAACAGGTCAGCAAGGCGATCGAGGTCGTTCGGTTCTTTAAATGCGACAGCGCGGCGGCGCTGCTCGAAATGGCCGAACTCGAGTTGCGCATGAAAGTTCACGACATTTCCGAGGCCGAGCTGTCGGCCTTCTGTCATGAGCTTGAAAATCGTGTGCACACCAGCGGCAGGGGCCAGGTCATCCCCCTAAGGCCGAAATACGAAAGACTGGCGCGCCGCAAATCGACTTGACGCGATCGTCGCGGCGGATTTTCTCTGGATCGCCCGGCCACGGTGTCCTATCGTGGTCAGGGCGGTTTTCCGGGGCAATCGATTTTCGATAGAAATGCAGGCTTTATGCAGGCTCGTTCCGTCAAATCGGCGCGCCCACACAAATTCATGAAGCATGGCGATATTGCCGCCGTTTCCATTGGCAATGCGCTCGACTGGTTCGAGATCGTCGTTTACGGCTATTTCGCCGGCATCATTTCAACGTTGTTTTTCCCGGCCGATACGCCCGGCGTGTCGCTGCTGCTGACGTTCCTGACCTTCGGCGTGACCTTCGTGGTGCGGCCGTTCGGCGCCGTCGTGCTCGGCGCCTACGCCGATCAATACGGCCGCAAGAGCGCCATCCAGCTTTCCATCGTGTTGATGACCGGCGCATCCGCGGCGATCGCCTTTGTGCCGGACTACAGTTCGATCGGCATTCTGGCGCCGGCCATCCTTGTTGCCGCGCGCATGGTTCAAGGCTTCGCGGTCGGCGGCGAATTCGGCAGCGCGACGGCTTTCCTCGCCGAGAAAGACGCGACGCGGCGCGGCTATCTGGCGAGCTGGCAGTTCGCCAGCCAGGGCGTTGCCGCCGTGCTGGCGACCGGGTTCGGCTTTGCCATTACGCAAGGCCTGACCGCCGATGAGATCGCCAGTTGGGGCTGGCGGGTGCCGTTCGTGTTCGGCCTGCTGATAGCGCCGGTCGGCTACTATATCCGCCGCCGCCTGATCGAGACCATCGACCTGAATGCACCGCGCCCCGCACGCTCGCCGGTGACGGCTCTGTTTTCCGAACACAAGCGCCGCCTGATCGCGGCGACCGGCCTGATCGTGCTCGGCTCGGTGGCGACCTACACCATCGTCTTCATGCCGACGTATGCTGCGCGCCATCTCGGATTGACGGCATCGCACTCTTTTGCCGCGGCGTTCACGACCGCGTCGATTCAGGTCGTCGTCGTGCCCTTTGTCGGCCTGCTGTCGGATCGCTGGGGAAGGTTGCCGATTTCCACGGTATCGGCGGTCGCGGTCGCGCTGTTGGCCTATCCGGCCTTTGCCTGGCTCGCCGGCGCGCCGACGGTCGAAAAACTTTTTCTGGCGCAGATCACGCTCGGCATTTTAACGGCGCTTTATGTCGGCGCGCTGCCGGCCTTGATGGCGGAGCTGTTTCCGGCGCGCATGCGGGCGACCGGACTGTCGGTCAGCTATTCGGTCGCGGTCGCCGTGTTCGGCGGCTTTGCGCCGTTCATCAGCGTGTGGCTGATCCAGGCGACGGGCAGCATCATTGCGCCGAGCTATTACCTGATTGTTGCGTCGCTTATCAGCCTGGCGGCGCTGTTGATGGCGCACCGGCTCGGCAGAGTTGCCGACTAGACTTTCAACAGCGCCAGCAATCCGGCCAGAAGCTGGCGCGGCGACGGCGGACAGCCGCGAATAGTGAGATCGACCGGCAGCACGTCCTTGACGCCACCGGCAACGGCGTTGCTGCCGGCAAAGATGCCACCATCGACGGCGCAGCCACCTATGGCGACCACCCATTTCGGATCGGGCGTCGCCTCGTAGGTGCGCAGCAAGGCCTCGCGCATATTCACGGTCACCGGCCCGGTCACCGTCAGCACGTCGGCATGGCGCGGCGAGGCGACAAAGCGCAGGCCGAAGCGTTCGAGATCGTAGAAGGCGTTGCTCAGCGCGTGCAATTCGAGTTCGCAGCCATTGCACGAGCCGGCATCGACATGGCGGATCGACAGCGAGCGGCCGAGCCGCGCCTGCGCGGCGCGGTTGACCTTCGCCGCCAGTTCGGCGAGCGCCGCGTCATCGGCCGGCGGGGCCGGTTCGGTCAGCGGCCCGCGCCACAGGCTTTCGATCATGGTCTTTCGCATTATAAATCGTGCCCCGCATACGAGCAGTTGAAAGACTTGTTGCACAGCGGAAAATCCGCGACGATGTTGCCCTCGACCGCGGTTTCCAGGAGCGGCCACTGAAACCACGATGCGTCGCGCAAATGGCAGCGCGCGACGCTGCCGTCATCAGCGAGGCGAAGCCAGACAAATACGTCGCCGCGAAATGCTTCGACAATGCCGAGTCCTTCGCCGCCGCGCGACGGCAGATCGACGCGAAGGGCGCCGCCCGGCAGCGCGGCGAGAATCTGCTCGACCAGAGCCAGGCTCTGCTCGACCTCGCGGATGCGGATCCAGACCCGCGCATTGACGTCGCCGGCGGTCAGCACCGGCACCTCGAACTTCAAGTCGCCATAGGGCGCGTAGCCGGGCAGGCGGCGCGCATCGACCGCGCGTCCCGAGGCGCGGCCGACAAAACCGCCGGCGCCGAACTGGCGCGCATAGTCCGGCTTGACGATGCCGGTCGTCACGGTGCGGTCCTGCAGCGACGCGGTGTTGTCGTAGAGTTCGACCAATTGCGGAAACACCCGGCGCACTTCGGCCAGCAACGTGCCGAGATGCGCCGCGCCATCGGCGGCGATATCGCGCACGACGCCGCCCGGCACGGCGATGTCCATCATCAGCCGGTGGCCGAAATAATCGTCCGCCGCCCGCAAGGTCAGCTCGCGTAAGATTCCGCATTGCGCATGCATCAGCGAGAACGAGGCGTCATTGCAGATGGCGCCGATGTCGCCGAAATGATTGGCGAGCCGTTCCAGTTCGGCCATCAACGCGCGCAAATAAATGGCGCGCGGCGGCGCTGCGATGCCGAGCGCCATTTCCGCGGCAAGCGCAAAGGCGATGCCATAGGCCACCGTCGAGTCGCCGGAGGCGCGCGCGGCGAATTTCGCGGCTCCGTCGAGCGGCGCGCCGGCCATCGACGCTTCGATGCCGCGATGCACGTAGCCGAGCCGCGCTTCCAGCCGCACCAGAAATTCGCCATTGGCGGTGAAGCGGAAATGCCCGGGCTCGATGATGCCGGCATGCACAGGGCCGACAGCGATCTGGTGCAGCGCTTCGCCCTCGGCGGCGAGAAATTCGTAAGGCGCAGCCGTGTGCTTGAGCCAGGGCCGCGTGTCGCTGGCGCCGATCGCTTCGAGTTTATGCAGATCGCGAATGGCGCGCTCGAGCCGGATCGCCGGTGGATGCTTGACGCCGACGGACGGATATTGGCCGTTGCGGCAATGATAGCTGACAATGGACACCGCGCCGCTGGCTTCATCCAGCAGCGCCATTTTCACGTCTGGCGGATCGGCCCACAGGCTGAGCAGCGTCAGGTGGCCGCCAGCCAGGCGATCGACCGCTTCGAGCCAGCCATCCACTTTCACGTTTGTTTGCGTCGGCATCATCCCAAAAGCCTCGCGACATTCTGGAAGCCGGTGACCAACGCCTCCGGCATATAGATGCCGGCGGCAAAGACGATGGCGAGATGCGCGAACATCGGCACGTAGGACGCTTGCGCCGGCGCGGTCGAGCCGCGCGGCTCGCCGAAGGCTATGGTATTGAGCTTGAGGAATAAGGCGCCAAGCGCGACCAGAATGGCAATGACCAGGATCACCACCAGATAAGGCGCGCGCGCGAAGGTCGAGCTCACCACCAGGAATTCCGACATGAAGATGCCCATCGGCGGCAGGCCGGCAATGGCGACGACGCCGGCGACCAGTCCCCAGCCGAGCACCGGATGCGTCACGGTCAGGCCGCTGATGTCGGCGATGCGCTGCGTGCCCTTGATTTGCGCGATGTGGCCGACGGCGAAGAAGATTGCCGACTTGGTCAGCGAATGCATGGTCATGTGCAGCAGCCCGGCGAAATTCGCCAAGGGCCCGCCCATGCCGAAGGCGAACACGATAATGCCCATGTGCTCGATCGAGGAATAGGCGAACATGCGTTTGATGTCGCGCCTCTTGTACAGCATGAAGGCGGCGAACACCGCCGAGATCAGCCCCATCGTCACCATCAACGGGCCGGGCGCGATCGACGCCGGGTTGAGCGCCAGCAGCATCTTGAAGCGCAACAGCGCGTAGAGCGCGACATTGAGCAACAGCCCGGACAGCACCGCGGAAATCGGCGTCGGGCCTTCCGCATGCGCGTCCGGCAGCCAGGCATGCAGCGGCGCTAACCCGACCTTGGTGCCATAGCCGAGCAGCAGGAAGACGAAGGCGACATTGAGCAGGTCGGGATCGAAGCGCGCCGCCTGCGTCATCAGGATGGTCCAGACCATCGCGTCGGGACCTTCGCCGATCACCGGCTGCGCCGCCATGTAAATGAGGATGGTGCCGAACAAAGCGAGCGCAATGCCGACGCTGCCGAGGATGAAATATTTCCACGCCGCTTCCAGCGCTTCATGCGTGCGATACAGGCCGACCATCAGCACGGTGGTGAGCGTCGCGAGTTCGATCGCCACCCACATCAGGCCAATATTGTTGGCGGTGAGCGCCAGATTCATGGCGAACATCAGCACCTGATACATGGCGTGATAGAAGCGCACATGGGCGGGTTTCAGCCGCCCGGTCTCGATTTCATGGCCGATATAGCTGGCGCTGAAGGCGCTGGTTGTGAAGGCGACGAAGGTGGTGAGGACGATGAACACCTTGTTGAGATCGTCGACCAGCAGATAGCGCCCGGACGCCGGCTCGACGATGAACAGCGACACGGCGATGGCAAATGTGAAAAAAGCCGCCGCCATGTTCAGCCGCGACGTCAGTTTGTAACCAGGCAAAACGGCGAGCAGTGCTGCCGACAAAGCCGGGATCAGCAGAACGCCTTCGAGCGCGCCGATGCTCATCGCTGCTCTTCCCTGAATCGGTCCATCGCCTGCATATCGACAGTGTCGAAGCGTTCGCGGATGCGGAACAGGAAGATGCCGATGACGATGAAGGCGATCAGCACCGAGAAGGCGATGCTGATTTCGACCACCAGCGGCATGCCCTTGGCGCCGGTCGCCGCCAGCACCAGCCCGTTCTCCAGCGACATGAAGCCGACAACCTGGCTCACCGCATTGCGCCGCGTTACCATCATCAGCAGGCCGAGCAGCACCACGGCGAGCGCGAAAGCGAGGTCCTCGCGCGCCAGCGGATCGGCGCCGGAGGTGACGCGCAGCATCACCACCATCGACAGTGCGACGAGGCCGATGCCGAGCAGCATGGCCAGCCCAACCCCGAACACGTTCTCGATTTCGCGGTGAATGCCGAGCTTGATGACGATGCGGCGCAGCGCCAGCGGAATGACGATGGCCTTGAAGATCAGCGCGATCACAGCGGTGATGTAGAGATGCGGCGCATCCTGCGCATAGGCCTGCCAGGCGACGGACGCCGCTAGCACGAAGGCGTGCAGCGCGAACATGTTCAGCAGCGCGGACAGCCGGTCCTGGTACAGTTGCAGGAAGCTTACCAGCACCAGCGAGCCGGCCAGCATATGCGCAATGTCGAAGGTGATGCTGTGCATCAGAAGCTCCCCGACACGAAACGCAGCAAGGTCGCCAGCAAGGCCAGCATGAGGGCTGCGCCGAGAAATTCCGGCACGCGGAAGACGCGCATCTTGGCGATCGAGGTTTCAAATACGGCGAGCAGGAAGCCGAGGACGGCGAGCTTGCCGATATAGGCGGCAATGCCGATGAGCAGCGGCAGCGGCGCGATGACCGGTGAGCTAATCCCCCAGGGCGCGAACAGGCAGGCGATCAGCGACACATACAGCAGCAGCTTGAGCGAGGCGGCGAGCTCTATGAGCGCCAGATGGCGGCCGGAATATTCCAGCACCATCGCTTCGTGCACCATGGTCAATTCGAGATGCGTCGCCGGATTATCGACGGGAATGCGGGCGTTCTCCGCCACGGCGACGATGATAAGCGCGATCAGCGCCAGGCCGAGCGAGACGCGCAATCCGACATCGGCCGAATTCATGAAAGCGGCCATGGTGGAAAGCTGCGTCGAGCCGGCGATCAAAGCGATGGCGAAGACGATCATCAGCATCGCCGGTTCAGCCAGCGAGGCGATCATCACTTCGCGGCTGGAGCCGATGCCGCCGAAACTAGTGCCGGCGTCGAGCCCGGCGAGCGCCAGGAAGAAGCGGGCGCTGCCGAGCACAGCGATGATGGCGATCAGGTCGGCGGTCCACGAGAACAAAAGTCCGCTGCGGAAGGTCGGTATCAGGGAGGCCGCGACCCAGGTCGCGGCAAACACGAGATAGGGAATGATCCGAAACAGCCATGAGGCGTTGCTCGCCAGCACGACGTCCTTGCGCATCAGCTTGAACAGGTCGCGGTAGGGCTGCAGCAGCGGCGGGCCTTGCCGGCTCAGCAGTCGCGCTTTCACCTTGCGGACGAATCCGGTGAGCAGCGGCGCCATCAGCAGCACCAGCAGCATCTGCGCGCCTTGCAGGGCGAAATCGGCGATCACGGCCATGTGGCGAGCACCGTGAGCAGGATCACCAAAGCGCCGAACACCAGACTGAGGTAGCTGCGGATGGTGAGGAACTGAAGATAATTCAGGCGCTCGGCGATGACGCCCACGGCGTTAGCAATCGGCGCGTAGGCGTAGTCCCAGATCAGGTCGCGCAGCCGCACGGTGAGGCGCGCCGGCGCGATCGAACCGGGCTTCGGCATCTCGCCGGTTTCGCGGGCGCCGAATACCACGCTGCCGAAGACGCGGCGGATCGGCTGGGCGAAGCTCGACGCCGAGTATTGCGTCAGCGTGCTGGCATCCGGATAGCCGCAACCCCAGGCCGGGCCGCGGCGGATCTTGTCGGAGGCGAGGCGATGGATGGCGAATGCCGTCACCATGCCGGTGATGAACATGAAGGCGAAGACCAGCAGTCCGTTATAGGAGCTGCGGCTTTCCGCGATCGGCACGATGGACAGCCATTGGCCGCCGGTCTGTACCGGCAGGCGTCCGTCCGTCAGCGATTGAACGACCGGCGCCAGCGCGTCGATGAAAATGCCGGGCAGAATGCCGGCGATCAGGCAGGCGCCGGCCAGCGCATACATCGCGGCGAGCGAATTGGTGTCGGTCTCCTGCGCCGCTTCGGCCTCGGGCGAGCGGGGCCGGCCGAGGAAGGTGATGCCGAAGGCGCGCACGAAACACGCGCCGGCCAAAGCCGCGGATAATGCGAGCAAGGCGCCGACCGCCGGCACCATCAGCTTCAATCCCCAGGACGGCAGTTGCGGCGACAGCAGGATCGCCTGGAAGGTGAGCCATTCCGAGACGAAGCCGTTGAGCGGCGGCAGCGCCGAAATCGCCGTGCAGCCGATCAGGAAAACGAAGGCGGTCTGCGGCATGCGGTGAATGAGGCCGCCGAGCTGCTCCATGTCGCGCGTGCCGGTGGCGCTCTGTACGCTGCCGGCGCCGAAGAACAGCAGGCTCTTGAACAGCGAATGATTGAAGACGTGCAGCAGCGCCGCGGTCAGGGCCAGCGCCGCCGCGACATTCATGCCATAGGCCTTGAACGCCAGCGCCAGGCCCAGCGAAGCGAAGATCAAGCCGATATTCTCGATGGTCGAATAGGCCAGCACGCGCTTGAGGTCGCGCTGCATCAGCGCATACAAGACGCCCATCACCGCGGTGACCCCGCCGACGGCGAGCACGACCAGACTCCACCACCATTGCGGCTGGCCGATGAGGTCGAAGGCGATGCGGATGAAGCCGTAGACCGCTACCTTGGTCATCACCCCGCTCATCAGCGCCGAGACATGGCTGGGCGCGGCCGGATGCGCCAGAGGCAGCCAGGCATGCAGCGGGACGAGGCCGGCTTTCGAACCGGCGCCGATCAGGACGAGGATCAGCACAAGCGCCGATGTTCCGATCGTTAGATGCGACGTGCGGATGGCGTCGAAGGCATAGCCGCCGTCGCCGCCCGCCATCAGGCCGAAGGCCAGCAGCAGCGTCAGCGTGCCGAAGCCCGCCATCAGCAGATAGACGTAACCGGCGCGCATGTTCTCCTGCACGCGATGATGGGCGATCACCAGCGCCCACGACGACAGCGACATGAACTCCCACGACACCAGGAAGGTGAAGGCATCGTCGGCCAAGACGACGAGATTCATCGTCGCGAGATAGACCGGGAAGAACGGCAGCACGCGTTGCGGCGAGTCTTCGTGGCGGCCGTAGCCGAGCGCGAACAGGCTCGCCGCCGCGCCGCCGAGATTGACGACGACGAGAAAGAACGCCGCGAGCGGATCGATGCGAAAGTGCGCACCGAGCCAGGGCAGGCCGAGCGGCAAAACGACAGTGGATGCAGCCGGATGCGCGAACAGGATTTCCAGCGCGATCAGGAACAGGATGAGGGTGACGATCAGGCACGCGCCATAGACAATGCCGGTGGCGTTCGGCGACGCGCTCGTGGCGACGGCAATGGGGGCAATCGCCACCAGCGCCAGGACGCCAAAGAGCGCGATGGAGATCATTTGAGCCTCACGCCGCGGCCGCCGCCGGTGGACGCCGCGCCGTCGCCGATCAGTTCGATGCCGTTGGCGGCCAGTGCTTCGACCAGCTTCATCAGGGAGTCGACGTTGCCGCGCACCACGCCGTCGCTCGATTCCATGCGCTGGATGGTCGGCAGAGACAAGCCACTGGCTTTCGCCAGCGCCCGCTGGTCGAAGCCGAGCAGGGCACGGGCTGCCCGCATTTGCGCGCCGGTGATCATGTTTAAAATATCATAATAGATACTTTTGGAGTATCTATTGAGGGATACTACGGGAAAAGGCCGAATTCAAGGGCCCCAGGGCTGAAGGGGCCCTAAGTTCGCTTGTCCTCTAGCTTTTTGGCGATGCGGGCCATGTCGACCACCATGCGCTCATGGGTGCCGTTGCCGATTTCCTCGATCTCATCACGCGCGCTGACGGTGAATTCGATGCGGCGGCCATCGACCTTGGTCACCTCGGCGGTCGCGGTCACCAAATGCCCGGCCGGCGTCGCCGCCAGATGGCGGACATTGACCAGCGTGCCGACGCAGCTTTCGCCCGGCTCGAGGTAATCGCGCACGGCGTTGAGCGCGGCGTTTTCCATCACCGTGACCATCATCGGCGTGGCGAACACCTTGGGCAGCAGCGCGTCCTTGAATTGGTTGGCGAGATGCGCCGGTGTCACCCGCAAGGTGTCGGTGCCTTTGGCTCCCATCGGGATCGGACGCATGGCTTAGCTCTCCATCCGGGGAACGTGGTTGATGGCCGGCGCCAGAATGACCAGCACGATACCGCATAACGCGATCGGCAAGAAGGCCATGGCGGCGATGCCGGTCAAGTCCCACAGCGCGCCGCTGATGACCGGCACGATGACCGCGCAGCTATAGCTGATGGTGAACATCGCCGCGGTGACGCGGTGGACGTCGTCGGGCGGCGACAGCAACGGCGGCAGCGCCAGAACCAGAATGAGAATGGCGGCGGCGGCAAAGCCCATCACGGCCGCCGCGACGACGATCCACACGCCGCTGCCAAACACGATGCCGCCGGTCGACATGAGGCAGATGATGCCGCACGCAACATAGGGCCACACCTTGCGCTCCCAGCGTCCTGCGACCGCGAGCAGGATGAACGACGCCGGCAACTGGCCAAGATTGATCGCGGTCAGCGCCGCGCTGATCCATTCGCCCTGGCCGAAGCTGCGCAGGTAATCGGGTATGAAGGCATTGGTGGCGAAATAGGTCGCATTCACCATGCCGAGCACGATGCCAAGTTTCCAGATCAGCATGTTGCGCCAATCCGGCCACCATTTGCGGCCTGTCGTCGCCGCGCCGTTCGCCGCTGCGCGCGGCGCCATCGTCATGACCATGACCGCAATGATGGCGACCGGCGCGCTCCAGACCACGAAACCCCATTCCCAGCTGCCGCCGACCAGTGGCAACACGAGGACCAGCATCAGCGCCACCGGCAAAATTTCGCCGACGAGAAGCCCGTTGGTATAGACGGCGGTGGCAAAGGCGATGCGGTCGGGCAGCCAGGTGCGCACCGCGGTCGGCATCGTCACTTGCATGATGGCGACGCCGGCGCCCATCGCGACGGTCATCGCATATAACCAAAGCACATCCGGCATAAGCCCACGCAAGGCGCCGCCGATGGCGGTGATGAAAAGGCCAGCTACCAAGGCCGCGCGCACGCCGAGCCGCGCGATCAACAGCGAGCCCGGCACCGCGGCGAGAGCCAGTAGCATCGATGGCAAGCCGGTGAGGATGCCGATCTGCGTGGCGCTCATGTTCAGTTGATCGTGGATCAGCGGGATGACCGGCGGCACCGCCAGAATGGTCAGGCGCAGCGCATTGCCGGCGAGCCACAACAGCAAGAGCGAAATCAAAGCGCGTTCCCGCAGCAGCAAAGCGCCGGGACGGGCGAAAGGCGTTTCCGGCATTTCAATCTGTCTTTTTCTTATTGGTCTGGGACAGGCGGATTAACATAGACTGCGGCCATGAACCAACCGCCAAACGGAGATGACAGGGTCTACGCCATCGGCGATATCCACGGCCGCCTCGATCTGCTCGAGCGGGCGATTGCCGCCATCGGCCGCGACAACGATCGACACGGCGGCGAGGCGCTGACGGTGACAGTTGGCGACTACATTGATCGCGGGCCGGCCTCGCGCGGCGTCATCGAGCGGCTCGCCGCCAATCCTTTTCCGACGCCGTATATCGCGCTGAAAGGCAATCACGAGACGCTGCTGGAAGCCTTCCTGACGAACCCCGGCGGCGGCGAACACTGGCGGCGTCTCGGCGGACTTGAAACGCTGCATTCCTATGGCGTGCCGGTGGCCGATCTCATGCTCGGCCGCAACTATGAGGAGGCGTCGCAGCGCCTGCGCGAGGCGCTGCCGCCGCACCATCTCGATTTCCTGCGCTCGCTGAAGACATCGCACAGTCACGGCGGCTATTTCTTCTGCCATGCCGGGGTGCGGCCCGGCGTGCCGCTGGAACACCAGAACGATGACGACCTCATGTGGATCCGCGACGAGTTCCTCTCCAGTTTGGCGAATTTCGGCAAGATCGTCGTGCACGGCCATACCCCTGTCGCCGCGCCCGATGTGCGGCCAAACCGCATCAATATCGACACCGGCGCGTTCGCCAGCGGCTGGCTGACCTGCGTCGTCCTTGAGGAAAGCGGCCCCCGGTTTCTCGAAATCTGATAGTTTGCGCCCGGACACAACCTGGACGTTGGCGGGCATGGCGGGCGCAGGGGGCAATCGATGGACCGGGCAGTTGCGCCATTTCCTGCGCGATTTCCTCGGTTATGCCGGACGCAGGGGCATTGCCGCCGCCGCCTATGTCGCCGCCGCGGCCCTTTTCGAAGGTCTTGGCCTTATTCTCATCGTGCCGCTGCTCGGCATCGTCATCGGCACGCCGCATGGCGGCCGCCTCGACAACGCTGCCAAGGCCGCGTTCAACGCCCTCGGCCTCGAGCGGCCATTCGCGCAATTGGCGTTGCTGCTCGGCCTCTTCGGCGTGTTGATGATCGTCCGCGCCATGGTGATGGCGGCGCGCGATGTCCGCGTCGCCGAACTGCAATCGGGCTTCGTCGAGGCGCTGCGCACCCGCATCGTCGAGCGCCTCGCCGCGGCGCGCTGGGACCGGCTGGCGCAACTGCGCCACGCCCGCGTCACGCATGTCATGAGCGGCGATATCGCCCGCATCGGCGCGATGGCATATCAAACCCTGCAATGCACCATCGCCGCCATTCTGCTGCTGGTGCAGGGCGTGCTGGTCTTTGTGCTGGCGCCGGCTCTGGCGTCGATCGTGGCAGGGCTGGTGATCGCCGCCGGGCTGCTGCTGTTTCCCGGCGCGCGTAAAATGCACCGCCTCGGCGGCGCTGTCACCGGCGCCAATATCTCGCTGCTCGGCATGACGGCGAATTTTCTCGGCGGCCTCAAGCTGGCGCTGAGCCAGAATTTGCAAGAGCCCTTCGTCGCCGAATTCCGCCACGCCTTGCACGAACAGACCCGCCAGCAGGTCGATGCGATGCGGAGACAGACGCAGCGGCGTCTGGCGCTGGCGACATTCTCGGCGCTCGCCGCCGCGGCGGTGGTGCTGGTCGGCTTCGGCGCGCTCGATGTGTCGCCGCCGGTTTTGATCGCGCTTCTCGTGATCATGACGCGCATGATCGGTCCGGTCGCGCAAATCCAGGCCGGCGTGCAGCAGATCGCCTTTGCTTTGCCGGTTTTCGAGACTGTGGTCGAACTCGAACGCGATCTGGCGGCGTTGCCGGGCGAACGGCCGGTGGCGGAAACGATAAATCTGCCGGACGGCCCGATCGTCTTTCACGACGTCTCGTTCCTGCATCCGGACGAGAACGGCGATGGCAGTCAGGCGCGCGGTGTCACTCATGTCAGCCTCACCATCCGCCCCGGCGAATTGATCGGCATTGCCGGCCCGTCCGGCGCCGGCAAAACCACATTCGCCGATCTTCTGGTCGGCCTGTTTTCGCCGCAACACGGCCGCATCGCCATCGGCGGCGTGGCGTTGTCGGGCTTGGCGCTGCCGGCCTGGCGCGACCGGGTGAGTTACATTTCGCAAGACCCGTTTCTGTTTCACGACACCATCCGGCGCAATCTTTCCTGGGCCAATCCGCGCGCCGGCGAAGCCGAGATGTGGCAAGCGCTGGCGCTGGCCGGCGCCGACGACCTGGTGCGCCGCATGGCGCAGGGCCTCGACACGATGGTTGGCGAACGCGGCGCGCTCGTCTCCGGCGGCGAACGGCAGCGCCTGGCGCTGGCGCGCGCGGTCCTGCGCCAGCCGCGCCTGCTGGTGCTGGATGAGGCGACCAACGCGCTCGACGTCGCCGGCGAGCGCGACGTCATCGAACGGCTGCGCGCGATCGCGCCGCGCCCGGCGATTGTCATCATCGCGCATCGGCCGGAAAGCATCGCGCTGTGCGACCGCGTGCTGCGCTTCGAAGCCGGCCGCTGTATCGGCGACACTCCGCTGGTCGAAGGCATGGCGGCGCCGGGCGCGCCGCTCATTGTGGCCCGGCAATGAGCGGCCGGACAAGACTGGCGGATGAATTCGCGCTGCTTGCGGCCTGCTGCCGCTGGCCGCCATCGCGGGCGCGGGAACGGGAAGTGGCCGCCGCCGCCGCCAAGTCCATCGACTGGGACCTTGTGCTGCGTCTCGCCATCCGTCACCGCGTCGAGGGGCTGGTGCACGCCGCGCTCACCGATGCCGGAACGCAAATGCCGGCGGCCGTGTCGCAGGCCTTGACCGTGCGCGCGCAGCGCATTGCCGCGCGAAGCCTGGCCACGGCGGTCGAGTCGGTGCGCCTGCAAGTTCTGTTCGACGCCGCGCACATTCCGATGCTCGTTCTTAAAGGCGCCGGTCTGGCGCAACTCGGTTACGGCACCTTGGCGATCAAGCAGAGCAAGGACATCGATCTGCTGGTGGCGCCGGGCCGGGCCGACGCCGCGCTTCGTCTGCTCGAGGTGCAAGGTTACGCCTTGCGGCCGGTGGCCCGGCGCTTGAGCGAGCGGCAGCGCCGCGATGCCTTGCGCTATGGCCGCGAACTGGCGCTGCTGCACCCGCACAGCCGCCTTGAGGTCGAGCTGCGCTGGCGCGTGGTCGAAAGCCCGCCGCTGCTCATGGGCGTCGATGTCGATGCCGTCAGTCAGGCGGTCGCACTGCCGAACATCGGCGCGGTCAGGACGTTTCAGAACGACGACCTGTTCGCTTATCTGTGTCTGCACGGCGCCGCGCATGGCTGGTCGCGGCTGAAATGGCTCGCCGATCTCAATGCCCTGATCGCTGCGAAGGATGACGCCGCGCTCTGGCAGACCTATCGTCATGCGGAGGCAAGAGGAACCGGCGTGTGCGCCGGCTTGGCGCTGCTGTTGTGCCATCGTCTGCTCGGCCGCAAACTTCCGGCCGCGCTCGAGGCCGCGCTTGTTGGCAATATTCGGCTGCGGCTTTTATCGGCGCTGGCGATGAACCTGATGGTTGGCCGCAATCCGGCCGCGGAACTGGACGACCGCGCCTTCGGCACCACGCGCGTCGCGCTCCTGCAGTTTCTGCTCGGCGGCGGCTGGCGCAATGCCGTGGCGCAGTGCCGCGTGATGTCGATCCGGCTCGACGACATCTTGCGCTATCCACTGCCGCCGCTGCTGCATTTTCTTTATCCGCTGCTGCGCCTGCCGCTTTGGCTGTGGCGGCGCGGCATTAGCGGCGTTATTCGCCGTCCGCAAGGCGGGCGCGGTTCAGCGTGAGTCGTTCAGCGTGAGCCGACCAGGCCGCGCACCACCTCGTCGAGGCGCTGCGTTGCCGCATCGAATTTCACGCCCTTGATGCCGAAGCCCGCCGCCGTCGCCATGTCGCTGTCCTTGTCGCCAATCAGAAAGCTTGCGGTTTTGTCGGTCGGCCACTCGCGGGCGGCCTGTTCCAGCATTGCGGTGCCCGGCTTGCGGCATGCGCAGCGCACCGCCAGTTCCTTGACCGTGCCGTCCGGATGGTGCGGACAATAATAGAAGGCGTCGATGCGCGCGCCCTGCGCCGCCAGTTCGGTCTGCATGTGGGCGTGGAACGCCTTGACCGTGGCTTCGTCATAAAACCCGCGGGCGACGCCGGACTGGTTGGTGACGACGATGACGCGATAACCGGCGTCGTTGAGCAGCTTGACCGCTTGCGGTGCGCCGGCAATCCATTCCAGCCGCTCGGCGGCGTGCACGTAGCCATGGTCGATGTTCAGAACGCCGTCGCGGTCGAGAAACGCCGCCGGCCGCTTTGACGGCATCCGCATGTCGCCCATGATCCACAGAATACCGCCGATCGTGCCGATGGCGAAGGCGGTCAGTCCGAACAGGATCGAGACGATCAGCCCATCGCCGGCGGCGAGGCCGGCAAAAGTGAAGGCGACGATCATGCTGCTTTCACGCAAGCCCCAGCCGGCGATCGAGACCGGGATCGACGCGATCAGCAGCACCGGCGGGATCATGAACAGCAGCAGAGCAAAGCTGGCCGATGCCGAAACCGACTGGGCGAGACACCAGATCGAAGCGATGGTCAGCATGTGGATGGCGAAGGACAGCGCGCCGACCGTGCCAGCCGATCGCCCCGATCGCGCCAGCCGTCCGGCGGTGCGCGATACCTCGACCAGATGCCGCGTCGGCGCGAAACGCTTGAGCAGCGGCAGAGGCAGCATGCCGATCATGATAAAGGCGAATGCCCCGCTAATGGCGCCGGCCCCGATCAGCAGCAGCACCGCGCGGGCGATGGGATCCTGCACCAGCGTCAGCGTCCACGGTAAGCAGGCGATGACGATCAACGCCAGCATGAGAATGCCGGCGACGCGGTCGATCAGCACCGAATAGGTGGCGCTGGCCCAGCCGCCGCCGGAGCGGGCGAGCAGCCATATGCGTGCGGCGTCGCCGCCGATGGTCGATGGCAGCACCTGATTGAAAAAGGCCGCGACGAAATTGATGCGCACCGCCGTGTGCGGCGTCAGGCTCGCACCGCAGGCCAGCGCGATCGTCCGCCAGCGCAGGGCCTGCAACGCCACCTGCGCCGCCTGCAATAGCAGCGCGGCGGCGACCCAGCCGGCGTTCAACCGGCTCAGGCGTTCGGCCAGCGCGGCGACGTTGACCGAGCGCAGGGAAACGTACAGCAGAATGATTGAAATGGCCGCCTTGAGCAGCAACAGCAGCGGGCGCCGCATAATACAGATGTCCTTCGCAAACTAGGCCCCGCTAGATACGCGGCCATGAATAAGACCCAGCGCCACTTCATATCTAGTCAAGAGGTAGTGTTTTGGCCCATTTGTGCCAGAAATTCCGGACCGTTTACGCCAAACCCCACCAAAAACCAAAGATTTCGTTGCACGGAGGGGTGGCCACGGCCTATGCCAACCCTTTGCCGCTTCTGCTATATCCTGCCAGCAATGGGGACAGGTGACCTTTGAACCAGCAATCGAAAAACCCGCAAGCCGGGGCCAAAGTCGGGACTTCGGACAGCACCGTGGTGCCGGACATCACGGTGATCGGCGGCGCCGGCCATGTCGGCATTCCGCTGGTGCTGGCCTTCGCCGAAGCCGGCATGACCGTCAATATCAATGATCTCAACGAGGCCACTCTGGCGACGTTGCGCGCGGGCAGGCTGCCCTTCATCGAGCACGGCGCGGCCCCCTTGCTGGTCAAGGCGCTGGCCGACAATCGGCTGGTCTTCACGTCGTCGCCGAGCCAGATCCGCGGGTCGGGCCCGGTCATTGTCACCATCGGCACGCCGGTCGACGAGTTTCTCAATCCGGTGACCGTCGCCGTGCAGCGTTGCATCGACGACCTGCTGCCATATTTATCCGACGACCAATTGCTGATCCTGCGCTCGACGGTTTTTCCGGGCACCACCGACTGGCTGCACACTTATCTGGCGCGGCTCGGCCGCAAGAACAAAATCGCCTTCTGCCCGGAACGCGTCGTGCAGGGCTTCGGCATCAAGGAGCTGGCTGAGATGCCGCAGATCGTCAGCGGCACCACGCCGGAGGCGGCGGAAGAAGCCGTGGCGCTGTTCAGCCGCATTGCGCCGGAAGTCGTGGTCGTCGCGCCGATCGAGGCCGAACTCGCCAAGCTGTTCAACAACGCCTATCGCTATATCGAATTCGCCGCCACCAACCAGTTCTATATGATCGCGAAATCGGCCGGCGCGGACTATCAGGCGGTCATGAAGGCGATGAAGCACAATTATCCGCGCTCCCGCACCTTGCCGGGACCGGGCTTTGCCGCCGGTCCTTGCTTGTTCAAGGACACGATGCAGCTCGCGGCCTTTGCCCGCAACCAGTTCAACATTGGCCATGCGGCGATGCAGGTGAACGAAGGCCTGGTGCTGCAACTGGTCGAGGATCTCAAGCGCAATTACGACGTGGCGAACATGACCGTCGGCTTGCTCGGCATGGCGTTCAAGGCCGACATCGATGATACGCGCGCTTCGCTCAGCTACAAGCTCAAGCGCACGCTGCAAACCTGCGCGAAAGACGTTTTGACCACCGATCCGTTCGTCACCACAGATGCCTCGATCCAACCGCTCGACGCGGTCGTCGCCGGCAGCGATCTGCTCATTCTGTGCACGCCGCATTCGGCCTATCGCCATGCCGACTTCGCCGGCAAGCCGGTGGTCGATGTCTGGGGTTTCCTGAAGAATGCCAACGTCGTTTATTAGTCATGTCTCTTAAAGCGCGCCGGCGGCCGATAGCATGACGGTTCGTCTCGACATCGTTATTCCGGTCTACAACGAAGGCCGCAATATTCTGGCGACGCTTGGCGTATTGCGCGATCAGGTGCGGACGCCGGCGCGCATTCTCATCTGCTACGACCGGCCGGAGGACGACACGCTGACGGCGATTAAAGCCAACCCGGCGAAGGTTGATGGGCTAACGATAGAATTCGTTCGCAACCCCGGCCGCGGCGCGCATGGCGCGATCATGGCCGGTTTTGCCGCGAGCCGCGCGCCGTTCGTCATGGTCTTTCCCGCCGACGACAACTTCAATGGCGGCATTATCGATGCGATGGTGAACAAGGCGGAGCAGGGCGCCGATATTGTCTGCGCCAGCCGCTTCATTCCCGGCGGTCGCATGGAAGGCTGCCCCTGGCTCAAGGCGCTGCTGGTGCGCACGGCGGCGTTCACGCTCTGCCACGGCGCGCGCCTGCCGTCGCGCGATCCGACCAATGGATTCCGCCTGTTCTCGCGCCGCGTCATCGACGGCATTGCCATCGAGTCGGACGCCGGCTTCTGCTTCAGCATCGAACTTCTGGTCAAGGTGCACCGGCTCGGCTGGCCAGTGGCGGAAGTGCCGGCGCAATGGTTCGAACGTGAGAGTGGCGCCAGCCGCTTCAAGGTGCTGAGCTGGCTGCCGGGCTATCTGCGCTGGTATCGTTACGCCTTCGCGACGACCTATCTGCGCCAGCCGGCCAAGAGCGTGAAGCTGAGATCGTCATGGAACTCCGCATGAAACGGTCGATGACGCCGCGCCAGTATCTGATCGTGTTGCACGATCTGGCCGCGACCGCGGCGGCGACGATATTGACCTTCGTCGTGCGCTTCGACGAGGCGCGGCTCGCTTCCAAGCTGCCGAATTTGCTGACGTTCCTGCCGCTGTTTCTGGTTTACGCCGCGGCGGTTTATTTCGTTCTCAAGCTGCACCAAAGCAAGTGGCGCTTCACCTCGGTGCCCGATCTGTACAATATATTCCGGGCATCGGCGGTTCTCGCCGTATCGCTGGTGGCGCTCGACTACATTTTGCTGTCGCCGAATATCTATGGCGAATTCTTCTTCGGCAAGATCACGATCCTTCTCTACTTCGTTTTGCAGATGTTCTTTCTCGGCGGCGGGCGCATCGTCTACCGCTATCTTCACTATGCGCGGACGTTGCAGCGCGTAAAAGTCGCCGATGCGACGCCGGCCTTGATCATCGGCCGCACCGCCGACGCCGAGGTTCTGTTGCGCGGCATCGAAAGCGGCGCGGTGAAGAAAATATGGCCGGCCGGCATTCTGTCGCCGTCGCCGACCGATCGCGGCCAATCGATCCGTTCGATTCCGGTGCTCGGAGACCTCGACGATCTCGAAAGCGTCGTCTCGGATCTTAATAGCCGCGGCACACGGGTGACGCGGCTGGTGATGTCGCCATCGGCGTTTTCGCCGGAGGCGCGGCCGGAAGCCATGTTGATCCGGGCGCGCCGCCTCGGCCTGGCGATGAGCCAGATGCCGTCGCTGGATGCCGGCGGCGTCGCCGTGCAACTGGCGCCGGTGTCGGTCGAGGACCTGCTGCTGCGGCCGAGCGTCAAGATCGATTACCAGAGCCTTGAAGAATTCGTCAGCGGCAAGGCCATCGTCGTTACCGGCGGCGGCGGCTCGATCGGTTCGGAAATCTGCGAGCGCATCGTCGCCTTTGGCGCGGCGCGGCTCCTGGTCATCGAGAATTCCGAACCGGCGCTTTATGCCGTAGTCGAGCGGCTGCTCGCCGAGCAGAGCAAGGCCGAAATTACCGGGCGCATCGCCGACATCCGCGACCGCGCGCGCATCGCGCGGCTGATCGCCGATTTCAAGCCGGACATCGTGTTCCACGCCGCCGCGCTCAAGCATGTGCCGATCCTGGAGCGGGACTGGGACGAGGGCGTCAAGACCAATGTATTCGGCTCGATCAATGTCGCCGACGCCGCCGCCGCGGCGGGCGCGTCCGCCATGGTGATGATTTCGACCGACAAGGCGATGGAGCCGGTGTCGATGCTCGGCGCCACCAAGCGGCTCGCCGAAATGTATTGCGAAGCGCTCGACGCCGACTTGGTGCGCCGCGCCGGCAACGGCGGCGCCCGCGGCATGCGGCTGATATCGGTGCGCTTCGGCAATGTGCTGGCGTCGAACGGCTCGGTGGTGCCGAAGTTCAAGGCGCAGATCGAAGCCGGCGGTCCGGTGACGGTCACGCATCCGGACATGGTTCGCTACTTCATGACCATCCGCGAGGCCTGCGATCTCGTCATCACCGCGTCGCGTCATGCGCAAAGCCAGAACGACCCGAAAGTCTCGGTCTATGTCCTGAACATGGGCCAGCCGGTCAAGATCGTCGACCTCGCCGAACGCATCATCCGGCTGAGCGGGCTGGAGCCGGGCCGCGACATCAAGATCGAGTTCACCGGCATTCGTCCCGGCGAGCGGCTGCACGAAATCCTGTTCTCGCAGGGCGAAGAAATGGCCGAAATCGGCATTCCCGGCATCGTCGCTGCGAAGCCGGTGCAGGCCTCGCTCGAGGCAGTGCGCGGCTGGGTGGCGCTGCTCGAGCAGGGGCTGGCGCGTCACGAGCATGATGCGATCTACAAGGTTTTGCGAGAGGCCGTGCCGGAATTTCGTGGCAACGCCGCATAGCGCATGATCCCGAAAAGTGGGAACCGGTTTTCGGATAAGATCATGCGCCGAATTATGTTCGGAAAGGACATCCCGTGGACGTAGCTTCGTTTTTCAGGTCGGAGTTCGCCGAGCATCACGCGGTGGCGCGTGCCACGGAAGCCGCGTTGCAGCCGGCTTTCGCCGGGCTGCTGTCGGCCTGCGTCACCTGCATTCGCGGCGGCGGCAAGATCATGCTGTTCGGCAATGGCGGCAGCGCCGGCGACGCCCAGCATCTCGCCACCGAACTGACCATCCGTTACAAGACCAACCGGGCGCCGATCGCGGCCATCGCGCTGACCACTGACACGTCGGCGATCACCGCCGCCGGCAACGACATCGGCTTCGACCGGATTTTCTCGCGCCAGATCGAGGCGCTCGGCCGTCAAGGCGACGTCGCGCTGGCGATTTCGACCTCCGGTAAAAGCCCGAACATCATTCTCGCGCTCAAGCAGGCCAAGGCCATGGGGCTCGTGACGGCGGCGCTTGGCGGCAAAGGCGGCGGCGACATGGCCGGGCTCGCCGATCACCTTCTGGTGGTGCCCTCGGACACCACCGCCCGCATCCAGGAAATGCACATTACCCTTGGCCAGATGCTGTGCGGCGCGCTGGAAATGGAACTGGGACTGGTGTCGCCAAGCTGAGTTGCGGACGAATGTAGCGAAAATGCCCGCTGAAAATGCGGGCTTTCTTTTATTTATTTCATATCATGAAACCTGTGTGCCGCATACTGAAATGTTCTTGACTCAGTTGCGACTTAAGTTTTTCTTGTGTGGCAGGGAGAAAACAAACAATGGACGCAACGATCCTGCCAGGGCCCGGCATAAAGGCCCGTCCGCCACGGCCGCGCACCGACGGTGAGCGCCACAGCATTCAATCGGTCGACCGCGCGCTGTTTCTTTTGGAAACGATCGCCGAAGCCGGCGGCGAGGCGACCCTGACCGACCTCTCGGTCCGCACCGGGCTCAACATCTCCACCTGCCATCATTTGCTGGCGACCCTGATCCAGCGCGGCTTTGCCGCCAAGGTGCCGGGCCGCAGGCTCTACGCCCTGGGCGCGCGCATTCTTTATCTCGGTCATGCCTGCCTGCAGGTCGATCTGCCGCGCCGCGCGCAGCCTTATCTTGAGGCGATCAACGCCGCGACCGGCGAGACCGTGCACATCGCGGCCTTGCAGGGCGATCAGGTCGTCACCGTGGCGCGGCGCGAAGCCCGCCACGCGGTGCGCGTCGATTCCGGCCGCATCGGCAAGATCGATGCGCCGCATGCCACCTCGCTCGGCAAGGCGATCATGGCCTGGCTGCCGGAAGACGAAATGCAGCGCATGGTCGCGCACGGCATGAAGCGCTTCACCGAACATACCATCACTGACATCCCGACCTTGATCGAGGACCTGCGCCATGTCCGCCGCAACGGCTATGCCATCGATCGCGAGGAGTTCCTGCCCGGCGTGATTTGCGTCGGTGCGGCGATCCGCGATCAGGCCGGCACGGTGATCGGCGCCATCAGCGCTTCGACGCCGAGCATGCGCGCCAGCGACGAACACATCGCCCGCATGCGCGACGAAGTCGTCGCGGCGACCCGTGCGCTGTCGGCGCAATTCGGCGCGCCGGCGGCCCAGACAACCGATCAGCCGCAGGCCGCGGCCAGCTGATCGCTACGCCATACACCAACCAACGTTTAAATATTTTCTGGAGGAATCATGTACGCACCTGCCGGCGTGAAGACCAACCACAACGAATTTCCGATTCCCGACACGATGCGCGCCTGGGTGCTCGGCGATCCGGGCCAGCTCAGCATGGTGGAAAAGGCGACGCCGGTTCCGAAGAAAGCCGAGGTGCTGGTGCGTATCGACGCGGTGGCGATCTGCGCCACCGACCTCGAGATCATCTATCATGGCCCACCGGCCTCGATTCAGGGCGGTCTGCCGTTCAACAAGGGCTTCACCCCGGGTCATGAATACATGGGCACGGTGGTCGCGCTCGGCCACGGCGTCGACGAGTACAAGCTCGGTCAGCGCGTCGCGGTGGAAATTCACGCCGGCTGCGGCCAGTGCAAGCGCTGCCGCGAAGGCATGTACACCTCATGCCACAACTACGGCATGAACTACGGCGACGTCGACAAGAACCACCGCGCCAACGGCTTTACCACCGATGGCGGCTTCTGCGAATATCAGGTCAACCACATCAACACTTTGGTCGCGATCAACGACGAGATGTCGGACGAAGAGGGCACGCTGGTCGTCACCGCCGGCACCGCGATGTATGCGCTGACCGAACTCGGCGGCCTGGTCGCCGGCGAAAGCGTCGTTGTCACCGGCCCCGGCCCGATCGGCCTGATGGCGGTCGCGGTCGCCAAGGCGCTCGGCGCGCAGCCGGTGATCCTGACCGGCACGCGCGACAACCGGCTCGAAATCGGCAAGCAACTCGGCGCCGACGCGGTCATCAACATCCGCAAGACGCCGGACGTCGTCGCCGAGGTGAAGAAGCTCAACGGCGGCAAGGGCGTCGATTATGTCGTCGAGTGTTCGGCTGCGACCACAGCGGTCAATGATGCGGTGCGCATGGTCAATCGCGGCGGCCGTGTCTGCCTCGCGGCCTTCGCGCACGAAGATGTGCCGGTCGATGTCGCGCACATCGTGCGCAACAACATCTACATGTACGGCATCCGCGGCGAGGGCAAAAGCGCGACGCATCGCGCCGAGGCCTTCATGCAGCAGAAGCGTTTCGACGCCACCTTGATCCACACGCACACTTTCCCGCTCGACGACCTGCCGACCGCGATCCGCTACGCCAAGGACCGCGTCGAAGACGCCATCAAGGTGGTGGTCAAGGCGAAGCACAACGCCGCGGCCAAGCAGGCGGCGGAGTAATCTTATCCCTCCCCCGAAGGGGGAGGGTGGCTCGCGTTAGCGAGCCGGGTGGGGTCGCGCCAAAGATGTCCCCACCCGGCCGCTCGCAATTGCTCGCGTCCACCCTCCCCGAAGACGGGGAGGGATAAAGAGGTGCCATGCTCATCTGCGACGAATATCTAACGCCTGCTTCGCTGGACGAAGCCTTCGCCGCGATGGAGCGCCATCGCGGCCGCTATCGCGTGGTGGCGGGCTGCACCGATACGCTGCCCTGGGCGCGCGAGGGCCGCGCCGGCGACGTCGAAATCCCGGTGCTGATCGACGTCACCAAAATTCCCGAATTGAACGAGCGCCATGTCGGCGACACGCGCGTACGCCTCGGCGCCGCGACGCCGATCCAGCGTTTCCTCGACGATGCCGCGCTCGGCCGCGCCATGCCGGCGATGCCGCGCTGCGCGGTGTGGTTTGCCGACGACCAGATTCGCGCGCAGGCAACGCTTGGCGGCAATGCCGTCAATGCCTCGCCGGCCGCCGACGCCACGCCCTGTCTCGAGGCGCATGACGCCATCGTCGAACTGGCATCGTCAAAGGGCAGGCGCAGCATGCCGTTGCGCGAATTCATCACCGGGCCGGGCAAGACCCAGCTCGCCGAAGGCGAATTGCTCACCGGCTTCGAATGCGACGCTTTCCCCGGCTACGGCGGCAGCTTCGAGAAGGTCGGCCATCGCCGTTCGCTGGTCATTTCCGTCGTCTGCCTCGCCGTCATGGTCAAGCTCGACCGCGACGGACGCACCATCGAGGACACAAGGCTGGCCATCGCCGGCATCCGTCCGGTGCCGCGCCGCTTGCGCGAAATCGAAGACCTGCTGCGCGGCAAGCCGCTCGCAGGTGCATTGCTGGAAGAAGCCGCCGACATGCCGCTCGATCTGGTGCAGTCGCGCAGCCGCCAGGAATATCGCCGCGACGTTGTGCGCGGCTTTCTGGTGCGCGGCCTGATCGCCGCCGCCAAGCGCGCCGGCGCCTCGCCCGATGCGCTGACGAGAGAACTGGAGGCCGCCTATGGTTGATATTCACCTCGACGCCATCATCAACGGCCGCAAGGTATCGCGCGATGTAAAACCGCATCTGCGGCTGCTCGATTTCCTCCGCGACGATCTCAATCTCACCGGCAACAAGGAAGGCTGCGGCGCCGGCGAATGCGGCACCTGTTCGGTGTTCGTCGATGGGGTGCTGATGAAGTCCTGCCTGATGCCGGTGGCCAAGGCGCAAGGCGCGACGGTCGACACCATCGAGTCGCTGGCCAAGTCCGGTGAACTTTCCGTGTTGCAAAAGGCCTTTCACAAGGCCGGCGCCAGCCAGTGCGGCTACTGCATTCCCGGCATGGTGATGGCGGCGACCGCGGCCTTGCGCGCCAATCCGTTTGCCGACCGCGAGGAAATCAAGGAGCGGCTCGGCGGCAATATCTGCCGTTGCACCGGCTATCAGAAGATTTTCGACGCGGTCGAACTGGCGCGCGACGTGCAGAACGGCCGCGTGCCGGCAACGGCATTGCTGGAAACCGACACCGCCGATGGCGAGGTGATCGGCAAGAATGTCCGCCGTATCGACGCGCCGAGCAAAGTGTCCGGCCGCCTGAAATATGCCGGCGACATGACCATGCCGGGCATGCTCCATGTGCAGGTGCTGCGCTCGCCGCACGCGCATGCGCGCATTGTTTCGATCGATACATCGGCGGCGCTCGCCATGGACGGCGTCGAAAGCGTCATCACCGCGGCCGATGTGCCGGGCAAGGACGGCTTTGGCGTGTTCGTGCACGACCAGCCGATCATGGCGCGCGGCAAGGTGCGCTATGTCGGCGAAGCCATCGCAGCGGTTGCCGCCGAAGATGCGCTGACGGCCAAGCGCGCCGTCGCGGCGATCAAGGTTGTCTATGAGCAGCTCGCGCCGGTGTTCGATCCCGACGAGGCGATGCTGCCGGGCGCGCCGGTGGTGCACGATTATGCGCCGGACAACATCACCAAGCACATTCCGATCCGCGTCGGCGATGTCGAAGCCGGCTTTGCCGCCTCCGATCTCGTCATCGAGGAAAGCTATTCGACGCAGGCGATCGAGCACGCCTATCTCGAGCCGGAAGCGGGGCTGGCCTATGTCGACCACGACGATGTCGTCACCGTGGTCTCGCCGAGCCAGAACATCACTCATCATCGTCACATGCTGGCGCGCATCATCGACAAGCCGATCAGCAAGGTACGTTTCATCATGAGCCCCGTGGGGGGCGGCTTCGGCGGCAAGGAAGACATGATCTATCAGGGCATGCTGGCCCTGCTGGCGATGAAGACCATGCGGCCGGTGCGGCTGGTTTACACCCGCGAGGAGTCGATCATCTCGACTGCCAAGCGCCATCCGTCGCGCACGACCTTGCGCATGGGCCTGATGCGTGACGGCCGCATTCGCGCGCTGGCGATGCGCATGGTCTGCGATGGCGGCGCTTACGGCCTGTCCACCGAAGGCGTGATGCGCAAGGCGGCTATTCTTGCCGCCGGGCCTTATGCCATTCCGAACGTGCAGATCGACACCTACGGCATTTACACCAACAACACGCCGTCCGGCGCTTTCCGGTCGTTCGGCGCGCTGCAGACGCAGTTCGCCACCGAAAGCCAGCTTGACATCGCCGCCGAAAGGCTCGGACTCGATCCGTTCGAGATCCGCCGCATCAATGCGATGCGCGATGGCGACATGACGCACACCAAGCAGAAGCTCGGCTCGGTCAGCCTGATGCGCGCGCTGGAAGCGGCGGAACAGGCCTCTCGCTGGGAAGCGGGCGCGCCGACGGTGCGTGGCCCGTCACGCGGCGATCTCAATCATGACGATGTGCGGCCCTCGGTGACGCTCGGCACGCGCTTTGCGTCCGGCGACGCCAGCTCAGAAGCGGCGGAGTAACCCATGGCACGCAAACGCGGACGCGGCATGGCGGCTTGCTGGTACGGCATCGCGCGCACGGCGACAGTGGACCGCGCCGCCGCGTGGGCGGAAATCGACGACGGCGGTTCGGCCAAGATCGTCACCGGCGTGACCGAAATCGGCGAAGGCATTCTCACAGTGCTGGCGCAGATCGCGGCGCACGAGATCGGCGTCAAGCCGGAGCATGTCGTCATCGGCGACAACGACACCGCGCGCGCGCCGGAAGCGGCGCATGCCGGCGCCAGCCGCCAGACTTACATGATTGGCAACGTCGTGGCGCTCGCCTCGCGCGAAGCGCGCAAGCGCCTGGTCGATGTCATGGCCGATATGTGGAGCGCGCCGGCCGAGACGATCCGTACCGGCAATGGCGAAATCTGGGCCGAGAACACCAATCACCGCATCACCATGGGCGAGGCTGTGGCTTGCGCCAAGAATCGCGGCGTGGTGCCGATCGGCTCCGCCACTTTCGGCACCGACACAACCGGCATCAAGGACGGCAAAGGCGGCGATGGTTCAGGCCGGCCGTGGCAGGCTTATGTATTCGGCTGTCAGGTCGCGGAAGTCGAAGTCGATACGGTGACCGGCGAAGTGCAGGTCCTGGCGGTGTGGGCGGCGCATGACGTCGGCCGCGCCGTCAATCCGCAAGGCGTCGAAGGCCAGATTGAAGGCGGCGTCGTCCAGGCCATCGGCCAGGGGCTGATGGAAGATTACCAACTCAAGGACGGCCACACATCGACGTCCGGTTTCGCCAAATACATTCTGCCGACCTCGCTCGACGTGCCGCGTGTCAATTCGATCATCATCGAAGACCCCGATCCGATCGGGCCCTTGGGCGTCAAGGGCATCGGCGAGCCGGCCATGGTGCCGACCATTCCGGCGGTGATGAACGCGATCTACGACGCCGTCGGCGTGCGCGTGTTCGACCTGCCGGCGACGCCGGAGAAGATATTGATGGCGATGCGCGAGAAAGACAGGCGCGAAACGATGGCGCCGCAAGCCGCCGAATAAGAGAGCAAGCATGAGTGTCGCGGGCGTGACGGATGTGGCTGAGGTGCGGGAAGTTCCGTTCGCCGCCGATCTGCGCGCGATCCGAAGGCTGGCCGGCGTGCTGCCGGGCGACTGGCCGGTTGCCGTCAATGGTATTCGCGTCGCGGCCTCGGTTCGCCCCAGCAAGGTTGTCATCGAAGGCGGCAATGAGGCGCCGGTCACCATGCCGCGCACCGCGTTTCAGGTGGTCTACCGCGATTGCACGGTGATGATCGATTCCGGCATGGACCGGGAAACGCACGACTCTTTTTCGACGCCGGACAGACGCGAACCGTATTTTCCCGAAGCCTTTGCCCAGGTGCAGAAGGCGCTCGCCGACGCGCGCATGATCGTGCTGACGCATTTTCACGCCGATCACGCCGCCGGCGTGACGCAGGCCGACAATTTCGCCACGCTGGCGGCCAAGACATTCGTCACGGTGGAGACCGCGCGCTGCCTGCTCAATACGCCGCACAGACCGCATCTGCGGATGGAGGCCGAGCGCATCAACCAGTTCGTCATCTTCGACTATGGCGATTACTTCCCGATCGCGCCGGGCATTGTCTTGATCAAGGCCGCGGGACATTCCAGCGATCACCAGATGGTCTATATCGCGCTGCAATCCGGCCGCGAAATCCTGCACAGCGTCGATGCCGGCTGGGTGCTGGACAATATCGTGCAAATCAAAGGCAAGGCGGCGCCCTGGGTCAAGGAAGACAAGGGCGCGGTGCTCGGCCAGCTGCGCTGGCTTAACAACGTATACAGCAACGAGCGCAACATTTCGCTGCTGGTGACGCATGACGATGCCCTGATCGATGCCGCCATCAAAAGCGGCACAATCGGCGGTGAACTGAAATTATAATTCAACAATCAAAACCCGGGGAGGACTACACGATGTCAAGGAAATCCATTCACGGCCTGTTGGCCGTTCTCGCCATGGCGGCGTTCAGCGTGCCGGCCATGGCGCAAGGCTATCCGACAAAGCCGATCATCATGGTCGTTCCGTTCCCGCCCGGCGGGCCGAGCGACGTCGTCGCGCGCATCATGGCTGACGGCATGGGCAAGGCGCTCGGCCAGAATGTCGTCATCGAAAACGTCGGCGGCGCCGGCGGCACCATCGGCACGGCCCGCGTCGCCGCGGCCGAGCCGGATGGTTATACCGTCCTTGGCGCCAGCATGGGTTCGCATGTGTCGGCCCCGGCGTTGTTTCCAAACCTGAAGTACGATTCGGCCAAGGATTTCGAGCCGATCGGCCTGACCTCGAATGCACCGGCCGCGGTGGTGGTGCGCAAGGAATTCCCGGCCAATAATTTCAAGGAATTCGTCGAGGCGCTGAAGAAGCAGGGCGAGAGTGTGAAGCAGGCGCATGGCGGCATCGGCTCGTCGTCGCATATGGCGTGCCTTTTGTTCACCGCCGAACTCGGCGTCAAGCCGACCCATGTGGCCTATCGCGGCACCGGTCCGGCGTTGAACGATGTCATCGGCGGCCATATCGATTTCTTCTGCGAGCAGGTCGTCAGCGTCCAGGGCGCGATCAAGGGCGGCACGATCAAGGGCATGGTGGTGTCCGGCAATGAGCGTTCACCCGCGGTGCCCGAGGTTCCGTCGGCCAAGGAAGCCGGCCTGCCGGCGTTCCAGATCAATATCTGGAGCGGCATCTTCGCGCCGAAGGGAACGCCGAAGGATGTCGTCGCCAAATTGAGCGACGCGCTCAACACCACGCTGAACGATCCGGCGGTCGCCAAGCGTCTGGCTGAACTCGGCGGCACCGTGCCGCCGGCGAACACGCGTGGATCGGATTTCCTGGCCAAGCAGCTCAAGGCTGATATTGCGAGTTGGGACCCGATCCTGAGAGCCGCTAATCAAAAGACCAACTGAGATCAACGCGCGGGGCGGTGTGATGCCGCCCCGCGCGCCATCTTGAATGGAAGCGACGATGCTGACGCGATCCGACAACGACAACGACCGGCAAGTGCGGGCGCGCGCCCGCGCGGTGCGCGATGCCGGTGGGCTGGCACAGGCGCTGGCCAAGGGCAGCGTACAGAGGCTGATCGAGACGACCTTGTCGGAAGCTTTGGTGCTCGGGCTGTTGAAGCAGGGCGTGCGAAAGTACTTTGCCATTTTCGGTCATGGTTCGACCGATCTCGGCAATGTGCTGCGCATCTACGAGGAAGAAGGCGCGACGCGCACGATCAATTGCCGCAACGAAGTCGAGATGGCGCATGCCGCCACCGCGCTGCGTTGGCAATATGGCGAAGTCTCCGCCGTCATCACCTCGATCGGGCCCGGCGCGATGCAGGCTTTCGCCGGGTCGCTGGCGTCGGCGTCGAACGGCGTCGGCGTCTATCACATCTATGGCGACGAGACGACCTTCGGCGAAGGCTACAACATGCAGCAAGTGCCGAAGGAGGAGCAGGGCGCCTTCGGCCGCATGACGGCGATCCTCGGCGGCTCCTATGTGCTGCATACGCCGGAGGCGATCCGCGACGCGCTGCGGCGCGGCGCATTGGCGGTCAATCATCCGTACAAGGCCGGGCCGTTTTTTCTGCTGCTGCCGCTCAACACCCAGCCGGCGCGGCTCACCGTCAATCTCGCCGGCCTGCCGGAACGTCCTGCGCTGTCGAAGATGGCGCCGGCCGATGACGCCGCGCTCGACCAAGCCGCGGCGATGATCGCCAAGGCCTCGAGCATCGTGATCAAGGCCGGCGGTGGCACGCGCGGCCATGACGCGGCGTTGCGGCATCTAGCGGAAGCGTCCGGCGCCGCGGTGGCTTTGTCGCCAGGCTCGACCGGCGTCTTGCCGGATGCGCATGAACAGAACATGCATGTCGGCGGCTCGAAGGGCTCGATCAGCGGCAATTTTGCGATGGCCGAGGCTGAATTGCTGATCGCCATCGGCTCGCGCGCGGTGTGCCAGGCCGATTGTTCCGGCATCGGCTACAAGAAGGCTAAAGCCGTTATCAACATCAACGGCGATCTCAGCGACGCGCTGCATTACAACAACACCGTGGCGCTGACCGGCGACATCGGCGTCATCGCCGAGCGGCTGGCGGCGAAGTGCGCGGCGCTCAAGGCCGCCAGCAACAAGTCGGCTTGGCTGAAAGCCTGCGCCGCGAAGAAAGCCGAGTGGGCCGCGTTCAAGCGCACGCGCTTCGACTGTCCGCCATTGCAGGACGAGGTCTGGGGCCGGCCGGTGCTGGCGCAGCCGGCGGCGATCAAGATCGTTGCCGACTTCGCCAAATCCGTCGATGCCGCCAAGTTCTTCGACGCCGGCGACGTGCAGGCCAATGGCTTCCAGATCGTCGAAGACGACCGCACCGGCGACACTTATACTGAGACCGGCGCGTCCTATATGGGCTTTGCCGTCAGCGCGCTACTGGCCTCGGCTGCTGCCGACGCGCCGCGTTATTCGATTGCCTTTACCGGCGACGGCTCGTTCATGATGAACCCGCAGGTGCTGATCGACGCGGTCGAGCACAAAGTGCGCGGCATGATCGTCATCTTCGACAACCGCCGCATGGCGGCGATCACCGGGCTGCAACTCGCGCAATACGGCATCGAATTCAAGACCAATGACCGCGTCGCGGTCGACTATCGTGTGCTGGCCTCGGCGGTGTCGGGCGTGCATGCCGTGTTCGGCGGCGACGATGCCGCGACTTTGCGCGCCGCGCTGACATCCGCGCATGCGCATGACGGCCTGTCGGTCGTGCATGTGCCGGTCTATTCAGGCGCGGACGAGCGCGGCGGCCTCGGCGCCTTCGGCCAGTGGAACGTCGGCAACTGGTGCGAAGACGTGCAGGATGCCTGGATCAAGCAGGATTTGTAGGGTTCCCTCGGCTGGAACTTATCGGGAGGGCGCCGGTTATCTTGGCAAGTCAACCGCCAGCACGGCGGTTGCCATTATTTCGGGGTAAGCCATGACCGATAAACCAGCCGAAAAGCCGAAAGAGCACGCCGAAGAAGAACGCACGCGGATCAAGAAGGAAGAAGACAAGGTCACCGTCAGTTCTGACGAGAGTTTTCCGGCTTCCGATCCGCCGTCGTTCAATCCCGGGATCACCGGCGCCGGCGACGTCAAGCCGAAGAAGAAGCACTAGTTTTTGCGATCGAACGAAAGAATGCCCGGCAGCCGCCGGGCATTTTTTATGCGCGCGCTATTTGTCGTTGGCGCGCGCCGCCTTCAAATGCTGCACGACCTTTTGACGCAACGCTGCCTGTTGCTCGGGCGTCCAGATGCGGAAGCCCTCGCCGGATTTGAAGCCGAGCTTTCCGTCTTTCACCAGCTTTTCGAGATAAGGCGACGGCCCCGGCCGGCTGTCGATATCGCCGAGCACGTTCTGATGGATCGCCAGCGTGAGGTCGGTGCCGACCATGTCGGCGTTCTCCAGCGGCCCGAGCACGGCAAGCCTTCGCCCGAAAGAGGACTTGATCACCTCATCGACTGTCTCGGCGTCGCAGATGCCGTTCTCGACCAGCGATATCGCCTCGCGCCATAGCGCATGTTGCAGCCGGTTGCCGATGAAACCCGGCACGTCCTTTTTCACATGCGCCGGTTTCTTGCCGGCGTCGGCATGCAGTTTCATGGTGAAGTCGACGCTTGCCGGCGACGTCCACTGTGTCTCGATGACCTCGACCAAAGGCACCAGGAACGGCGGATTCCACCAATGGGTGCCGAGGGCGCGTTCGCGGCGCGCCAGCCCCTGCATGATTGCGGTGATCGGAATGACCGAGGTGTTGCTGGCGAGAATGGTGTCGGGCCGCACCTGCGGCTCGATCTCGACGAACAGCCTCTGCTTCAGCGCCAAGTCTTCCAGCACCGCCTCGACGACGTAGTCGGCGCCGCTCACCGCCTGGGCGAGATCGGCTTGCGGCGTGACGCGATTAACCGCGCTCGGATCATCACCGAGATCCTTGAGGTTGGCGGCGATGCGCGTCTTGACGGTGTCGAGCGAGGCCGGGAGGGCGTCATAGATAGTGACGTCATGCCCGGCGAGCGCGAACACCTGCGCGATGCCGTGGCCCATCAGGCCGGCACCGATGACGGCGATGCGCGCTTTGCTCATGATCACCCCGCCGTATAGCCGCCGTCGGCATAAAGAATGTGGCCGGTGTAGAAGTCCGACGCCTTGGAGGCGAGGAACAGCAAGGGACCTGCGAGGTCTTCCGGTTCGCCGAGGCGGCCCTTGGGCACGCGGGCGAGGAAGCCGGCGCGCACGGTTTGCGCCCGTTCGGTGTCCTCATACATCCAGGCGGTGAGCGGCGAGCGGAAAACCGTCGGCCCCAGCGCGTTGACGGTGATGCCGGTCGCGCCCCATTCGCAGCCGAGCGCCTTGGTGATGCCATCGACCGCCGACTTCGAGGCGCAATAGGCCGAGTAGCCGGCCGGATGGCCGAGCAGGCCGCGCGCAGACGAGGTGAGAATGACCTTGCCGCCTTGGCCCTGCGCCAGCATCTGCTTGCCGGCGGCGCGCGCCATGAGCCACGATTGCGTGACATTGGCGTCCATGACGTCGAGGAAGTCTTCCGGCTTCTGGTCGACGATTTTGGCGACCTTGTTGAGGCCCGATGCGACCACAAGAATGTCGAGGCGGCCGAATGTATCGACCGCCGCCTTGACGATGGTCTCGCAGTTTTGTTCCGACGACGGCCTCAACGCGACGATGTGCGCTTCTGCGCCGAGCGCTTTGCATTCCGCAGCGACTTTTTTCAGTTCATCCTGCTTGCTGGCGGCGAGCACGACGTGGGCGCCGGCGCCGGCCAGCACCTTGGCCGACAATGCGCCGAATGCGCCGGACGCGCCGGTGATGATGGCGACCTTGCCCTTGACGTCGAACAGGCCGAGCGGATTTTTCAGGAAGGCTTCGGGCATTGAATGTTCCCCTCCATTGTCATGCCCGCGAAGGCGGGCATCCAGTAATCACTGCACTTCCGGTGTGTACTGGGTCCCCGCCTTCGCGGGGACGACACGGTGTTGTTGTTAAGTGTTTATTTCCGCCGCCGGCGGCATCGCCACCGCGACGACGATCGAACAAACTTCGTTGCCGCGATTGATGATTTCGCGCGTCTCGTTCGGCTCGATGACGCAGCTGTCGTTCGCCTTGAGCACGGTTTCCTTGCCATCGACGATAACGGTCAGTTCGCCGGACAACACGAAGTAAACCTTTTCCGGCGGCGAGGCGTCGGGACCGGCGCCGCCGCCGGGCAGGAAATGCGAGTAGCCGAAGACGATACCCTTGGTGCCGCCGGCTTCGGCGCCGAACAGCCGCAGCGAATGATAGCCGCGATGATTGGGCGCGTCGTAAGGCTTGGCGTCCTTGAAGCGTTTGACGTGCATTAGAACTTGCTCCCCTTCTCGATGCGGTACTTGCCGGTCGGGTCGGTGATGGCGACCAGCCGCACGATGCAGCCGTCGCCGCGATCCCAGTTCCACGGGAAGTAAGCGAAGGTCACGCGCTTGCCGGTCACCTTGTCGAGATCGCCGCCGACATTCTCGATGCCCATGATGCCGTTCGAGAACAGGATGCGGTGCACCGGCTCCCATTCCGGGAAATCGTCCTTCCAGTCGCGGCCGCCCGACCACTCGAAATATTCCTTCTGGAGATGCGGGTGCAGCGGACCATTGCGGTGCGGGCCGATGGCGGTGGCGAGCGGATGATCGTTGGCCTGCGTGTCGTGGCCGACAACCTTGACTTTCTTCTCGACGAACCATTTGCCGGCCGACGGCACGAAACCAGGACATTTGCAAAAATAGTCTTCCGAGTCCTCGTACTGGTGGTGCCAGCCGGTATTGACGATGACGACGTCGCGCGGCCGCACGATCTTGCCGGCCGCCTTTTCGAGGTCGTCATAGGTGATCATTTCCCATTTCTTCTTCGGGATCGAGACGACGATGCCGGAGCCGAAGAAGTGCGGCAGCGGCACTTCGTCGATGAAGGGCGTGCCCTGGATGACGTGCGCCGGCGCGTCGATATGCGTCGTATTGTGCATCGACGTGGTGATGCGCTGCGACAGCACGCCGGACTTCGCCATGTAGTGGATGCGTTCGATCTTGACGTCTTCGAAATACGGCCAGTTCGGCGACTGATAGCCAAAGCGGTGGGACAAATTGACGAATTCCAGCCCCATGCTGTTT
Source organism: Rhizobiales bacterium Ga0077525 (assembly GCA_001464835.1). GTDB lineage: Bacteria > Pseudomonadota > Alphaproteobacteria > Rhizobiales > Xanthobacteraceae > Pseudolabrys. Next base: position 7,570 of record LNDS01000007.1, on the reverse strand, counting down.
TTCAGGTTTTCTTCGAATGCGATGCCGCGAATTTTTTTCATGGCTTCCTCCCTTTTTGTATATTGGCTTAGCGGCTGTCAGCCGGTGGTGGATTTCATCCGGATTTCCAGTTCGCGCTTGGTGGCCAGAAGTTTCTCGGCAATCAAGGTCTGCCGGCTTTGAAATCGATGGGTCGGCACCGGTACGGAGATGGCGACCGAGTTGCCGAGCGGGTCCTGCAAAGCGACGCCGGCGGCGCAAATGCCGAGCGTGTGTTCCTCGCGGTCGAACGCGACGCCGGCCTTACGGATGGTTTTCAACTCGGTGAGCAGCGCGTCGAGCGTGGTCAAGGTCTTTGGCGTGCGCGCTGCATAGGTATCGCCGATCAGCGCCGCGACCGCGGTGTCGGAGAGCTGCGCCAGATAGGCCTTGCCGTTGGCGGTGCAATGCAGCGGGAAGGTTTCGCCGACCGCGGACACCGTGCGCAGGCGATGCGAGCCGATCACCTGGTCGATGAACACCAGATGATCCTTCTTCACCGTCGAGAGATCGACGGTCTCTTCCAGCTCGGCCGACAGCCGTTCGAGCAGCGGGCGCGCCATCGAGATGAAATCGCTGCGCACCGAGGCGGCGAGGCGCATGATGGTGGGGCCGAGGCGGACGCGGCCGTTCGGCGTCGCCGCGATCAACAGCTTTTCGGTTTCCAGCGCGGCGACGATGCGCTGCACGGTCGAGCGCGCGAGGTTCACGCGCTGCGCGATCTGGCCGAGGCTCAATCCGGAATTTTCGTCTTCGAGCGCGCGCAGGATGGCGGCGGCGCGCGCGATCACCTGGACCTGGCTTTTGTCGTTGGCGACGTGGCGATCCATCGTGACGCAAACCTTTGCTGTTGCTACCCGGACGCCGGGCGGTAGGCGCCGCCTTGCATCGTGGGTTACTTTAGCCCAATATACGATACAGATAAAAGGGAAATCGTCGGGGAAGACCATGGTCCAGAAAATAGCCCTCGAAGAGCACATCCTGACGCCGGGCATGATCGATTACTGGCGGCCGACCATGACCACGGTGCCGCCGGCGCTGACCGCCAGATTGTTCGAGCGGCTCAACGATTTCGGCGATGTTCGCCTTGAAGCGATGGATAAATCCGGCATCGCCCGCGCCGTGCTGTCGGTCGCCGGCCCCGGCGTCCAGGCCGAGCGCGATGCCGCGGTGGCGACCCGCAAGGCCCGCGAGGCCAACGACTTCCTCGCTGGGGAAATCCAGAAGCGGCCGGACCGCTATGCGGGTTTCGCCCATATCGCGGTACAGGATCCGAAGGCCGCCGCCGACGAGCTCGAGCGCTGCATGCGCGACCTGAAATTCTGCGGCGCCATGATCAACGGCCACACCCATGGCCTGTATCTCGATCACCCGTCTTTGTCGCCGTTTTGGGAACGCGCCGAAGCGCTCGGCGCGCTGATCTATCTGCATCCGGCCGATCCGGTGACGCCTTTGTCGGTGCTCGATGGCTATGACGCGCTGGCGCGGCCGATGTGGGGCTGGGGCGTCGAGACCGGCTCGCATGCTTTGCGCATGGTGGTTGGCGGATTGTTCGACCGCTTTCCCAAAGCGCGGCTGGCGCTCGGTCATCTCGGCGAGACGCTGCCGTATTTGCTGTGGCGCTTCGACAGCCGCGCCAAGTTTCAGGGCCTGTCGCTGAACAAGCCGCCGTCGCAATACATCCGCGACAATATCTGGGTGACGATTTCCGGCATGCTGTCGGCCGAACCGCTGAAGTGCTCGCTCGATGCGCTCGGCCGCGACCGGGTGATGTTCGGCGCCGATTATCCGTTCGAGGACATGGCCGAGGCCGGGCATTTCCTTGACACGGTTCAGATCGAGGAAAGCCTGCGCGCCGATGTCGGTTACAATAACGCGGCGAAGCTGCTGGGACTCTAAACGTGGTCATTTCGGCAGTTCGATGTGACGGCCGAGGATTCGGCGGGCGAATTTGCGCGCCTCCATCGGCTTGGCAAAGAAAAAGCCCTGGATCTGCTCGAAGCCGAGTTCGCGCGTCATGACAAAGTCGGCGCGCGTTTCGACACCTTCGGCAATTGTCCGTACGCCGAAGCCATCGGCGAGTTCGAGGATGCGGCGGCAATTCCATTGCTTCAGCCGATCGTCGGCACAGCCATTGACGAACTGCCGGTCGATTTTGATTTCGGCGAACGGAAATTCCGCCATGTTCATCAGCAAAGGCCATTCTTCGCCAACGTCGTCGAGCGAAACGGCAATGTTCAACAGTTGAAGCCGCCGCGCGATGGCCTTGGCCGCCTGGACGTCGCGAACCATCTCCGTAGCGTTGATCTCGACGATCAAGCCCTCGAATGCCGGATGCCGCGGAATATTCTTCATCAGGGTATCGAGCGAAGCCGGGTCCCGCAAAAACGCGACCGGCAGGTTGATCGCCAGTTCGACGGGGCCATAGGCATCGCGAAAGTAGCGCCAGTCGTTCGCCGCCCGCGCGATGACGAACTCCGACAGTTTGCCGAAACTCGGATCGTTGGGATCGGGCAAGAAACACGCCGGCGGCACGATTCCCCAGGTCGGGTGCCGCAGGCGAACCAGCGCCTCAGCGCCGCACAAGGACAGCGATCGTAGATCGATCTTCGGCTGATACCAGAGGTCGAGCCAGCCGGCGTGCAGCGCTTCGGCCACATCGACCGGCGGGTTTGGCGGCAGATCGTTCTGCCTTATGGCCGCCGTGCGCAGCCGCAACTCGCGATCGTTGAATGGCGTTGACAGCAGAGGCAGCATGCCGAGACCGAGCTCCTCGCCGACGCGCAACAACGCAAGCGTCATCGGCGACCCATCGGCGCCAAATATCAACACATTGCCGGTGTAGCGAAGCCGATGCAGCGTCTCCAGCATCGCGTTGGCAGCAATGCCGCCGCCGGACAGGCCGATGATGAAGAGGTCCGGCGGATTGTCGGCCAGCAGCCCGGCGATCGATCCCGCGTGCTCGCACTCGCTGCAGATGAAATCCAGGTCCTCGAGCGCTTCGAGCAGGAAATCCCGGATGTGTGGCTTGCCGTCGGCGACGCAGGCCCGCGATGCTACCTTGCGGCGTCCGAACGTGGCGGCGGCGTCAGACGATTCGTGATGCCCTGTTTGCTCCATGCGACACTCCCCCGATCTGACTTGACCGACGATAATGTGATCGCTTGGTTGCGAATCTCTGAGTCCGATACGCGACATTGCACAGTGAAATGATGCCTTAATCCTAATGGCGACATTGCTGGTCAAAGTTGGCCGAGATTTCGGCCAACTGCGGTTCAATTTGGCTGCAACGGAAACGTCAGAACCCGCCTCACGGCGCAATTACCCGCACCGGCTTTCCATCAAGAAACGCGCGAATGCACTCGACGATGTCCGGGAAATACTGGCGGTAATTCTGCTCGCTGACGTAACCGAGATGCGGCGTCAGCACGACGTTGTCGAGTTTGCGATAAGGATGGTCGACGGCGCCGCCGATTTTCTTTTCCTGAAGCGCCTTCAGCAACGCCGCCTGGTCGACGATCGGCGCGCGCGCGGTATTGATCAGATAAGCGGTTTTCTTCATGCGGCCGAGATCGGCCGCGGTAATCAGCCCGCGCGAGCGGTCGCTCAACTGATAATGGATCGAAACGAAATCCGCCTGGGCGAACAGGTCCTCGCGGCTGGCATAGCCGACGCCGGCCTCTTTTGCCTTCTCCGGCGTCAGGTTCTGACTCCAGGCGATGACCTTCATGCCGAAGGCCTTGCCGATGGTTGCCACACGCTGGCCGAGCTTGCCGAGGCCGACAATGCCGAGCGTCAGGCCTTCCAGGTCGAGCCCGATGGTGGTCTGCCACGGCTCACCGGCTTTCATGCGCGCATTCTCGAAACCGATATGGCGCGTCAGTTCCAGCATCAGGCCGAAGACGATGCCGACGGTCGGGTTGCCGGCTGAGCCGGTGCCGCAGACCGTGACGCCGCGCTCGGCCGCCGCCTTGACGTCGAATGAATTGTTCTTGGCGCCAGTGGTGATCAGGAGCTTCAAGTCGGGCAGCGCCTCGATGACCGCGCGCGGGAAGGGCGTGCGCTCGCGCATGCCGGCCACGATGGCGAAACCTTGCAGCGCCTGAACCGCTTCCGCCTGGCTGGCGAAGGGTTTGTCGAAGACCTTGATCTCGACGTCCTTGGCGATCGCCGACCAGTCGGCGAGGCGCGTGGCGACGCCCTGATAGTCGTCGAGAATGGCGGCCTTGAGCATGTGGTCAGAACCCTTGTCGCTGCGTCCGGTCGTTGCCGGGCGGCGCCACCTTAAAGGCGAAGCGACGAAAGGGAAGGGGGTGTCAGTCGGCGGCGTGGCCGGCGCGCGAGGTGCCGTATTTGGCCTGCCAGGCCGGGCCGGGCCCGCGCATATAGTGCTTTTCCGGGCGATAGGGGCTGACGGCGTCGCGCGTCAGTTCCCGGCAGAAGGCGGCCAGGCCTTGGCCTATGCCCGCGAACGAGCGGCTCAACAAATTGCCCTGCACGCTTTCTGCGGAACTTGCGACGGCGATGGTTCTCGACATGACGCACCCTGAATGCTGGCGGGCAACGTTGGCCCGCTTCCCCTTGGTCGCCTTTCTGGGCGGCCTGGTTCATGCACAAGCATGCGCGCCAAGTCTTAAAGCGGCGTTGGTGAAGGGGATGAGACGGATTAATATCAAAAGACAGAGTTTCCAGAGTTTTACCGTTGCGCGCAGACGCCCGGCTCCGCTTGCCCTTTGGGTTCCGGATCGCTACATCAGCCACGCATTTCCCGACACGCCGCACGGCCTCGTGTTTTTCACGACAGGGCGGGTTTGGGCCGGAATCTCAGGGGTTTTCAGGCAATGAACGGTCGTCAATTCATCTACCACATGCGCGGTCTGTCGAAGACCTATCCGGCCGGCAAGAAGGTTCTGGATAACGTCCATCTGTCATTCTACCCGGACGCCAAGATCGGCGTCCTCGGCGTCAACGGTTCCGGCAAGTCGACCCTGCTGCGCATCATGGCGGGCCTGGATACCGAATATGTCGGCGAAGGCTTCGTCGCCGAGGGCGCCCGCGTCGGTTACCTGGAACAGGAACCCAAGCTCGACGAGACCAAGTCGGTCCGCGACAACGTCATGGAAGGCGTCGCCGCCAAGAAGGCGATCCTCGACCGTTACAACGAACTGGCCGTCAACTACTCGGATGAGACTGCCGACGAGATGGCGAAGCTCCAGGACGAGATCGACGCCAAGAACCTCTGGGACCTCGACAGCCAGGTCGATCTGGCGATGGACGCGCTGCGCTGCCCGCCGGACGATGCCGATATTTCCAAATTGTCAGGCGGCGAAAAGCGCCGCGTCGCTTTGTGCAAGCTGCTGCTCGACCAGCCCGATCTCCTGCTGCTCGACGAGCCGACCAACCATCTCGATGCGGAGAGCGTCAACTGGCTGGAAGGCCATTTGCGCAATTATCCGGGCGCGATCCTGATCGTCACCCATGACCGCTACTTCCTCGACAATGTCACCGGCTGGATTCTCGAACTCGACCACGGCCGCGGCATTCCCTACGAGGGCAATTACACATCGTGGCTCAAGCAGAAGCAAAAGCGGCTCGAGCAGGAAGCGCGCGAGGACGAATCGCGTCAGCGCACCTTGCAGCGCGAGAGCGAGTGGATTTCGTCGTCGCCCAAGGCACGTCAGGCCAAGTCCAAGGCGCGCTACGAGCGCTATGACGAACTGCTCAAAATCGCCAACGCCAAGACCAACACCGTGGCGCAGATCACCATTCCGGTCGCCGAGCGTCTGGGCCAGAACGTCGTCGACTTTGAAGCCATGAGCAAAGGCTTCGGCGACAATCTCCTGATCGAGAACTTGACCTTCAAGCTGCCGCCCGGCGGCATCGTCGGCGTCATCGGTCCGAACGGCGCCGGCAAAACCACTCTGTTCCGCATGATCACCGGCCAGGACAAGCCCGACGCCGGCACCATCAAGATCGGCGAGTCGGTGCAGATGGGTTATGTCGACCAGTCGCGCGACACGCTCGATCCGAAGAAGACGATCTGGGAAGAAATCTCGGAAGGCAACGACCTCATCATGGTCGGCAAGAAGGAGGTGAACTCGCGCGCTTATGTGTCGCTGTTCAACTTCAAGGGCGCCGACCAGCAGAAGAAGGTCGGCACGCTGTCAGGCGGCGAGCGCAACCGCGTGCATCTCGCGAAGATGCTGCGCGCCGGCGCCAACCTGCTGCTGCTCGACGAACCGACCAACGACCTCGACGTCGATACCTTGCGCGCACTGGAAGAGGCGCTGGAGGATTTCGCCGGCTGCGCCGTGATCATCAGCCATGACCGCTGGTTCCTCGACCGCATCGCCACGCATATCCTGGCCTTCGAAGGCGACAGCCATGTCGAATGGTTCGAGGGCAACTTCCAGGATTACGAGAAGGACAAGATGCGAAGGCTGGGGCAGGACAGCATCATTCCGCATCGGCTGAAGTATAAGAAGTTTTCACGCTAGAAGACCCGTGCTATAATATGCCCATGACCGAAGCCGAAAGCCTCGTTCTGGAGCATTTGCGCCACATCCGCGGTGCGGTGGATGGGCTGCGCGAGGATATGCGCGAGGTCAAAGGCCGGCTTGGCATCCTGGAAAATCAGTACGCCAACCTGTCCAGCCGCGTGGACCGCATCGACGGCCGCATAGAGCGGATGGAGCAGCGGCTTGAGTTGATTGAAGCTTAAGCTGGAGGTTGGCGCAGTTGAGGCATTGCGATGCCGAACGATTTAGCGGCCTCTCACTTCACCACGACGGTCGTGCCGACAGGGACCCGCTCATAAAGATCGGCCACGTCGGTGTTCCTCATCCGGAAACACCCAGACGATTCCGCTTCGCCGACCGAGTCCGCATCGGGCGAGCCGTGAATCCGGTAGAGCGTGCTGCCGAGATACATCGCGTGCGTGCCGAGCGGATTTTCCGGGTCGCCGCCTTTCATGTGCCGCGGCACATCCGGTTGCCGGGCGATCATCTCTGGCGGCGGCGTCCAGGACGGGTTCACTTTTTTCGCCGTGATCTTATGCGTACCCTTCCACTGGAAGCCTGACCGGCCCACGCCGATGCCGTAGCGCAGCGCCGAGCCGTTGCCTTCAATGAGATAGAGCCGCCGCGCCTTCGTATCGACGACGATGGTGCCCGGCGCATATTTGCTTGGATAGCTCACGGTGGTGCGGCCGAGGCCGGTGCCGTCCAGGCCGAAGATATTGTAGACGCCGTTCTTGGACGCGCCGCCGCGCAGCATCACCATCCTCTCATCGTCGGACTGGGCTTGCGCGAGACCGAAAGAACCGAGCAAGGCTGCGATCGCAGCCACGGTCGCAATATGACGTATCGGCACGGGTCCTATCCTTCTAGATGGAAATGATGCGCGTTACAGGACTGAGTTTACGTGGTCTTTCGCGAGCCGGCAATTGCCACGATTGGCCTGCACCCGGTTCGGTTGACACCCGCTTAAGCTAATCCGGCCTTCCGCTCGAACTCCACAGGGCTCATATATCCGATCGTCGAGTGCCGACGTT
>LNDS01000006.1 GCA_001464835.1 Rhizobiales bacterium Ga0077525 | reverse complement strand
AAAGGCGCTCGCAGCCTACGAGCAATTCTTCGTCGCCGACATCCAGCAAACTGCGGGCTGCAATGCGCTTCATAATATTGAACAGCGCATCTGCCGATGGTTATTACGAATGGCCGACCTCGCCGGACCGGACATTCACCTTACCCACGATCAGCTCGCCGCAATGATCGGAGCTACACGCTCCAGCATTACGCATACCGCTGGTGGCCTGCAGTCACGGGGGATCATAACTTATCACCGGGGCGCTATACGGGTAACCGATGCCGGCCAACTAGAGCAGACAGCCTGTGAATGCCATAAAGCGGTCCGGCATAATTACAAACGGATGTTCGGCGCTCTTTAGTCGCAACACCTCGCGGCCTCTGTCCCGTAAAGAGACGAGCCAAACCAACAGGCGAATCTAACCAAGCCACCCCTTCCGCTTGAGCCAGCGGGCATTATTTCAGACGATGCGCGCTGGGCCGTCGGCTCAGCGCTCAATGAGGGGGCGATTGTCGACAAAGAATATTCGAAGAGAGCGTCACCGCTCAGCTTGAGCTACGAACTGATCCGCGATCTTGGGCAGGGCTAGCATGACCGCCGGGGAAGGCTTTACCGTCCGTACGTCAACATTGCGCCATTGGTTACGCCCCAATCGCTTTGCTCGGTAACACGCCTTATCGGCCGCCTGAAGTACTTCATGGGGGGCGTCCAGCCAACCGCGGCAGCCTACGCTTTCCCTGCTTTTCGATTTGCACTCACAGAAAAGATCGGGAAAATGGCTGAAGATCCGCAGGCATGTAAGACTTCGGAACTATTCGGATGAGTGTGGCTCATTGCTCGTCACGGAAACACTGCAAGACAACGTGCCTATCTCAGTACCCAGGGTCCATTAGGAAGGGCCATGGCGCCTCAGACCTCGCAGACATGTTCGACCTGGAGGGAACGAGCGTGAAACGCGCCTATGGGCGAAGGTACGCAAGGTATTTGCTGCGGACTTTCAATGCCGGACATCATCGACCTTTACAATCGCGTCCCACTTGGCGCGCCGGTGGTCGTCTTCTAGCCATAGAGCTGCGTTTGACCTCGATGAAACACTAAGAACCGCGCCGCCACATGGATCAACTTAAACGCCGACAATTCTCGCTGCCCCTCAGAGTTTCGTCCCAGCCCTTTACGATGCGACGGCAGGCTCATTTGGCCGCAGCAATCTTGCGAGCGTGGCGCTTAACTCGGCTCGATGAAACGGCTTCTGCAACAACGGAAAGGCTTGGTAGCCGTCTAACATTTTTTCCTTGTCATAAGCCGTGACAAAGACAAACGGTATGCCGCACGCGGAGAGCGCATCGGCGACCGGGTAACTCATTTCTCCATTGAGATTTATATCGAGGACCGCCACGTCGATGGCGTTAGTTCCGATCATCGCCAGCGCCTGTTTAACGCTGCCAGCGGGGCCAGTGACCATGCAACCTAATTCGATGAGCATATCTTCGAGCAGCCACGCCACGAGCATCTCGTCCTCGACTATAAGGACCCTGCGGCCGAAGATGGGACTATTCATGGATCATCCAATCGCCGGACGCGGAACAGGCATGGTGATCTGGCAAATCAAACCTGAAGGGTCGTAGTCGAGACGGACTTCGCCATCAAGGTCTCGCGCCAGCCCCCCTCTATCAGGCGAGACCCGAAGCCCTTGCGGCTGGGCGCCGTCACCCGCGGACCACCGCTTTCCTGCCATCGCAGCCGCATCCGGTCACCTTGCGGGGTCGGCTCAATCAGCCAGGAAATGTGGACCTTTCCGGCCGCGGCGTCCGAGAGCGCGCCGTATTTTGCCGCATTGGTCGCCAGCTCGTGGAAGACCATGGCGAGGGTCAACGCCGCCTTTGGTTCCAGGCGAACGTCGTCGCCCTGATTGAAAAATGGGCCATTCGGCCGTCGTTGAGGCCAAAGGGCTGCAATATCCGATCGATTACTTCTTGCAAGCCCACGGCTCGCCAGTTGTTGCTCCCCAAAAGGCTAGGGCTTTCGACAGCGCCAGAATCCGTCCTTCGAAGGCTTCAACCACGTCGTTATCAGCTGCGCCGCGCAATGTCTGCACGGCAATCGCTTGCACGGTAGCCAGCGTGTTCTGAGTACGGTGATTCAGTTCAGCCAGCAGAAACCGGAGGTGCTCTTCCTCCTGCATGTGCCTGGTCACATCCACAAACGAAATGAAGTGCTGGACAACATCACCGTCTTTGTCATGGACCGGACTGATGAAAGCGGCGGCCCAGAACTTGCTGTTATCCTTGCGGCGGAAACATATCTCAAAATCCCTTTCGGACTCGCCGGCGAACGCAGCTTTAACTTGCACCAACGCTTCGGGATCGGCGGGACGGCCCAGTAGAAAGTCGAAGTTCTGACCAAGCGTTTCTTCGCGACTATAGCCAGCCAGTGACAGAAAACTGTCATTGGCAAAAATGAAGGGACGGTTGGGCTCCTTCGCGTCCGTGAACACCATCGCCATGCGCGTCGTTTCGGCGGCGACAACGAACGGCCCAAGGTCTTTCCGGAAGCTCTCGACCTCGGATTCGGCCGCTTTCTGCTCGTTAGATTTATCCACCTCGCTTGGCACAACCGACATCCCAGCTAGGCAAGCGGACGTGGCCCTATGCCCTATCGTCCTTGCGCACCAAAGGCAGCGCATACTTCATATTAACAGAGATCGGCCCCGCGCAGAGTCTATTTTTCTATTCCGTCGTTTTGCCGTCGCAGTGCTCGTTGTCAGCCTCCGCGTCGGCGCGGGTATGGTGGACGACGCCGTCGCGATGATTCGGCGGCGAATACAGCGTGTAGAGTTTCAGGGGCACACAGCCAGTATTGATAATGTTGTGCTTGGCGCCGGCCGGAACGACGACTGCGAAGCCCGCTTGGCATCTCGTCTGGCATGACGCCGGAAAACTTGTCGCGTCGCGCAGCCTGCACAGCTACAGAACCACGAAGTTATCAGTTGCCAACTTCACATTACCGATATTGCCGCACTTCAACGATTGACCAATAGCATTTCAGCGACATCAGGCACCGCCGATGCCGACATCCTGCGAAGCAGATGAGAGTCATGATCTGCGAAGCAGATGAGAGCCATGATCAAAGCTGCGCTGGATTAACCGCCACCGCCACTCAAAGGCGATGGCGTCAAAGCCCGACGTTTAACTACATTGCGATCGCGTCGATCACGACTCGGGACGTCGGCGTGACGAGCAACACCTTGTCCTTCGCCTTGACGTATTGCAGGCCCTTCAGCAGCTCGATGTCCTGCAGGCTGCTCGGCATCGCCTGCGCTTCATTCAATGCCTGCTCGGTGGACAGGAAAGTCGCCGGGACCAGAGACTCCGCGCCCGCGGCCGGCTGACGCGATTTGTCGGCCATCACCGTCTCGTAGATGCGCTGCCGCTGCGGCTCGGTCAACGCCAGGGGCATCGCCATGATCGGCACGTGATCCAGAATTGCATTTCGTTGCGATAACTTCGACGGCATGGTCTGACCGGTGGCGCCAATCGGCCCCGGCCGCGTATCTTGCGGAGCCCCGGCGGCGGGCCTGATGCCCGTCGTTTCCGGCGCTGCGTTTCCCGCGGTATTTGTCGGCTGTCCGCCCTGCGATGAGCCACCCGGCGTATTCGTATTCTGTCCCCCGGCCGAAGCGCCAGGCGACATCGGACCGCCAACAGCGGCCTGCCCGCCGGTTGTGGTGGTCGGATCTCCGCTGCCCGGCGCCGCCGTCGGTTTACCATCACCGCCGGCCTGCTGACCGGCCGGCGCGGCGGGCTGCAAAGACTGGCCGGGAACGGGGTTCGGATCGTCCGGCATCATCTTTGCCGCGCGGGCTTCCTCGATGGATGGGATCTTGGCGCCCCCGGCAGTGGTGCCGATGGCGTCCTTGGCGGCCTCATCGGCATGCGTCACTGCCATCGAAAACGGAACGGCCAGAACGAGGCTGGCGACTAACGCCGTCGCCGAAAGGAAATGCGGTTTCAATATTCTCATAAATGCCTCCGCGGTGGCGTGTGAGAAGATAACCGCCGGCGAGCCCGGAGGTTGCGCAAGGAGCCGGAAATCGCCCCGCAAACGGGCGTTACGGACCGGCCGTTATTTCGGCGGTTCGACGACAGTTTTCGAAGAACCTTCAGGCGCGGCCTGCATGCCCGGAGGCGTTTGACCCTGCGGGCTTTCCGCCGGGGCGCCGCCCGACCCCGTGTTGATGGGGCCGGTCCAGCCCTGTGGCTGCAATTGCCCCTTGGTTTCGGGCGTGACGGTCCGCCCGGTGCTTTCCTTCGGCTCTGCGGCGTTGTTTGGCGTGATGGTTTGCGCCGACGCCATGCCGGAAAATGAAACCAGACAAATCAAAGCGAGCGCGGCGCGCATGGGAAACTCCTTGGGTAATGTACTCGTCAACCCGCCAGCAAGGTTCCGGTTCCGCCCCTGCGCGCATTGGCCCCTGAACGCCGGATATGCTTCTGCGACAGGGAGTCACAAAACTATCCCTCCTCACACGCCTCGATTCCTGCTATGCAATGGAACATCGATTTCCGGGGAGGACTGATCCATGAAAAGCTTCATTATTGCCTGCGTCGCGGCTGTGGTTATCGCGGTCTTCGGCGGCGTTGTCCTCAATGGCATCAACGTGCCGGCGGACCAGGCCTATAGCAGCGCCACCGCCGTCCGCCTCGGCGCCTAGGAAGCCCGCCCAGGCAGAAGCTGTTCCCGGCCCAACCGGGTTCCGGCCCATGGCCCTACGTAATGCCAAATGAAACAAAGAAAACGCCCGGCTTTCGCCGGGCGTTTCAGACTGCTGACAACCTCTGAGGTCACTAAGATAGCCTCAGATTCACGGAACGTCACAGACTCGAAGCGCGTACAAATCGGAATCAAAACCCCTCGATTCTGACTGCCGCCAAAAATCGAGGGGTTTGTAATCAATCTGAAACGCCCGGCTTTCGCCGGGCGTTTTTTTTATAGATCGTGAACCGAAGGCTATTCCGCGGGCCGGGCCGCGGCCTGGGCCTGCGTTTCCTTTGTCCGGGTCAATTCATCTTCCAGCCAAAGCGGATGATGCTCCTTGGCCCAGTTGACATCGACGGTGCCCTCACCCATCGCTTCAAAAGCGCCTTCCATGCCGATGGTGCCGATATAGATGTGCCCCAGCATGGCGGCGATGAACAACACGGCCACGACGGAATGGACGATCTGGGCCAGCTGCATGCCCGAAATCTCCGTCCCGTAGAACGGAAACAGCAGCAGATAGCCGGTGACCGCGGACGCGCCGCCGCCAAGCACGACGATCCAATAAATCATCTTCTGGCCGGCATTGAAGTGGCCCGCCGGCGGATGGTCCTTGCCGATGATACCGCCGCCACGCTTGACCCATTCGACATCGGTCCTGTTCGGAATATTGCTGCCGATCCACATCAGGAAAATCAGAATCACGCCGATGGTGAACGGAAAGCTCAGGAAGTTGTGCGAATATTTCGCCAACTCCGACCAGGTCGAGAAAGCCGATGGTCCGAGCAAGGGCAACAGCAGCGCCTTGCCGAAAGTGACGTTGAGACCGGAGACGGCCAAGACGAGAAAACACGTTGCCGTCAGCCAATGCACGAAGCGTTCGACCGCACTAAAACGCACGATCTTGCGGCCGGAGAACCCTCTTTCCAGTTTAACCTGTCCGCGCGCCAGGTAAAAGACCACCAGCAATGCGAGCGTGCCGAGAATCGCGATCGCGCCGATCCAGCGCAATGTCACCTGATGCCACTGCCGCCAGTCGCGGCCAGCCGGCTGTTCCAGCACGTCGGACTTTCTGTCGGGGATCGATACGCGGCCCTGAATTCGGTTCAACTCCTGGAGAAGCTGTCGCTCCTGGACCGCACTGGCCGTGGGATTGACCGAGGATGGCTGCTGCGCCGCGGCCGGCGCCGCGATGGTAATCAAAAACGCCAGCGCCAGAGCGCCGGCTAGAAAGCGAACCTGCATCAAGAGTTTCGCCAAAATGCCGACCATTGGCATCCCCTCCCTTTTGTCTTCAGTGTCTTCTCTGTGTCTTTGTGTCTTGATGTCGAAGACGGCGGCGCGGAAATGCCACGCCGCCGTATGGGTTCGCCTCGGTTCAGGTCGCAATCGCTTCGCGGTAGGCGGTCTGCCAGCCCCAGGCGCCGGAGCCATAGCCGCGCCGCGACACCCGTTCCTTGTAGATCTGCGCAATCACGTCGCCGTCGCCGGCGAGCAGCGACTTGGTCGAGCACATCTCGGCGCACAGCGGCAGCTTGCCTTCGGCCAAACGGTTGGCCCCGTACTTCTCGTACTCTTCCTTGCTGCCGTCGGCTTCCGGGCCGCCGGCGCAGAAAGTGCACTTGTCCATCTTGCCGCGCGAACCGAAGTTGCCGACTTTCGGATATTGCGGCGCGCCAAACGGACAGGCGTAGAAGCAATAGCCACAGCCGATGCAAAGGTCCTTGGAGTGCAGCACCACCGCGTCGGCCGTGGTGTAGAAACAGTCCACAGGGCAGACCGCCGCGCAAGGCGCGTCGGTGCAGTGCATGCAGGCCATCGAAACCGACCGTTCGCCCGGTTTGCCGTCATTGATGGTGACGACGCGCCGGCGGTTCATGCCCCACGGCACCTCGTGTTCGTTCTTGCAGGCGGTGACGCAAGCGTTGCATTCGATGCAACGGTCGGCGTCGCAGAGAAATTTCATACGTGCCATGATCGTTGCTCCTTTAAGCCGCTCTGACCTGACAGAGGGTGGCCTTGGGTTCTTGCATGCCGGTAACCGGGTCGTAGCCGTAGGTCGTAAGCGTGTTCACGCTTTCGCCGAGCACGATCGGATCGGTTCCCTTCGGATAATTGCCGCGCTGATCGATTCCCTCGAACCAGCCGGCAAAGTGGAACGGGCACCAGGTGACGCCCTTGCCCACACGTTCGGTGACAAGCGCCTTCATCTTGGCCTTCGAGTTGTTTTCCGCGCCGGTCACCCAGACCCATCCGCCGTCCTTAATACCGCGTTCCGCGGCATCGGCCGGATTGACCTCGATGAACATGTCCTGTTGCAACTCGGCCAGCCACTTGTTCGAGCGCGTCTCTTCGCCGCCGCCTTCGTACTCGACGAGACGGCCGGAGGTGAGGATGAGCGGGAAGGTCTTGGCGATACCCTTGTCGACGGCCGCCTTCTGCACATCGAATCCGATGTTCGGCAAGCGGAACTGCACGGCGTTCGGCAGCGTCGGGTACTTGGCGACCAGATCAGGCCGAGACGTGTAGATCGGCTCGCGATGCACCGGAATCGGATCCGGCAAGCCGAACGCATTGGCGCGCGCCTTGCCGTTGCCATAGGGCGTACACCCGTGTTCGACGGCAACGCGCTGGATGCCGCCGGACAAATCGATCGCCCAGGAAACCGCATCCGGCGTGGTCGGATTGATCTTGTTGATGATCGCCAATTCAGCTGCGGTCAGGTCCTTGTCCCAGCCGAGCTTCTTGAGGATACCGAAAGTGAATTCCGGGTAGCCGTCCTTGATCTCGGAGTCTTTCGAATAATAGCCGTTGCCGAGCAGGCTCACCATGCGCTTGGTGCCGTCCGGCAGCGTTTCCTCGCGTTCCAGGCCGAAGCGCGGGCGGAAGGTGCCGCCGCCTTCCTTCACCGACAGGTTGGTGTTGTAGAGCAGCGGCGTGCCAGGATGCTTGAACTCCGGCGTGCCCCAGCACGGCCACGGCAGGCCGTAATAGTCGCCCTTGTTCGGCCCTGTTGTGGCCTTCTGCGTCAGCATGTCGAAGTCTTTTTGGTTCGCCATATGCGACTTCAGACGCTCAGGCGACTGGCCGCAGTAGCCGGTCGAGAAGCCGCCGCGGTTGATCTCGCGGAGGACGTCCTCTGGCACCGGCAGATTGTTCTCGACCTTGATGTTCTTGAACATCTGATCGGCGAAACCGAGCTTCTTGGCCAGGAGGTACATGACCTCAAGATCGTCCTTCGATTCGAAAATCGGCTTGACGATCTGCTCACCCCACTGGATCGCCCGGTTGGACGACGTGCGCGAGCCGTTGGTTTCGTAACTGGTGGCGATCGGTAGCAGATAGGTGCCGTTCTTGCGGTTCGGCGCCAGTGCCGCCCAGGTGGTGGGATGCGGATCGGCGACGACAAGCAGTTCAAGCTTTTCGATGCCCTTCTGCGCTTCGGCCATGCGCGTCACGGTGTTGCCGCCGTGGCCCATGACGAACATCGCTTTGATGCCGTCCTTCTGCCGGATGTCTTTCTTGTCGTACAGCGTCGCGTCGAACCACCGGGTCGACGGGATGCCCGGCGTGTTCATCGTGTTGGTGACTTTGCCGTCCGCAGCAGTAATCTTGTCGAAGCGGTCGACGAACCAGTTGTAATCGACCTCCCAGACGCGCGACCAATGCCGCCACGCACCTTCGACCAGTCCGTAATAGAGCGGCAGCGTCACGATATCGAGGCCGAGATCGGTTGCGCCCTGCACGTTGGTGTGGCCGCGGAAGATGTTGGCGCCGGTGCCGGGTGCGCCGACATTGCCGGTGGCGAGGCACAGGATGCAGAAGGCGCGCACGTTGGCGGTGCCGACGGTGTGCTGGGTCGAGCCCATGCACCAGATCAGGGTCGATGGCTTCTGCGTCGCGAACATCTTGGCGACCTTCTCGAGCTGCGCGCCGGGCACGCCGGTGACGCGCTCGACTTCCTCGGGCGTCCACTTTTCGACTTCCTTGCGGATGTCGTCCATGCCGTAAACGCGCTGTTCGATGAACTGCTTGTCTTCCCAGCCATTCTTGAAGATGTGGTGCAGCATGCCCCAGACGATCGGAATATCGGTGCCGGACCGGATCCGGACATATTCCGTGGCGTGGGCGGCGGTACGTGTCATGCGCGGATCGACCACGATCATGTTGGCGCGCTGGGCTTCCTTGCCTTCCAGAATGTGCTGGAGCGACACCGGATGCGCTTCCGCGGCATTGCTGCCGATGAAGAGAATCGTCTTCGAGTTACGAATGTCCGTGTAGGAATTCGTCATCGCGCCGTAGCCCCAGGTATTGGCCACGCCGGCAACGGTCGTCGAATGGCAGATACGCGCCTGGTGATCGATGTTGTTGGTGCCCCAGAACGCGGCAAGCTTGCGGTTCAGGAAGGCGCCTTCGTTGGTGAATTTCGCCGAACCCAGCCAATAGACTGAATCAGCGCCCGACTTGGCCCGGATATCCATCAGTTTATCGCCGATTTCATTGATGGCGACGTCCCAGGAAATACGCGTCCACTGGCCGTTCACCATTTTCATCGGATAGCGCAACCGGCGATCACCATGTACCAGTTCGCGCGTCGCCGCACCCTTGGCGCAGTGCGAGCCACGATTGATCGGCGAGTCCCAGCCGGGCTCCTGCCCAACCCAGACGCCGTTTGACACCTCGGCGATCAGTGTGCAGCCCACCGAACAGTGGGTGCAGATGTTCTTGCGGATGGTGGCGCCGGCAACTGCCGGACCGGCTGCTTCCGCCTTGCGGACACTGGCGAGCGGCAGCGCGCCGAGGGTAGCAAGACCGCCGGCCACGAGCCCCGATCTGCGCAGGAAGGTACGACGATCGAACCCACCCGTTTCCTGGGTACCGATTGCGGCTGCGAGACCGCCGCGACGTACCTGTCGTTCTGATCTTTTTGTTAACACGGTCCAGCCTCCTTCAGCTCGGAAAACGGTTGACGCGATAGAAGGTCTGCACGCTGGCAGAATCCGCTTTGTAGCGCGCCTTGCGCTTTTCATCGTTGTTCTCGGTGTCGGCCGCGGCCGGAGCAGCGAGCGGCGCCGCCGATGCGACGGCAACACCGGCGCCGGCGCCGAGCGCGCGCAGGAAATCGCGGCGTCCTAGTTTTTCTTTGGGTTCCGACTTCATCGCCAGTCCTCCTTGGTCCCTAAATCATCATCGCAGTCGTCACGCTTGCGTTTGTTTACGCATTCAGCGCGAAAGCTTCCGTCTCGATATCCATCAGCAGGCGTCCGATCGTTCCGACCGGACGATAGAATTTTGCCGCTTCGGCACTTTCAATATCTCTGAACAAGCGGCCCATCCAAGGCGCCATATGCTTATCGAAGATCTCCTGATCGCTGCCGGGGCGCGCATCGAACTGGCCGCCGATCAAGCCGGCCATGATCTCGCACAAAGTCGCTGCGTGATCTTCGGGTTCAACATTGCCCTCGACGCGTTCGATACCGAGCTTGCCGAGATCCTCGCGCAACCGAGCCAGCGGGCGCTCGTGCAGGAAGCCGGTGAGATAATATGATCCGTACGGCATCAACTCACTGCGACCGACGCCGATGAAGAGATCGAAAAATTCGCGCTCGACCTGCTCGACGGTCGCGCGGCCCGCGGCTTCCGCCAAGGCAATGTGCGCCAAGCCGAGCGGGCTGCTGTCGCCACGCAAGCCGGCCAGACGTTCGAGCAAAGCAGCGTCCGGCGCCCGCATGAGCAACGCCGCGAGCAACGCATACTCCTGCGCGCGCGCCGCATCGATCTCATCAACATTGCCGGTCATTCTTGCCTCGCCGAACAGATCGGGCCGCAGCACGACGCGATTGACGCCGGTCAGGGTCTCGACCGCCAACACGCGCTCCGCCGGAACACGAGTCCAATTTGAAACTGATGGTTGCGATATTCCGAGTTGCCGCGCGAGTTCACTGGCGCTGCCGGCAGCGCGAATAGCTTGATCGAGACCGGAGTCACGCATCAGCGTTCTTTCAAATAGTTACAATGTAAGGGTAGTTCCTTGCACGTGTGTCGGTCAATAGCCGGAGGCTATGGGCTGTCTATTATTGCGGCAGCGCGCCGCCCTGTGGACGGCGTCGTGGGATAGACACGGTGTCTCGCTTATCATTGTCATATTGCGCTGCATCATTCTTATTGCGTTGCACCAATTCCGCTTCGCCGCCGTCGTCTTCTTTTTCTTTGCTCTGCGATGTGTCGATTGAAGCAATCGCGTCATTTTCAGGCGGCGCACTCAATTCGGACGGCGGTGGAATGGGATGCTCGGCCTCGTGTGGCACTTCGGTTGCGGGTTTCTCCGCACGCGGCGTATCGCCGAAGACGTCCGCCAGCAGTTTTTTCACGTCGAGCCCGGGTTCGATCTCGCCAAATCCCATCGTCTCGTTGGGAATAGTGAAATCCCAATCGTTTTCCGCCAGACCTTTGAAATCGCGAATCGCCGGATCGGCCACCCAAGCGCGACGAAGTGCCGCGAGCCGCAGGTCGCCGGGAACGCCCGCTTTCAGAAAGGCGGTGATGTCGGTTTCCGCGCCAATCGAATCGAGCGACGGCAAAGTGGCTGGATCGAATGCGGGCACGGATGCCTTTTGGTCCTGAGCGACCCCGGTCTTAACGGCTTCCGCGTTTTCAGCCGGCTTGTCCGTCATCTGCTGCGTCGCTTCAGCCGTCGGTGCAGTCGGCTCCACGGCGTCCAGCTTGCGGCGCGACCATCGCGTCAGGAAATTTTCCGGCTCGGTCATTCGAAATCTTCTCCGGAATGCCGGCCGCGCCGGGCCATGGCTTCGGGATCGGCACGGTCGCGCTTTCGCTTGAAGAACGGCCGCTCGACATGATGTTCGGCCACGAAAGCGGCGACAACTTGCTGGATCGGCGGCGGCATCGGCACCTGCTCGACCAGATCGGTTCCGGCTTCTGTGAAGCTTTCACCTTCGGCCGGATCCGCGGTCACCGCAGCGACGGTAAATGGCGGCTCGCTATCGGCGGCGCGCAGCGCTACCCACAGCGCCGGCGCGCCGGAATTCAGATTGTCGCGATAGAATCCAGTCTCGGTGTGATGCAAAGCGATATCCGCCGTTCCGGCATAGAATGTCACGCGCTCGCCATCGTCACTCAAGATCGACCAGGGCGGCGTGTCCGGCTGGCCGGCCAGCACCCCGACGGCGCGCCAGTAAAATTCCGCCCACGGCGTCGTGCCCTTGCTGCGTTCGACGATAACGCCGACAGGAATACTGAGGTGTGGCGCGCTCATCCGACCGCCTCGAGATGCCTGATCGGCAGGCCGGTCGCCAGGTTTTGCGGTTTAAGGCGGATGATCTTTTCCGGCGTCATCGCCAAGATCAAATAAACCGGCTCGCCCTTGACCCGGTCGAGAACGATAGAAGGATCGCGAAAAGTGAGCGCGAACAAGCCGACCACGCGCGACATTGTCGCCTCGTCGATGGCCTCGCCGTTCCACATCATGTCGCCGATCTTTGTGGCGTCGGCGTCGAGGCCGACATACCAGGCAAGATTGACGTCGCGCAGTTCGGTAAGCGGCTCGATCGCCACCTCGACATTCAGCACATGCTTGATCCAGCGCCGCATGGCCTCGGAAAGTGCGGAAAGTCCGGTTTTCCCGGCAGTCAAATCGATGGCCATGTCGAATTGATCGCTGCGCTCCCAATAGCTGGACGCATTGTCGTCCTTGAGCACGTGGATATGCGCGTCCGCCGGAATCCCCAACATCGACACCAGCGGCGATTGCGGCGCCGGATTGATGCCGCCGATGATCTCTTCGTCGGCGGCCAGCAGCGACCCCTCATGCAAGGTGACGCGCTGGGTGCGGAAGAAAAGTTCGGCGGCGCGCACCACCTGCGCATCCTCGACGCCGTCGAGCGCGTTGCGCAGGATCACATGGACCAGCTGGTTGACGAACAGCAGCGGCGTTTTTCCGGGCCCATTGCGCAGCAACTCGGCGTAGGCGCCTTCCAGCGTCTTGTGCCGCAACAGCAGATCCCGGAAGGCCATCAGCACCTGCCAGTTCTCACGCGCATCGGCATCGGCAATGGCGGCAATGTCCGATGCCGATATGGCCCGGCGGGGATCGGCCATCAGCGCGCCATGGAGCGTTTTCTCCACGACACAGGCTTCCGGCGGCGGGATCAATTCGGGCCGCGCCAGATAAACCTTTAGGAAATCGTCGGTCAGCAGAAGGCCGCCGCCTTGATCGCGGTCGAGCAAATGATGGCCGCAGGATATCCAGAAATCTTTCATTTTTGCTCTCTGCCGGCCAAATTATCGACCATGGCGACGAGATCGACCTGATCTGCCGCCTGCTCGTCATCGGCGCCTTCGACTTCAAGAAAGGCGAAGACACGGTTGGGCTTTGCCCCATCGCGCGGGCGCAGGCTGCGGAAAGTTTCGCGCACCGCGCCGTCCTCGAAACTGCGGTGAACGCCGACGAGAACGTCTTTCGGCTGGTCGCACAGCGATTCAGCGAAGGCCACCTCTTCCGCGGCAGCCGCACGCGCGGCGTTCATATCAGGCGCGCCAAAATGGGCGACGAGTTTCTCGGCAAGCAGATCGATGACGCGCGCCCGATCGTCTTCACTTGCCTCGACAATCTGCACCAAGGTCGACCATCCCAATGATTCGACGCCGAGGAAACCACCGCGGAACGCCGAACGGGCCTTGCCTTGCAATGTCGACGGATCGACGGACCAGAAGACGAAAGCGCCGGACACCGCCCATTCGCCAGGCTCGGCCGCCTTGTCGAAAACGAACGTATCGGACGTATCGAGCCTGATGGTGCGCAGCAACTTCACGCGCGCGGACCCTTGGTGACGGGATCGCGCCATGCGGCCTCGGCAAGCCGCGGCAACAAAGCGTGACGTTCGACGTCCGGCCGGCCCATATGTCGCACCAGCAGATCGCCATTGGTGTCGATGTCGCGCCGCACGCCTTTTTCGAGCGGCAGCCGCGCCAGATAATCGCTTGCGATGGCGCCGAACCCACGCTCCTGCCAGGAATCGATGGCGACCATGAAATGGCGGGAAAAACTTTCCACCACATGATTGGAAAGCCCGTCGGTGAAACCTTCTTCTTCCAGCGCAGTGACCAGAGGGTTCAAGCCAGGTTCAGCGTCGGTCATCGAAACCGTGCGGATCATGGCGCCGAACACCAGCCAATCCGGCACGTCGTCCTCGCCTGTTCCTTGCGGCCAGGCTAGCCGGGCGCCGCCCACCAGACCCTGATTGACTAAAACCGAGCCCGGCCAATCGAATGTAACCGACGTATCCGGCTGCGCATGCGAGGCAAGAGCGTCGGCCAAGGCGGCCATGCCGGCGTAAAAAACGCGCCGCGCCTGGGCGAGCGGCTCGTCTGGCTCCACCACCACAGCGAACTCCGCAAGGTCGAAGCGCCCGACATAGACTAATGTGCCGGCGCCTTGCTCCGGCGCGATGGCCGTCGCGTGGGCAAACGCGTCCCCCAATTCGCGCAACCGCACTTGGGTAAACGGCGGCGGCAGCGCCAATTCCGACTCTGAGGGACTGCGGGCGCCGGCCCGGGTCTGCAACGCCATTGTTCCTCGCTATTACATTTTCATTCGAATAACTATAATAACGCCTTGAAAGGCCCCAAGGCCAGTCCCGCGAACTCGACGGGCGCTGAGGGCCGCATTCGTCTCCCCAGACGAAGTCCAGCGAAAAGGCGGCGAACCCATGGCCGAACGGCCGCGTAACGTCCTGATCTGTTCCTGCGAAGGCACAATGCCGCTTGATGGCGCCGCCGTGCGGCAGGCCTGCCGCGACTCCGTGGTGATCGAGGGTCGTCAGCTTTGCCGCGCTGAGCTGGACAAGTTTCGCAAATCGGCAGCGACCGGGTCCGACATTCTGGTCGCCTGCACGCAGGAAGCGCCACTCTTTACGGAAGTTTTCGACGAGATCGAGAATCCCGGCGCGCTGTCTTTCGTCAATATCCGCGAGTCTGCCGGCTGGTCGAAAGACGCTGCCGCGAGCGGTCCCAAGATGGCCGCATTGATCGCTGCTGCGGCGGAACCCGCTCCAAACTATCCCTGGGTGAGCCTGTCGAGCGAAGGCGTGACATTGCTCTACGGCAACGACGAGCGCGTTATCGAAGCAGCACAGTTGCTCAAGGATCACCTCGACGTCACGGTACTGATCAAGCGGCCTGTCGGCATTGCGCCGGCGCGGGTCACCGATTTCCCCGTCGTGAAGGGATCTATCCGCGCGGCAAAGGGACATCTCGGCGCCTTTGAACTGGCGGTCGATGACTACGCGACGCCCAATCCTTCGTCCCGGCACGAACTCAGCTTCGGGCCGTCCCGCGACGGCGCGGTTTCAAAGTGCGACATCCTGATCGATTTGTCGGGCGGCGCGCCGCTGTTTCCCGCGTTCGACCTGCGCGACGGCTATCTGCGCGCCGATCCAGCCGATCCGGCAGCCGTGCTGCGCGTGGTTCTCAAAGCGCGCGATCTGACCGGCACTTTCGACAAGCCGCGCTATATCACCTTCAACGAAGATATATGCGCGCATTCGCGCTCCAAGATTGTCGGATGCCGCCGCTGCCTCGACCTGTGTCCCACCGGCGCGATCACGCCCAATGGCAACCACGTCAGCATCGATCCACAGGTTTGCGCCGGATGCGGTCAATGCGCGGCGGCCTGTCCCACCGGAGCTGCCGCCTACGCACTGCCACCGGCCGACGCGACCTTGCGCCATTTGCGCAGTTTGCTCGGGGCCTATCGCGGCGCCGGCGGCAAGCGCGCCGTGGTGATGTTTCACGATGCCGAGCACGGCGGCGAGCTGATCGACGCGCTCGCCCGGCATGGCGATGGCCTGCCGGCAAACGTATTGCCGGTGCAGGTCAACGAGGTGACGCAGATCGGGCTGGAGGCCATCGCCGCCGCGTTTGCCTACGGCGCGTCCGCGGTGCGCTTTCTCATCCGCGCCAAGCCACGCCATGACGTCGCGGGACTCGCCAGGACCATCGCATTGGCGGAGCCGATCCTCGCCGGCGTCGGGTTCGCGGGCACGCGCGTCGGCACCATCGAAACCGACGATCCCGATACGCTCGGCAGCACGTTGCGCGCCGTGGCTCCCATGGAAGGCGCGGCCAAACCTGCCACCTTCTCGGTCGTCGGGGGAAAACGCGAAGTGATGCGCCTCGCTTTGCGCGAGATGCACGCGGTTGCGCCGTCGCCGATCGATGTTGTGCCGCTCCCCGAAGGCGCGCCATTCGGCACCATCGACGTGAGAGTCGAAGGCTGCACGCTCTGCCTCTCTTGCGTCTCCGCCTGCCCGACCGGCGCGCTGTCTGACGACCCCGAGCGCCCGATGCTGCGCTTTGCCGAAGATGCCTGCGTGCAATGCGGGCTGTGCAAGGCGACCTGCCCCGAGAAAGTCATCAGCTTGACGCCGCAAATCAACTTCCTGGCGCCAACCGCGATGAACCGGATCATCAAGCAGGAAGAGCCGTTTCATTGCATCGTCTGCGACGCGCCGTTCGGCGTGAAAAGCACGGTCGAGCGCGTTGTCGCCAAGCTCGAAGGCCAGCACTGGATGTTCAAGAACTCCAAGGAGCGCCTCGACGTCATCCGGATGTGCGCGGATTGCCGCGTGAGCGCGATGGCGAAGGAGAATTTCGATCCCTTCGCCGCGACGCCCCGTCCGTTGATGCGCACGACGGAAGATTATCTGCGCGAACGCGATCAGAAGGGCGACAGTTAAAGCGTTTTCGAGCGAAGTGGGTACCGGTTCGCGTGAAGAAAACGCGTCAAACAAGAATCTAGAGCCCCGGCTTTGATTCTATCAAAGCCGGAAAGGCTCTAGAGCGCCGTTACTTCGCGCCGGTCACTCTTGCCAGGAAATCGACCAGCGCCCGGCGGTCTTCCGCCGCGCCGATGGTCTGCTCCGGCATCTTGGTGCCGGGCGTGTAAGCGGCCGGTCCAACCTCGAACATTTTCGCCACGGTCTCCGGCGTCCACACGATGTCCATCTTGGTCAGCGCCTCGGAATAGCGGTAGCCCGGCAGCGTCGCGATCCTGCGGCCGAATATGCCGGCGAGATGGGGGCCGGCCTTGTTGCCGTCGTCGGGCGCCAAGGCGTGGCAGGCGATGCAAGCACGGTACACCTCGGCGCCGCGATCGCCGGCATAGGCCGCCAGCGGATCTTCCGGCGCGCCGACAAGCACCACATCGATCGGCTCGCCGCTGATCGCATTCCATCGCCGTAGCATCCGGTCGGAGCCGCCGGTCAACAAAGTGCGGTTGTCGGGAAAAAACGCCACCGACCATACCGGCAGGCCCGGCCCGACCAACGTTTTCTGAACAGCGCGAGTCTTGCTCGCGATAATAGCGACAGAACCACGGATGCCGGCCGCCGCAACAAATGCGCCGTCCTTCGACACCGCAAGTGCGATGATCGGGGTCGGCGACGCCTGCACCTCGGCGCGCATCTCGCCCTGCGGCGACAGAAAATAGACTTTGCCATCGGCGCCGCCGACCACGATCTCACCGTCGGCGGCAACTGCGACGGCGTTGAGCGGCGTCGGCAAAGTACGCACGACAGGATCGCCATCGCCGGAAACCGGCCAGATGCGCAGCGTCGCGTCATAGCCGGCGCTTATCACCTGACGGCCATCGGGCGAGAAGGCGACGCCGTTGACGTTTTGACTGTGGCCTTCAAGAATGCGCGGCGCACCGCCGTTCAGTGGCCAGAGACGAACCGTGTGATCCCACGATGCCGAACCGAGCAGCGCGCCGTCCGGCGACACCGCCAGGCCCGCGACCGGCGCCTTGTGGCCATCAAAGACAGCATCCGGCTGCGGCACACCGTTTCTCCAGGCCGCAATGCGCATGTCGGCACCGGCGGTAACCACGCGGCCGTCAATGAGAAAAACAACGGCATTCACCGCGCCATCGTGGAAACGCATCACCTGTTCCGCCGCGTTGCGCGGAATCGACCAGCGGATTGCCGACGTATCGAAACTGCCGGACACTGCCTGCGTTCCGTCCGGCGAAACCGCAAGTGCACGCACCGGGCCGCCATGGCCGCGCAACTGAGCCTGCGCGCTGCCGGGGATCAGCAAGACCAGAAGCATCAGTGCGCCGCAAATTCTAGACATTGGCGGGCACCATGCCGAGCGCGCTAATTCCGGCGCGCGTCGTCTCGGCGGGCAGCGGCGACAGATCAATGTGGCGCTCAAAGCGCGCGCGCGCTTCCTCCGCCAAAACGACATCGAGAAACCGGTCCTGCCTCGCCGCGGCGCGCACCTGCGAAACGAGATTGCCTTGTGGGTGTTCAGCCGGACGCTCGCTCATCGTCGAATTCTTACAAAGTACGCCGGGCGGCACAACACCGGATCCAATCACCCAGGTTGAGAACGCGCTCGGTCCATAGGCGGATCGAGTATACATCAAAGGTCCTGGACAGAGCGAAATGGTGAGGTTGTTAAGCCACTTGCATAAGCCGCCCGCGGGCGCTTTTGTCGCACCATGTGCTCGCCCGCAAGTGATAACTAGCCGCAAACCCGATTTTGATTTTCAGTCGCGGGGCACGGAAAGCAGGGTCTGACAAAGCGAACGCGCAACGTTTTTTCCGCCGAGGTTCGGCCCCACAAAGCGATCCAATCGAGATGAAAATTGCGCTGATCGTTCTGATCCCCTTTCTCGGCGCCCTGCTACCCCTGCTGTTGATTCGCGCAGGGCGCAATGTGTGCACGATCGCCGCCGCCTCGGTCACCGGGCTGGCGCTGGTGATCCTTCTGACAACCGTTCCGGAGGTCTATTCCGGCACTGTCCCGCGCTTCAGCGCCGAATGGCTGCCGGCGCTCGGCCTGTCGGCGTCGTTCTTCATCGACGGCCTTGGCCTTTTCTTTGCCGCGCTCATTCTCGGCATCGGCTTTCTGATCATCATCTACACCCGGTTCTACCTGGACCGGTCCGATCCGATGGGACGGTTCTTCGCCTACCTGCTGCTGTTCCAGGGATCGATGGTCGGCATCGTCCTCAGCGACAACATTCTGCTGCTGACGGTGTTCTGGGAACTGACCAGCCTCAGTTCATTCCTGCTGATCGGGTTTTGGTATCATCTGCCGGAGTCGCGGGCCGGCGCGCGCATGGCGCTGGTCGTGACCGGCGGCGGCGGGCTGGCGCTGATGGGCGGCATGCTGCTGCTCGGCAACATCGCCGGCAGTTTCGAACTCAGCGAGATTCTCACGCGCGGGGAAGCGATCAAGGCCTCGCCGCTCTATCTGCCGATGCTGCTGCTGATTTTGCTCGGCGCGTTCAGCAAGTCGGCGCAGTTTCCATTCCACTTCTGGCTGCCGCATGCGATGGCGGCGCCGACGCCGGTGTCGGCCTATCTGCATTCCGCAACCATGGTGAAAGCGGGCGTGTTCCTGATGGCGCGGCTGTGGCCGGCGCTCGCCGGCACGCCGGAATGGTTCCTGATCGTCTCGCTGACCGGCCTTGTGACCATGGTAATCGCCGCCTGGATCGCGCTGTTCAAGGACGACCTCAAGGCGCTGCTGGCGTTCTCGACCGTCAGCCATCTCGGCTTCATGACCATGCTGCTCGGCCTCGGCACGCGCAGCGCGGTGATTGCCGCCGTGTTCCACATCCTCAACCATGCGACGTTCAAGGCGGCGCTGTTCATGAGCGCCGGCATCGTCGATCACGAAACCGGCACGCGCGACATCCGCAAGCTCGGCGGGCTGCGCCACGCCATGCCCATCACCGCGATTTTGGCGGTGCTGGCTTGCGCGTCGATGGCCGGCGTTCCGCTGTTCAACGGCTTTCTGTCGAAAGAAATGATGCTGGAGGAAGCCTCGCACACGGTCTATGCCGGACAGGCTTGGCTGTTCCCATTGCTCGCGACCGTCGGTGCATTGTTATCCGCGGCCTATTCCGCGCGGCTGGCGTTTCATGTTTTCTTCGGAACTGCGCGGCACGACACGCCGAAGCATCCGCACGATCCGCCGTTCGGCATGTGGCTGCCGGTCGCCGTATTGATCGTGCCAGTGATCGCCATTGGCCTGGCGCCCGCATTCTTTGCCGGCGCGATCGTCGAGCGTACCGCGCTGGCGGCCGCCGGCGGCGCGCTGCCGCCCTATTATCTCGCGCTCTGGCACGGCCTGACGCCGGCTTTGGCCATGAGCGTGACGGCGCTGGGCGGCGGACTTCTGGCGCTGTGGCTCTATCTGCCGCTCAACGGACTTCGACTCGCGGTGCCGCGGCCGGACGCTATGACCCTTTTCCAGGCGGTCATCACCGCGCTGGTCGTTGCCTCCCGCCGGATCATCGACACGATCGATAACAGGGATCTGACGCGCTACCTCGGCGTCATCATGGTCGCCATCTGCGTCTTCGGGCTGGCCGGGTTCTTCGGCGCCACGCATGCGCCGGGCGACCGCGCCACGCTTGCGGTGACACTGCCGGCCCTGATCGGCTGGGCCGTGCTGCTCGCCGCCTGCGGGCTGATCGTCCTGCGCCATCAGGACCGGCTGTTCGCGCTGATCGTCACCAGCGTCGTCGGGCTCGTCGTGTCCCTCGCCTTCCTGCAATTCTCCGCGCCAGATCTGGCGCTGACGCAGATTTCGGTCGAAGTCGTCACCACCATTCTTTTGCTCCTGGCGATCAACCTGCTGCCGCGTACCACTCCTGACGAGATGCCGCGCCGCGGCAAGCTCACCGCCGGCGCGATTGCCCTGATCGCCGGCGGCGGCACCGCCGCGCTCGCCTATGCGGTCATGACGCGCGGCTTCGACACGATCTCGACCTATCACATCGAAAATTCGAAACCGGGCGGCGGCGGCACCAATGTGGTGAACGTCATCCTGGTCGACTTCCGCGGCTACGACACCTTTGGCGAGATCATCGTGCTGGCGATCGCGGCGCTGACGATCTACGCCCTGCTCGACTCCGCCTTGCGCGGCGCCGCCGCGCGCCGGCTCGACGCCATCCGCAACGGCCCGCAAGCCAACCCGCAGGCTCATGACCCGCACCCCCTGCTGTTGACCGTCGTCACACGCGCGCTGCTGCCGATCTCGGTGGTGGCCGGCATCTATATTCTGCTGCGCGGACACAATATGCCGGGCGGCGGCTTCATTGCCGGCCTGATCGTCGCCATCGCTTTCCTGATGCAATACATGGCCAGCGGCTACGCCTGGGCGCATCAGCGTGCGCGCCTCGACGCCCACACCATGATCGGCGGCGGCGTGGCGCTGGCCGGCGTCACCGGACTGGTGTCGCTGTTGTTCAACCGGCCATTCCTCACCAGCAGTTTCGGCTATTTCCATTTCCCGCTGTTCGGCGAAGTCGAACTGGCTTCGGCGATGGCCTTCGACATCGGCGTGTTCTTTACCGTGGTCGGCACCTGCCTGCTGTCGCTGGCAACTTTGTCGCGCGTCGAAGACCGCGCCGAGCCGCCCGATGATCACGGGAGGCGCGCATGAACATGACTATGAGCATGGAAATGCTGCTGGCGACCGGCATCGGCGCCATGACCGCGGTCGGCGTCTATCTCATCCTGCACCGCCGCACCTTCCCGGTCATCATGGGACTGACTTTCCTGTCCTACGCCGTCAATGTGTTTTTGTTCGCGATGGGACGGCTCGCCATCGACCTGCCGCCGATCGTCAGCAAGACCGCCGCCGGATACACCGACCCGCTGCCGCAGGCGCTGGTGCTCACCGCCATCGTCATCACCTTCGGCATGACGGCGCTGATCGTGGTGCTGTCACTGCGCGCCTATCTTGAAACCGGGTCGGACGACGTCGGCCTTGGCGTGCCGCCCGACAGCGCCGATCCGGACGGGCGCCGCGACGGAGCGGCGCCATGAACAGCCATTGGCTGATCCTGCCGGTTGCTATTCCCGCCATGACCGCGGCGCTGCTGGTGCTTGCGCAGGCCTATGGGCTGACGATCCAGCGCACGCTGTCTGTCGGCGCCACCGCGCTCCAACTCGCAGCCGCGATCGGCCTCTATATGCTGGCCGGCGATGGCGAGCCGCGTGTCTATCTGCTCGGCAACTGGCCGGCGCCGTTCGGCATCGTGCTGGTTCTCGACCGGCTGGCAGCCACCATGCTGTTGCTCACCGGCGTGCTGGCCATCGGCGTGGTGCTGGCGTCGCTCGGTGACTGGGACCGCAAAGGCCGCCACTTCCACGCGCTGTTGCAGTTCCAGTTGATGGGCATCAACGGCGCGTTCCTGACCGGCGATCTATTCAATCTGTTCGTGTTCTTCGAAGTCCTGCTGATCGCCTCCTACGGGCTGATGCTGCATGGCTCCGGCCAGCGCCGGCTGCGGGCGGGCTTCCATTACATTTCGATCAACCTGATCGGTTCGACCGTGTTCCTGTTCGCCGTCGGCACGATCTATGCCGTCACCGGTACGCTCAACATGGCGGATCTGGCCGTGAAGGTGCCGCAGGTCGCCGCCGGCAACGAGGCGTTACTGTCAGCCGGCGCGCTGTTGCTGTTCACGGTGTTTGCCGTCAAGTCGGCAATGGTGCCGTTTCACTGGTGGCTGCCGCCGACCTACGGCACGACCTCGCCGGCGGCGGCGGCCGTGTTCGCGATCATGACCAAGGTCGGCGCCTATTCGATCGTTCGCGTCTACACGCTGATCTTCGGCGCCGAAGCCGGGCCGCTCGCCGGGATTGTCACGCCGTGGATTCTGCCGGCCGCCATTGTGACGCTGGTGCTCGGCACCATCGGCGTGCTCGCCAGCCGCGGCTTGCGCGATCTCGCCTGCTATTCGCTGATCGCATCAATGGGCACGGTGCTGATCGCCATCGGCTTGTTCACCGCCGAAAGCCTGGCAGCCGCGCTGTATTACGCCGTGCAAAGCACGCTGACGAGCGCCGCGCTCTTTTTGCTCGCGGGCCTGCTGGTGAAGGACGCCGACGGCCGCTTGCCCCTTGCGGCTGCTGCCCTGCGCGGCAACGGGACGCTTTTCGCCGGCCTCTATTTCCTGCTCGCCATCGCCATGGTCGGCATGCCGCCGCTAGCCGGCTTCATCGGCAAGCTGCTGATCCTGGATGCGGCGCGACCCGGTCCGCACATCGTCGCCGTCTGGTCCGCGATCCTGATCACCGGGTTGCTGCTGACGATCGGCTTCGTGCGGGCCGGCATCGACACCTTCTGGCGTAAACCGAAGAGCGACGCGCCGAGCGCCGACAAGCGCGCGACGCCGATATTGCCGACCGCCGTTGTCGCCGCCATGATCGCGGTCCTGGCCGCGCTGAGCCTGCTGGCGGGTCCGCTCATGGAGGACATGACCGCAACGGCGGACCAATTGCTCCAGCCGCAGACCTATATCCGCGCGGTGCTGGGAACCCGGCACTCTGCCGCTCACATGGGAGAATGACAATGCGAAAGCGCTTTATTCCCCATCCCCTGCTGACGTGCGTCCTGGCTCTGGTCTGGGTGCTCCTGGTCAACGACTTCTCGCTCGCCAATTTTGTTTTCGGGCTTTTGCTCGGCCTCGCTGTCGCCAAACTGACCAGTATCTATCGGCCGGAACGGTCGAAGATCCGCAATCCGCTGGCGATTGCGGAGTATTTCGCCGTGGTGCTGTGGGACATCCTGGTTTCGAACGTGCAAGTCGCCTATCTGATACTGTTCCGCCGCGGCGACAGCTTGAAGTCCACCTTCATAACGGTGCCGCTCGCTTTGACCCACCCGGAAGCGATCGCCACGCTCGCCGGCACCATCACCATGACGCCGGGCACCGTCAGCGCCGACCTGAGCGCCGACGGTCGTTCGCTGCTGGTGCATTGCCTCGATACCGACGACCCGGACGCCACGGTGTCGGCGATCAAGTCCCGTTACGAAAGCCGGCTGTCGAGGATATTCGAATGATTGCCGCCGCATGCGCGTTCGCAGTTGTCGCCATCTCGGTGGCCTTGCTGCTCAATCTCTACCGGCTGATCGCCGGCCCAGATGTGACCGACCGCATTCTCGCGCTCGACACGATGGTGATCAACGCGATCGGCCTCGTCGTGTTGGCCGGGATCATGTTCGCTTCGACCATGTATTTCGAAGCCGCGCTGTTGTTCGCCATGGTTGGCTTCGTCTCGACCGTGGCATTCTGCAAATTCCTGTTGCGCGGCAATGTGATCGAATGAGGATCGAATGACAGCAGTGACCGAATTCGCTGTTGCCGCGTTCATCGTGATCGGCGCCGCATTCCTGTTCGTCGGCTCGCTCGGCCTGGCGACGCTGCCCGACACGATGCGGCGGCTGCATGCCCCGACCAAAGCGACGACGCTCGGGATCGGCGCCTTGCTGATCGCGTCGATGCTCTATTTCGTGCTGCTGAACGGATCGCTCGGCATCCATGAGATTCTGATCACGCTGTTCCTGTTCCTGACCGCTCCGGCGACGGCACTCATGATCGCCAAGGCTTATATTTTCCGGCATCGCGCAACACAAAAACAGTTGCCGCCGTCCGCGAACGAGACAGGATGGGCGACGCTCACCAAGCCTCGTTAACCGGACGAGGCGGAGCCGCCGATCGGATTTGATGTTCCGAACGCGCGGAAGGCGAAACGACCTTGATCTAGCGCAATAGGTGGCCGCTCGTTCGCAAGCGCGACCTTTACGGAAGGCTTTCGAAGGCAATCGTCGAACCAAGATCGTACCCGGTCACGACATCAACGGAGAGCGGCCAAAGCGGCCGCATTAAATGACGCCCGTTCCCGACATTCGAAGCACTCACGCAAATTCAACAAAATGAGCACGACATTAAGGAATCGGGGAAATATGTTGCGGAACCACCCCGGAAGCACGCGCGCCCTTCAAAATAAAATCGCAGACAACGTCGCGTCCGCAGCCGCGGTCTCAAGAATTGCCTGGAGGAGGACGTCCCGGCGGCAGCGATCCCCGATTGCATCCCGCTAAAGATTCGGGAAGAAGCGCTGATCATTGGTCCATTCGGCGATCTTGTTGGCCTTGACCCAATCTGCCAGTTCGTCATGCCGGACGATCCAGGTGCCGGGGAAGCCACGGATATACTTCAAGATGCGGTCGAATTGGGCCGCCATTAGCGGGCGTCCTCCGAAGTGACAGTGCAGCGTGATGTTGAGAAACCCCATCGGCTCGTTGGCGTACAGGTAGTCGAACGTGTCCTTGTAAACCTCGAACCAGTCGCGCGGGTTAGCCCGAAGCACACGGTGGTCGGCGAAGTCGGAATGCGGGATTGCGACCAATGGGCCCTTCTTTGTCTCGACGCAGAAAGGCAGATCGATCGCGTTGTAATCGCCGTACCAAAGCAGGCCGGCCTCCGCGATCAGTTCCTCGGTATGCGCCGTCGGCGCCAACACAGGGCTGAGCCAGCCCTTCGGCGGCGCGCCGGTCAGTTTCTTGAACACCGAAACGCACTTTTCGATCATTGCGCGCTCTTCGTCCACCGTGAGATAGGCCATCAACGCATCCTGGGTATAGGAATGCCCGGCAATCTCATGCCCTGTCTTTAACATCAGCTCGACCGCTTTCGGGGCAAGCTCCATCGAATGGGCATTGGCGACGAAACTCGCCTGAACCTGATTTTCGTTGAGGATCTTCAGCAGGCGCCACACACCAACACGACTGCCGTAAGTACCCCAGGTCATGGCAGCGCGATCGTGAGTCCCCGGCTTAAGCGAAGTCGTTTGTACGGAAAACGGCGGACCTTTGTCGCCGGACCAGTTCTCCATGAGGCACGTTACGACGACGGCCATGCGCGCATTGTTCGGATAAGAAAATCCTTGCGCAAATTTGGGGCTTGTCATTGGGCTTCCTCTTGAATGGTCAGCTTGGCGGCGTCCGCTCTGTCCCGACAGC
This sequence comes from Rhizobiales bacterium Ga0077525, assembly GCA_001464835.1. Classification (GTDB taxonomy): domain Bacteria; phylum Pseudomonadota; class Alphaproteobacteria; order Rhizobiales; family Xanthobacteraceae; genus Pseudolabrys. Next base: position 4,229 of record LNDS01000006.1, on the reverse strand, counting down.
CGTCAGCTATCACGAAGGACGGCAACAAAGTCACACTGAATGAGCGAAGGCCCCTCCGCGGGTAGCAACTGGGCATGCCTTGCTGGCCGCGAATGCTCGTCCGGAAACATCTTGACCCACTCGTCGTTGAGGGGCCCCCGGTTGTTGCGATCGCGAATGAATACGGTCACCTTGATGATATCATCGGTCGTGCCGCCTGCCGCCTCGATCACCGATTTCATATTTCCGAACATGTTCACGCATTGGCCGGCCAGATCGTCCGGCATGACCTTGGTTTTCGGGTCGATCCCGGAGATCGACCCCGACATCACCATGTTGCCAATCCGGCTCGCATTCGGAACCGGAAACTTGTGCGCGATTGCAGGGACGACAATACTCTTCCGGCTCGACATGCTAGCAGCCTCACCTTGACCTATTGGTTGCGACGCTGCCTTATTCCTGCGCGAAACGCTAATTCGCGAACGTCAAGAAGGTCATCACCTGGGCGAATAACGGTCCTTGCCCGACGCCTGCTTCTCGCAGACTTCGGCGACAATCTCCCGGAACCACACATGCGCGGGGTGGGAATGAACGCGCTCGTGCCAGACGAGCTTGTACAGGATTTTCTCGGCTTCAAACGGCAGGTTGCGGCTGATCAATCTCTCGCCACCCGACGATGAGGTGCGAGCCTGGTCGAGAAACCGGCTCGGCACACAGCTAATCAGGTCGCTGTCCGAGACGATGCGCAGCGCGTCACCAAAACGATTGACGATCATGGTGATATTCCGCGTCTTGCCCTGCAGGCTCAACCAGCCGTCAACAACACCCAGGTCCTGCCCGGATGGCGTGACCAGCACATGCTCAGCCTCGACAAAAGACGCCAGAGACATCTTGGCCGCCAGTTTGTGCCCTTTACGCATGATGCAAACGTAGTGGTCCGTCAGGAGACCGCGCACGTTCATGGTTCGTGGCAGAGCGGGAAACATGCCCACGGCGCAGTCCAGCGTGCCCCGCTCGATGGCATCCGTAGAACTCGCATTCGTGTGGATCGCGAATGCAATGCGCGCCAGCGGGGCCTCCTTTCGAATACGGAGAGCGATGGTGCTGGCAGCGCTCGCCAGGCTGTCGGTAATCGCCAGCCGGAACGTCGTCGGAACGGACCTGAAATCGAAGTCTTGCGGCGCGACGACGGCGCGCAGGCTGGCAAGCGATCGCCGCAACTCCGGCCACATGGCGAGCATGCGCGAGGTCGGGCGCACGCCTTCCGCGACCTTTATGAACAACTCGTCGTTTGTCAGCTTGCGCGCCCGCCGGAGGGCGTTGCTCACCGCCGGCTGGCTCATGGCAAGCATCGCCGCCGCGCGCGTCACGCTGCGTTCGAGCATGATGGCCTCAAGAACGGAGGCCAGGTTCAAATCCAGACGCAAGAGACTGCCTCACTCGATGCCGGCGCGAGCGCCGACACTAGAGCAGAATGCCCGAAAAGGGGAGTTTCCGCCCTTCTCTCCGGCCGTCTTCGACCATGGGAAACTAGACTACGAGCGGGGTCAAAGCGCCGTCCATGGTGAGCGACGCCCCGGTGATATAGCTCGCCCGTGCGCTGGCCAGGAATACCGCAGCGTCGGCGATCTCTTCCGGCTTGGCGTAACGACCGAGCGGAATGCGTTGCTCGTTGATCTTCAGCAATTCATCCGGCGGCTTCCCGGTCAACCGGGATTCGGCAGCCAGCGACATTTCAACCCGGCCGGTCATGGTCGCGCCCGGATTGATGACATTGACGCGGACGCCGGCCCGTCCCCATGCCGCAGCCAAACCGGCCGATGCCAGCATCAGGGCAGCATTGGCGGCGCCACCGGGCAAGTGAAACACCGATGCAAGCTTGCCGCCGGTGCCGATGATATTGACGACCGCGCCGGCCTTGCGGGCGACCATGCGCGGCAGCACCCAGTCCATGGCGTTCATGTAGGTGAAGAACTTGGCGTCCATGGCGACGCGCCACTTGTCGGGCGTGAGTTCTGCCGGAGGAAGACGCTTCGCATTTCCCGCCGAATTGACGAGCACCGCGATCGGCCCGACCTCCTCTTCGATCTTCTTGACAAGCGATTCCGTCGCGGCGCCATCCGAGAGATCCGTCGCATAGCCGGCCGCCGATGCGCCTTCGCCGGAGAGTTCTTTCAACGCCGCGGCAATATTCTCTTCACTGCGCGACACGATGACCGGCCTGGCGCCTTCTTTGGCGAAGGCGCGCGCGCAAGCAAGGCCGATGCCCTTGCTGCCACCCGTGATCAGGGCGATTTTTCCGGTGAGTTCGAGATTCATTTTTTCGGTTCCAGAAGCTCGGGATTGCGGACGTGGATCGGGGACCCATTGGCGAAGGCAACGACCTGATCGAATGCGTTGCCGTAAGCGAATTCATGATTGTCGCGTTCGACATAACCAAGGTGCGGCGTGCACAGCGCATTGGGCAAGCTGACAAGGGCATCGTTGGCGTCCGTCAGCGGCTCTTTCTCGAAGACATCGACAGCCGCAAGGCCCGGCCTTCCCTTCTTCAAGGCTTCCGCCAAAGCGCCGCGCTCAATCAGCTCGGCCCTGCTGGTATTGACGAATAATGCGGTCGGCTTCATCGCCGCGAGATCCGCGGCGCGCACGATATTCCGGGTATCGTCATTGAGCCGCAAATGCAGCGACACCACATCGGCACGTTCAAAGAAATCGCGCTTGCTGCCTGCGACCGGCAGATTGTCCGCCCGCGCGCGCTGGAGCGAACCCTCGCGCCCCCAGATCAGCAGGTTCATGCCGAAGGCAAGCCCTACCTTCGCAACCATCGTCCCGAGCTTTCCATATCCATAGATGCCAAGGGTCCGGCCATGAAGCCCATAGCCGATCGTCGTTTGCCATTTGCCGGCACGCAGCGCGGCATTTTCAAAGGGTATCTGGCGCATCGCGCCGATGATCAATCCCCAAGTCAGTTCCACGGTTGGATAGGAAGGCCGCGCCATAAGCGCCGAGCACACCAGAACGCCATGGGCGGTGCACGACGCCAAATCGATATGCGGCACATGGCCATTTTGACTGATCAGCTTCAGATTGGGCAAGCGGCTGACGAGAGCGTCATCGAACTTCGTCCGCTCGCGTATCGGCACGATGACGTCAAAATCCGCGAGGCGCTTCGAGAGGATATCAAGATCGTCAACCTGGTCATTGAAGATCGTGACATCCTGACCGGCAAGCTTTTGAAAAGCGTCCAACTTGCGGACGATGTCCTGGTAGTCGTTGATCACGGCAACGCGTAGTTTTCTCGTCATGTCAGGCATTTCCTGGAAGGTCGGCGACCGCTGTGCCGGCATCAATTGCCTCGCACTTCACCGCTTCGGCATTGGCCTTCCGCAACGCCTTATCGAGAACCTCCTGGGCGCGCGCGATCGGAATGAAGCAAACACCGGTCTCGTCGGCAACCACAATATCGCCCGGGGAGACACGAACGCCGGCGATCTCGACATCGCCGTTGATTTCGACGGTCTGGATGCGCCACTTGCCGGTGATCGGCGTAATTTCAGTCGACCAGATCGGATAGTCGACGCGGCGTGAATGCCCCACGTCGCGGATGCCGCCCGATACAATAGCGCCGGCCTCACCCTGGCGCTTCGCGGTTTGCGCCGAAATGCCACCCATATTCGAAATGCCGGGTACGCCGTCGATAACAACAATGTCGCCAGGAAGCGCCAGGTTATGCGCTTCGAATTCGGCCATCTTGTTCACATGAGCCTTGGCGGTCTCGTACACGTGCTCGCGCTGGACGATATTTCGGACGGTCAGCGCAGGGCCCACGATTGCCGCATGGGGAAGGCGCCGGTAATTCCGAGTTCGTCCAGGATGTCGGAGATCACGCTCGTGGCATCGACGATGCGCTTGAAACCTTCGATCAAACCTTCGGGCGGACGCGGGACGCGCATCATGCGAATGCGGTCGGGGCTTATTTTTCCCGTAAGCTTCGGAAGATTGTCTTCCGCCGTCGTCTTTTGCATGACCTCGTTCCCTGCCGGTGCCGGCGCAAAGTTGCGCTTGCCCCCGGATTCTACCGGCGGCGCGTCACCGTCCCGCACGCCTCCCTTATCGTCCAATCGCTTTTCGTCGGGGACATTATCACTCATGTGAATGATACCGGGCCGATAATGCAATTAGACAGGGGGGCGGCGCCAAGCGACCCTTGCAGCAAGAAATAATAACGCCGGGCCCGCTTGTAGCGGCCG
>LNDS01000005.1 GCA_001464835.1 Rhizobiales bacterium Ga0077525 | reverse complement strand
CGACAAGGCCACGGGCGACTCGAGCTATAACGGCGTCAACCTGCTGAACGGCGATACGCTGCGGCTGAACTTCAACGAAAACGGCACGTCCTCGATCGATGTCCAGACCAAGGATGCCGCCGGCAACAGCTTTGCCATCAACAGCACCAATCTCGGCATTGCCCTCGCGACATCCGGTCAGTTCGTCGATAACGCCCAGCTCGATACGCTGAGCTCGAACCTGACCGCCGCATTGACCACGCTGCGCACCCAGGCCTCGTCGCTCGGTTCGTCGCTCTCGGTGGTGCAGACCCGCCAGGACTTCACCAAGGCGATGATCAACACTCTGCAAACCGGCGCCGATGGCCTGATCCTGGCCGATACCAACCAGGAAGGCGCCAACCTGCTGGCCCTGCAAACCCGCCAGTCGCTGTCCACCACGGCGCTGTCCCTCTCAGCGCAGGCCGACCAGGCAGTGTTGTCGCTGTTCCAGAACGGCGGGGCTCAGGCCCCGCCGTTTTTCTTTGGCACGAACCTAATACCGGCTAAGACGCGTTAATATCGCACCGCAGCGAATCGCGTTGGAGACGAAAGCCATGCCATTGAAGGTCGAGCTCAAGCCGGGCGAGCGCATTCTCATCGGCGAGTGCGTAATCACCAATGCCGGCCACCGCGCCCAATTCGTGATCGACGGCAAGGTGCCGATCATCCGCGAAAAAGACATCATGAGCGCGGAGCAAGCCAATACCCCCGCCAAGCGGATCTACCTGTCGATTTTGTTGATGTACACGTCGCGCGACGCCCGCGACCAGCACCCGACTTATTTCGCGCTGGTGCGCGATCTGGTCCAGGCGGCGCCCAGCATGTGGCCGCAGATCGAGGCTATCAATAATCAAATCTTAACGGGCAATCTCTATAAAGCCCTGAAGCTGGCGAAACAATTGATCACCTATGAGCAGGAGCTGATAAGCGATGACGCAAGCGGCGCAGGCCTACGGTAAAACGGCGACGAAAACCGCCAGTCCGCGCGATCTGGAGGCCGATCTCCTTCTGCAAGCGGCGGCGCAGTTGCAAAGCATCCGCGATTCGTGGGCGTCCAAGCACACTGAGCTCAACGCCGCTTTGACCAATAACCGCAAATTGTGGTCGCTCTTGGTGGCGACCGTCACCCGGCCGGACAACCCGCTGCCGGCGCCGATCCGCCAGAACGTCGCCAATATCGGCATCTACGTTTTCAAGCAGACGCTGACGGCGATGGCCAATCCGAAGCCCGAACATCTCGGCGCACTGATCAACATCAACCGCGAACTCGCTTCCGGGCTGCGCGGCCGCGCTTAAAACGCCAATCCCATTACCAATAAAAAAGGCCGCGGCATCGACCGCGGCCTTTTTGCATTTAAACGCCATTTAAGCGGCGCGCGATCAGTTCATGAAGTTGACCAGGCTGGTCTGGTACATCATCGAGGTGACCTGCATGCTGGCTTGCAGCCGCGTTTGCAGCGTCAGGATCGTGGCGCCGACGTCTTCGTTCGACACGCCCTCGATCTGCTGCAAATAATCGGCCATGGTCGCGGACTGCTGCTGGTGGCGGGTCTTGGCGGCATTGATCGACACCTGCGAGGCGGCGAGATCGGTGCGGATATCCGCCACATTCTGCACCCCGGCGCTGCCGGACAGATTGGCCGTCAGCCGCGTATTGAGCGCGGCGCTGAGTGCGCCGCCATTCGGATCGGTCAGCGAAATCGTCACCGCGGCCAAGGTCGCCAGGTTCTGCACGATCGTGCGCAATCCCTGCTCATTGGCGCGCACGCCATAGCCGACGACCAGGTTCGGATCGATGCGCGCGGTGGCGGTGCCGCGCGCGGAATCGCTGCCGGCCTCGCCGGTGTACCAGATGACCGTATCCGCCACGCTGCCGGCGGTCATGGTTGTCGCGGTGGCGAAACCCGGCCCTGTAACGCGTTGCGGCGGGTCGCCGAAGAAGTCGTTCGAGGCTTGCACCGCCGACGCCGCGGTCAAAGCGGTGTCTGCGAGCTTGCCGATCGCGACGTTGAGCGAACTGTTGAGATTGGCAGCGGTTGCGGCGCCATCGGCGCCGATCAGAAACTGATTGTCGCCCGGCGGCGCCGTTGTCGTCGCCGTCATGGTCAAATTCGCTGTGCTGCCGTCGGGCAGCGTGAAGCGCATCGTGACGCTGTCGCCATTGTTGGGAACGCCGCCACTCATATCGACCGACATCGCCGGCGGCGAACCGGCCGGACCGCTGACCGTCGCATTGGTCAGTGACGACGAGATCGACGCCAGCTTGAAGCCGAAAGACGACAGCGCGTCCTCCGCCACGTCGACTGAGGTCGCGGTCGGTGACGTGATCGTCAGGCGGCCGAGACCGCTGGCGCCGAGATCGGCCTGGTTGCGCTCCGAGATGATCTGCTTGAGCCCGGCTTGCGCGCCCTTGCCGTTGAGGATGTGATCGTAGCTCTCGACCGCGGGCTGGTCGGTGGCGCGCCCAGAAAACAGATAATGATCGCCCGCTTTGGTATTGAGCAGGTTGAGCGTTTCGTCGAGCGAGAACTGGGCGGTGGTCTGCGCCGTGCTGGCGCCGACGGCGCCGGAGCCGTAGGTGCCCTGCATCATCGCAGTCTTGACCGAATTGCTGATATCCGAGATGCGGCCGAGCGAAGTTTGCGCGATATTGACGCGGGTCTGCACCTGGTCGGCGGTGGCGTCGAAGCCGGTGATCGCCGACAATTGCGCGCGCAGGCCGACCGTGACGCCGCGGTCGAAGCCGAGGCCGGCGTAAGTCGCCGACTTCTTGCCGGTGCTGAGCTGACGTTGCAGGTCGTCGAGCGTCTTGCGCAGATCGACAAGCTGCTGAATCGCTGTCGCCGGCTTGCCGCCGATGGATGAAATGGCCATTACGTCCTCACAACTGCATCAGAGTGTCGAGCATTTCGCGCACGACGGAGAGAACGCGCGCATTGGCCGCGTAGGCATTTTGCAGCGCAAGCAAATTCGCCATTTCCTCGTCGATATTGACGCCGGCGGCTTCGTCGAAGCGCTGTTGCAATGCCGACAGCACGACGTCCTGGCCTTGCTTGAGACTGGAAGCAGCGTCGGCGTTCTGGCCCTGGACGCTGATGACCTGGCGCAAGTAAGTCGTAATCGTGCCGGAGAACGGCGAACTGGACGAGCCGATGCCGGTGGCCGGCGAGAATTGCTGCGCGGCGCCGTTGAGCTGCTGGTAAAGGAAATCCGGGCGGCGGCTGTCGCCGGCGGCGACGCCGGCGCCGTAGATAACCAGCTTGGACGGATCGTCGATCAGCGCGCCGTTGAGCGTAATGCGGCCGGCCAGGCCAACGCTCTGCGAACCGGCGGCGGTGATCGCCCCGGTGAAAATCTTGGCGCCGTCGATGAAGAACGGCAATTCGCTGCTGCCGCCGTTGAAGCCCGTCGCCGTCGTCGTGGTCGAGACCCCATTGACGGTGATGGCGTTGCCGGCGCCGTCATTGAGCACGCGCAGCGTGCTGCCCGAAAGATTTGACGCGACCATGCCGGTCGAGCCGATGGCGCTGGCGATCTGGCCGTAAACCGAACCGAGGCCGCCGGAAAAGTCGATGCCATAAACCTTGTCGGTAGCCGCCGCCGTCACGTCGTCGGACAAAGGCAACACCGACGAATCGTCGACGCGGATCAGGTTGATCGTGCGCGGCGTGTTGGTCAGCGAGTCGGTATAGTTGATGGTGATCCGGTTGCCGGTCGACAGGCCGCTGATGTCGATATCGAAGCCGCTTTGCGGGCCCACTGTCGCCGCTGTGCCGGTGACGGTCTTGTCGGACAGGGCGCTCGCCATCACCGAGGCCATGGCATCGAGCTGGGTCTGGGCCTGCACCAGATCCTGGTCGCGCATCTGGATGTAGGCGGCGATCTGGCCGGAGCGTATCGCATTGGTCTGGATCAGGTCGACCTTGCTGCCATTGGCCGAAGTCAGCTGGATCGTGCCGACCGCGCGCACCCCCGGATCGGCGCTCCACTGCGTATTCGCCGACATCGTGCCTTGCGGATCGAAACTCAGGATCGAGGCCGTAGTGCCGACCAATTGCACGCCGGAATTCGTATAGATCGCCAGCTGGTTGTTGTCGTTGGCGATGATGTTGATATCCATCAATCTCGACAACTGGTCGATATAGGCGTCGCGCTGGTCGTACATCGTGACCGCAGCCGCATCCATATTGGGCGAGGACGCGATCTGCGCGTTCAGCGCGGCGATATGCTGCATCGCGTCGTTGGCCTGGCTGATCGAGGCGGAAATCCCCAGTTCCGCGTTCTGCCGCAGGCCCTGAATGCCGGTGCTCATGGTGTTGAGCTGCTGCGTCAGCAACTGCGCCGTGCTGACGACCGACGAGCGCGCCGCGGTGTCGTTCGGACTGCTCGACAGCGACTGCAACGCTTCGCTGAATTTGTTGAAGGCGGTCTCCAGCGTCGCATCGGAGCCGGGCGTTCCGTAAACCGCTTGCAACTGGTCGTAGAATTGCGAACGCGCCGTCGCGTAAGCCGCACCGGAATTCTCCACCCGGAGCTGGCGCTGCACATATTGGTCGAGTTCGCGCTGGATGGCGCTGATGCGCACGCCGATGCCGGTGCCGCTGCCGGACACCGCGACCTGATTGACCGATTTGCGGACATAGCCGGCGGTGCCGGCATTGGCGACGTTCGCCGACACAAGCGACAGCGAGGACTGATTGGCCTTCAGTCCGGAGATCGCTGAGATAAGCGCCTGAGAGAGACTCATGGCCGCACGCCGTTCTTTCTATCGGGCCCGCCGCGCACCGCGGCGGACTATCGCAGCATGTTCAGGAGATCCTGAACCATCTGGTTGGTGGTGGTGATGACCTTGGTGTTGGCGGAGTAGGCCTGTTGCGTCACGATCAGCTTGGTGAACTCGTCGGCGATATCGGTGTTCGAGCCTTCCAGCGACGAGCCGATGATCTTGCCCGGCGCGCCATAGGTGGCGACACCGGATTCGGCGGTCGCCTCGAAAGCACCGCCGTCGGACCGCTTCAGCATGTTGGCGCCGGAGAAGGTGGCGAGCGTGATTTCGGCGAGATCGATGGTGCGGCCGTTCGAATAGGTGCCGGTAATGCGACCCTTGTCGTTGACCGCGACCGACTGCAACTGGCCGGCGGCGTAGCCGTTCTGCTGCATCAGGTTGACCTGAACGCTGCCGTTCGAGTCGGCGTACTGGGTGATGCCGCCGGTGCTGTGCACCATGCGAACGTCGCCAAGTATCACGCCGTTGACGGTCACGTCGTTCAGCACCACCGCGTTGACGGCCGGGCTGAGCTGGCCGTTGGCGGTGAAGGTGTAGTCGATGCCGACGTTCTGCCAGGCGGCATCGGCGCCGGTGGCGCTGGCGTCGGTCTGGTAAAACAGGTTCCACTTGTCGACATGGCCGCTGCCCAGGGCCGAGGTATCGACCTTTGCCCAGCGCAATTGCACGTTCACGGCCGAACCCGACGTATCGTAGGCGGTGACCGCGCCTCCGGCGACGCTCGATGACAGGAACGAGGTCACGTCCTGACCGACCACGGTATTGTTCGACGGCAGGGCCGTCGAGGTGCGAATGCCGAAGTTGCGCGCCGTCGCCGTGCCGCCGACCACGATCGTGTCCGTTGTGGTCGACGAGGTGACGGTGATGTCGCCAGTTAACGGACTGGCGCTGGCGGTGCCGCCGACAAGGGCGCCAAGCGCGGTGTTCAGGTCGGCGAGCGTGACGACGTTGCCGACGCCGAAGGTCACAACAAGCGGCGGATTGGCGCCGACGGTGAAGGTCAGCGTCTGCCCGGTCGCGGCCGCGCCCTGGGTCAGAATGTTGGTCGCATTGGTGGTGCCGACCGAGACGCCGAGACCGGTCAACAGCGCCAAAGTGCTGCCGCCGCCGATGGCGATATTGGTCGAGGCGTCGGTGCCGGTCAGGACGAGTTTGTTGTCGGTGTCCAGACTGGCCGTGACGTTGGTGGTGCCGGTTTGCAGGTTGATCTTCGCCACCACGGCGGCGGCGTTATCGCCACCGGCAATCGCGATCGACGTGCCGTTGACGACAAGGTTGCCGGCGCTGGCCGACAGCGTCGACAGATCGGCCGAGCCGGTCATGACCGCCGCCGCGTCAGCCGACATGGTCGCACCGTTACCGATCAGCTTGGCGATCGCCGGCGCGCCGTTGACCGGGTTCGACGTGAAGTTCGACGGGTTCAGCAATTCCGAACCCGGCACGGTCGGGTCGGAATCGATGGTCTTCGGATAGCTCGCCAGGTTGGCGCGATAGTTGATTTCCGAGGTCTGCTGCGCCGGCAGGAAGCCGTTCTGGAACTGAAGCATTTCCGGCACGCTGCCGGCGAGGTTGCCGGTGGTCGGATCGACCGGGATGCCCATCAAGTAATAGCCGGAGCCGTTGACCAGATAGCCGCTCTGATCGAGCTGGAAGTCGCCGCGCCGCGAGTAATTCTCGACGCCGCTGAAGGACGGCCGGCCGTCGGCAAAGTTGTCGGCCTTCTGGACGACGAAGAAGCCGGTGCCGTTGATCGCCATGAAGGTCGGTACCGAGGCGCTCTGCACATCGCCTTGGACCGTGTTGGTGGACCGCGCATTGGCGACCACGTTGCCGGACAATTGCTTGGACGGGATGTTGTCCTGGATCAGGTCTTCGAAGGAGGTGTCGGTTCGCTTGAACCCGGTCGTTTGCGAGTTGGCGATGTTGCCGGAAATGTTTTCCAGCGCAAAAGCCTGCGCCCGCATACCGGTCACCGCGGTGGTGAGCGCGCCAAAGATACCCATGACAATTTCTCCACTGTCGGCGCGCGGTACCCGAATGGCACCTTGCGCGCACGATCCCGCGGAGAGCTTCGCAATCGCCGTGCCAATGAAATAACTGAATTATATCAATCTCTTATATAAACACGGCGGCCTTGGAAGGCCGCCGCGTCGGAGCGTTTCTGCCGTTTCCCGGCAGTTTTTGCCGGGAAACGCGGCTATCCGCAGCCGCAGCCTTGGCCGGTTTCGGCTTTGGCTTTTTCGTCGGTGGCGCAACAGGAAGTAGTGTCCCGTATCGGTGCGCCGCCGCAGCAGCCCGCCGATTTCACTGGACCGGCGGACACATTGCACACGCCGGTCTCCGGCAGAACAAGTTCGACCCGCTCGGCAGCGGCGCGGTCGCCGGCAATGTCGGCGACAATGGAACGGACCTGCTCGTAGCCGGTCAGCATCAGGAATGTCGGCGCGCGGCCATACGACTTCATGCCGGCGATGTAGAGCCCGGGCTCCGGCTGCGCCAGTTCGCGCGCACCATGCGGCCGCACCGTGCCGCAACTGTGTTCGTTCGGATCGATCAATGGCGCCAGCGCCGGCGCGCATTCCAGCGCCGGATCGAGCGCCAGGCGCAATTCGCGCAGGAACGAGAAGTCGGGACGGAAGCCAGTGGCGACGACAAGTTGGTCGGCGATAACCGCGCGGCCGCAACAGGGCGAACCGGTGGCAATGCGCAGTTGGTCGCCAGCCTTGTCGATGCGCGATACGGCAAAGCCGGTTTCGATACTGACCTCGCCGTCCGCCACCAGGCGGGCAAATTCGGCGCCAAGCTCGCCGCGCGCAACGAGCTTGTCATCGGCGCCGCCGCCGAAGGCCTTGTTCGGATTGTTGCCGCGCAGCAGCCAGATTGCTTGGGTGCCCAACGCTTCGCGCTTGAGACGAACCAGATCGATCAAGGTACCGATCGCGGAATGGCCGCTGCCGATAACCGCGACAATCTTGCCGGCATAACGGGCGCGGTCGCGGCCGAGCACATCAGGCATGGCATAAGAGACGTTGCTTGATGCTTCGCTTTCGCCGGCGGCAACGATGCCGTTTGCGCCGGCCGGATTGGGCGACAACCAGGTGCCCGACGCATCGATGACCGCATCGGCGCGCAAGGTCTTTGGCCCGGCACCGTTCTGGTAACGGATGTGGAACGGCGCCTGTTCGCGGCCTTTGGTTTTGACCTTGTCGAAGCCGACACGACTGATCGCGGTGACGCGGCTCGACGTCTGAATATGAGTTCGCAGCGCGGTGCGATTGGCCAGCGGCTCGATGTATTGCGCCAGCAATTCCGCCCCGGTCGGATAGACCAACGGATCGGGCGAATTCCAGCCGGCCCCCGCCAGCAGCCGCTCCGCCGCGCGGTCGATATTGTATTCCCATGGCGAGAACAGCCGCACGTGACCCCACTGCCCGACCGCGTGACCGGCCGAAGGCCCTGCTTCCAGCACAACCGGGTTCATGCCACGCTCGAGGACATGCGCGGCGGCGGCGAGGCCGACCGGCCCTGCGCCGATGATGGCAACGGTCTTCTGCGGCTGCGTCATCTAATCCATCCTTCTAGAAACATCGAATAATAGGCCAAATAAAAGGGCGCCTAAGCGGCCCCCACTTTCTTTCCGCGCGCCGGCGCGCAGGCGCCGTCAGCGCAGCATTCCGCCACCAGAAAATCCACCAGGCCGCGCATCATGTCGTAATCGGTGCGGCAAATGAGAGTCGTGGTCTGGCGCTCCTGCGTCACCAGGCCGACATTGATCAACGTCTTGAGATGATGCGACAGGGTCGAGGCCGCCAGATCGAGCTTGGCCTGCAATTTGCCGACCGGCATGCCGGCATCACCCGCCCGCACCAGCGTGCGGTAGATCTGCAACCGCGTCGGGTTGCCAAGGGCTTCGAGGCGGGCGGCAGCGTCATCGTTCTTCATCGTATCAAGATTCCACAGCCGCCCCGCCCTGTCAACCGTATTTCTAGAATAATAGAAATACGACCTAAAACAAAGCCCGCCCGGCGGGGTGCGGGGCGGGCCTTGCAGGATCGCCTATTACGTCGACGACTCAGCCGGCTCGAATTTCATCGCCACGCCGTTCATGCAGTAGCGCAGGCCGGTGGGTGGCGGGCCGTCCGGGAAGACATGGCCGAGATGGCCTTCGCAGCGGCTGCAATGCACCTCGGTACGCGTCATTCCGTGCGAATTGTCGACGGTATTCTCTACCGAGCCCGGCAGAGGGTCGGTGAAACTCGGCCAGCCTGTGCCGCTCTCGAACTTTTCGCCCGACTTGAACAAAGGCTGTCCGCAGCCGACGCAGGAGAAGGTGCCGGCGCGCTTCTCGTAGTTCAGCGCGCAGGAACCGGGACGTTCGGTGCCGTGCTGGCGCAGCACCTGGTATTGCTCCGGCGTCAGGCGCTTTTTCCACTCCGCGTCGGAGAGCGAACGGAAATTGATCGTGTCGGTGCTGGACATGGTGTTGCTATCCTTCTTGTTGTTGTTGCGGCGGCAAAGACATCAGGTCGCGGACGACGCCGCCGGCTGGAATTTCATCGCCACGCCGTTCATGCAGTAGCGCAGGCCGGTCGGCTTGGGGCCGTCATTGAAGACGTGGCCGAGATGGCCTTTGCAACGGCTGCAATGCACTTCGGTGCGGGTCATGAAAAACGACCGGTCCGACTTCTCACCGACCGCGTTGGGCAGCGGCGCATAGAAACTCGGCCATCCGGTGCCGCTTTCGAATTTAGTCGAGGCATCGAACAACGGCAGATCGCAGCCGGCGCAGGCAAACGTGCCGGCGCGCTTTTCCTGGTTCAGCGGCGAGGTGCCGGCGCGCTCGGTGCCATGCTTGCGCAGCACATAGAACTGCTCCGGCGACAGCCGCTTCTGCCACTCGGCGGCGGTGAGCTTCTTGAAATCGATGCTGGTGTCGGTAGTCGTCATGGCTGCCAAAGCTCCTTTGCTGCCAAACGCCGTCAGACCCGAAAACGCGCCGAGCGCTGCGCCGGCCGTCAGAAAAGTGCGTCGATCGATCCTATCCAAAATCATATCAACCTTCTCCCTTTTTCGGGCCCCAAATCTGCTCGAGCCGCTGATCGCGACCGCAGTTCCAGCGATAGAACTTATATTTGGTCGGGTTCTTCTTGTAGAAGTCCTGATGATACTCTTCCGCCGGGTAGAACTGCGTGGCGTCGGCGATCTGCGTATGGATCGGCTTCTTCAATTCCGCGGCGACCTTCTGCTTCGACGCCTCGGCGAGCTTTTTCTCCGCGGCATTGCGCACGAAGATCGCCGAGCGATACTGATCGCCCTGGTCGCAGAATTGCGCATCCTTCACCGTCGGGTCGATGCTGCGCCAGTAAACGTCCAGCAATTGCTGATAAGAAACCTTGGCCGGATCGTAAGTGATTTCGACCGCTTCGGCGTGACCGGTGCCGCCGGCCGAGACCTGCGCGTAGTTCGCGGTCGAGGCCTTGCCGGCGATATAGCCGGAGACGGTCGCCAGCACACCCGGCACCTTGTCGAAATCGGATTCGGTGCACCAGAAGCAGCCGCCGGCGAAAACGGCCTTCTCCTGTACCTTTTGCGCGGCGACAGGCGCAGCCAGCGCGAACAGCAAGGCCAGGCCGGCCAGCAGACGTTTCATCTTGAACCTCCCGCGTTTCCCTGACGCCTGAGATAAGGCTTTGCCCGAGAATAGCCACTCAATTTGCCATCACCTTTATGCGAGCAAACCCCTCCCCGCGCTCACGAATCCGGCTTGCCCGCCGCGCGCGCCCTGCCTAGTGTCGCGCTCACAACAGCGAGGAATTGCATGCGTTTTGACGGCACCAAGGCCTATGTGGCGACTGACGACCTGAAAGTGGCGGTCAATGCCGCGATCGCGCTGGAGCGGCCTTTGCTGGTCAAGGGTGAACCGGGCACCGGCAAGACCGTGCTGGCGCAGGAGATCGCCAAGGCGATCGGTGCGCCGTTGATGGAATGGCACGTCAAGTCGACCACCAAGGCACAGCAGGGCCTGTACGAATACGACGCGGTGTCACGGCTTCGCGACAGCCAGCTTGGCGACGCGCGCGTCAAGGACATCCGCAACTACATCAAGCGCGGCAAATTGTGGGACGCCTTTGTCGCCGAAGAGCGGCCGGTGCTTTTGATCGACGAAATCGACAAGGCCGACATCGAGTTTCCCAATGATCTGTTGCAGGAACTCGACCGCATGGAGTTCTTCGTCTACGAAACCGGCGAGACGGTGAAGGCCAAGCGCCGCCCGGTCGTCATCATCACCTCGAACAACGAGAAGGAACTGCCGGACGCATTTTTGCGCCGCTGCTTCTTCCACTACATCCGCTTCCCCGACGCCGAGACGATGAGCGCGATCATCGACGTGCATTTTCCCGGCATCAAGCAGCGGCTGGTCAGCGAGGCCTTGAAGCTGTTCTACGAAATCCGCGACGTGCCGGGCTTGAAGAAGAAGCCCTCGACGTCGGAATTGCTCGACTGGCTCAAGCTGTTGATGGTCGAGGACATCGGCCCCGAAACCTTACGCGAGCGCGATCCGAAGAAGCTCATTCCGCCCTTGCACGGCGCGCTGTTGAAGAACGAGCAGGACGTTCATTTGTTTGAACGTCTGGCATTCATGGCAAGACGCGACGGGCGCTGACGAAGAATCTCAATCCGCGGCGGGCGAACCGCTGTCGGCTTCGGTTTCGCTGTCCGGGATCATTTCCGCCGCCGGGGCGGGCCTGCGCCCGGAACGCGGCGCCGGGCTACGCGGCGCGGCAGTTGCGGCAGGCGCTACGGCGTCGGCTCTCGCCGAAGCAACGCGCGCCGGCTTGGCCGGCTTTTCATCAATGCCCGGCGACGCCTGGGCGACCGGCGCTGCTTGCGCGCCACCTTCGAACCAGCCCTGCGTCTTGCCGTAGGCAACAATCTTGTCGGCGGCGCCGCGGCCGATGCGCCGCGCCGCGGCCTCAACGTCGGGCGAGAGTTTTTCCGGCGCGGCCTTGTTCGACGCCAGCGCTTCGGCGATCAGCGCATTGCCCGCCGCGGCCTGTTTGCCCGCCGGCAATTTGCCGCCGGCCGGCTCGGCGGTAAAGGCGAGCAATTGCCGTTTGCCGAAACCGCCGAAGTTCGACAACGTCATGTCGGCGACCACGCCGCTCTTGCCGTCGCCGATGCCGTATTCGTTTTTCTTTGCCGCCGCGTCCGAAGGGCGCAACTTGCCGGTGACCAGCACGGTCGTATCGGACAGCGAAAGCCCCTCCTCGCTGCCCGGCAGCGCCTCAAGCCCCGCCTCTTTCAGCGTGGCGACGACGGTGGCGACGATCTCGTCATTGACGCGCTCGATCGTGCGCTGCTTGCGCTCATGCGTCGGGAAGGCGCCGATCTTGCGCTCCAGCCGCGCGGTGAAGCCGCGGTCGACCACCAGCACTTCCGGCGCGATGACGAAATCCGACACGACAATCGATTTCGGCGGCGCCGAGGCAGCGCCGCTCGAACCGGCAAAGCCGCCGGATTGCGTGAGGGAGGATTCGGCACAGCCGGCCAACAGCAGCGCCGCGGCACAAAGCGTAATCAGTCGCATGGGTAAGCACTCGGGGAAGCTGAAGGGAATCTCAGCCGATCTCTTACCACAATCCCGGAACATTGAACGAATAGGTGACGCCCAGACCCATCTGAATTTGATCGCGCGAGCCGCGCTGCGTGACCAGCGGCGAATTGCCGGCATCGCCCGCCAGCCGCTCATATTCGATGAACATGTGGGTGGCCCATTGCGGCGTCCAGGCGTAGCGCGCCTGCGCGCCGGCGCCATAGGAGCGCAAGCCGCCGCGCGCATCGTAGACCGGCAGGCCGGACAGCAAGGCCTGCTGCGCGTCGATACCGAAATACGGATTGAACGAGGCCGCCGTGCCGGCGGTCAGGCGCGGGCCGCCAGACAAGGTCAATTGCGGCGTCGCGCGATAGACCACATCGGCGGTAAGGTCGGCGACGACGCCGCGATGGCCGCCGAAGCCCTGACGCACTTCGGCGCGGGTGCGCAGCCATTCCGACGGCCAGTATTCGGCGAAAGCGCCGACCTCGAACGCCCAGTTGACGTCGCCGAGGCCGCGCAGATTGCCCGGGTCGTCGCTTTCCTTGCGGCCCTGGCGCAGCTTGAAGGTCGGGCCGAGCTTGAATTCCTCGGTGTCGTAAAGCGCGATGGTGGCGCCGTCGCGCGGCGCGCGGAAACGGCCTTCCTTGCCGGCGCGGCTGACCCGAATGATCGGCAGCGGCCGCACGATCATGCTGTCGGCGCCTTCGAACTTCGGCAGATAGCGCGCTTCGGCGCCAATGGTGATGACCCATGTCGAGGCCGGCGCGGGAGCGAGGTATTGCGCGGTGGCCGGCGCGCGCGGCGCGACATCGGCGGCGAAGGCTGCGGGCGCGGCGAACGCAAGAACCGCCGCAATAACGCTTGCCCGATGACGCTTGATCATACTTTGCCCCGCATTGCCGTCTTCGCTCTATAGACGACGAATCTGCCGATGGATCAAGCGGATGTTGGCGGCGCCGGTTCCATTTTGGCCTTCTTGCCGGCCTTCGGGCTGGCCTTTTTGCGCTTGGCCCGCGTGCGGCGGCGTTCGCCCTCGCCTGGCGGCGGCTCGCCCGGCGGTAAAGTCTTTTCCGCCACGATATCCGGCAATGGCGCCGCCGCTAGTTCCGCCGCCGTCGGCAGCACCGGAACCAGCACCGGGCCGCCGGCCTTGAGTGCTTCTTCCGTGGCCTTCTGACGCGCTTCCCTGGCGAGGCGGCGGCGCTCGCGGCCGCGCGACAAGGCCGCCTTGATGCGATCCATCGGCGCGCGCGTCCAGTACAGGCCTTGCGCGATCGCCTTCCCGATCCTGCCGCCGGCCCAGACCAGTTCGTAAGGCGCAAACAGCCGCCAGGTCTGGTCGCTTTCGACAATGCCCTTGGCGATCAATTCACCGGCCATGGCCGTGGTGTTGAGGCCGTGGCCGCCGAAGCCGCTGGCCAGCCAGACGCCGTCATCCATGGCGCCGATCTGCGGCATGCGGTGCACCGTGCGGCCCAACGTGCCGCGCCACAGATACGCGACCTCGACCGCGCCGAGATCGGGATAATTGCGCTTGATGTCTGCAACGAGCGCCGCCCTGAAGCGGGCCGGCTCGGCCTGCCAGACGCGCATGCGGCCGGACCATTGCAAACGGTTTCCGTCAACGATGCGGTAATGATTGTCGGCGCGGTTGGTGTCCGAGATCGCGCCGCGATAACGCACCAGTTCGTGCAATTTATCGCCGAGCGGTTCGGTGACCATGACGAAGGTCGTCACCGGCAACAATGTCGCCGCCACCTGCGGCATCAGCGCGCCGAGTTGGACATTGCCGGCGAGCACGACATGCGACGCGCGCAAGCGGCCATTAGGCGTGACGATGCGCTTGCGCACGCCGGCCGGATCGATCGACAGCGCCGGCGTTTCCTCGAAGATGCGCGCCCCGGCGGATTCGGCCAATGCGGCCAGGCCGAGCGTATAGTTGAGCGGATGAATGTGGAACGCATTGCGATAATGCACGGCGTTGAAATAGCGGTCATTGACCAGTTGCGCGCGCACCTGCGCCGTCGTCCACATTTCGGCGTCGGCGCCGATCCAGCGCAGCCGCTCGACATAGGCGCGCGTGGCATTTGGATTGTCGGTCTTCTCGACATGCAGCCAGCCATCGACCTTGTCGACGCCGGGCAACCGGTTGTCGTCAATGGTGCGGCGAACATAATCGAGGCCCCGCTCCGACAAAGCCCACAACTGCTTGGTGTGATCGAGGCCGATGCGCTCGACCATGTCGTCGATGCCTTCGGAATAACCCGGCAGCACGAAGCCGGTATTGCGGCCGGACGCGGCGGAGCCGACGTGTGCCCCCTCCAGCACCACCACCGACCAGCCGCGTAGCGCGACCTCGCGCGCGGCGGTCAGGCCGGCAAGGCCTCCGCCGATCACGCAGACATCCACATCGAGATCGTATGTGAGGCGTTCACGCGGCGTGTGCGCCACTCGCGTCGCCTCGTACCAGGTCGGCGCTGTGGTATTGTCGTCCGTCATCGTCATCCGTTATTTAAAAGACATAATGCAGAAACACACAGGTTGGAGACACACATGTTAGTGTCCGGCATAATCTGGAACCATATCCCTTAGCCCTTCCTACACGTGAATCTCAATCATGCGCCGACTTTTGCTGCTCAGGCACGCCAAGACCGAGCCTTCCGAACCCAGCAGGGAAGACCTTTCCCGCGTGCTGGTGGAGCGCGGCCGCCAGGACGCCGCCAAAATGGGCGCCTATATGGCGACCCACAAGCTCACCCCGGACCGCGTCATCCTGTCGCCGGCCGCCCGTTCGCAACAAACCTGGCAGCAGATGGCCGGCGCCAAGGCGCCCACCGCGGCCGCCGCCGCCCCGGACACGAAAACGCTGGAGCAAATCTACGACGCCAGCGCCCACGATATTTTCGCCGCGATCGCCGAGCAGCCGGCCGGCGTGCAGGCGCTGCTGATCGTCGGGCATAATCCCGGCCTGCATGAAGCCGCCTTGATGCTGATCGCCTCCGGCAGCGTCGATGCCCGCGAGTTGCTGCGCGAAGGCCTGCCGACCGCGGGCCTGGTCGTCATCGATTTCCAGTTCGATGCATGGAGCAAACTACACCCGCAGTCCGGCCGCCTGGAACGCTTCGTCATTCCGAAGTCGCTCGAGGCCGCGTCACGATAAAGCGTTTTCAAGCGAAGTGGGTACCGGTTCGCGAGAAGAGAACGCGACAAAATTGGAGCGGAGGACGCCGCGATGTACAAGACAATCCTGGTGCCGATCGATCTCGCCGATACCGATCTGGCGACACCCGCGATCGAAACCGCCGTCGATATGGCCCGCACTTCCGGCGGATCGGTGCGGCTGATCAATGTGCAGCCGCTGACGCCGGTGATGTTGGCCGAATATGTGCCGGAAGACTTCGAGGCGCAGCAGCGCCGCTCGTCGCAGGACGCGCTCGGCATCATCGCCGGCGAATGCCGGCTTCCCGCCCCGCAGGTTTCTTTCACCGTGCGTCAGGGCGGCATCTATCACGAGGTGCTGGAAGAAGCGAAAGCGATCGACGCCGACCTGATCGTGATGAGTTCGCACCGCCCGGCGATGCGCACCTATTTCCTCGGCTCCAATGCCGGGCACGTCGTGCGCTACGCCAAATGCTCGGTGCTGGTTGTGCGCGGCAAAAGCAGTTCCGGCAGCGCGTCGGGCGAATAGACGCCGGGGCGGTTGCGGCGAAAGGTGCCGCCGCTCTGCCAGACAAACAGCGCGAGAAATGCGGCGACGAAAGCGGCCGGGGCCAGCCCGTGACTCAGCAAGGCACGCACCGTCAGATAGGCCAGGCCGAGCGAGATCGCAAAAAACACGACGACCCCCGGCCAGTACCGTAGCGGCGCGCCGCCTTTCTCGTAGACCGCCGGCGCGCCCGCCTCTGCCAGACGCCGGTGCAGCGCTGTGACAAAAGCCGAATACGAGTCATCCTGCCGCTCCTGCTCGACCATGCTTTTCCATGAACTCGAGACCAGCGTGAGCTTGGGCGCGCCGTCGGCCCAAATTTCGGTCTGATAGCGCTGCCGCTGCATGCCCACCGGTTTGAACGACAGCCGCACGCGGCGAATGTCCCGGTATGGCACAAGACCCGAGCGGCGGCCCACTTCCCAGGCGAGCGCGGCCGGCGTCAGCCGGAACGACCACGGCGCGCCAAGCAGCGAGGGCCGGTACAAATAGACAAGATCGTCGCCGGGCTTGCCGTCTGAAACGGGGTTCATCGGCGACACCTACATGACAAAGCGGCATTTGCACAGCAATTGCGCATGGATCGACTGTGTTTCACCGTTAACCATGATCGCGTTCAACGCACGCCTCGGGCAGCGGCAATGATTGCGAGTGTTTCAATCGCCAAAGGTATATAATATCTTAATACAGCAGGCGTGGCCTTTTTCAGGCATCTTGTCGGCGTAGCGTTGGAGAGTTTGTCATGGCTAAGTTGTCGGATATTTTCGGTGGCCGCAAAGCCAACGAACCTGGCGCCGAGAAATTCGCACCGCAGCCGCCCGCCGCGACCGGCAACGCAACTTCCCCGCGCCACGTCAATTTCGAAAATTTTTCCGACGTCGGTTCGCGCATGGGCGAGGAAAACGAAGCACTGCGCAATCTGCTCAGCGACACCGGCCGCAAGATCGGCGAACTCGACGAATTGAAGGAAGCCTTCGACAAGATCGTCGCGCCGTTCAATTCGACCTTGCGCGCGCTGGAACTGGAAAAGTCGCAGACCCTCGGCCTCACCGGCATGCTCGCGGAGTCGCGCGCCTCCTACGAGACTTTGCGTACCGAATTCTATCAGATCGAGCGTAAGGCGACCGCGCTGGAAAGCGAAGCCGAGAAGCTGCGCGAAGATCTGGAACTGGCACGCGAGTCGAACCGCGGCCTGGAGAGCACGCGTATCGAACTGCTCGATGGCATTTCCGCCCGCGCCGTGCAGATTTCCGAGCTTGAGCGCCAGTTGGCCCAGGAAACCGCGCAGCGCCGTTCGCTCGGCGAAGCCCGCCGCACCGCGCAGGACCAGCTCGACGCCGCCGAGAAGCGCATCGTCGAACTGGAAGGCGAACTCGCCGCGGCGCGCGAAAAGCTGGCGCTGCTCGAAGACGAAAAGCGTTCGTTGCAGTCCGGTATCGACCAGGCGCTCAACGAGACAGCCCGCCTCACCCGCCGCCTCACCGAATCCGAAAACACCTTGACCGCGACGCGGGCCCAACTCGGCAAGGTCGAGTCGAGCTTCGCCGAAGCCTATGCCGAACGCGGCCGCCTCTCGTCCGCGCTCGATGAATCGAGGGAACAGCATCAGGCCGAACGCAACAGCCTGAATATGCGGCTCGACGCTCTGGTGTCGCGCGCCGCCACCGCCGAGCGCCTGCTCGCCGAAGCGCGGCAGAACCTGCTTGCCCGCACCGAAGAGGTGCGCGCCTTCGATCGCAAGTCGGTCGAAGCGACCATTTCGCGCAACAACGCCGAAAAGCGCCTCGCCCAGATCGAAGCCTCGCACGAACAGCGCGAGCGCCAGATCAAGGATCTCGAACAAGCGCGCGTCGCGCTGACCGAGCGCAACAACGCCATGACCAAGACGCTGAAGGCGCGCGAAACCGCGCTCGCTCGCGCCGACGAAAAGATCGCGGCGCTGACCGAGCGCAACGGCCATCTCGAGGCCGACGTCCAGGTCAGCCGCACCAACATCGAAAAGCGCGTCGAGGATTTGAACTCGGCGCTGCAACGCGAGCGCATGGAACGCGCCGTCGTTGAAGGCGCGCTGGAAGCCGCGCGCAAGGACAATTCGCGCCTGCAAAGCGAAGTCGGCGCGCTGCGCTCGACCTTGCGCCGCGGCACGCCGCTGATTGAAGCGGCGCCGGAACCGCAGCCGGAACCGGAAGCGACCGAGGAAGAACCGATCGAAATGGAAATCAAACTCAAATAGGTCGAAGTTCCAAAGCGGCGCGCGAAACCACCTGCGCGGCTTCGTCACACTAAACCTTTTGTCATGTTCGGAACGCGGGGCCTTGGTCCCGCGTTCCTTGTTTATGCGGCATCGAAACGCCGCTTGTCAGTATTGCCTATTTGAAAATCTCACACCGAGGAGGATTCTCCATGATGAAACGCACTTTGACGGCTGTGGCGCTTGCCACCGTTCTGGCCGCGCCGGCCTTTGCGCAGACGGCCACCCCGCCAGCAGCTTCCCCGAGTTCCATGCCCCCGCAGAGCACCACATCTTCCCCGAGCAGCGCGAGCGGCGCCACCTTCGTGCAGAATCAGCAGGCGACCGACTGGCGCGGTTCCAAACTGATCGGCGCCACCGTTTATGGCTCCGACAATTCCTCGATAGGTGAAGTAAATGATCTGGTCCTCGCCAGCGACGGCAAGGTCAGCGGTGTCGTCATCGGCGTCGGCGGCTTCCTTGGCGTTGGCGAAAAGAATGTCGCCGTGCCGTTTGAGAAGCTCAACGTCACCCGCAAGGCCGACAGCGCCGCGATCGACAAGATCACGGTCTCCTTCACCAAGGATGAGCTGAAGAATGCGCCGACCTTCGCTTACTACGAGCCGGCCAGCACTTCGACCACCGGTGCGAACACGACGGAACGCCCGCGCGGCACCGCACCGATGGGCGGCACCACGCCGAGCGCGCCGGCCCGCTAACGGCCCCTGTCTAGCGTATCGGGACGCCCGGCCTCGCGCCGGGCGTCTTTCGCCGCCAGCTTTTCACAGCGGCCATGCGTCTGGCGCTTGTGACAAAATGGCGGCAAGCGCCTATATAGGCGCCATGCTCAAAGCTCTCTGGCTCATCCCCCTGTTCGCCCTTCTCGCCGTGTCGCTGTGGTTTGCCGCGGCCGCCTGGAGCCATTTCGACTCCAATATGATCGAAATCCCCTTCTATGGCTACGTCGCGATCGCCGGCGGCGTGGCGATGTCGCTTCTGGTCGGCGGCGGGCTGATGGCGCTGATATTTTATTCAAGCCGGCACGGCTATGACGACCTGTCCGGCGGCGACGGCGGCACCACCGATGTGACCAGGCACTGACATGTAAAGCCGAGACTGACCCCATGAACAAGACGCCGTCGCAGCAACAGTTCGGGCAGAATTCGGCCTTTTACCTCACGTCGACACCGCATGCGACGGGAAAGAGCTTGCAGCGTCTGGTCGATCTGACCGCGCCGGAGAGCACCTGGCGCGTGCTCGACATCGCCACCGGCGGCGGCCACGTCGCCTATACTTTTGCGCCGCATGTCGCGCGCGTCTGGGCGACCGATATCACCCAGGAAATGCTCGACATGGTCAAAGCCGAGGCCGCCAAACGCGGGCTCGGAAACCTGCGCACCACGTACGCCAAGGCCGAGGCGCTGCCGTTCGAGGATGAGAGTTTCGACCTCGTCACCTGCCGCATCGCGCCACACCACTTCGATTCGATTCCGGATTACCTTACTGAGGCGCACCGCGTCCTGAAGCCGGGCGGCACGTTGGCCGTGGTCGATAATATCGTGCCGGCGGGGCCGGTCGGCGATTACGTCAACGCCTTCGAGCGGCTGCGCGATCCGAGCCATTTGCGCGCCTGGACCATGGAAGAATGGCGCGCGGCGATCGAGGCCGCCGGCTTCGCCATCGGCCATGAAGAGCAGTTGTTCAAGCCGATGGTCTTCAAGAGCTGGGCGTCGCGCTATGACGACGTCATGAAGCGGCTGTTGCGCGCGCTGCTAACGCAGGCGACCCCCGAGGTGAAGACGTTCCTGGAGCCGCAAGGCGACGGCGACGCGTTCAGCTTCCGCCTGTGCGAGGGATTGTTCATCGCCAAGCGGGATTAGTCTCCCTGCCCCACAAAAAAACGCCGGCGCGATTTTCATTGGCGCCGGCGTTTCTTTTAGAGCACGAAGTTGCGCTTGTGCGCTTACTTCTTCTTCCTGGCCTTCTTGACCTTCTTCGCCGGCGCGGCGCCGGCTTCCCACTGCGGGTTGTTGTTGTAGGCGGCGTTGACCAGATAGCCGCCGACGATCGGGAGCACGCAGGAGCCGGCCAGGATGTGGCCTTCGCGCATGGTCATCGGGCGCTTGGCCAGCACGGTGCCGACCATCGGCGCGAC
Source organism: Rhizobiales bacterium Ga0077525 (assembly GCA_001464835.1). Taxonomy (GTDB): domain Bacteria; phylum Pseudomonadota; class Alphaproteobacteria; order Rhizobiales; family Xanthobacteraceae; genus Pseudolabrys. The sequence continues at coordinate 34,391 of LNDS01000005.1, read as the reverse complement.
CGCCATGCAGCCGAGCGTGGTGGCGCCGTAAGCGGCCAGGCTGGTCAGGCCGTGCGGGTTATCCCAGCGCCAGTTCCAGGCATTGAGCGAAAACCAGGTCGCGGTCGCCGCGGCGCCGGTGACGATGGCGGCCACTTTGACTTCCTTGGCGATACGGTTGCGTCCGCCGGCTTCGGCGGCCGGCGTCGTGAACACAAAGGCCGCGAACACAGCGGCGGCCAGCGCAAAGCTACGTTTCATCGAAAAATCTCCCGGGAGGGTAAGAATCTGGATTAGCGCCTCCTTGTCCCGCGCTTCGGTTCCCAAGTCGAGAGCGCGTGAATGTGGCTTTGAGATTTATTAACAGGGCAAAAGGCAGGCGTTGCCGGCGGCGCCAGGGGCACCCCTACCGGCTGCGCGGCCAGGCCCGGCGATGGTCGGCAAGGTTCTGATACCAAAGCATATTCGTTTCCGGGCGGCGCCCGCGTTAACGCCTCGTTAACCACGCCCGTTCACATTCCGTTAGGATAATGGCCAATGTGATTCGGCGTCGCTTCGGCCGGGCGGATCGGCGTTTTCAAAGGGATCACGTTTATGAGCAAATTCGGGGGCCTCTTCGCCCGCAAGCCGAGCGTTCTGGACACGCTGGCGCAACCGTCGCCGACCGGCACGGTCCTCCCGATCAACAGCTTTTCCGGCTCCGCCCCGAGCGAAAATCCGCTGGAGCTTGACGAGGAGTTGTTCTCGACCCTCGGCGCCCAGATCGGCGGCGACAACGAAACGCTGCGCAACCTCCTGCTCGACGCCAACGCCAAGATCGGCGAACTCGACGCCATCAAGGCTGCGGTCGGCAAACTGGCCGATCCGGTGCAGAAGGCGTTGCGCGCCTACGAGGCCGAGAAGTCCGAAAAACTCAGCCTCCAGACCGTCCTCAACAATACCCGCACCGCCTACGGCAAGCTGCGCAACGAAATCGCCGAGGTCGAGAAGAAGGCTTCGCAGTTCGAGCAGGAATGCGGCGCGCTGCGCCAGGAACTGACGACGACGCAGAGCGTGCTGCGCGCGGTCGAAGCCACCAAGGCCGAGATCGCCATCGACATCGCCGCCCGGCGCGCCCAGATCGCCGATCTCGAAGGCCGCCTCGCCCAGGAAACCGGCGAAAGCCATGCGCTGCGCGAGGAAAACCGCCGGCTCGACGAGCGCCTGACCGCCATGAACAAGCGCGTCATCGCGCTCGAATCCGACCTCAACGCGGCGCGCCAGCGCCTGTTGATGGCCGACGACGAAAAGCGCGCGCAAGCGGCCACCTTGGACCGGATGAGCACCGACAGCGCGCGGCTGTCGCGCAAGCTGACCGAGACCGAAGCCAGCCTCAGCGCCGCGCAAGGCCGCCTGCGCCATGTCGAGGGCAACTTCGCCGAACTCAGCAACGAACGCGCCCGCCTGGTCAGTGCGCTCGACGAAAGCAATGAGCGTCACGACCACGAACTGACCAGCCAGCGCATGCGCTTCGACGCGCTGCAAGCGCGCGCCTCGGCCACCGACAATCTGCTCGTCGAGGCCCGCGAACATCTGCTGGCCCGCGCCGAGGAAATCCGCGACTTCGACCGCCGCCTGAACGACGTCAGCAACGAGCGCGACAATCTGCATGCCCGGCTCGCCGATCTGGAAGCCGACCGCATCCGGCGCGAGTCGGAGATCAAGGAAATGGACCACGCCCGCTCGACCTTGATGGAACGCGGCGGCGCGCTGACCCGCGCCTATGCCGCCAAGGAAGCGGCGCTGGCCCGCGCCGAAGATCAAATCGCCGCGCTCGGCGGCCAGATCGATGCGCTCTCCCGCGAACGCGCCAACGACAAGCTGCTGGCCGAACAGGCGATCGAGGAACTCAAAGCCGCCTTGCAGCGCGAGAAGCTCGACCGCGCCGTGGTCGAAGGCGCGCTCGAAGCCGGCCGCAAGGACTTTGCCCGCGTCATGCGTGAGGTGATGAGCCTGCAACGCATCCAGCAGGCCGCCGAGGAACCGGCGCCGATGAATGCGGCCAACGCCGCCTAACCGCTGATTCTCAACAAGTACCGAAATTCGGCATCGCCGGGCCCAAAAGCCCGGCGATTTTTTTAATCGTCGCGTGTGAAACCGAATGCCAACTCATTGATTTACCGCAAGGCGCCGCCGAAAAGGGTTGCGCTAATTTGCCTCCACTGGCGGGGGGCGCGAGCCTTGAGTTCCGTAATGCCCTATCGAAATAACCTTGAATTGCCCCCGGCCATAAGATCGCATCTGCCCGACGACGGGCAGGACGTTTTATCGCGAGGCCTTCAATTATGCCTATGCAGCCTATGCCGGCGACGCCGAACGCGACAAGCGAGCGCACATGATGGCCTGGGCCGCCGTCAAGCGCGTCTATGCCAGGGCCGGGGAACAATGGGTTCCCCGCCGGCAATCGGCCTCGCGATGACGCAGCAAGCCCTGGCGGTGTCGCTGGCGCTCGCCGAGCGCAATGTGCCGCGCTACACGTCCTATCCGTCGGCGCCGCATTTCTCCGCTAAGGTCGGCCCCGACACCTACCGCGAATGGCTTAGCGCGCTGCCGCGCGCCGCCCGCGTCTCGCTCTATATCCATGTGCCGTTCTGCACGGAGCTTTGCCACTATTGCGGCTGCAACACCCGCGCGGTGCGCAGGCGCACGCCAATCGATACTTACGCTGAACATCTGCTGGAAGAGATCGCGCTCCTCGGCGATCTCAACGGCGCGCGGCTGACCCACATCCACTGGGGCGGTGGCACGCCGTCGATCCTCGGTCCGCAATGGCTCGAGACCATCTCCGGCGCGATCGCCTCGCGCTTCGATCTCGGTAGCCTGAAGAAGCACGCCATCGAACTCGATCCGCGCCGGATGGATCAGCCGCTGGTGCGCACGCTGAAAGCCATCGGCATCAACCGCGCCAGCCTCGGCATGCAGGATGCATCACCGCATGTGCAGCACGCCATCGGCCGCGTACAGCCGTTCGAGCAGGTCGAGCGCGCCGCCCATTGGCTGCGCGAAGCCCGCATCGAGAATCTCAACCTCGATCTGATGTATGGCCTGCCGACGCAGACCGGCCGCGACGTCGCGCGTAGCGCCGAACTGGCGGCCTCGCTCCATCCGCAGCGGCTGGCGCTGTTCGGCTACGCCCATGTGCCGTGGTTCAAGACGCATCAGCGGCTGATCGATGAGGCGGCCTTGCCGGGCGCGGCCGCGCGCATCGAACAGGCAGCGATAGCCGCCGAAACTCTGGCGAGCTTCGGCTACCAGGCTATCGGCCTCGATCATTTCGCCCTGCCCGATGACGAACTGTGCATCGCCGCGCGCGAAGGCCGCCTGCACCGGAATTTCCAAGGCTACACCACGGACGATGCCGACGCGCTCATCGGCATCGGCGCCTCTTCCATCGGTCGGCTGCCGCAAGGCTATGTGCAGAACGCGCCGGACACGGGCCACTATGCGCGCAGCGTTGCCGCCGGCACGTTTGCGACGGCGAAGGGGCTGCCGCTGTCCGATGACGACCGCGAGCGCGCTTCGATCATCGAGAGGCTGATGTGCGACCTTAAGCTAGACCTCGATGCCTTCGGCGGCGTGGCGCGCTTTGCCAACGAGATGGAAACGCTTGCAGGGCTGGCGGCGGAGGGGCTGCTGACCATCGACAGCGCGAAGATCACGGTCACTGAGGCCGGCCGGCCCTATATCCGCATCGCGGCGGCGGCCTTCGACAGCTACCTCACCGCCAGCCAGAAGCGCCATTCGGTGGCGGTATAGAACTCGTCATTCCGGAGCGCGACGCAGAAGTCGGAATCCAGACGCAAACTCGGAATATTCCTTCTGGATTCCGGGTTGGCGCTTTCAGCGCGCTCCGGAATGACAGATCAGCGCTTCGCCTGCTTCAACCCATCCGCGTTCGGGCAAAACGCCGGCGGCGCCGCGATCCGGTCAGGCGCGCGCGCCAGCCAGTCGCTGCACACCGGCTCGGCCTCGCAGCGCTGGCAGGCATCGACCATCTGCGCCAAAAGCGACACGCCGGTTGGCCAGGTCGCCGCTAGCGGCTGGAGCGGAGCAACGCCCAGCCGCTGGCCCATCTCGGCCAAATTGCGGGCCGGATAAAGGGAGGCAGGGGCGGTTTCGATTCGCTTCAAAGACGTGTTCATAGAAGCAAATTGCACCGGATCGGCGGGCGCCGCCTTGATCTGGCACAATGGACAAGAATACCGGCCCTAGCGCTCGCCCGGGCCCCGCCGAAACGCAAAGAAGGGCCGCCCTTGCGAGCGGCCCTTCCATTGTCGAAACCGTGGCCCCGATTGCGTGAGGCGTACAGCCCCGCGCCGTGACCAGCCGACCGCTTCAGGTCAGCTGCACTGAACCCCAGCAGAGGCAAGGACCCAGTTCACGAATGCCGGCGACCGCGGCGATAGACAATGAGACACTGGATCACCTCCTTTCGGTTGTTGATGGACCAGAGAAATATAACCCGATACCGGAGATTCGAAAGGGGGATTTCCCGCCCCGTCACCCTGAGGTGCGCGGCCGAAGGCCAAGCCTCGAAGGGCGACGGCCCGGGCCGCTCATCCTTCGAGGCTCGCTTCGCTCGCGCCTCAGGATGACGGAGATATCACCTCACCAGCTCCCGCATCGCGCGGTCGAGCCCATCCAAAGTCAGCGGATACATCCGTCCGCCCATCAACTGCTTCATCATCTGGATCGAGTGCGTGAAGTCCCATTCGCGCTCTGGCGTCGGGTTCAGCCACACCGCGTGCGGATAGGTGCGCGTGACGCGCTCCATCCACACACTTCCGGCTTCCTCGTTGTAATGCTCGACCGAGCCGCCGGGTGCCGCGATCTCGTAAGGCGACATCGCGGCGTCGCCAACGAACACCACTTTATAATCGTGCGGATAGGTGTGCAGCACGTCGAAGGTCGGCGTCGTCGCCTGAAAGCGCCGTCGGTTTTCCTTCCACACTTTCTCGTACAGGCAATTGTGGAAGTAGAAATGCTCCATGTGCTTGAATTCGGTGCGCGCCGCCGAGAACAATTCCTCGGTCGCCTTGATGTGCCAGTCCATCGAACCGCCGATGTCGAAGAACAACAGCACCTTCACCGCATTGTGGCGCAGCGGCCGCATCTGGATGTCGAGATAGCCTTTGTGCGCGGTGCCCTTGATGGTGCCATCGAGATCGAGTTCATCCGGCGCGCCGGTACGGGCAAACTTACGCAGGCGACGCAGCGCCACCTTGATGTTGCGGGTACCGAGTTCGACGTCGTCGTCGAGGTCCTTGAACTCCCGCTTGTCCCAGACCTTTACCGCGCGGCGATGCGTGCTCTCGCCGCCGATGCGGATGCCTTCCGGATTGTAGCCGCCGTTACCGAAGGGAGACGTGCCGCCGGTGCCGATCCATTTCGAGCCGCCATGATGGCGGCCCTTCTGTTCGGCGAGGCGCTGCTTCAACGTCTCCAGTAATTTGTCGAGCCCGCCGAGCGCCTGGATCTGCGCCTTCTCTTCCTCGGTGAGATATTTGTCGGCGAGCTTCTTCAGCCACTCCACCGGAATCTCGGCTTCCAGCCCATCGCCAAGCATCTCAAGGCCCTTGAAGGCGGCCCCGAACACGCGATCGAACTTGTCGATGTTGCGCTCGTCCTTCACCAGCACGGCGCGCGCGAGATAATAGAAATCCTCGACCCGGCGCGAGGCCAGATCGGCCTGCATCGCCTCCATCAACGTGAGGTATTCGCGCAACGACACCGGAACTCCGGCGGCCTTCAGGTCGTGGAAAAAATTGACGAACATTTATTAACTCTTATGGCCGGCAAATTCAGAAGTCGAGAAGCGACGATCCGTCGCGGGGGCGGTCAACCCGGCGGAAACCTCTCATAAGCAAATGTCAGGCTCCCGGTCCAATCGGTCAAGCAGGCATGATAGCCGCCCTTTTTCTTGAAGATTTCGGCCTGCTGATCGACGCGATGGCGAGCGCTTCCTCGACGCTGGCGGCGCGGCTGCACCCGCGCGCCGTCGTCACTGATTGCGTATCGCCTGCGGTCGCCGTGTTCCAGGGCGCGAACGCGGTGGAACAGGTGTCCGCCGACTGGCAGGCAATCGAGAGCGCCGGCGGCGCGGCGACGCCGTTCCAGACCCTTGCCATGGCGCGCGCCGCCACCTCCGCGCATCTGCGGCGCGGCGAAGTTCCCCGCATTGCCGTGGTGCGGCGCGACGGCGGGCCGGTGGCCATTCTGCCGACCGTGCTGGTCAGGCAGTTCGGCCTCACCGTCGTGCGTTTCCTCGGCGATCCGCTCATTCAATATGGCGACGTGTTGTGCGGGCCCGGCACGGCGAAACACGATATCGAGGCCGCCTGGCGGGCGGCGGCCGATCCCGCCGTCGCTCACGCCATCCATTTCCGCAAGGTGCGCGCCGATGCGCGCATCGCGCCGGTTTTGAAAGATGAAGCCACCGCATCGAACCACGACGCGGCGCCGTTCCTTGACATCGCGCGCACCCCCAGTTGCACCGATGACGAGCCGCGCCAGTTGCGGCGCAGTAGACGCAAGCTCGCCGGCCTCGGCGCGCTGCGTCTCGATGTGACGCAAGACGACGACGCGCGCGCACATCTGCGCGAAGCGCTGGCGATCAAAAGCGCCTGGCTCGCGGCGCGGCGGCTGCCGAGCAGCGTCATCGGCGATGGCGACTGGGAAGATGCGCTGATTGAGCTTGCCGGCAATGGTGGCGCCATGCGCCTGCGCGTCGCGGTGTTGAGCATCAGCGGCCGGCCGGCGGCCTATGAAGTCGCCTTCACCGCCGGCGATCGCTGGTACGCCTTCATCGGCGCGATCGTCGAGGAATTCGCCCGGCACAGTCCCGGCCGCGTTCAGGTCGCCGACACGATCGACTATTGCCGCGCCAACGGATTTGCGCGCTACGATCTTCTGGCGCCAAGCGACGACGTCAAGCGCAGCTATTGCAGCGATGCCGTCGCGGTTGTCGATTACGTTCACGCGCTGCGGCCAAGCGGATATCTTCTGTCGACTGCGGCACGACTGTCCCCCGCCGCCAAGGCCTTGTTCGTGCGGCTGCCCGCGCGCCTGCGCCCGCCGCTGCTGGCGCTGGCCGGGCGCTGACTTTGCCCTAACGATAAAGCGTCGGCCGCCGGGTGAATTCCCCTGTTCCGGCAACGGGGAAACGGCTAATCAGGACATAACAAGAAACGGAACGGCCGGGGGAACTGACAGGTGCCATTGCGCGACCGCGCCCGCTGGACGCTTGCCGTTATTTTGTCGGTCGCGGCCCTGATCGCGCCGGCGATCTGGAACCGGTTCCCCCTTTTGCAATACGACACCGGCGGCTATCTGGCGCGCTGGTATGAAGGCACGTTGGTGCCGAGCCGCGCCGTGGTCTACGGCCTCATCCTCAAACTCGGCGTGCCGCTGTCGTTCTGGCCAGTGCTCTTGGCGCAAGCGGCGCTGACGGTGTGGATTCTCGCGTTGATCTTGCGGGTCCATGGCCTTGGCGGCCGGCCCTGGCTGCTGCTCGGCAGCGTCATCGCCTTATCGATGCTGACCACGCTGCCATGGCTGACCGCGATCCTGCTCACCGATATTTTCTGCGGCTTGGGCGTGCTCGGGCTTTATCTGCTGCTGTTGCGCGGCGATGCCTTGAGCGGCCGGGAAAAGATCGGCCTGATCGTGCTGTGCGCGGTATCGGCGGCGACGCATAGCGCGACCATCGCGGTGATGGTCGCCATCTTCGCGGCTGCCGCATGGCTGTCGCTGATGGATCGCAAGCGTGTGCCCTTCTCGGCGCTCGGCCAGGCGACCATCGCGCTCATCCTCGGCGCCGTCATGACGCTCGCCGCTAACTATGTCGTCGCCAGGCGCGTCGCCTGGACGCCGGGCGGCTTCGCACTATCGTTCGGACGCATGTTGCAGGACGGCATCGTCAACAAATATCTCGATGCGCACTGTCCCGACGCGAAGCTGCGCCTGTGTGCGCACAAAGACGAACTGCCGCGCAATGCCGATGTCTGGTTCTGGGGCAGTCCGCTGTTCGACAAGCTCGGCCGTTTCGCCGGCCTCGGCCAGGAAATGGAGCACATCGCCGTCCGCAGCCTGATCGAATATCCGGCGTTGCAGTTCGAGACCGCGGCGACGGCGACGGCCCGCCAGCTCATCAACGTTCACACCGGCGAAGGCGTCGTGCACTGGGTGTGGCACACCTATTTCATCATTCACGACTTCACGCCGCAGCTCGAACCAGCGATGTGGGCGGCGCGCCAGCAAAAAGGCGAAATATCCTTCACCGCCATCAACGAACTGCACTACCCGCTGGCTCTCATCGCCATGGCGCTGTTGCCGGTCAGCGTCCTCTTGGCGTGGCGGCGCAGATTGCCGGCCGATCTCGGCGAACTGGCCGGCTTCTGCATGATGGCGCTTTTGGCCAATGCCTTCGTCTGCGGCGCTTTGTCCAATCCGCACGACCGCTACGGCGCCCGCATGGTCTGGCTGGCCACCTTCGCCGTCGGCATTGTGCTGGTCCGGCTCTCAGAGCGGCAGAAGGCGCCGCTGGCGGCGGAAAGCCGCGGCATTCTGCCGGCCTGATCCGTCGTCATTGAACCAAAGTCTCGCCACCGCGTTCACCTCGCGGCGCGCTTTGTGCTTCCCGACGGGAGCAGACGCCCGGCCCCGGTACGAAGGCTTTGCGATGACGGACTTTCTGCTCGGCGGCGGCAGAACGAGCATGCAAGCGCCGGATTGGCGGCTGCGGCAATCGGCGGCCTGGGCGCTGTCCGGCTCCGCCATGATGCTGATGCTGCTGGCGCCCGCCATCCTCAACGGTTTTCCGCTTATCTTCCCCGATACCGGCGGCTATCTCGACCGGCCGATCCTCGGCACGCTCGGCATGGGGCGTTCGGCGCTCTATGGCGCCTTTCTCTATCTCGGAATTCCGTCGAGCTTCTGGCTCAATGTCATCATCCAATCGGCGATGATGGTGTGGCTGATCGTGCTGACCTTGCGCGCGCACGGCCTGGGCCACCGGCCCTGGCTGGCGCTCGGCATCGTGACCTTGCTGACTGTCACGACCAGCGCGCCGTGGTTTGCCGCGCAGTTGATGCCGGACATCCTGTTTGCCGCGGCGGCGCTGGCGCTGCATCTGCTCACCTTCCGCGACGACGCGCTGGCGCGCTGGGAACGCTGGGCTCTCGCCGGGGTCATCGTCGTCACGATGCCGAGCCATATGGCCGCGGCCGGAATGTGCGTCGGCATTATCCTCGCTCTGGCACTGCTCCGCCACATCAAGAGACTGGCGTTGCCGCCGACGCGGCTGACCTTCGCCGCCGGCGCGGTCGCCGCCGGCATCGCACTGTGTCCAGTGTCTAACTACGCCATCACCGGCCAATTCGCGCTGACGCCGGGCGGCTCCGCTTTCCTGTTCGGCCGCCTCGTCGAAGACGGCATCGTCAAGCGCTACCTCGACGACAAATGTCCCGATCCCTCGATTAAGCTTTGCGCCTTCACCGAAAATTTCCCGACCGACGCCGACTGGTGGCTGTGGGACGGCAATTCGCCGTTCCGCAAGCTGAAGGATTTCGAAGGCAGCGCCGAGGAAAAGCGCATCACGCTGGAGACGATGCGGCTGTATCCGCTGATGCATTTGAGCGCGGCGTTGCGCGCGGCCGTCGAGCAACTGGCGAAATTCAAGACCGAAGTCAGCGTCCAGTACAACGCCCCGACCATTGCCATGTTCAAGGACCATGTGCCGGCGCTGTATCCGCGCTTCATGGCGGCGCGCCAGCAGGCGGCGCCGTTCGACATCGCCAAATCGCTGAACCTTGTGCACCTGCCGGTCGCGGCGCTGGCGATGGTGTGCCTCGCCGCGGCGTTGCTATTGCGCCGCAAGCTCGGCCTGCCGGACGCCTTCACCGGCCTCGCCGTCACCGTACTGCTCGCGCTCGCCGCCAATGCCGCGATTTGCGGCGTGTTCTCGCATGCCGTCGATCGCTACCAGAGCCGGCTGGTCTTCCTCGCCGTGCTGGTCACCGCAATGATGGCGGCCTGGTTCGCAATCCATCGCCGCCGCCCCGCGACGAATTAACCCGCGCGCTATTGCCCGGTGCAATCGCCGCCGCGCCATGGCAGGTTGCCGCGATGACGCTTCAGCGGAACGAGTGACGATGGCGGACAGCGCGATCGCGGGCAAAGGCGCGCCCGCCGGCATCGATGGCAGCGCCGGCGCGGCCAGCCGCGCATCCTGGATTATCGCCGGCGCGGCCATGGTGCTGGTGCTGCTCGCGCCCGCCATCTGGAACGGCTTCCCGATCATCTTTCCCGACACCGGCGGCTATCTCATCGCCGCGATGACCGGCACGCCGATGCTCGGACGCTCGGCGCTCTACGGCCTGTTTCTCACCGCCGGCATTCCCTTCGCGTTCTGGCCCTGCGTCATTCTCCAATGCGCGCTAGTGGCCTGGCTGTTCATCGTCACCTTGCGGGTCAATGGGCTGGGCGGCAGGCCGTGGTTGGCGCTCGGTATCGTCGCGCTGACGACCGTCACCACCAGCCTGCCCTGGTTCGCCGGTCAGTTGATGCCGGACATTCTGTTCGCCGCCGCCGTTCTCGCGCTTTATCTTCTGGCATTCGCCCATGAGCGGCTGGCGCGCTGGGAACGCTACATGCTGGCCGCCGTGACCGCGATCACGGTGCCAAGCCACATGGCGGCCGCCGCGCTGTGCGTCGCCGTCACCGCCGCTCTGTGGCTCTTGAGTTTCATCAGGCGGCTTTCGCTGCCGGCGCCGCGCCTGAGCTTCGCCGCAGCCGCGGTCATCGCCGGAATCGCGCTGAGTCTGGTGTCGAACCTGGCGTTGATCGGCAAATTCGGCTTCACGCCCGGCGGCTCAAGTTTCCTGTTCGGCCGTCTGCTCGAAGACGGCATCATCGAACAATATCTCGAAGACAAATGCCCCGATCCGTCGTTGCGTATCTGTGCCTACCAGGACGAGATCCCCGAACTGGCCGACGACTGGCTGTGGGGCGAAGGCACGGCCTTCTACAAACTCGGCAGTTGGGATGGCTTTGCCGAGGAACAGAGCCGCATCATCCGCGACACGCTGTGGCTTTATCCACTGGAGCACCTGACCACCGCCATCGTCGCAACGCTCGGACAAGTCGTAAGCTTCGAGACCGAAGTCAGCATCCACGACAACGAGCCCACGTTCCAGGCTTTCGCAGATCTGGCGCCCGATCTGGTGCCGGCCTTGATGAGCGCACGCCAGCAGCACGACCAGCCGGACGTCGTGCCGCTCAATAAATATTTGCATGTGCCGGTCGGCGCGCTGGCCATTGGCGGGGTCGTTCTCGCCTTGCTGTTGCGGCGGCGGCTCGATCTCACGCCGGAAACGGCGGCGCTGTGTTTCACGCTGCTGCTGGCGCTTCTGGCCAATGCCGCGATCTGCGGCATCTTCTCGCATCCGGTCGACCGCTATCAGAGCCGGCTGGTGTTGCTCGCCCCCTTCGTGGTGGCGATCCTGGCGGCGCAACGCTGGCGCGCCCCGGTGAAAGCATAACCACAGGAGCATTCCATGCCCGATGCCGCCGTGATGCAACAACTTGCGCCGACCGGAACGCTGCGCATCGCGGTCGCGGTTGCCCCTTTGCCGTCGGCGCAGTTCGCCGTCAGGGACGGCGACGGCTTCAAGGGCGTCGCCGTCATTCTCGGCGAGGCTTTGGCGAAAAAACTCGGCGTACCGTCGGTGATCGTGCCGTATGCTTCCTCTGGCGAAATCCAGAATGCCGCCACGAGCAATACATGGGACGTCGCCTTCCTGCCGGTCGATGCCGAGCGCAAAAAGTTCATCGACTTCGGCAATGCCTATCACCTGCTGCAAAGCACGTTCCTGGTCGCGCCCGGCTCGACGATGCAGTCGGTCAAGGACGCCGACGCGCCAGGCATCGGCATTGGCGGCGTCGCCAACACCGCGACCTTTCGTGCCGCCACGGCGGCGACGCCGAAGGCGACGCATATCGAATTCAAGGGCGTCGATGTGGCGACCGCGGCGATGAACGAAGGCCGCATCCAGGCCATCGCGCTGTCGCGAGAATCGCTCGGCGGTCTGGCGAAAAAAATTCCGGGCTCCCGCGTGCTGCCCGATGCCTTTCTCAATTCGACGACGTCGGTCTGCGTGCCGAAGGGCCGGCCGGCGGCGCTCGCTTACATCACCGAATTCATCGAGGAAGCGAAAGCCTCTGGCCTGGTCAAACGAGCGTTCGACGAAATGGGCTTAAGTTCGTCCGTGGTCGCGCCGGCCGGGATGACGTCGTGAGGGTGCAGGCTTAAGCCTGCTTCTCCGGCGTCGTCACCACCAGGCCGTCGAGTTCGTCCGTCACCTTGATCTGGCACGACAGCCGCGAATTTGGCCGCACGTCATAGCCGAAATCGAGCATGTCTTCTTCCATCGGCGTCGGCTCGCCGACCTTGGCGCGCCAATCTTCGGCGACATAGACATGGCAGGTGGCGCAGGCGCAGGCGCCGCCGCATTCCGCCTCGATGCCGGGGATATTGTTGCGGATCGCCGCTTCCATCACGGTGGAACCGGTGTCGGCATCGACCGTGCGCTGCGCGCCGGTTGCATCGATATAGGTGATTTTGGGCATAGGGAAAACGTTCGGCAGGAATTGGCGGGAAAAGGCTGGCGGCTGCTATATCGTCAATCCGCCAGCGACGCCACCCTGTCGTTTCACCCCTCGCGCAGCAATTCGACGATTAGCGCGCGCGCGTCATCGACGGCCAAAGCCAGGCGGTCGATGCTGGCGCGGAGGTCGGCCGGCGCATAAGCGGCAGCCCGTTCGGCCTCATCCGCCGCGCGCGCCACATGTGTCGCGCCGATGCCGGCGGCCGAACCCTTCAGGGTGTGCGCCAGCGCGCCGACGGCCGATCCGTCGCCAGATCCGCCGGATTGGCGCATGCGCGCGATCAGCAGTTCGGACTGGCGGGCGAATAGTTGCAGCACTTCCTGTTCGAGGCTGCGGTCGCCGAAGGTCATGCGGGCAAGATGGCCGCGATCGATCGCCAAAACCGGTTTCACAATGGCCGGTTCCGCCGTGTCGCTTGCGCCCTGCGCCAATGCCGTCATTGCCATGGCCGTTTCCCTCTCCTTCGCCCGCGTTCTTTGACGGTGGAGTGTGCCGTTATCGCGGCCAAAATCCGGTAAATGCCGGCGGTCGAGCCGGGCCGTTCCGGCGCGGTGGTTAACGGCCGCGTAAATCCCGGCGCAATCGGGATTGCGGAAATTCCGCCTGGCGCGGCAATATTTTACCGGGAAGGCGCCGCAGCAGCGCGAAAAGCTGACCGGCACGGATTTTTATGGTTAACCTTCGTTAACGATGATTAAAACATCCTTACGGCCGCGGTTTCTTTCGTATTGCCAAGACGATAGGATGGAAACTTGAAGTAGAGACGGGGCATAAGCGCTTATTTTCTCCGGCTCCTGACGGCACAAGCACTCGCGGCCTGTTTCGCCCCAGCGGCGGATCGGGCTGTTTTCAAGTTCTGCGTAACGACGAGGCGATGACCGATATGGCGAACAATCCGCAGCAGACCAAGAACGCAACGGACGAAGCGATCGCGGCCATCGAGGATGCGCTGAACATTCGCACCCCCGCCGATCGCACCGAACCGCGTCTCGGAGCGGAACCCAGCTTCGACCGCAATGGCGAACAGGCGCCGATCGCGCCGGTCACCGCCGATTTGTTCACCGAGTCCGAGCCGGCGCATTCCTGGCCGGCGGGCGATGGCGCGCCGCGCCTGCCCGCCAATGACGACCGCGCCAATATGGGCCAGATCTTGCAGACGCTGCGCCGCCGCCGCGCGCGCGCGCCCTACGCCATCGCCAGCGTCGCCGCCTTCGGCTGGACCGCCGGCGCCCTCGCGCTCGCCTATCTGTCGAGCGCCGATCTGCAAACGCTTCTGGCGACGCCGCGCATCGGCATCGCCGTCATGGCCGGCATCGCGTCGGCCATCGTCGTGCCCGTGATTTTCTTCTACGTGATCGCGCATATGTTCTCGCGCTCGCAGGACATGCGCCTGGTCGCCGAGTCGATGGCCGAAGTCGCCATGCGCCTGGCGCAGCCGGAAACCGCGGCGCGCGAGCAGATCGTCTCGGTCGGACAAGCCATCCGCCGCGAAGTCGCGGCCATGGGCGACGGCGTTGAGCGCGCTCTGGCGCGCGCCGCCGAACTGGAAGCCCTCGTCCACAACGAAGTCTCCGCGCTCGAGCGCGCCTATAACGACAACGAAGTCCGCATCCGCGATCTTTTGAGCGAACTGACCAACCAGCGCGATACGCTGGTCAGCCAGTCCGAACAGGTGCGCAAGGCGATCGGCTCTGTGCATCTCGATCTGTCGCACGACATCACCTCGGTCGGCGATCTTGTCGCCGAGAAGGTCAACGAAGTGGCGCAGCGCGTCACCCGCTCGCTCACCGAAAAGGGCGAGCACATCACGCTGGCGCTCGGCCACGCCGGCGACAGCATGATCGATGCGTTGAGCGATCGCGGCTCGAACCTGCTCGACCGCCTGGAATCGACCAGCGACAAGGCAACCACCGCCATCGCCTCGGCCAGCGATCGTCTTTCGGCCAGCCTCAACTTCAAGACCGAGCACGTTCACGACGAATTCGCCGAAATGGCTGCGCGCTTGCAGCAGATGATGACGCAGCGCCTCGATCTGGTGGCGCAGAGCTTCGCCCAGAAGACCGCCGGCACCATCGACACCATGGCCGGCCGTTCGCAGGCCTTGACCGACGCCATCACCGAAACCGCCAACCGCATGGCCGACGTCATTGCGGCCCGCGCCGGCGACGTCAATTCGACCTTGCGCTCGACCGGCGATTCGCTGGTGCTCGATCTGTCGCTGCGCGGCGGCGACGTCGTCGCCAAGATGGAGCAGACCGGCGCGCACATCACCGACACTTTGATCGACCGCAGCAACAATGTCGCCGACACCTTCCGCAGCAATGCCGAAACCTTGGTGACCGCGCTCAACAGCCGCAGCGACCAGGTCAAGGACATGCTGGCGGCGCGCCTCCAGGCCTTCGAGGACATGTTCAACAAGGGCGGCACCGAACTGACCGAGAAGATTGCCCGCGACTCGACCAATCTCGGCAACCTCGTCACCCGCCACATCACCGACTTCGACCACACCGTGAAGACCTATGGCGGCGAACTGGTCGAGCGCCTCGGCCAGCGCACCCAGGACGTCTCCGAGGCGATGCGCGCCTATCTCGATACGTTCGACAGCCGCGTCACCGGCCGCTCCAACGAATTGTCCGGCACGCTCGATGCCCGCCTGACCAAGTTCGAGGAAATGCTCGGCGGCCGCGTCACCGAACTGGCCACGACCTTGACCAAGGGCGGCGAGGAAGTCGTCGGCGCGCTCGACAAGCGCATCAGCGACGTCACCGGCACTATCAACACGCGCGGCGCCGAAGTCGCCGACGCGATCTCCGCCAAGATCGGTGAAATGGACAAGACCCTCGGCGCGCGCGCGATGGAAGTCGCCGACACGCTGGACGGCCGCATCACCCGCTTCGAGGAATTGCTTGTCGGCCGTGCCGTCACCGTCACCGACCAGATCGAAAGCCGCACCAAGGCCGCCGCCGAGACGCTCAATGCGCGCATGGAGCAGCTCAGCAACGCCATCAAGACCAATGCGTCGGAAGCGGAAAAGTCGCTCGGCGCGCTCGCGCTGTCGACCACCGACGCGATCCGCTCCAGCGCCAGCGAGGCCGAGCGTACCTTGACCGGCGTCAGCGACGAAGTCGCCAAGAGCTTCATTTCCCGCGCCGAGGAGATCGCCACCTCGGTGTCGAAGCGCACCGACGACATGGCCGCGATCCTGTCCGACAAGAGCGGCGGCGTGCTGCACGCGCTCAGCGAAAAGGGCGAGAAATTCGCCCTCGACATCACCACGGCGACCGACACCGCGCTGGCATCGATCGAGCAAAAGGGCATGGTCTTCAGCCGCACCATCGTCGACAACGGCGCCGAGATCACCCGCATGATCAACACCGCGGGCGAGGCCGCCGCCAATACGGTCAACCGCACCCTCACCGATTTGCAGGACACCGCCGCCAAGGCGATCGAAAAGTCGAAGGAAACCGCGACCGCGACCGTCAGCGAAATGCTGGAAACGCACAACATGCTGCGCGCCGACACCACCGCGCTGTTCGAGCGGCTGCGCGAAGCCAACATCATGTTGCAGGAAGTGCTGTCCGGCTCGCATGAGAACATGAGCGCGCTGGAAAACACGCTTATGCTGCGCGTCTCCGAATTCGTCGCCGCCATGCACGAAGTCACCGGCGCGACCACCCACGCCACCGACCGGGTCGAGACCACGATCAGCAACTTCCGCGAAATCACCACCCATGTGGTGACCGATCTCGGCCAGCTCGCCAGCGCCTTCGAGGCGCACGGCCGCGATCTCGGCAAGGCGGCCGAACTCATCGACCGCTCCAACCAGCGCACCGAGGATGCCGTTGGCGAACGCCGCGTCCAGCTCGACTCGCTGGTCGCCACCCTCGACATCCGCACCGAAGACATCGAACAACGCCTCAAGCGCTTCTCGGGCCTGCTCGACGAGTCGCTCGAAGCCGCCTCCAATCGCGCCCGCGAAGTCGCCCGCCTCGTCTCAGAGTCGAGCGCCGACGGCACCCGCGCCATCAGCGAGCAGTTCGAGCGCGTCCGCGAGAACGCCGAAGCCGAGCGCGCCCGCACCGTTGAGACCATGCGCACCGTCTATGCCGAAACTTCGGCGGAGGCCGATCGCCTGTTCACCGACGCCAACGAACGCTTCGTCGACGCGGCCCAGGGCATGCGCTCGATCTACGCGCAGTCGGCCGGCGACACCCAGTCGATGTTCCGCGAGGCCGGCGCGCGCTTTGCCGAAACCGTGCAGGACATGAAGCAGATGGCCGCCGAAATGCAGCGCGAGCTGGAAGCGACCCGCTCCGAACTGCGCCGCGGCGTCTTCGAACTGCCGCAGGAAACCGCCGAGAGCGCCGCGCAGATGCGCCGCGTCATCGTCGACCAGATCGAGGCGCTTGCCGAATTGAACCGCATCGTCGCCCGCCACGGCCGCAATCTCGACGCCGTCGAGCCGGTCGCCCAGCAGCGCCGCATGCGCGAGGAACCGTCGCTGGCCGTGATCGGCGGCCGCAACGATGTCCTGCGCAACGAACCCCTTCGCAACGAAACCTTGCGCAGCGAAACGCCGCCTCCACCGCCGCGCGCGGCTGCGGCGCCGCGTCCGGAAGTCGCCAGTTTCGCGCCGGCGGCAACCCGCCGCGCCGAAGCGCCGTCATTGTCGCCGGGTCAGCCGGCAGCAGGCGCACGGGGCGGCTGGCTGTCCGACCTGTTGACCCGCGCTTCACGCGAGGACAACGAGCCGGGCCGCGACTTCCCGCGTGAGTCTGCACGCGACACCGCGCGCAGCAACGAAGAGCGCACGCCCCGCCACTCGATCGAGTCGCTCGACTCGCTGTCGGTCGATATCGCCCGCCTGATCGATCATGAGGCGGCCGCCGATCTATGGGACCGCTACAAGCGCGGTGAACGCAATGTGTTCACGCGCCGGCTCTACACGCTGCAGGGCCAGCAGACCTTCGACGAAATCCGCAAGAAGTATCGCGCCGACCGCGAGTTCAAGCAGACGGTCGACCGCTACATCAGCGAATTCGAGCGGCTCCTGGAAGAAGTGTCGCGCGACGACCGCGGCCAGATGGTGGCGCGCACTTATCTCACGTCGGAAACCGGCAAGGTCTACACCATGCTGGCGCACGCCGCCGGGCGCTTCGATAACGCGTGAGCATCTTCACCTCTCCCATAGGGAGAGGTCGTCCCGCCGAAGCGTCAGCGAAGGCGGGGCGGGTGAGGGGTTGTGGCCTCAATTGAGTCACTTGCCCCCTCACCCGGATCGCTGCGCGATCGACCTCTCCCCCACGGGGGAGAGGTAAAGAAGATCGCCCTACCTCTTCTTCTCCGGCTCCGGCGGCGCGCCGCCCCAGATCAGCCGGCTCGGATTGGCGTCGAAGTTCTTCGCCGCCTTGTCGATCGTCGATAAAGTGCGCGTGCCGGTGCGCGCCAGTTGCCCGATATAAGTGGTCAGCGTCTCGGTGCGCTTGTCGAGATTTTCCGCCAGGTGCTTGATCGAGCGCGCCGCCTCGTTGATCTCGCCGCTCTTGCCGTCGGCACCACCGGACAGATTTTCCAGCCCCGCGGCGATGCGGTCGATGCGGTCGGCGTTGCGGCCGAGCGCGCCGGTGAACTGTTCGACATTGGCAAGCGTCTTGTCGATGCTCGCTGAGTTACGGCCGAGCGTCGCGGTGAACTGCTCGATGTTGACCAAGGTCTTGTCGATATTGTCGCTGTTGCGCGACAGCGACGCGGAAAAGACCTCGATATTGGCGATCGCGCCCTTCAGAGCCTTCTGATTGTCTTCGATGAGTTCCTGCACCTTGCGCAGCGCGTCGCGCGCGGCCTGCGTCACGTCCTGCGTGGCGCCGGGCGGCGCGACCAGCAGCGGGCCGTCTTCCTTGACGTTGGTAGCGCCGACCACGGGCGTCTTGTCGGGATCGCCGCCCTTCAGCGACAGCGCCGAAATGCCGGTCAGGCCCTGGAATTCCAGGCCGATCTCGGTGTCGGGACGGATGGCGACGAGCTTGTTCACCGAAATGCGTGCAACGACCAGCTTCGGCCGTTTCGGATCGAGCTTGAGATCCGTCACTTCGCCGACCCGGATGCCGTTGAACAGCACCGTCGCGCCGGTGCGCAGGCCGGACACCGAGCCGTCGAACTGCACGCGGTAGAATGCGCGTTCGCCGGTGCCGCCGATGTTCTGGAACCAATAGATGAAGCCGAACACGCCGACGATAACCGCCAGCGTGAAGACGCCGATCAGAGTGTAGTTCGCTCTCGTTTCCATTCAGCAGCTCCAGGACCGGTCTCGAATCGGGCAAGGCCGGTCAGCACATTTATACAGTAACGCCCGGCGTCATCGCCTTGCCTTGCGGCTGGTAGCCCGCCCGCGAGCGCTTGCCGCGGAAATAGGATTTCAGCCACGGATGCTCGGATTTGAGCATGGTTTCCATCGGACCTGCGGCGATGACCTTGCCCTCGGCCAGAACGGCGATGCGATCGCAGACCGTGTGCAGGCTGTCGAGATCGTGCGTCACCATGTAAACGGTCAGGCCTAAAGTTCGTTGCAACGTCGCGATCAAGGTGTCGAAATCGCCGGCGCCGATCGGATCGAGGCCCGAAGTCGGCTCGTCGAGAAAAACGATCTCCGGATCGAGCGCCAGCGCGCGCGCCAAAGCGACGCGCTTGGTCATGCCGCCCGACAGTTCCGACGGAAACTTGCTGCACACCGACGCATCGAGCCCGACCATTTCCAGCTTGGCCACCGCCAGATCGTCGAGCAGGCGCTGCGACAGCTTGAGATATTCGCGCACGGGAAATTGCAGGTTCTCCATCACCGTCAGCGACGAGAACAGCGCGCCTTGTTGAAACAGCACGCCCCAGCGCCGCTCCACCGCCCGCCGTTCGAGATCGCAGGCCTTGTCCATGTCGACGCCGAACACCTTGATGCTGCCGGCACGCTTGTGAATAAGGCCGATGATCGTGCGCATCAGCACCGATTTGCCGGAGCCGGAGCCGCCGACGAAGCCCAGGATCTCGCCGCGATAGACGTCGAGATCGGTGTGGTTGAGCACAATATGATTGCCGAAGCCGACGACAATGTCGCGCGCTTCGATGACGACTTCTCTCTGGCCGTTGGCAAATTCTTTCTTGCCGTTCATATGGGGTGCGATCGCCATGGCCTACATCCCGATCGAGGCAAAGAAGATGGCGAAGATGCCGTCGAGCACGATCACGAGGAAGATCGACTCGACCACCGAGGCCGTGGTCTGGCGGCCGAGCGACTCCGCCGAGCCTTTCACCGCCAGGCCCTCGACGCAGGCGACCGCGCCGATCACCAGCGCCATGAACGGCGCCTTGATCATGCCGACTTGGAAAGTGTTGAGCGCGATGGCTTCCTTCAAACGCGACAGGAAGATGTCGGGATCGATGCCGCCATAGAGCCAGCACACCAGCCCGCCGCCATAGAGCGCTGCCATCGAGCCGAGAAACGTCAGGATCGGCACGCCGATGATCAGCGCCAGAATGCGCGGCAGGATCAGCACCTCGACCGGATCGAAGCCCATGGTTTGCAGCGCGTCGATCTCCTCGCGCATTTTCATCGAGCCGAGTTCGGCGGTATAGGCCGAGCCGGAACGGCCGGCCACCATGATGCAGACGATCAGCACGCCGAGTTCGCGCAACACCAGAATGCCCACCATGTCGACGACATAGACGTCAGCGCCGAACTTGCGGAAATGGAACAGGCCCTGCTGGGCGATGATGCAGCCGATCAGGAAGGTGATCAGAAGGATGATCGGCACCGCGCGCCAGGCGACATTGTCGAGCTGGTGCACCACCGAAGTGATGCGGATCTTGCGCGGACTGGCGAAGACCCGCAGCAGCGCGATGACCAGCGCGCCGAGCATGTTGACGATGGCAAGAAACGACCCGCCAACCGAGGCGACGTTCTCACCGATCGATCGCAGCGCATAACGCAACGCCTGCCCGCCGCTGCGCGCCGGCACTTCCTCGAGCTTGACGTTGCGCAGTTCATCCATCAAGGCGCGGTAGTCGTCCTTCAGCCCGGTGACCTTGGCTTCGCGGCCGCTCTGGGCGAAAGCGCGCACCAGCCGTTCCAGAAGCCAGGCGCCGAACGTGTCGAGCCGCTCGACCTGCGCCATGTCGATGGCGACGTTTCTCGCCGACGGATATTTGCGGATGAGGCTCTCGATCGCCGTTTCGAGACCATTGGCGTTGACGGCAATCCACGCGCCGCGTCCCGCCAGGACGAGCCGGTCGCCTTGCTGGGTATCTTCGAGCAATATCTCGCCGCTCACTCCGACCACTTGCCGCCGATCCTTGTCGCCGCGTCCCGAAAAACACAAAAAAACAGGCGATTCTATAGTTCCGCCATGTAAGCCTGTTGGGCGTTTGACCGCAGCCGCCCGAGGCGGATATCCCCAGCCTCATCAGGCAGCGGCCAATAAAGGCGCCGAGCCGAGGCCGCCCGCGGAGGTCGTCACTTGCCGTCCAGCCCTCACATAACGCTTAAAGTCGCGGCTGAAAGGTGGCCGATCGCCGGTTCTTTCACGATTAGCCGCGGCGCCAAGACCGAGGCCCTTGTCGTCGTCGTGGAACTTGGTGACGGGGGTGTGACAGGACGCGGCGAATGCGTGCCTTACGCACGCTATGGCGAGAGTGTCGACACCGTCATGGCGGCGATCGAGGCCATGCGTGGCCCGCTTGGCAACGGTCTCACCCGCATGGCGTTGCAGGCCGCGATGCCGCCGGGGGCGGCGCGCAATGCGGTCGATTGCGCCTTCTGGGACCTGGAGGCCAAGCGTAGCGGACAATCCGCCGCCGCCCTTGTCGGCGTGCCCAGCCCCTGCCCGTTGACCACCGCTTTCACGATATCGTTGGCCGATCCAGCCAGCATGGCCGCCGCCGCCGGGAAGGCGGCAAACCGCGCGCTGCTGAAGGTCAAGCTCGGCGGCAGCGACGGCAACGATCCGGCCCGCATCGCCGCGGTGCGCACCGCCGCGCCGGAAGCGACATTGATCGTCGATGCCAACGAGGGCTGGAGCGAGGAGACGCTCGCCATCCATCTCGCCGCCTGCGCGTCGGCCGGCGTCGTTCTGGTCGAACAGCCGCTGCCGGAAGGGCGCGATCAAGCTCTCGCCGGAATGCGGCGGCCCATTCCCCTTTGCGCCGATGAGAGCGTCCATGACCGCGCCTCGCTGAACGCGCTGGCCGGCAAATACGACGCGGTGAATATCAAGCTGGACAAGACCGGCGGCCTGACCGAAGCGCTGGCTATGGCGGAAGCCGCCACCGCGCAGGGTTTTGCCATTTTCGCCGGCTGCATGGTGGCAACCTCGCTGTCGATGGCGCCGGCAATGCTGCTGGCGCAAAGCGCCCGCTTCGTCGATCTCGACGGCCCCTTGCTGCTGGCGAGAGACCGCGACCACGGTCTGCGGTATGAGGGAAGCCTGGTTTACCCGCCTGGCGCGGCCCTATGGGGCTGAATAAGTCGCCGAACGCTTGCTCGCGCATGCCCGGCTGTGCCGGCAAATGGCAGCCGCAGCATCGACGAGGCGCTCGGCGGGAAGTTTCTGAAAATGGCCGATGACTGCGCCGCTGCCACCGCCGACGCCATCATGGCGGTCGCCCGGCCCTGATTTTCCTGATATTTCCGCAACACTCCACGCCGTAAGTGTAAATAACTAATTTTACAGGTGTATTTCCAGCGTCCTTGGTTAACCAAACCTTTCCGTCGTTCCCCCATTGGGGCTAGACTTGGGCCACAATGACCTGCCGCAGCCGGCGGGCGCGGTAACGGGGTCGGGGCATGCGAATGCGGGGGCTGTTGCTCGGAATGGTTGCGATAGCGACGGCGCTGACGTCGGCCATGACATTGGCATCGACATCGGCCAACGCCACCATGCGCATCGCCGAAGACCGCGGCGGCCAGATCGGCCACTACCTGCAAGCCTTCGCCACGTTGCGTTCGTCCGGCGAGAAGGTCGTCATCGACGGCAACTGCCTGTCCGCCTGCACCCTCGTCCTCGGGCTGATCCCCAAAAGCCGCGTCTGCGCCACGCCGCGCGCCCGCTTCGGCTTTCACGCCGCCTGGATGCCGGATGGCGAAGGTCGACCGGTGACGTCGCCGATGGGCACCGAAGCCTTGTGGAATATTTATCCGTCGCCGGTGAAGCGCTGGATCAGCCGCAATGGCGGGCTGTCGCGCAAGATGATCTTCATGCAGGGCCGCGCCATGCGCGGCATCGTCGCCGAATGCGGTGAAACCACCCGCCGCGCCGAGGCGCGCTCAGACCGGCGCAACGCGCCCCGCCCGGTGCGCTATACCGGCGCAAGCGCCGCCAGCGATCGCCGCTAGCGCCATCGCCGCATAGGCCCCGGCGCCGAACGCGCCATACAGCACGCCCGACAGTCCCATCGCGCCGGCCATCGCCACGCCTATGGCGATGGCGAGATAGCCCTGTGCCTTAGCCGCCTGGCCCTGCGGCGCGTGGCGGGCAACGAACATCAACGCGCCGAGATGGGTCGCACCGAAAGTCAGTCCGTGCAGCAATTGCAAGGCTGGCAGCGCGATGGCCGGCGGATCGAACGCCATCGCGGTCCAGCGCAGCACGCTGCCGGCCGCCCCCAGCATCAGCATGATACTCGGCTGAAAAAACGCCGGCAGCCGCGCTGAAAAGGCAAACAGCACGATCTCGGCGAGGACGCCGAGACCCCACAGAGTGGCGATGATCGTGCCGTCGAGCCCGGCGCTGCGCCAGGCCACCGCCGAGAAACCGTAGAACACCGCATGCCCGGCCTGAATCAGGCTTGCCGCCGCGACCACGGCGATAAAGGCCGGATCGCGCAGCATGTTTCGTTTCGGCGCGGCGCTTGACGGCGGAGTTAGCGCGCCGGTCGCCAGAGGCGCCAGCAGCATCGCCGCCACTGCTGCGGCGCAGGCGGCGGCGACGATCAGCCAGATCAAATGCTGTGCCGGCATCAGATCGGCGGCAAAGCCGGCGGCGAAAGTGCCGAAGATGAAGGCGAGCGACCCCCACAACCGCACCGGCCCGTAAGCCCGGCCGCGCGCCGACAGGCCGCGCAGCGCGTAAGTTTCGGTCAACGGCATCACCGGCGTCATCGCCAGCGAGGCAAGCGTGAAGGCCAAGAGGATCGCGACGCCGCCTTCCGACAGGCCGACCAGCATATAACCGGCAACGCTGAAGCAACTGGTCACAACGATGGCGGCGCGCACCGCGTCGTAACGGTCGGCGGCATGCGTCACGATCGGCAGCGCCACCACGCGGGCGATAATCGGCGCCGCCAGCACCAGGCCGATCATTTGCGGATCCAGGCCTTTGGCCGCCAGCCAGACCGGAAAGAACGGCAGTTGGATACCGCCCATCACGAACAGGGCGGCATAAAGCCACGCCAGCCGCGTCGCAAACCCGGCCTCTCGCGCCGAAGCCTTCGGATCGGGGCTCTGCGACATAAACCACGTCATTCCGGCGGCAATCTCGGGCTATTCGTGCGGTATGCGGCAAGTGTGGCTGGCCGAATCAACCAGCTTGATTGATAAACTTCCCTTCGGGGAAAGCACATGGCGCACCAAATGGCCAATGAGACCTCCGCGCTGCGCGGAGAGCCGCAGCTGTCGCAAGTGCCTGAGCATGTCGCCGAAGACGACTATAGGTCGTTCAGCGACGCCTTGGGCGCCAGCGCGCGCGGCCGCGCCTTCCTGCAAGAATATGCCAGGCGCAACCGCCATGCCGACACCGAAGTGGTGCTGGCCGCGCTCGACCGTCTTGAATCGGTCGCGCGCAGCCAGAAGACCGCGCCGGAAGCCGAGCGCATCCGCCAGGATTTGCGCGCTTTGCTCGACACCATCCGCTCGGCGCGGCCGCAGATCGACCAGACGCCGGGCGCCATCAAGGCGGCGACGCTCGCGGCTTTGATCGAATTCGTGCAGGCGCGTATCGAGGGTTTGGTGCAGCCGAACACCGCGCCACTCGCCTCGGTGCCGGAGCCCGAGCAGCCCGAATTGCCGATCCCGCAGCCGGGCACCGCTTTCCAGCGCACCATCGCACTGGTCGAGGCGATCGCGCCGCCGCAAGAATCTGTACCTGCGCCCGTGGCGCGCGAATCGCAAGGCTTTGTGCTCAGGCTCGATCCGCGCGTCGCGCCGGCGGCGCGCAATTTCGATCCGGA
The DNA here is from genome assembly GCA_001464835.1 of Rhizobiales bacterium Ga0077525. Classification (GTDB taxonomy): domain Bacteria; phylum Pseudomonadota; class Alphaproteobacteria; order Rhizobiales; family Xanthobacteraceae; genus Pseudolabrys. The sequence goes on along the minus strand of LNDS01000005.1, from coordinate 9,497 downwards.
CGCGATGCTGAGCGAACTGCCGCGCTCGACCAAGATCATTCCGGAAGTCAATTTCATCGACTCTCTGTTCAATGCCATCGACGCCAAGAACAAGGCCGAGAAAAAAACGGAGAACAAGGCAGAGTCGGCCGCCACGCCCGCCGAGCCCAGCATTGCCGCCGCGCCGGTTGTGGCGCTGCTCCCCGTCGAGGCGCCCGCCGTCACCGCCGCCAAGCTGCCGATCGACATGCCGGGCCCGGTCGCCACCGCGCCGCTCGCCATCATCGACGACGCCGCCGACAGCGCAGCCGTCGCCACGGCCGAAAGCGTCGCGCGCAGCGATGCCACCGCCGCCAAGATCAATGCCTCGGCCGCGGCCATTGACGAGATTGTCGCCGCCGCGCAAGCCGCCATGGCCGAAGCAGCCATCGCCGACACGGCGATAGCCGAAGCCGCTCACGCCGACGCTTCCGCGGTCGAAGCGGTCTCGATCGAAGAAGCGGTTATCGACATTGGCTTTGTCGAAACCGCTTTTGGCGAAGCATCTTTTGCCGAAGCGGCCATTGCCGAAACGGAATTTGCCGAAGCGGCATTTGTCGAGACGACATTCCCCGAAGCGGTCATCGCCGAAGCAACGTCGCCTGAAGCGCTCGTTGCCGAAGCCGCACCGCAAGCCATCGCCGCGGAAACTCAACCCGCCGAGGCGGCTCCTATCGCCATCGCGCCCGTCATTGCACCGGCCGCCGATCCGTCGATGCTGGCGATGGACAACGCGCTCGCCGAAATCATGGCGCTGAGCGACGAAGAGCGGCTGGCGCTGTTTACTTAGATGGGCGAATGGGGAATAGCGAATAGGGAATAGTTTCTATTCTGCTCGCTACTCGCTACTTATCAACTTGGCGAACATGTCGACGTCGACATTGCCGCCGGACAATATGGCGACCACGACCTTGCCCTTGGTCTCGCACAGATTGTCGAGCTTGCCCGCCAGCAGCGCGGCAAGGCCGATCGCCCCGCCCGGCTCGACCACCAGCTTCAACTCCTCGAAGGCATAGCGCACGGCGCGCGCGACATCGGCATCGCTCGCCGTAATGCCCTGCCCGATCAAGGCCTGCGTGATCGGGAACGTCCACTCGCCCGGCGTATTGCTCATCAGCGCGTCGCAGATCGAACCGCTCACCTTTGCGTTGGCCTCGCGGTGGCCGCTGACGAACGAGCGCAACGTGTCGTCGAAGTCTTCCGGCTCGGCGGTGAACATCTTCGCCTCAGGCACGCGCGACTTGACGCCGAGCGAGATGCCCGCGGCCAGCCCGCCGCCAGACGCGCCGACCACAACAATCTCCGGCTTGAGGTTAAGCTTGGCCAGATCCTCGACGATCTCGGCACCGATGGTGCCCTGCCCGGCGATGATCAGCGGATCGTCATAAGGCGGCACCAAAGTCGCGCCGCGCTCCTTGACGATCTTCATGGCAATCGCGGCGCGGTCCTCGCCGGCATCGCGGTCGTACAGCACCACCTCGGCACCGAGCGCCAAGGTGCGGCTGCGCTTGGCCTTGGGCGCGTCCGACGGCATGACGATGATCGCCGGCATGCCTAAGAGCTTCGCCGCCGCAGCCACGCCTTGCGCGTGATTGCCGGATGAATACGCGACCACGCCGGCGGCGCGTCTGTCCTGCGCGATCGACGACACCTTGTTGTAGGCGCCGCGGAACTTGAACGAGCCGGTGCGCTGCAAGGTCTCCACTTTAAGAAACACGCGCGCGCCGAGCCGCGCGTCCAGCACCGGGAAATTGACCAGAGGCGTGCGCACCGCGACGCCTTGCAGCCGCTTGGCGGCGGCCTCGATATCGGCGGCGGTCGGCAGCAGGTTTTTGTCGATGATGCCCATGCGGCGAGGTTAGCGCCGGAGGCGAGCGCGCCGCAAGGCGCAAAAACAGCCGCGCTAAGCTGCCGCCTTGTTGCCGCCGCGCCGTCCGCTGGCGCGGGCGGTGGCAAACAGCGTCTTCAGCCGCTCTTTGCGGTTTCGCTTTTCCCGCCAGGCGCGCGCGCCATCGGTGACGAGATCGAGGAAAGTCTGTGCACAAGCCTGCCACGTCAGCCGCTCGGCGAATTCACGGCAGGTTGCACGATCGAGTTCCAAAGCTTCCAGACAGGCTTGCCGCAAGTCTTCATCGAGCCTCCCGACCGGCGCAGCGCCAGGAAGATTTTGGCTAATGACATCGCGCGGCGCCGTCGCCGGAAACGCCGCCACCGGCACGCCGCTCGCCAATGCCTCGAGCAGCACCAGACCGTACGTGTCGGTGCGGCTGGGAAATACGAAGACATCGGCCGAGGCATAGATCGCCGCCAGTTCCGCGCCCTGCTTGGAACCGACGAACACGGCGTCCGGATAGGCCTTCGACAAGTGCTCGCGGGCCGGGCCGTCGCCGACGATCAATCTAGTGCCCGGCAGATCGAGCTTGAGAAACTCTTCGAGATTTTTTTCGACCGCAACGCGTCCGACCGTCAAAAAAACCGGCCGCGGCAAAGCACGGCCATCGATCAGGTCCACACGGCGCGCGGGGTTGAACAACTGCGCATCGACGCCGCGCGACCACAGCTTCACATTTTTAAATCCGCGCCCGGTCAATTCGCGCTGCAAGGTCGGCGTCGCCGCCAAAACCCCGGCGCTTTGCGCATGGAAGCGGCGCAGCCAGCCCCAGGTCAGGTCGGTGGTCCAGCGCTGCGGCAGCGGCAGGCGCTCGGCGAGATAATCGGGAAAGCGCGTGTGAAAGCTGGTGGTGAACGGCATGCCGCGCTTGATGCAGACGCGCCGCACGGCGTGACCGATCGGCCCTTCGGTGGCGATGTGCACGCAGTCGGCGCGGGTCTGGTCGAGACGGCGCTCGATATCGCCGGGGCCGGTCAACGCCAGGCGGATTTCGGCATAGCCCGGCATCGGCAAGGTCCAGAAGCCTTGCGGACTGAGGAATTCCAGATCGGCGCCGAGCGCGTGCGCCTCGTGCGCGACCTGCGACAAGGTCCGCACCACGCCGTTGACCTGCGGATGCCAGGCATCGGTCGCGACCAGAATTTTCATACGTGTTCTCTCATGTGAACGGCCGCGCATCGAATCCTCATCCTGAGGAGCCGCGCGCAGCGCGGCGTCTCGAAGGATGGCCGCGAGTCTCCGGCCTCATGGTTCGAGACGCGCCGCTGCGCGACGCTCCTCACCATGAGGGTCATGCGGCTTGCGGATGGGCCAGCGGAGTCACCGGCGCGGCCTGTGCTTCCAACCGCGTCCAGGTGACGATCTCGAACGTGCCGTCCATGTTCTCGACCGCCGCGGTGCAGCTTTCGACCCAGTCGCCGCAATTGATGTAGCGCAGGCCGAAATCGTCATGCAGCGCCGCGGTATGAATGTGGCCGCAGATCACGCCGTCGACCTGATGGTGCTTGGCTTCGGTCGCCAGCGCCTTCTCGAAAGCGCCGATGAAATTGACCGCGTTCTTCACTTTCATCTTGGCCCATTTCGACAGCGACCAGTAAGGCCGGCCGAACACGCGCAGCAGCAGATTGAAAAAGCGGTTCATCGAGATGGCGAAGTCGTAGGCCTTGTCGCCGAGCAGCGCCAGCCAGCGTGCCTGCGTCACGATGAGGTCGAACATGTCGCCATGCACGACGAGATAACGCTTGCCATCGGCGGTTTCGTGAATGGTGTTCTCCACCACTTCGATGCCGCCGAAATGGGTGCCGTAATAATTGCGCAGGAATTCGTCGTGGTTCCCGGGGATGTAGATCAGCCGCGCACCTTTACGCGCCTGGCGCAACAGCTTCTGCACCACGTCGTTATGCGGCTGCGGCCAGTACCAGCCTGAGCGCAACGCCCAGCCATCGACAATGTCGCCGACCAGATAGATCACATCGGCTTCGTGATGGCGGAGGAAATCGAGCAGTCTGTCGGCCTGGCAGCCGCGCGTGCCGAGATGCACGTCGGAGATGAAAAGCGCGCGAAAGCGCCGCGGGACGATCTCCGTCACGGCGCACCTTTCTCCAGTTCATTCTTCATGCCGGATTGCATTATCAGCTCCGCATTGCGGTTTTATGACATCGCTTGCTGCGCCCCTCCCCCGCGCGCACGTGCGCGTGATGGGGAGGGGTCGGGGGTGGGGGCAAGAAACGCTACGCCGCCACGCTGCGCGCTTCAGCACGCCTGAACCGCACCAACGTATAAAAGCCGAACGGCTTGACCTTGCGCCGCTCGATCAGCTCCGCGCCGCCATGCGCCTGCGCCCAATCCTGCAAGCGGTGAAACGGAAACTCCGGCCGCAGCCCGAGCCCGCGCGCCTTTTGCGCCAGCAGCCGCTCGAGCGCCGCCGCGATGCCACGCTCCGAATACAGATGATTGACCAGAATGATCTGCCCGCCCGGCCGCAGCACCCGCGCGCATTCGCTCAGCACCTGTTCGGGATTGTCGACGAGCGTAATGACGAACTGGCCGACCACGCAGTCGAACGATGCATCGGAATAATCGAGGCGGCTCGCATCCATCACCCGCAAGTCCTTGACGTAAGGATAGCGCCCGCCGGCGAGGCGCTCGCGCGCCCGCGCGATCATCGGCTCGGAAATGTCGATGCCGGTAATCTCGGTCGAGGCGTCGTAATCGTCGAACGACAGGCCGGTGCCGACGCCGATTTCAAGGATGCGGCCGCCGACGTTCTGCGCCGCCTTTGCCGCGGCGCGCCGGCCGTTGAGGAACACCGGTCCGCACAAAACGTCGTAAATCGGCGCCCAGCGGGCATAGGCTTTTTCCATGACGTCCTTGGCCGGATCGCGCTGCATCGCTGTGCCCTTGAATCGAAGCGCCCGTTGAGGCCTTCGCACTAGCAAGCGACTGCGACAGTCAGGCGACACTTTGCGTCATTCCGGGGCGCGCGTAAGCGCGAACCCGGAATCCAGAAGCCCTCTCCATTCTTGCATCTGGATTCCGGGTCCGGCCCTCACGGGCCGTCCCGAAATGACGAGGATAGCCTTGACCCCTCCGCCCCACGCCCTAACACTCTTGTCACAATCGAATTTTTTCAGAAAAAGAGGACACGCCATGGATCTGGGTATCGCCGGCCGCAAGGCCATCGTCTGTGCGTCGAGCCGGGGCTTGGGCAAGGCCTGTGCCCGCGCTCTGGCCGAGGCCGGCTGTGAAGTCGTCATCAACGGTCGCGATTCCAAGACACTCAACGCCACCGCCGCCGAACTGGCCAGCATCACCGGCGCCAGGATCATCCCTGTCATCGCCGACGTATCGACGCCGGAAGGCCAGAAGGCGCTGTTTGCCGCCTGCCCGCGGCCGGACATTCTGGTCAACAACAACGGCGGCCCGCCGCTGCGCGACTTTCGCGAACTCAATCGGGAGATGATGATCGACGGCGTCATCGCCAACATGGTGGTGGCGATCGAACTGACGCAGAAGGTCATCGACCACATGGCGCAGCGCAAGTTCGGCCGCATCGTCAACATCACGTCGAGTTCGGTGAAGGCGCCGATCCCCGGCCTCGATCTGTCGTCGGGCGCGCGCGCCGGACTGACCTCGTTCCTGGCCGGCGTGGCGCGCACCGTCGCCGACAAGAACGTTACCATCAACTCGATCCTGCCCGGCGCGTTCGACACCGACCGCCTACGCGGCGGCCTGACCAAGACGGCGGAGAAGACCGGCAAGAACATCACCCAGGTCGCCGCCGACCGCATCAATACCATTCCGGCCAAACGCTTCGGCGATCCGGCCGAGTTCGGCGCGGCCTGCGCGTTCCTGTGCTCGGCGCAGGCGAGCTACATCACCGGGCAGAATCTGTTGATCGACGGCGGCGCCTTTCCCGGCGCGTTCTAGAGGCGCGCCGCGCGCACGCAGCAACTACCCACGCAACATTAAAAAAGGCCGGCGTCACCGCCGGCCTTTTTCTTAATCCGTCGCAGTGTCGAAGGCTTATTTGGTGTAAACCTGCTTCACGCGAGCCGGCTCGGCGCCGAACTTATAGCGCACACCGGCCGAGATGATGTGGATGTGGGTATCGACCGAACCGGTATAGGGGCCGACGAGGCCGTTGAACCAGGGGTTGCCCGCGACGACGTTGATCGGCGTGTTTTTCACGTCGATGAACGAGTAGCCGACATCGACGGTCAGCCCGGCGAAATGGGCCGGCTTGTACGAGAAGCCCGCCGAGTACCAGTTGCGATCGTTGTCCGGCAGGCGCGGCGTACGGACGGCGTCGGTGACCGGGCTCTTTTCGAAGGCGAAGCCGGCGCGGATGGTCCACGCCGGATCGAGCTTGTACTCGGCGCCGATCGAATAGAAATGACCGTCGCTGTATTGGAACGGCAACGTGATCGGTGCGCCTGTCGGACCGAGTGCCGCCGCGCCGCTTCCCTGGTAAACGGTCGAAGTGCCGATGCGGCTCCAGTTCGCGAACTCGTAGCCGGCGAGCAAGGTCAAGCGATCGGTCAGGCCCTGACGCAAACCGATGGTCAAAGTGTCCGGCAGATTGACGGTGGTGTTGATCGGACCGTTGGTGCTGGCGCCGGCGCCGTTGGAAAGCGTGCCGCTGATTTTGTTATTGATGGCCGAGCGATAGCCGATGCCGATCGTGGTGCTGGCGGTCGGGGTAATGGTGACGCCGGCCGTAAAGCCCCAGCCCCAGCCGGTGCCGTTGAGCGTGAAATTGCTCGCCGCGATCGCGTTGAACTGCTGATAGTTCACCCACATGTATTGCGCCTGCAAGCCGATGGCGACGCTGACCCAGTCGTTGATCTTGTAGGCGATGTTGGGATTGAAGTTGTAGGTCGCGGCGTTCGAGTCCTGCGCGTAGAAACGGCCGGTGCCGCCCCAGACCGCCGGGAAATTCACGCCGAGGCCGAAGGGCGCATTCACCGCCATGCCGACCCACAACTTGTCGTTGACCTGATAGGAGAAATAGTTCGACGGCACGACAGCGGCTTCGCCGCTGTTGTTGACCACCGTGGTGCCGGCGGCGTTCTTTTGCTCGGCATAGGGCAGGATGGCCGAGGCGCTCAGTTCGAGGTTCATGCCGTTGAACTGCGTCATCGTCGCCGGATTCCAGAACATCGACGACAGCGCGCCGCCGGCGGCGATGCCAGCAAAGGACGAGCCCTGGCCGTAAGCGCTCTGCTCGCGAATGGCGAAACCGCCGGCATTGGCCGCTGTTGTCGCCGCGAAGAGAACTGCTGCGCTCGTGCAACCGAGCAAAATTGATTTGACGCGCCCCCGAACCATGTCCCGTCCCCTTTACTTAAACTTGCCGCGCCGTCGAGCTTTGTGGCGCATTGATGGGCATATCGTGCCGACTCTTGGGGCGGCTCGCAACGCGGAGTCGCGGCAAGATCACACTTGCGGCGCGCGTTTTATGACATTTTGGGAATGTGTGGCATTCCCGTCACAGCCGGTCCAATCGGACAAAGCTGTCATAAATTCTTGCGATTCAACGGATTATGGCCGGCCGGCCTAAGGCTTCGCCGTCAGCAGGGCGCGCGCCGACAGCGCCTGTTTGAAGTCGACCATGGCCTCGTCGATCGAGGCGCCGCTATTGGCCTTCTCGAGCTTGCGCAACAGAGTCTTGAGATTGCGGTCCTTGTCGCGGATCACCCAGCGCCGGGTGAAGATCTGCGCGTCGTAGATCGAGGTGATGCGCACGGGTGCGGCGACCGACGGCAGATTGGCGTCGAAGTGCTGAACATAGGGTATCGTCATGCCACATCCACGCAGGCTTGGCCTGCTCTCAGTTTTCTGATTGGAGAATCACCATGCGCGCTTTGAACGCCGGGCGATATAGCCTCTGTGGATACATTGCCGATTAAGTTCGCTTAATCGACGCGGCGCGTCTGATACCGCCTCGCTTGTAGGTATCGCGCATAAGGCCTATATATCAATTTACACAAGCGATTTTTGAATAGACCGATCTCTTCGATTTGTTTGTTTTCTTGTTGCTGGCCTCAAGCGGATGCATGTCCGCGGAAAGACGTTTGATGAACATCTTTATCTTCAAGTCGGAAAGCAACCGCGAGCTGCGCGCCTTTTCCGGCGACAAAGGCGGCCTCAATCTGCCGGCCAAATTCCGCCCGTGGCACGCCGTCGGCGTGGTCAAGCCCGACATGGCGCCGCCGAACAATCTCAGCCGCGACGTGATCGAGAAGTCGATCGCCGACAACGGCTTTCAGTTGTACAAGCTCAAAGCCGAGAAGTAGCGCCGCGCGCGCGTCAGTTCCTGGGCGGACGGGCCCGGCTGCGCAAAGTGTCGATATAAACCGCCTTGCTCATGAACTCGTGGCCCATGTCGCGCAGTTCTTCCGCGACCGTAGGGTCAAGGCCTTCAGTGGCAGTGAGGCGAAAGCATTGTTCAGCTTTCTCAAGGAAATACGCGGCGTCCAGCATTTTGGTTATATGCCGCGCACGCCCACGATTTACAACCAAGCTTCGTTGGATTTGCCCAGAAAAACCCCATAATACCGCCGTCCGGGTGCATGGCGAGGTTGCGTAATACCTCCCCTTGCTCCTGGCCCCTTCGCCGTCGCATATTCGCCGCGACCTGCCGCACGTCCGTCACACAACAAAAATTATCCGAGGGAGTTAAACGTCATGAAGCTCGTCCGCTACGGCGCACCCGGCCGCGAAAAGCCCGGCATCATCGGAGAGGACGGCAAGATCCGCGACCTGTCCCGGATCGTCAAGGACATCGACGGCGAAATGCTCGCCTCCGGCGGCCTCGCCAAGATCAAGAAGGCCAACCTCAAGCGCATGAAGCCGGTGCCCGGCAAGCCGCGGCTCGGCCCCTGCGTCGGCAATGTGCGCAACTTCATCGCCATCGGCCTGAACTATTCCGACCACGCCGCGGAAGCCGGCATGCCGATCCCGAAGGAGCCGATCATCTTCAACAAGGCGCCGACCTCGATCTGCGGCCCGAACGACGACACCATGATCCCGAAGGACTCGCTCAAGCTCGACTGGGAAATCGAGATCGGCATCGTCATCGGCAAGCGCGCGCGCTACCTGACCAAGGAAAACACCAAGGCCGCGATCGCCGGCTACTTCGTCCGGCGGCCAGTGGAACAAGGGCAAAGGCTGCGAGACCTTCGGGCCCATCGGCCCGTGGCTGGTCACCAAGGACGAGGTCAAGGACCCGCAGAACCTCGACATGTGGCTCGACGTCAATGGCGAGAAGCGCCAGCGCGGCAACACCAAGACGATGATCTTCTCGTGCGAGCACATCGTCTGGTACTGCTCGCAGTTCTTCGTCATGGAGCCGGGCGACATCATCATCACCGGCACGCCGCCGGGCGTCGGCCTCGGCATGAAGCCGCCGCAGTTCCTCAAGGCCGGCGACATCGTCACGCTCGGCATCGAGAAGCTCGGCGAACAGCGGCAGAAGATCGTGCCGGGGAAGTATTAGGCCGAGAGGCGGGCAAGTTAGCCGTCACCCTGAGGTGCGCGCACTTGCGCGCCTCGAAGGGCGACGGCCCGCTCGCTTTCTTCCCCT
>LNDS01000004.1 GCA_001464835.1 Rhizobiales bacterium Ga0077525 | reverse complement strand
GATCCGCAGTGCGCTGTCATCCGGCCTGCTTGAGGCATAGCGATAGGTCTTCGGATGCAGGCCGACCAGCCCACAGGCCCGCCGCTGCGAATAACCCCTCTCTCGGACCGCCCAGGTCACAGCGCGTTTCCGTAAGCTGGGCGCTAGAAGTTTTTTCCGAGCATCTCCTTGAGCGTCGACGCGTCCAGCATTGACTCCGCCAGCAGCTTCTTCAGCCGGCGGTTCTCGTCTTCCAGCGCCTTCAGCTTGCGGGCGTCAGAGACCTCCATCCCGCCATAGCGCGATCGCCACTTGTAAAAGGTTGCGTCGCTTACGCCGTATTTCCGGCACAGCTCGCCTGCCGACAGCCCGGCAGCGTGCTCCTTCAGTACCTTGATGATCTGCTCTTCGGTAAATCTGCTCTTGCGCATGTCCGTCTCCCGTAGGGAACGGATTCTACCCAAAATCGAGGGCGTTTAAGGGGAGCAGGTCAAGCGTGATATTGTATTCTTATCAATGGTTGCAGATTCTTCTAAAAAGCAGTCGCAGACTGCGACGCATTTCGAACAGCGATTTAATGTTGCGATGTCTCGCGCGCGCGATCGACTTTACGTTGTGCGCTCCGTTCGCGAGGAAGAATTGAACCCGAAGGATCTGAAGGCAAGCATTATCCGGCATATGCGCGAACCGATGAAAGGCCATGCGAAGCCCACCAGCGATTTGCATTCCCTTTGCGATTCCGATTTTGAACGCGAAATTCTAAGCCGACTGCTTAAGCGGGGATATCACGTGAGTCCACAGGTCGGCGCGATGGGTTACAGCATAGACATGGTGGTCGAGGGCAAAGGCAACCAGCGGCTCGCAATTGAGTGTGACGGCGATAAATATCACGGGCCCGAACGATGGTCAGATGATATGAACCGGCAACGCATTCTGGAACGCGTCGGTTGGCGGTTTTGGCGCTGCTGGTCTTCTAGCTTCACTGTAGACCCGGATGGGTGCATGGCGGACCTTTTCGCAACACTCGACCGTCTAGGCATTCACCCAACTGGAGAAGAAGTACTCGTACCAATTTACACTGAGCATCGCGTAATCAAACCAGCCACGTCCGAGCCCGAACGTATCAAGCCGACAGGTTCTGGCTCACTAGATGGCATTCGCGTAGGTGACCGAGTTATCGTACGCTATCTAGATGATAACAAAAGCGTAAGCTTTGTTCTCAGCGATGATCGAGATGATGTTACCAACGGCTTTGTTAGCACCAAAACTCCACTTGGCGCGCAGTTACTGGGCGCTAATGAGGAAGACGAGGTCGAATTCCAGACCAACGGAGTCGCCCGTCGTGTCCTCATCGTACGAACCGAACGAAATGGAGTGGCCGCTTAGCCTGGAATAGCCCCCTACTCCTCCTTCAGCCCATACCCGATCTCGTTCCCCTTCGCGCCGTAATACTTGAACGGCAAAAACTTCCCCGTCATGCCGAGCTTGACGCGGTCGCCTTTCGGGTCGGCCTGCCGCGCGATGTCGCAATCGAAGTCGATCGCCGACATGATGCCGTCGCCGAACTCCTCCTCGATCAGGCATTTCAGCGCCGGCCCGTTGACCAGGATCAGTTCGTACAGCCGGTAGATCAGCGGATCGGTCGGCGGCATCGGCGTCGCCGTGCCGCGCATCGGCACTTCGTTGATCATCGCCTGCTCGGCCTTGGTGAGCCCGAACAGCTTGGCCGCTTTTTCTGCCTGCGGCTTGGTCAGCTTGTGCTGGCCGAGAATGGCGCCGGTGACGAGGATCGGCGACATGCCGCCGATCTCCTCGCAGATGTATTTCCAGGTCCAGCCCTTCTCGCGCTTGATGTCGAGCAGCTTCTCGGTGAGGTCGGAACGCTTCATGGTGGTCTCCTATGTGAGGGCGTGTGTCGGGCGCACGACCGGCACGTTGCGCGGGTCGTGGCCGGTCGTGTTGAAGGCGCGGCTGCGCGTCACCAGGAAGTCGACGATGTGGTTGCGCACGCCGTAATAGAGCGGATGCTTGTGGATGTCGGTGCGGGCGCGGTCGCGCGGCAGCGGGTTGTCGACGATCTCGGCGAGCACGGCGCCGGGGCCGTTGGTCATCAGCACGATTTTGTCGGCGAGATAGATCGCCTCGTCGACGTCATGCGTGATCATGAACACGGTCTGCCCGGTGCCGGTGCAGATGCGGCGCACCTCGTCCTGCAGCGTGCCGCGGGTCAGCGCGTCGAGCGCCGAGAACGGCTCGTCCATCAGCATGATCTTCGGCTCGATCGACAGCGCGCGGGCAATGCCGACGCGCTGCTTCATGCCGCCGGAGAGTTCGGCCGGGCGCTTGTGCTCCGAGCCGGTGAGGCCGACGCGGTCGATGAATTTTTGCGCGTGGGCGTTGACCTGCGCGGTGGACCATGTGCGGTGGCGCGATGAGACGGCATAGGCGACGTTGCCCAGCACCGTGCGCCACGGCAGCAGCGAGTGGCCCTGGAAGATGACGGCGCGGTCGAGCGACGGTCCGGAGATTTCCTTGCCGTCGACGATGACGGCGCCTTCCGACGGCGCGTCGAGGCCGGCGAGGATGTTGAGCACCGTCGTCTTGCCGCAGCCGGAATGGCCGATGACGCAGACGAAGTCGCCCTGGCTCATCGACAGCCACAAATCCTGGAAAATGGCCGGACCTGTGCCATACCGTCGCGCGATGCCCTCGATGGAAATGAAGCCGCTCATTCGGGGAACGTCACGAGTTTCGTGAGCCGCGCCAGGATCAGGTCCAGCACCATCCCCACCGCCCCAATCGCCACAATCGCAACTATTACATTTGTAATCGATAAATTGTTCCATTCGTTCCAGACGAAGTAACCAATGCCGGTTCCGCCGACTAACATCTCGGCGGCGACGATGACGAGCCAGGCGATGCCGCCGGAAACACGAACTCCGGTCATGATCGTTGGCGCGGCGGCCGGCAGAATGATCGTGAAAGCGCGGCGAAACGTGCCGACTTCCAGCGTCCGCGCGACGTTGAGCCACTCCTTGCGGACCTGGGCGACGCCGAAGGATGTATTGATCATGGTCGGCCACAACGAGCAGACGAAGATGACGAAGATCGCCGACAGGCTGGAATCCTTGATCGTGTAGAGCGCGAGCGGCATCCAGGCCAGAGGCGAGATCGGCTTCAGGATCTGGATGTATGGATCGAGCGCCTTGTTCATCAACGGGGACATCCCGATCAAAAAACCGATCGGCACGGCGACCAGAACGGCCAGTCCATACCCGATCATGACGCGGCCGACCGAATAGGCGATCTGGATGCCGATGCCCTTGTCGTTCGGCCCGTTGTCGTAAAACGGGTTGCGCACATGCTCCCAAAGCTTGGCGCCGACATCGAGCGGCCCGGGCATCGCCGATTTGCCCTGCGTCGCTGTCGAACCCATGAGCTTGGCGTATTCCGGCGACATCTGCTGCACGGCGCCCGTGCCCCGCGTGGCGATGTGCCACGCGAGGACGAAGGCGGCGAATATCAGCACCGTCACAAGCGCGGCGCGCCAGGGAAGAGAGGCGGTCACTAGGCTTCTTTCTTGATCTTGAAGCTCGCCAGATATTCCTCCGGCTTGGCGGGATCGAAGGTCTTGCCCATGACGACGAAAGTCTTGGTCGTCGCGTTCGGCGGCGTCAGCCCGACTTCGGTCATCAATCTGGCGGTGTCCGTCGCCAGGAAAACCTCGGACGCGATCTTGTTGTAATCGATATCGCCCTTGACCTGACCCCAGCGCTTCATTTGCGTCATGATCCACACGGCGAAGGACTGCCACGGGAACGGATCGAAATCGACGCGGTTCGGCTGGCTGATGACCTTGCCGAGACCGTCGGCATAGGTGCCGGTCAAAATCTGCTCCAGCACCGTGACCGGCTGGTTGATGTAGTTCGCCGGCGCGATGGCTTCGGCGATCTGCTTGCGGTTCTCCGCCTTGTGCGCGAAGGCGGTGGCGTCGATGATCGATTTCAACAGCGCCGCGTAGGTGTTCGGCATCGTGGTGACGAACTCCTTCGACGCGGCAAACGCACAGCACGGATGGCCGTCCCAGATTTCCTTCGACAGGATATGGATGAAGCCGACGCCATCGAACACCGCCCGCTGGTTCATCGGATCAGGACCGAGGAAGCCGTCGATATTGTCAGCGCGCAGATTGGCGACCATTTCCGGTGGCGGCACCGAACGGATCTGCACATCCTTGTCGGGATCGATGCCGTGTTCGGCCAGATAGTAGCGCAGCAGGTAGTTGTGCATCGAATAGTCGAACGGCACCGCGAATTTGAAGCCCTTCCAGTCCTTCGGATCGCGCTTGTCCTTGTGCTTCATCGCCAGCGTAATCGCCTGGCCGTTGATGTTCTCGACCGCCGGCATCGTGTACGGGATCGGGTTCGAGCCGACGCCCATGGAAATGGCGATCGGCATCGGCGATAGCATGTGCGCGGCGTCGTATTCCTTGTTGATGGTCTTGTCGCGGATCACCGCCCAGCCCGCGGTTTTGATCACCTCGACATCGAGACCGTGCTTTTCATAGAAGCCCATCGGCTTGGCCATGATGATCGGCGTGGCGCAAGTGATCGGAATGAAGCCGACCTTGAGCGACTTCTTCTCGATCGGCCCGCCTTGCGCGAAGGCTTCGGTAGCGGCCTTGATCGGGAAGAACTGCGACAGAGCGGCCAGTGCCGTCGAGGCACCGAGCGACTGGAGGAAAGCGCGGCGGCCGGCGTCCTGCGGGAAAATCTGGCGCATGACGGCCGAGGCGACGACATGCTCATAGCGTTTTTCGTCGCTCTCGCTGGCCACTGCCTGAATTTGCAAATTCGTGGCGTCATGGTCGGCCTGGCTTGCATGCTGGCCGCAGGCGCAGCCGGCGTGATTCAAGCGTCGCTTGGCGTCGAAGGGATTGTCGAAAGTGGACATGAGGTCGCTCCCAAAATAGTCGTCCGCGGCTAACCACAGACAGAGCAACCGCCGTGCCAAGTCCTCCGGTTTCCGACGCGACATCGTGGCCGCGGTCCAAAAAGCCCGTCATTGGCCCATGTTTTGCTTACGATATTTCGTAGCCGACGATTTTTCGTAGCCGGCGCGACGAATTGGTATGTTCAGCGAGGGGGTGCCCAATGGCATTGCATCAAGATCAGGCAGGCGGCGGCGCCGATGCCGCTTTCGGACGCATCGAGCGCGAAAACCAGTTGATCCTGCGCGCCGCCGGCGAAGGCATCTATGGCGTCAATGCCGAGGGCAAGACCACCTTCGTCAATCCGGCGGCGGAGCGGATGCTGGGCTGGAAGGCGGAGGACATCGTCGGGCATGACATGCACACCCTCGTGCATCACACCCACCCGGATGGCACGCATTATCACGACCACGAATGCCCGATCTACGCCGCCTTTCGCGACGGCGCCGTGCATCAGGTCGATCACGAAAAATTCTTCCGCAAGGACGGCTCATCTTTCTGGGTCGATTACACCTCAACGCCGATCCGCGACAACGGCGTACTGATCGGCGCGGTCATTGTCTTCCGCGACGTCACGCAGCGCCACGAGGCGGACGAGAAGCTGCGCGCCGCCCATGACGAAGTAAACCGGCTGCGCAAGCGGCTCGAATTGGAAAACGCCTATCTGCAAGAGGAAATCCGCATCGATGGCAATCACCACGGCATCATCGGCCGCAGCGCCGCGATCCAGCAGACCTTGCGACAGGTCGAACTGGTGGCGCCGACCGACGCTACGGTTCTGATTACCGGCGAGAGCGGCACCGGTAAGGAACTGGTGGCGCGCGCCATTCACGAGGCTAGCAGACGCGGCAACCGGCCGCTGATCCGCGCCAATTGCGCGACCATCGCCGCCGATCTGTTCGAAAGCGAATTCTTCGGGCACGCCAAGGGCGCCTTCCCCGGCGCGCTGCGCGACCGCATCGGCCGCTTTGAGCTGGCCGATGGCGGCACGTTGTTTCTCGATGAGGTCGGAGAGATCCCGCTCGAATTGCAAGGCAAGCTGCTGCGCGTGTTGCAGGAAGGCCAGTTCGAGCGTGTCGGCGAAGTGCGCACGCGCGATGTCGATGTCCGCGTCATCGCCGCGACCAACCGCGACCTTAAAAGCCTAGTGCGGCGCGGCCGCTTCCGCGAAGACCTCTATTTCCGTCTCAACGTCTTTCCGGTCGATCTGGTGCCGTTGCGCGAACGTCCCGACGATATACCGCCGCTGGCCATGCATCTGCTACGGCAGGCCTGCAAGAAGCTCAAGACCGGCGAACTGCGGCTGACCGAAGGCGACGCGCGCCGGCTGTCGCACTATGTCTGGCCGGGCAATGTGCGCGAACTGCAGAACGTCATCGAGCGCGCCGCGATTCTCGCGCGGCAGGGCCGCGTGCGCATCGACCTGCCCGATCTGGCGTCCGGCGCCTATGCCGGCAAACGCACGACGCCTGCGGCAGGCAAACAATCGATCCTGACCGACGATGACCGGCGCGAGCGCGACCGCGTCAATATAATGGCAGCCCTGGAAGCGACCGGCGGCAAGATCTTCGGCCAGGGCGGCGCGGCCGAATTGCTCGACGTCAAGCCGACCACGCTGGCATCAAGAATCAAGACGCTCGGCATTCGCTTCGATCGCGACAGCCGGCGCGACGCATCCGCACCATGACCAACTCCCGCATTCAACCCCGGCAACGGGCCTGGTGGATTGCGCGCCTGCCGTATCAGGTCACCGACGTCACCTTGGATGCGATAGCGCGATTGCGCACCTCCTCGCGGTAAAACAGATACAGGCCGCACAACACGATGATTATCGCGCCGCAAGCGGCGAGCAGGTCCGGCAATTCACCGAACACCAGAAAGCCGGCGATAGCGCCCCAGACCAGCAAGGTGTAGCGAAACGAAGCAACCAGCGACAACGGCGCCGTGCGGCAGGCATGGACCAGAAGAAATGTGCCGATCAACCACGACACGGCCTGGATGAGCAGCAACATGATCTCCTGATAACTCATCGGCGGCCAAGGGTCGTTAAGCCCGACCGCGAAGGTTCCGATGGCCGTCACCAGCGCCGACAGGAACGCGACTTTAAGCGTTGACACGCCCGGATCGATCTTTCGCGTCACGGTCTCCCGGCATGCGGCGCCGAACGCCGCCAACACACCGAGCAGCGCCCAGGGGTTCAGGCCGCCGGCATCTGGCTTGATGATGAGCAGCACGCCGCAAAAACCGATCACGATCACGCTCCAGCGCCGCCAGCCGACCTGCTCCTTGAAAACGACCACCGCGATGATCGTCATCAGAAACGGCGATATCTGAAGGATCGCGTAAAGCTCGGCGAGCTGCATGTGCATGACGGCGGTGGTGAACGCCAGAATATTGATGCAGTCGAACACGCACCGCGCCAGCACGGCGCCGGACATCATGTTCGTCGGCAACGTCCGTGGCCGCGTCCAGACAAGGACGACGCCGAGCGAAACCGCGATGATGACGCTGCGCCAGAAGATCAGCTCAGTCGCCGGGAAGCCGCGGCCGAGCAGCTTGAGCACGACATCGCCAACCACGTAAGCGGCCATGCTGAGCGAGATGGCAAGGATCGCGCGGCGCGATGATTGGGCTTGCACGATGGTTCCGCCGACGGTCCGACTGTTGCGATGGAGCGCCGATGGGGACGCCTAATCAGGAAAGCGCGAGTCATAGGGCAGCAGTCAGGAAATGACAATTGCCCGACGGAACCGCCGTATTCCGCGCCAATGAATGCCGCGCGTCGGGCCGCGCTTGCGCTTACGGCGCGACAATCGGCTGGCCGGCCAGCGTCGGCTCCTTGACGTCGAGCCCCTGGAACAGGCTGCCCTCTTCGAACCACGACTTTGGCGCCGGCGCGCCCCACAAAGTCTGGCGCTGCGGGTCCTTGAGGTCCCATTTGATCGGCTCAAGGTCAGGATCGACGGTCTGGTAATCCGAGCAATAGATTTCAATGCGATGACCATCGGGATCGCGCAAATACAGAAAGAAGGCGTTGGAGATGCCGTGGCGGCCCGGGCCGCGCTCGATGTTATGGAGGTAGCCGGTCGTCGCCATCAGATCGAGCAGGTCGATGATGGCGATCGGATGCGGCACCCAGAAAGCGACATGATGCAGCCGCGGGCCGCGTCCATTGGTGAAGGCGATGTCGTGGACGCCGCCCTTGCGGTGCGTCCAGGCCGCCCACAGGCGGTGGCTGACTTCGTCTTCGGTGTATTCGGTGACCCGGAAGCCGATCTCGTTGTAGAAGGCCACCGCCTCATCGACGTCCGGCGAGAAGCAATTGAAATGATCGATGCGCAGCGGCTTGACGCCTTTGTACAGCGCATATTTCTGGTGGATCGGCGGCAAGCGATCCATATGGGCGTAGAACTCGAGCGGCACGCCCTGCACATCGCAGGTGCGCAAGGTGCGCGACTGGAACGGACGTTGGACCCATTCGACCGGCAGCTTATTCCCGTTGAAGAACTGCGCGGCCTTGTCCAGATCGTCTTCGCTGAAAAGCTTGAAACCGAGATGCCCTGCCCGCGCTTCCTTGCTTTGGCGCAAGATAATGCAATGATGGCCGCGCTCCTCGAGCGCGCGCAGATGAATTTCGTCTTTGCCTTCGTGCGTCACCTGCAAGCCGAGCGTATCGACGTAAAAGGCCCGGCTTCTGGCGAGGTCGGTCACCGTCAGTTCGACATGGCTCAAGCGGACGATATTGAAGGGCGGGTCGAGATTGGGTGCGGGAACGGGCATGACTTTGCGTCCTTGGACGAACAAGCTCGGTTGCGTTACTTCCGTTCAAGCGCGCGCGTGCGCGGATGAATGGCATTTTTCTTCCAGCTCATATCGCCATCGATCTCGACGATCTCGAAAGACAGCGCGAAATGCGGCTTGGCCAGCAAAGGCGCGAAATGGCGGTCGGCAGCGGCAAAGATCGCTTCGCCGATCGCTTTCCTGTCAGCGGCGCTGCGCCCGCGCCCGAGCCGCAACGTGATGTGCGCAAATGCGTTTTCCGGCAGCCTGTCGGCGACTGCATAGCGTTCGCAAGCGATGGCGCGGACCCGGATGGCGCCGAGCTCAAAAAATCCGGTGGCGAGCGCGGCGGCGTGGATGACATCGCACAGTCCCTGCACGTCGCTCGCGGCATTCAGGTTGGCGGAATGCTCGATGGTGAAGTGCGGCATGATGTCCAGCCCTGCGTTCCGACGCCTGTGCCCCGCAACCGGGCCGTTCCATTGCCCGCTCGAAAGGCTTTAGAGAATGCCGTAAGTGGCATAGACGTCGGCCAGAAGCCGGCCATTGAGAAGCTCGGCGCGCGAGCGGTTCTCGCCATCGACTTTCTTGAAGGCGGCGGCGAACACCTCCTCCTCGATCTCCCGCGGAATGACGACGACGCCATCGACATCGCCAAAGACGATGTCGCCGGAGCGGATTTTCACGCCGCCGCATTCGATCGGCCGGTCGATTTCAAGCATCTTGCCGCGACCGCGCGAATCCAGTGGACCGATGCCGCCGCAGAACACGGGGAAATTCAGTTCGCGGATGATGCGCACGTCGCGGCACAGACCGTCGGTAACGCAGCCGACGCCGCCGCGCATTTTGGTGGCTGTGGTCAGAAGCTCGCCCCACGGCGCGATGCGCAGATTGCCGGCGCAACCGAGGATCGGAATTTCACCGGGCTTGATGTCGTCGATCAGTTTGATTTCGAGTTCGTAAGGATTTTCATTGTCCGCGCCCGGATCGCAGACCGCCATATAGGCGCCGGTGCGCGCCCTTCCGATGAGAACGACCGTGTCGTCGAGCGGACGAATGGTCGGCCCCATCGCCTGATGCATGTGGCCGAGGCTATCGAGCACGTCGGAGAACACCGCCGAATACAGCGTCTCGCGCGCCCGCACCAACTCCTGAACGCCAAGCATGATTGTTCTCCGAATTGTCGGGAGACGTAGTGTGGCCGACGCCGCGCAAGCGCGTCAACCATCGGCCGGCACCATGCCGAGCGCGCGAATGCCCGCGCGCGCCCTCTCGTCACGCAGCGCGTCGAGAAAAGCGCGCACCGCCGGGCGCGAACGCCGACTTTCAACAACAAGGAAGTCGTAATGCTCCGGCGCGACGGGCAGAAAACTCAGGCCATAGAGTTTCGCCACCGGCTCGATGGCGACGCCCCAGTCGGCACGGCCTTGCGCGATCGCCGCCGCCACTGCGTTGTGCGACTTCGGCTGATTGGCGTAACCGGGCGGCCGCGCGCCGCGCAGCAGTGTATCGATCAGCACGCGCGTCCCAGCACCGGCATTGCGGTTGACCATCAAGGCCGAAGCGTCCGCCAGTGCAGCCGTGATCGCCTCGACCGCGCTTTTGCCTTCAAAGCGCGTATCTCCCGCGCGAAACAGAACGCCCTGCATGCGCTTCCAGCCGCGAACCAGCGACAGCGCCGGCGTCACCAGATGCTTGTTGTAATCGCCGCTCACCGGATCGATGAGATGCACCGGCGCGATGTCGCATTCGCCGCGGCTCGCCGCCGCGACACCGCCGAGACTGCCGACCGCCAGAGTGCGCGCCGAGAAGCCGCGCGCGGCGAGCGCGCCGACCACGACATCGAGCGCGACGTCATGGCTACCCATGATTACCAGATCGGGCGCTGTCGCCGCGCTGCCGATCAAGGTTACCTGCGCGACGGTGCCGGCATCGAGCGAACTGGCGAGCGCGGCGATCTCGATAAAGCCATCGGCCTGCGAGAAACTGGTGACCGAGCCGGAGCCCTTGCCGGTCGGGAATGCAACCGGGCCATCATCGCCGTCGATCAGCGACACCAGCACGAATTCCTTACGGCCGAGTTCGGACGCGACGCGCACCGGCACGCGAGCCTCGACGGTGCGCGCCGCCTCCGGCGGTAATCCTGCGAGCGCGCGAATGACTGGCGCCACGAATGCATGAAAGGTGAAGATCGCCGAGGTGGGAAAGCCAGGCAGCACCGCGACCGGCGTCTTGCCGATGACGGCAAGGCACAACGGCTTGCCGGGCTTAAGCGCAACGCCGTGCACAAGGATGCCGGGCGCGCCAAGTTGGGCGACAACAGCCTGCGACAGATCGCCGGCGCCCTTGGAGGTGCCGGCCGACAGCACGACCATGTCGCTTTGCGCCAGCGCCGCGCGCACGGCTTTTTCCAGCGCGGCCGCATCGTCGGCGACCGATCCCATCGGCAAGGCTTCGCCGCCGGCCTCGACCACAGCGGCGGCGATGATCGCGCCATTGCTGTCATAGATGCCGGCGGGCTTGAGCGGTTCGCCGAGCGCCACCAGTTCGTCGCCCGTTGAAAGAACGGCGACTTTGGGCTTGCGCACGACATCGACGTGACTCAATCCGCACGCCGCCAGCATGCCGATTTCACGCGAGCCGATGCGCGCGCCGCGGCGCAGCAGCATTTCGCCGCGCGCAATGTCGGAACCGGCGTAGGAAATGAATTGCCCGGGCGCGGCGGCGCGCGCCAGTTCGATGCGTGGCTCGCCTTCGTCGATCAATTCGGTCTGCTCGACCATAACAACGGCATCGGCCCCGCGCGGAATGACGCCGCCGGTGGCGATGGTGGTGGCGCTGCCGGATACGACTTCAAGCACCGGGCTGTAACCACAGGCTATCACTTCGGCGTTAAGCCGCAGGATTTTCGGCGCGGCATTGTTGGCGCCGATTGTATCGGCCGCGCGCACGGCGAAGCCATCGACATTCGAGCGATCGAACGACGGCGCATCGACCGCCGCGACGATGTCGTGCGCCAGCACGCGGGACAGCGCGTCGGCGAGCGTCACGGTCTCGGCGCCGAGCGGCGACAGATCGAGATGACTTTCAAAACGCGCGCGCGCTTCATCCGCCGACACGACGTCGAGGAACTGCTCCTGCCGTGCCGCCTGGCGCACGCGCGACACAAGATCGGCTTCGCCGCTTGCCGCCGGGCGTTCGCTCATCGTTGGCTTCTCATGCGCAATTCTTGGGTCCGCTCTTCGGATTCGCAGAGCCCATCAATAAGGCCAATTGCGGCGTATTTCTAGCCCGGCTTTGCGATCCGCTAGCGCTTGAACTCCGCGCTGCGGCCTTCGCTGAAGGCCTTGATGCCCTCGAGATGATCGCCGGCCGAGAAGCACAAAGTGTTCATCTCGTTCTCGTAGCGCAGGCCGGCATCGAGACTGGACGACAGCGCCATGCGCGCCGCCGCCTTGACCGCCTGCGCCGCCACCGGGCTGTAGCCGGCGATCTTGGTGCACAGGCTGCGCGCCGTCGTTTCGACCTCGCCGTCATCGACCAGATATTCAACAAGGCCGAGACGGAATACTTCGTCGGCGGCGACCGGCTCGCCGGTCAGCAGCAATTTCATGGCCTGCCCGTAACCGACCAGACGCGGCAGCATTTGCGAGGCGCCGCCGCCGCCAACCCAGCCGCGCGTGACTTCGGGAAAGCCGAACTTGACGCTGCGCCCGGCCACGCGAATATCGGCGGCGAGCGCCATCTCGGCGCCGCCGCCCAGCACCCAGCCTTTCAGCGCGGCGATGACCGGCTTCTTGATGTTGCGAATCGTATTCTCATAGATGACCCGGTTGCGGAACGCCCAGGTGCTGGCATATTCCGCCAGTGAATTGAGATCGCTGCCCGACGAGAAGGCGCGCTCGCCGGCGCCGCGCACCAGAACGACACGTACGGTATCGTCCCGATCGGCGGCGAGGCACGCCTCCTGCAAGCTTGCCGCCATCGGCGGCGTAATGGCATTGTGCTTCTGCGGGCGATTGAGCACTATCTCCGCGACATAGTCGTTCACGGTGTAGTTGATTTCCCCGGTCATGGCAGACTCTCCTCATGAGCAAAGCGGTCAAACGCAAAAACGGCCGGCTGACCTTGCGCGATCTCGCCGCGCATGCCGACGTGTCGCCGGCCACCGTGTCGCTGGTGCTGCGCAAGAGCCCGCTGGTGGCGCAAGCGACGCGCGAGCGCGTGCTGGCCTCGATCGAGACGCTTGGCTACGTCTACAATCGCGGCGCGGCCAGCCTGCGCACCCAGCGCACCCACACCGTCGGCGTCGCCATCAACGAACTGGCCAATCCCTACTTCGCCGAACTGACGGCGGCCATCGAGCGCGCCTTCAACGCCATCGGCTATTCGGTGTTCCTGTCCAATTCGGCGGAAGACCCGGCACGCCAGGACCAGTTCATCGACACGATGCGCGAATATAATGCCGATGGCCTGATCATCTGTCCGGCCGCCGGCACCACGGCCAAATCGATGCAGCGGCTGATCAAGTTCGACATGCCTTGCGTCCAGGTGTCGCGTTATGTACGCGGCGTTTCCCTCGACTTCGCCGGCAGCGACAACCGGCGCGGCACTTTTCTCGCCACCGAGCACCTGATTTCGCTCGGCCATCGCCGCATCGCCATGATCGGCGGCAACGATCTGACCTCTACCGGGTTTGAACGCCGCAAGGGCTACACCGATGCGATGAAAGCGCATGGCATCGCCCTCGATGAGGAATTGATGGTGTCCGCCACGGCGACGCGGGAAAACGGCGCCGCCGCCATCAAGGCGCTGCTCACGGCCAAAAATCCGCCGACAGCGGCGGCCTGCTACAACGACCTGGTGGCCTTCGGCGTCATGCTCGGCTTGCGGCAAATCGGCATCGAACCGGGTGACGACTTCGCGGTGGTGGGCTGCGACGATGTCAGCGAAGCGGCCTTGTGGAATCCAGCGCTGTCCAGCATCGCCATCGATACCCTGGAGATGGGAAAGTTGGCGGCGGAGATGTTGATGCACCGGATTGCCGATCATGGCGCCAGACGCCGCGAAGTCGAGCTCGAGCCGAAGCTGGTGGTTCGCGCCTCGAGCGGGATCATGCGAAAACCTCACAAACGATGAATATGCATACCGCCGTCGACGTGGAAGGCGTCGCCGGTGCTGAAATGAAAATCGCCGCTCGCCAGTTGCACTGCGACGCGGGCGATGTCGCGCGGCTCGCCCCATCGACGGATCGGCGAGATGCCTTCGCCGATCAGCTTATCGTAACGCTCCTTGACCACGGCGGTCATGTCCGTGCGGATGATGCCGGGACGGATCTCGAACACGCCGATGCCGGATTCCGCGAGACGCAGCGCATAGAGCTTCGTCATCACCGACACGCCGGTTTTCGACAGGCAGTATTCCGCCCGCTCCGGCGCGGTAATAAAGGCATTCATCGATGACAGGCTGACGATAGACCGCGGATGTTCGCTTGCCGGTGCCGCCAGCATGCGGCGCGCCACTTCCTGCGTCAGAAAGAACGGCCCGCGCAGGTTGACGTCCATCAATTCATTATAACTTTCCGGCGTCACATCGAGAAGATCGCCGCGCTTCTTCACCGAAATGCCGGCATTGTTGACCAGGCATTCGAGCCCACCGAAAGCGGCGAAGGCTTCGTGGGCCAGCGCCGGAAGCTTGTCGAGGTCGGCGATGTTGCCGACGACGAAAGCCGCCCCCGCGCCGCGCTCACGCAGGCCGGCCAAAGTTTCCGCCGCTGCCTCGTCCTCGACGATATCGTTGATGACAACGTCGTAGCCCGCTTCGGCAAAGCCATAGGCGATGCCGCGGCCAATGCCGCGCCGCCCGCCGGTGATGAAGACGCGCGGACGTTTGGTCATGCGAGGACCTCACGCGCGATCAGCATGCGCTGGATTTGGTTGGTGCCTTCATAGATCTGCGTGATCTTGGCGTCGCGATACAACCGTTCGACTTCCATGCCGCGAATATAGCCCATGCCGCCATGCACCTGCACCGCGTTGGCGGCGTGCAGCACGGCGGCGTCTGAAGCAAAACACTTCGCCATCGAACAGGCGGTGGTGGCGCGGGCGCCGCTGTCGAGTTGCGCCGCGGCGTGCAACGTCATCAGCCGCGCCGCGTGCACGTCCTTGGCCATGTCGGCGATCATCCACTGCACCGCCTGGAAATCGGCAATCGGCTGGCCGAACTGCTTGCGGTCTTTCGCCTGCTTCACCGACGCATCGAGCGCGGCCTGCAAGATGCCGACGGCGAGCGCGGAAATGCCGACGCGGCCCTTGTCGAGCACGCTCATCATCATGTGGAAGCCGCGGTTCAGCGGCCCGAGCAGCGCCTCTTTCGGCAGCTCGATATTATCGAAATGCAGCGCGCCGACCTGTGACGCGCGCTGGCCCATTTTGTGTTCTTGCCGGCCGATCTTGTAACCGGCGCGGTCGCGGTCGACGATGAAGATACTCATGCCGCGCTTGCCGAGATCCGGCGCGGTGCGCGCCAGCACAACGGCGAAGTCGGCAACCGGCGCATTGTGAATCCACAGCTTGCCGCCATTGAGACGCCAGCCATCGGCGGTTTCGGTCGCCGTCGTCTTGATGCCGGACACGTCGGAGCCGGCTTCCGCCTCGGTGATGGCATAGGCGCAGCGCCGGTCGGCTGAGAGCAGCGGACGCAGATAGGTCGCCTGCTGTTCCGGCGTGCCGTGGGTCGACAGCAACGTGCCGACCAGTTCGACGAGACCACATTGATCGGCGACCGACGAGTAGCCGCGCGACAATTCCTCCATGACATGGGCATAGGAGACGGCATCGGCCCCTGCCCCGCCCAGCTCGTCCGGCACGGTGATGCCGAACATGCCGAGTTGCGCCATCTTCTTGTAAAGTTCGGACGGAAAGCGTTCGGTTTCGTCGAGTTCGGCGGCGATACCGCGGATTTCGCGGTCGGCGAACTGGCGCGCCGTGTCGCGCATCATATCATGGCGGCTTTGTGCGCCGCCGTCGGCCTCAAGCGTATCCATTGTAGCGTTCCACCCGGGGTTTAATTCTGCCTTTGCAGCCATCATAGTTTGTGTTTGACTTGGCGTCATCAGAAATTTAGAACGATCTAAATGACGTAAAATAAGGCTTTCTGGGAGGCCGCCCGAACGAACTTCCCAAGCAGGAGGACGCGATGCGACGCCTGACAGCGGACGAAGCCGTTCAGCTTGTAAAGACCGGCGATACCTTGTTGATCGGCGGCTCCGGCGGCGGCCATGCCGTGCCCGAGGCGCTTTTGGCCGCGCTCGGCCGACGGTACGACGCCGAGAGCGAGCCGCGCGCCATCACCGCCATCCATCCGGTCGGGCTTGGCGACGGCAAAGGACTTGGCGCCGGCCATCTGGCGCGCGAGGGCCTTTTGAAGCGCGTGGTGTCTGGCACCTTCGTCAACTCGCCACTGATTTCCGACATGGCAATTGCCGACAAGATCGAAGGCTATACGCTGCCGCAAGGCGCGCTGTCGCAGCTGATGCGTGAGATCGCGTCGGGCCGCGCCGGGCTTCTCACCAAGACCGGCCTGCACTCTTTCGTCGATCCGCGCCATGAAGGCGGCCGTCAAAGCAAGTCGGCCAAGGAAGACCTCGTCGAACTCGTTCAATTTCGCGGCGAGGATTACCTGTTCTTCAAGCCTTACAAATTCGACGTCTGCTTCCTGCGCGGCACCACCGCCGACGAAGACGGCAACGTGACGATGGAAGAGGAAGCCGTGTTCCTCGAAATGATGTCGGAAGCGCAGGCAACGCGGCGCTGCGGCGGCATCGTCATCGTCCAGGTCAAGCGCATGGCGCGGCGCGGCACCCTGCCCGCCAAGCAGGTCAAGATCCCCGGCATCCTGGTCGACTTTGTCGTTGTCGATCCGAAGCAGAGCCAGACCTATGAGACTTACTACAGCCCGTCTTACGCCGGTGAACTGAAAATCCCGCTGTCCGATATTCCGGTGCTGCCGCTCGACGCCCGCAAGATCATCGCGCGGCGCGCGGCGCTTGAGCTGTTTCCGGGCGCGATCTGCAATCTCGGCTCCGGCATTTCGACCGGCATTGCCAATGTCGCGGCGGAAGAAGGCGTGCTCGACGACATTTGCCTGACGAACGAACAGGGCATGGTCGGCGGCGCGCCCGCCTCCGGCGGCGAAGCCGGCGCCTCGCGCAATTACGCGGCGATGATCGACCAGCCCTATCAATTTGATTTCTATGACGGCGGGGGACTCGATCTCGCCTTCTTGTCATTCGCCGAAATCGACGAACAGGGCCATGTCAATGTCAGCCGCTTCGGCGGCCGCATTGTCGGGCCCGGCGGCTTCATCAATATCAGCCAGAACGCCAAGTCGGTGATTTACAGCGGCACCTTCACCGCCGGCAAGTCGGCGTTCTCCTGGCCGGACGGCAAGATGAAAATCGAGAAGGACGGCGACGGCCAGAAATTCGTCAAGGCGGTCGAGCAGATCACCTACAGCGGCACCTATGGCCGCGAGCGCGGCCAGCGCGTTTTGTACATCACCGAGCGCGCTGTGTTCAGGCTTGGCGCGGACGGCGTCGAGCTGATCGAGATCGCGCCCGGCATCGACGTGCAGCGTGATGTCGTCGCCAAAATGGCTTTCGCACCGAAGATCGCGCCCGACCTAAAAACGATGGACGCGCGGCTGTTCAAGCCGGAACGCCTCAAGCTCGGCACCGAACTGCATGCGCGCCGGCAACCGCCCCGCTCTCCCCGTCTCGAACTGCCGAAGGCCGCCCAATGAGCAACGCTCCTCATAAGCCGCTGTCCGTCGATGGCAACACCAAGCTGTTCCCGGTCCTCGGCGATCCGATCGGCCAGGTGAAATCGCCCGCCGGCATCAGCAGCGAATTCAGCGCCAAGGGGCAGAACGCTTTGTGCATTCCCTGGCACGTCAAGCCGGCCGATTTCGACGCGGTGATGCAGGGCCTCAAGGCAACGCAAAACTGCGCGGGCTATATCGTCACCGTGCCCTACAAGCTGCGGGTTTTGAGGCACGTCAACAAACCGTCGCCGCGCGTGCAGCGCATTGGCGCGGTCAATATCGTGCGCCGCGAGGGCGACAACTGGGTCGGCGACATGCTCGACGGCGTTGGCTGCACCAATGCCTTGCGCAACAATCTCGGCTTCGACTTCAAGGGCAAGCGCGCGCTTGTGATCGGCACCGGCGGCGCCGGCAGCGCCATTATCGATTCCATTGCCGAGGCCGGCGCTGCTTCCATCACGATATTCGATCTCGACACGGCCAAGGCTAATGAGGTGGCGACCCGCTTCGGCAAGGCGCATACAGGCTGCAAAATCACGGTCGGCGCGGCGGTGGCCGAAGGGCACGACCTCATCGTCAATGCCACGCCCTGCGGCATGGGCGAAGGTGACGGCATGCCGGCGCCGTTCGGCAGACTCGATCCGAAGGTTGTCGTCGCCGATGTCATCACCAAGCCCGAAATCACGCCTTTGCTCGCCCACGCCAAGGCCTGCGGCTGCAAGATTTCCACCGGCATCCAGATGTACCAGGCGCAGGCGGCGATGATCGCCGACTACCTCATTCCGGGGAAGTCCGATGTTTGAGTGCCACCTCAAAGTCGGCGAAACCGCCGAGTTCACCAAGACGATCACCGAGACCGATCTGGCGATGTTCTCGGCCATATCGGCCGACTTCGATCCGATCCACGTCAATGAGGACTATGCGGCCAAATCACCGTTCGGCAAGCGCATCGCCCATGGCGGGCTGGTACTCGGCCTGCTGTCGTCCTGCGCGTCGACCATGTCGAAGCGCTCGGCCGAACGCGGCGCCAAGGCGGTGTCGGTTTCGCTCGGCTACGACAAGATCAGGTTTCTGGCGCCGGTGTTCATCGGCGACACGCTGACGGCACGCTATACGGTCGAGGAGATCGATCCGGCGGCGGCGCGCAGCCGCTCGAAAATCGAAGTGATCAAGTCTACCGGCGAATTATGCATGGCGGGAATTCACGTCATGAAATGGGTTGTCCGCAGCTAGCGCTTCAGGTCTACAATGCAAAGAAGCGTGCGGCCGATCATGGCCCGCAAGCGAGCCGATGGAGCGAAGTCCCATGAGCGACGGTGAAGTGCGGGTGCTGCGTGATGGCGGCGTGGCGACTATCCTGTTCGACCGGCCGCAGGCTCGCAACGCGATGACCTGGCAGATGTATGAAGGCCTGCACGTTGCCTGCGTCGAACTGAGCCGCGACGACAGCGTGCGTGTCGCCGTGCTGCGCGGCGTTGGCGGCAAGGCCTTCATCGCGGGCACCGACATCGCCCAGTTCAAGGAATTCAAGAGCGGCGAAGACGGCATTGCCTATGAAGTGACGATGGAAAACTATCTGGGGGCGCTGGAAGCGCTGCCAATGCCGACTTTGGCCGTCGTCGAAGGCTGGGCCATCGGCGGCGGGCTAGCCATCGCCGCCTGCTGCGATCTGCGCATTGCCACGCCCGGCACGAAATTCGGCGTGCCGATCGCGCGCACCTTGGGCAATTGCCTGTCGGTCGCCAATTACGCGCGGCTGGTCACGGCGCTCGGCGCGGCGCGCACCAAGCGCATGATGCTGATGGCCGAGAACGTCCCGGCCGAGGATGCGCTGGCCGCCGGCTTCCTAATGGAAATCGCCGAGCCTGCCGCGCTCGACGAACGAGTCGCCGCCATTTGCGAACGGCTCAAGGGCAATGCGCCGGTCACCATGCGCGTCACCAAGGAAGCAATCCGCCGCTTGCAGCATGCCGGCATTCCGAACGGCGACGACCTGGTGCGCGCCGCTTACGGCAGCGAGGATTTCCGCGAAGGCGTGCATGCTTTCGTCGACAAGCGGCCGCCGCAATGGAAGGGCCGCTGATCCGGGTCAAATGAGGCCGGCGGCGGCGAGGTCTTTCATCAAGGCGCGCGTGCCATATCGCCAAGGCGGACAGTCGGGCGACAGCCGCACCCGGTTGATCAAGGCGCCGAGCTTTTCGGTCGAGATCGTGACAAGGTCGTCGACCGCGTGCGTGAAGCCCTTGCCGGCCTCGCCGCGATCCTTCGACGGCACGAACATGGTGCCGAGATAAAGCACGATGCCGTCGGGATATTGATGATGGTCGCCCATCGCGGCGGCGATCAATTCTTCCGGCGATCGGCTGATCTCGGCCATCGAACTCGAACCTTCGAGCGAATAGCCGTCTTTGCCTTCCACGGTGAGATGAACATTTGCCTTCTTGATGTCGGCGATGGAAAAACCGGCATCGAACAAGCGAACGAAAGGCCCAAGCGACGCCGACGCATTGTTGTCCTTGGCCTTGCCGAGCAGCAAGGCCGAGCGTCCTTCGACGTCGCGCAAGTTCACGTCGTTGCCGAGAGTGGCGCCGACAATGCGGCCTTTGCTCGACGCCAACAGCGCGATTTCCGGCTCCGGATTGTTCCAGGTCGAAATCGGCAACAGACCGACATCGGCGCCGAAACCGACGGACGACATCGGCTGACACTTGGTGAAGATTTCGGCGTCCGGTCCGATGCCGACTTCGAGATATTGCGACCAGGCGCCGCGCGCCATCAGTTTGGCCTTGATGGCCATCGCTTCCGGCGAACCGGGCTTGAGCTTTGACAGGTCATGGCCGATGAGCTGCGCGATGTCTTCGCGGATGGCGTTCGCCTTGTCGGCCGAACCGCGCGCCTGCTCCTCGATGACGCGCTCCAGCAGACTGACCACAAAGGTCACGCCAGACGCTTTCACCGCTTGCAGGTCGACCGGCGACAGTAGCACCGGTTTCGATACGTCACGCCTGAGGTCCAGGCTGTCGGCAGCAATCGCGTCGAGCGTTGCAACCGGCTTTCCAGCCGCCTGCCGCACATAGCCGGCCGGATCGGCCAGGTCGCAGATATCGCTCACCGTCGCGCCCGATCGGGCGGTGATGTCGACAAGGGCGTTGTCCCGAACGGTGACGACAAGGGGATGAGCCACGCCTGGCATCCGAACCCGGCCCAGGAAGACGCCGTCGGCCGGCAGCCGCATCGCATTGGTCATGATTTCCCCTACCCGCGTTTCGCCCCGGCAGCGGCGCGTTGCTGGATACTAGCCCAGCCTTGGCCGGCAGGGAAAGCAGCGCTACTTCGTTTCCAAAGCGAAGACGCCGTTCCAGTCGCTCGGCGGCGCATCCTTCTGGAAGCTGCCGATACGCAGCGAATAGATGTCGAACAGGCGGCTGAGGCCGAAGCCCTCGCCGGCGGCGCGGCAGCGCACGATCGCCTCGCCGGCGGCGGCGAAATCCTGACGCCGATACAGCGCCAGCATCTCGTTGAAAAGTGCGTGCATATGCCGGAAGCGCTCGCTGTTGGCGACGTCGGCCCGGCCGAGCACGGTGTAGATTTTCTCCGGCTCGGTTTTGCCCTTCACCGTGATGTAGTCCAGTTCGAGCAACGCGAATTTATCGCCGACCGCCTGCGCCGTTTTCGAGCCGATAATGATCGGCACGTCATAGGATTTGGTCTGCCCTTCCAGCCGTGAGGCGAGATTGACGCAATCGCCGAGCACGGAATAATTAAAGCGCAGGTCCGATCCCATATTGCCGACGACGCAGCGCCCGCTGTTCAGGCCGACGCCGATCTTGAGCGGGATGAAGCGCTGGCCGGCTTCAGCCGCCTCCTTCTCCCGCTTGACGTTGATGGCATCGACGCGGGTGAGCATTTCCAGCGCCGCGTTGCAGGCATTGACCTCGTGCAAGGGGTCATGCAGCGGCGCATTCCAGAAGGCCATGATGGCGTCGCCGATATATTTATCGATGGTGCCGTTGTGGTCGATGATCGCATTGGTCATCGGCGTCAGAAAATTATTCATCAAGGTCGTCAGGCCTTGCGGATCGTCCTTGTAGATTTCCGAAATGGTGGTGAAGCCGCGCACGTCACTGAACAGGATGGTCATGTTGCGGTCTTCGCCGCCAAGAGTGAGCGCCTCATGGCTGTGCGCCAGCTTGTCGACCAGCGAGGGAGACAAATACTGGCCGAAGGCCGAGCGGATGCGGCGGCGTTGCAACTGTTCGCGAAAGTAGTTGATGAAGATCAGCGTCAGGTAAATCAGGAATGTCGCCAACAAAGGAAAAGTGGCGTCGATCAAGAGCCGGTGCTGGGCGAAGAGATACCACGATCCGGCGGCGAGCCCTGCGGTGACGACCGCGCCGAGCGCCAGCATCATCGACGCGCCGAGGATGGGGCCGATGGCGATGATGACCAGACCGAACAAAATCGTGGCGACAAGTTCGGCGCCGATGGCGTAGTTCGGGTAAACCAGCATCGACTTGGTCAGGACGTTTTCCAGAACCTGCGCGTGCACCTCGACGCCGGACATCGCCGGATCGATCGGCGTCGCTTTGATGTCGCGTAAGCCGACCGCCGACGTGCCGACGAGCACCAGCTTGCGGCCAATGCGCCCTGGCGGCACGCGATCCTCGAGCACATCCTTGGCCGAGACGTAACGGCTGGCGTTGGACGGCGCAAAATAAACCCACAATTGGGCATTGCGGTCGGTCGGCAGTTCGAGCCCGGGAATGGCGACGCTGGCGACTCCCGCAGTATCGGTCTTGACGCGAATGGCGCCGGCGCCGGTGACGACGCGCAGCATTTCAAGGCTGAGCGCCGGCATCAGGATGTCCTGCGCCGTCATCACCATCGGCACGCGGCGAACGATGCCGTCGGGTTCGGACTGGATCGTCAGCAGGCCGCGCCCCGCCGCCGCCTTTTCCAGCGGCGCGACATTGTTGATGACGCCGGGAAAGCTGATGAGAAATCGGCGCGGGTCCGGCCCCATCATGGCAAAGCCCGCCGACGGCGGCCGGGGCCCCTCCGCGGGGACCACCAGATGATGGCCGGATTCGCCGAGCACCACGCGCGTGCGCCGCATGGCATCGGCCAGCACGTCGTCGTTGCTCGGCAGCTTCAGCAATTGCGCGCGCGTTTCCGCATCGAGATTGCGGAAGCTCTCGGCGGCGATGGCCGGCGACATGCGATCCGGCTCGGCGAAAATGACGTCGAAGGCGACCACCGCGCTGCCGAGCTTGGTCAGCTTGGCAACCAGATCGGCCAGCAATGTACGCGGCCATGGCCATTGGCCGAAAGCTTTCAGGCTGGCCTCGTCGATGTCGACAATGACGGCCGGCTGTACCGTGGCCTGGCGCGGCTTGACGGTCTGGTAGAAGTCGAAGGTGCGCACCCGCAACGACTCCAGCGGCGCCGGATTGCCGATACGCAACGCGACCAACGCGGCAAGCAAAACCAAACAGATCAGCCGTCCGAGGCCGAAAGCTTGGGCAAGACGGACGAGCCGGTTACCTTTCACGGAACGCCCGCATGAACTGGTCGCTCAGGGGTTTCATCAGATAAGAAATAAGAGTGCGATCGCCGGTCTGCACGAAGGCCTCCACGGGCATTCCCGGCAGAATCCTGACATCGCCAAGTTGGGCGACCTTCTCCGGCGGCAGGCCGATGCGGATTGTATAATAGCTCTGGCCGGTGCGCTGGTCGGTCGATGTATCGGCCGACACCCGCGTCACGTTGCCCTCGATTTCCGGCGTGGTGTGGCTGTTGAACGCGGAAAAGCGCAGCATCGCGGTCTGCCCGATTTTCAACTGGTCGATGTCCTGCGGGTTGACCTTGGCTTCGACTTGCAGTTTGTCGGCTTCGGGCACGATCAACATGATCGGATCGCCGGCGCTGATAACGCCACCGACGGTGTGAACCGCCGACTGGAACACGGCGCCCGTCTGCGGCGCGCGAATGTCGGTGCGGCGCAATTGATCTTCGGCCGTCACCTTCCGTTCGACGAATTCACCGAGCTTGCCGTCGATGTCGCGCAATTCCTTGGCGACTTCGCTGCTGAGGTTCTGATCGATCTGGATGATCTGAAGGCCGATCTCGGCGATCCTGCCCTTCGACTGCGCCGCCGCCGCGACAAGTTGCGCGCGTTCGCCCCCCAGCCGCGCCGCTTCGCGCTCAAGCTGGGTCAGGCGGCTCAACTGGACGAGGTTCTTGGCGTACAGATCGCGCACGCCGCTGAGTTCGCGGTCGATCAAGGTCATTTCATGCGATTTGGCGACCTGCTGCGCCTCGATCCCGCCGATCTCCTCTCTCAATTGCGCCATACGTTGCTGCAACTGGGCTTTCTGGCCGGTTCGCTCGGTACGGCGCAGTTCAAACAGCCTCGTCTCACTGCGCACCGCGGACACCGCATCGAGATCGTCGGCACGCGCCAGAAGCGCGGGTGGGAACGCGATCGTCTCAGCCCCGTCGCGCTCGGCCTCCAACCGCGCCTTGCGCGCCATCAACTCGTTGAGGCCTTTGGTAATGATAGCCAAATTGGCGCGCATGACGGTTTCGTCGAGACGCACCAGAATATCGCCGGCCTTGACGCGGTCGCCGTCACGGACGCGCAATTCGCCGACAATGCCGCCGGTCGGGTGCTGGACCTTCTGCACATTCTGATCGACGACGACCGAGCCTTGCGCGATCAAGGCGCCGGAAATCTGAACCGTCGCCGCCCAGCCGCCGACGCCGACGCCGAGCAGCAGCACGATCAAGACGCCGGCGATCAAATGACGGCGAATCGAAGCCCGCGAACCGGCGGCAGGCGTCTCAGACGGCAAAGGAACCAACGGCGCGCCACGCCCACTTGCTTTTGTCTGGCCATTCATGCGTTGGCACTCCCGCCTTCGGGAGCCACCTTGAGCGGCTGCGGCACCGCCGGCCGCTGCAGCACCTTGTTCAGAACTTCATCCTTTGGACCGAAGGCCTGCACCCGGCCCTCTTTCATGACCATGATCTGATCGACGCCGGCAATCGCGCTCGGCCGATGCGCGACGACGATGACGATGCCCTTGCGCTCGCGCACGCCGAGAATAGCACGGGTCAGCGCCGCGTCGCCGTCGGCATCGAGATGCGCATTCGGCTCGTCAAGAACAACCAGAAACGGATCGCGATAGACGGCGCGGGCCAAAGCCACGCGCTGCGCCTGCCCAGCCGACAGCGACGTGCCATATTCGCCGACCGGCGTGTCGTAACCCTGCGGCAGGCTGACAATGAGGTCATGAACGGCCACCGCCTTGGCGGCGGCAATCACGGCGTCGATATCGGGCTCCTGCTCGAAGCGCGAAATGTTCTCGGCGACCGTGCCGGTCAAAAGTTCGACGTCCTGCGGCAGATAGCCGATATGCCGGCCGATGACGTCCGGCGACCATTGATCCAGCGCCGCGCCATCGAGCCGCACCTTGCCGCGCACCGGATGCCAGACGCCGACCAACAAACGCACCAGCGACGACTTTCCCGACCCGCTGGGGCCGATAATGCCGAGGCCTTGGCCGGCTTCAAGCTTGAAGCCGACATCATGCAGCATGATCTTCGACACGCCCGGCGGCGCGGCGCTGACAGTTTCGACAACCAGCCGAAGCGACGGCGGATGCAGCGCCATCGGCGGCGCCTGCGCCGGCATTGCCGCGAGCAGCTTGCTCAGCCGCTGCCAGCTTTGCCGCGCGTTGACGAAGCCCTTCCAGTGCGCGATGGCGAGATCGACCGGGGCGAGCGCACGCGCGCTGAGGATCGAACCGGCAATGATGACGCCCGCGCTCGCCTGCTGCTGAATGACGAGATAGGCGCCGACCGCCAGCACGCCGGACTGCAACATCATGCGCAGCACTTTGGAGGCGGCGCTCAGTCCGCCGCCGACGTCGCTGGTGCGCTGCTGGCTGCTCATATAGGCACGGTTGGCGGCGCTCCAACGCGCCGCCATGCGGCCGAACATGCCCATGGCGGTAAGCGCCTCGGCATTGCGCCGGCTCGCTTCGGCCAAACCATTGCGCGCCATCGCCGCTTCCTGTGCGGCCTTGGCCGGCGCCTTGGTGAGGTACTCGGTCAGCAAGGTCAGGGCGATCAAGATGATAGCACCGATAAGCGCGGTCAGGCCGATCAGCGGATGGAAAACAAAACAAATGGCGAGATAGAGCGGGATCCAGGGCAGATCGAACAAAGCCACCGGGCCAAGGCTGGAGAGGAAGGAGCGGATGGCGTCAAGGTCGCGCAGCGGCAGGTTGCCGTCGCCCCGATCGCCGGCGCGCAGTGGTAGCCGCACCATCGTGTCATAAACGCGGCCGCTCAGCGCCTCGTCGAGAGAGCCGCCGACGCGCGCCAGAATGCGGCCCCTTATGGCATCGAGCAGGCCAAGCGCCAGGAACAGGACAGCGACCAGGATGGTGAGGCCGACCAGCGTCGGCACCGAGCGGCTCGGCAGCACCCGGTCGTAAACCTCCAGCATGAACATCGCGCCGGACAGCATCAGGATGTTGCTCATGCCGGAAATCAGCGCCGTGCCGGCAAAAGCTCCACGGCAGGCGGCAAGCGCCGAGGAGAGTTCGGAGTGCTGGCCGGGGCGGGCTGGTGTGCGGGTCGGCATATTCTGCTCTGGCTCCCTCGGCTTGCGGCCGAATCTCCCTTAAAAGTGGTGAAGCATCAAATTGACACGAATGCAAAAAAAAGTCGCCCGATGCCCCGAAAAGTATCGCGGACTATGCATTCCAGGGGCGAGCCGGATCGCCCTGCGCGATGAAGTGCCGCCGGGAGACGGCTTGGCTATAATGCCATCGCGTGATCGATGCGCAGATGATCGATGAACAAACTGGATTGGCCGGCGGGATCATTCACGTTTACGACGCCAAATCCAAAAACATAATCACCGGCCGCGGATGCGACAAAGCTCGCTTCGTGCCAGGTATCGGCCGCAGTCCAAGTGTCGGCAAGTTCAATAACGGAGCTGGGCCCGTTACTAAAAAAGGCAAAATCATTATAAAAACCGTTGTTGGGTACTTCGGTCGTCGTAAACTTCCAGTCGAACGTGAAGGTATCGCCCGCTCCGAGATGGAGAGCAACGCTCATGGCGGCGCCATTGTGCGGGCTGCAATTACCCATCCCCTGCAGCGACCCCTGCGCGATACCAAGGAACGATTCGATCGCCGACGCTCCCGCTCCGTTGTTACTCGTGAGGGAAGCGGAACTCGCCCCTTCGGTTTGTTGAGCGGTCGTCGTCGTGACGGCCCCGGTGGTCGCCCAGCCGCCAAGCCCGGCTTCGAAGGTTAGAAGCGCCGTCGAGAATTCGAACGTATCGGCAACGGGAGCCGAGCCGTCCTCATTGCCATCTTCCACCGCGACCGTGAAGCCGGCCGACAAGGTCGATGAGCCGTCATGGACGAAGGACACCTGTCCATTGGTCAGTTGTTGTCCGGTGAAACTGGTCGCAGCGTTGCCCGCGACTTGCAGCGAACCATTCTGCTGGTTCGCGACGGTGAAGGTGACATCCGCAGCGCCATCGTCGGGATCGGCAAAAGACAATTCCTGCGTCGTAAGAATGTGGCTGAGTCCGACGCCTACGCTTGCGGCCAGCGAACCCGTCAGCGCCGGCTTGTCGTTGACCGCCGCAATCGACACCGCGAAGTCACGCGACACGGAGGCCGAGCTATTGTCGGATTCAGTCGAGGTTGCGCTGACATGTAGCGTGAAGTTGCCGTTGTAGTTTGAGGGAGGCGTCATGCTCAGCGGCGTCGATGCGAGCCCGGCAATCTCGGCCGCGCTCAACAGGAGAGTATCGGCGAGTGTGTCGTTGTTGGTGTCGACCAGCGATCCTGCCGAGAATGTCGCACCCGCCGGGAAGCCGGTGATCGAGAGACTGAGTATCTCCGACGGATCGGTGAGTGCGGCTGTCAGGCCGGAAAGCGTCACGGCATTGTCTTCCATGCCGCCATAGGCGGACGAGATCGTGAGATTGTCGATCGTGAGGGTGTGTTGGCCGTCGTTGCCTTCGCGATTCGTGATGGTCACCAGAGTGCCGGCGGGCGCCCGGTTGTAATCGCTCTGTACGGAGGCGAGGACCATGCCGTTCAGATCGGAGATCACGAACGACTGATGGGCGCCGTCATCCGTAATCTCGATGTGGTAGGTGGTGCCCGGCACAAAACTGAAGGTTGTCGTGACGGATGTTGCTCCGACAGTGTCGTAAATTCCAAACGTGTTTTGCCAGCCGGCGAGGAAGGTGACGCCATTGATCGTGCCGCCGGAAACCGGCTCGGTCACGCCGTCGGTGCGGTCCGTTATGTGCAGATAGTCGATGCTCTGGAAGGTCCAATCCAGACTAATGTGCAGCGGCGTCGCCGTGCTGGGCGTGAAGCCGTCGACCGTCTGCAGATAGCCGCGGTCGTGGATCTGCAGGACGCCGCCGGTCTGGGTCACCGAAGGGTCCTGGTTTTCCGTAGCCATCGTCGGGAGATATACGTTCCATTGCGACGTATCGAGCGATGCGCCGTTAAAATCATCGCTGGCCGCGCTGGCGAGCGGACCCAATAGCGTCGGCGTATCGGCGACAGGGGTCACGGTGATCGCGACGGTGTCGGTGTCGCTCAGCGCGCTGCCACCGGTATGGCCGCCATCATTGGTGGTAACAGTAAGCGTGTCGCTGCCGCTATAGTCTTGCGCGCTGCGATAGGCGATATTGTTCGATGCGGCAAGTGTCGCGTTGATCTGGGATACCGTGCCGCTCAAGGTGACCGTATCGGTGCCACTGCCCGAAACCGTGGCGCCGCCGGCCGCGGCAACCGTCAGCGTGCCGTGAGCGACGGACAACGTGGTCGTGACATTTGCGCCGCCAGCGTCGGCATCGGAGATCGACAAACCGGATATGAAAAGGTCGGTGTCCTCGGAAACGGTCCGCGCACCCGGCACGCTGTTCACCGGCGCGTCGTTGACGGGGGTGACCGAGAACGACACGCTGCCGGTGTCGGTCCTGAAGTCGTCCGCGCCGTTGGTCTGACCGTTGTCGCGCACCGTATAATCGAAAGATGCCGTGCCATTGAAGTTCGCCGCCAGCGTGAACTCGATATTAGTGCCGTTGATCACCGCCGTGCCGCCGACGACGTTGGCGATTGCGGTGATGGTCAGCGTCTGACCGGACTCATTCGCCGGACCCTTCGAGTCGTTGCCCAGCAGCGAGGCGAAGCTGATGATGCGCAGGCCGCTGTCCTCGGCGACGCTCGCCGGCGTATCGTCGACCGCCACCGGCGCGTCGTTACTCGGGGCCCAGTTCAGCGTGATCGTCGCTGGCGTGGCGTCAGCCTGCCCGTCAACGCCGACGGCGTGATACAGGAACTCAGACGTCCCGTTCCAGTTTGGAACATCTAAAAAATAGACGCTGGAGCCGGCGGCGTATTCCACACCGACTTGAGCAATGCCTTCCGGGTCGCCCATATTGGCGCCAATAATCTGCAGATAGCCGGCACTTGGATCGGGCAGGCTATCGAGCACAAACCCGCGTGCCAGCCCGCTGCCCTCCAAAACATCGAAGTCGATTTGCCGGTAGACGTCCTCATAGCCATTGAACGACAAATCGGCCGTTTCAACGGGCAGCGTATAATTTTCAGCCGTAACCGAGATTGTGATGTCGGCTCCGGAATTGTCACCGTCATTGTCGGTCAGCGTGTAATGAAAGACCTCATTCTCCGGCCCACTAAGAAATTCCGGCGGCGTATAGGTCCAGTCGCCCGCCGCGTGGCCTTGTTGAGCGGCGAAGTAGAACGTGAAAGCGCCGCCGAGCGCCGTTGTAAGGCTGATGTAAGTGCCGGAACTGCCGTTTTCACCGCCGGTCGAGATGAAGGCGCCCTCGCCTTCATAGCCGTTCCACGTATAGGTCTGGCCATCGACGGTAATCGACAGGATGCGGCCGCCGTCGCCGCCGAGGCTGCCGCCCCTCAGGACGTTGCCCTTAGTCTCGGGGGCCACAAGTTCGAGCAGCGATTCGACAAGATCGCTGAACTGCGCAACCAAAATCGGCGAGCCTGAGCCGTCGACATCGACCGACTGCAAGCCGGAATTGCTGATACCGTCGCCAATGCCGACGGCGGTGACACCGATTTCGTTGCTATCGACAAAATTATTCCAGGCCGTCGCTTGCGACGACACCGAGGACTGGCCGTCGCTGAGGAAGAATACTTCGTTGTGTGTGCCCTCAACGGGCGTGAAGTGAGCGATGACCTGCTGCACGGCCGCATCGAAATTGGTGCCCCCGACAAGATTGGGCCGGCTGCCCATCAATTGCGGATTGGTGGAGTCGATCGCGGCGGCGAAGGCCGAATAACTCGTGAAAGTGCCGAGCGAAGCTGCCGAGCCAGCAAAAGCCACGACCGTGATGCTGACGTCGCCCGTGGTGCCCTCGAACAAAGATTGCGCGGCGGTCTTCACTGCGCCGAGCATGGTATTGAGCTCGGCGTTATTGATGCTGCCGCTGTAATCCAGCGCGAACGCGACGTTGAAATCCTGTGTCACCGAGGCGCTGGTGGAAACCTCATGGTTCACGGCCCGCGGGCTGTCGTCCTCAATGCCGACCGTCAGCATGGTCGTCGCGCTTTGCTGACCGCTCGACACTGTCACCGGCACGTTGAGGCTCACGACGTCCTCGGTGTCGCCGTCGGGATGATCAACAGGCTGTTTCAGGGTCACCTGATAATTGCCCTGTGAGTCGATCGTAATGGCGATCACGTCGGTGTCGCCAACACTGCCGGTCAAAGTTCCGGTGCCGCTGCCACTCCAGGAGAGCGGGCTGCCTTTGAACGTCAGATTGGTTTCCGGCACGCCCAGCGCGAATGTCAGCGATTCGCCGCCACCGGTCACAGCAATGGCGCCGTTCGAGATAGCGACGTTTGTGGTGTCGGTCGTGCCAAACGTATCGGCATTGCCGTTCGATAGCCCCTCCTCGGAGACCGTGACCGAACTGGCGGTCGGCATCAGGGCATCGGCGACATCGTTGACGCTGATGTTCAGCGTCTGGACATCGGTGAGCGAACCGTCCGAGGCCCGGACCTGCACGATGTAACTGTTATCGTGGCCGGCGTCCGCCGGATTTTCGAAATCGGGCGCTTGCACAAAGGACAGGGCCCCGGTCTGCGCGTCGATCGCGAACAGCGCCGCGTCGGGGCTGCCGGCGCCGTTGACGATCGAATAGGTCACGGCCGAGCTATCGACATCAATCGCCTGAACGGTCGTCACCGCCGTCGTATTCTCAGCAACTGATATCGCCGCGCTGCTGCCGCCGC
Organism: Rhizobiales bacterium Ga0077525; assembly: GCA_001464835.1. Taxonomy (GTDB): domain Bacteria; phylum Pseudomonadota; class Alphaproteobacteria; order Rhizobiales; family Xanthobacteraceae; genus Pseudolabrys. The sequence continues at coordinate 72,045 of LNDS01000004.1, read as the reverse complement.
CATCCGAGACAATCACCGGCGCATCGTTGACGCCGTTGACGGTCAACGTCGCACTGGTCGCGACCGAAGCGCCGTGGCTGTCGACGACATTGTAGTTCGCCACCAGGGTAACATGCTCACCCGCGTCGAGGTATGCGAACTGGGTCGGGTCGACCGTGATCGAATTGCCGTTCGTTGTATAGACTACTTGGCCCTGTACACCGGTCGCGGTTAGAACCACATTTTCGATGTGAAGCGCATCGCCCTCCGCATCGCTGGCGTTGGCAAGGCCATCGATGGTCACAGGCGCGCCGTTTTCATCCGTTGTTACCGAGATCGGCGGCGCCACAGGCGCGACGTTGGGGAAAAACGTCACCGTCTGGGTTTGCGTCGTTTGCGTTCCGTCAGGATTGGGCGTCGTCGTCGTCATCGTCGCCGCATTGAACGGCGGCGGCGCATCATTGTTCGTGCCAGCATCGCCAGCCGACGGTGTGCTGTTCGGCGTCTGGAAAATCTGGATCTGCGTGAGCGGCTTGTCGGTCGCCTGCGGATTGGGATTGGGATTGTTCGGGTTCTGCTGAAAAAACTGCTGGATGATCTGCTGACCGACCGACTGGATGTTGACGATCTGCTGCAAGGCGGCGAGTTCGGTCGCCAGTTGCGCCGGCGATTTCTGGACCTCTTCGGCAATCACCTGGAGCGGCCCGACCGGCCGCACGATAATCAGCGGACCGTCCTGGACGACATTGGCGATGATGGTGCCGCGGCTGTCGAGAATGACGGCGCCGGTCGTGCTCTGCGACACGTAGAAATTCACCGTGCCGTCGCTGGCGGTGGTGACGCCGCCGACCGTGCCGCGAATGCCCATGGTGGCGACCGGCGTGCCGATTCGCATGTCGCCGTTATGCGCGATCTCGCCGGAAATGAAAGTCAGCGAGCCTTGCACCAGATCGAGCAGTTGCGAATTCGCCGAGCCGCGCGGATCGTAGACGAATTCGTTGACGACCAGCCGCGTATTGGCGGTCAGATTGAGCGTGCTGCCGTCGCTGAAGGTGACGCCGATCGTGCCGGACACGGTCTGCAACACGTCGCCCTTGAGGATCGGATCGCCGGCATTGGCGGCCATGGCGACGCCGTTGCGCACGATCGTGGCGTCACCGGTGACGACCGCGACGCGGCCGACGGCCTGCTGGGCGGGCGGCGTCGCGGCAGCTTGCGCGAACTGCCCTGGCGCCTGCGGACCGGCCAAAGCGTCGACGATTTCCGGCGACAGCGCCGCGCCTTCTGGCGACAACAGCCGCGCGCGCTGATCGGCGGCGAAGTAATCCTGAACGACGACGACTTTGCCGTCTTCGCCATGCAGGACGAGATCGGCGCCGGCGCGGGCAAATTGGGCGGTAAACAAAAGATGCGCGTCAGGAATGGTCGCGCTCGGTCCATCGGCACCGTTCTCGATGGCCACAGAGGTCGGCACATCCCCCGGCGAAGCATCCGCTTCGCCGAAAGCGAAATGTTCGCCCTCCCAAGTGTCAACGCTGCGTAACATAGCCGCGCGCCCCCGAAGGGCCGAGAGCGGCCCAGTCTCTTAAATTCGAAAAAAATTGCCCTCAAATCCGGGCCAGTTAACAAAGTCTTACCGGTATCGGGGTGTTAGTCAACGCAGAACGTTTCATTTTAGTCTTTAATGCCACGGCAATATTAATATGGAACCCTGCGGACAGTTCCACCGTGAAACTTGCCCAATTGCATGACACAATGCTGCATCTCACAGCATCCTATTGTTTATGACAGCGCGGCCTCGGTCGCGCGATCTGCCACCTAGCCGCGGCACCCTTGTCTCCCGTAGTCTGGTGACCGCTGGTCAGATGCGAAACCGGATGACAGCGGCGAATTTCAGCTTCGGAAACACGGCCTCAATCTCTTCATGGCACAGCCACACACCGACGACCCGCCAGTCCGCGTGACGCCGCCTGTTCCGCCCCTTGTCCGCATCGTGAAATATGCCGCTTTGAGCGCCGGCCTCGCGGCGATGATGGCGATGATGGTGCCTGCGCTGCGCGCCGCACTGACGCCCTGGCTGGCGGCCATCTTATAGTGCTGCCTTGCCTTCTTCTTGCGGAATTTGCCTTCAAATTGCGGGCGCACTTTCGCGATGGGGATGCCGGAGCTTACTTGCTGAGCGGCGGTGGCGTGATCGACGTTCTCGCGGTACTGCCGGTTCCCCTCGCGCTACTCGCCGGCATTCCGGCGGACACCGTCTGGCTGTTCGGTGCGCTATGGGTGTTCAAACTCGCCGCCGCTGTTCCGGGATTGTCGATGCTCGGGCGGATCGTGAAGATGGAAGCGCGGCCACTGGCCAGCGTGCTCATCATCTTCCTGATCGTGCTGCTGCTCGCCGGTGTCGCCTTGCATCTGTTGGAGCGCGCCGCCCAGCCGGAACGCTTCGGCAGCTTGCCACAGTCGATGTGGTGGGGTCACGACCCTGTCGACGACCGGCTATGGCGACGCCGTGCCGGAAACTTTCCTCGGCCATGGCCGCCGGCATGGTGATGATCTGCGGCCTTGCGGTCTTCGGCCTGCTGACCGGCATTCTCGCCACCGGCTTTGCCGCCGAGCATCGCCGCCGTGAATTCATCCGCAACTGGGACCTGGTCACCGCCGTGCCGTTCCTGCGCAATCTGGACGCGCCGGCGATCATCGAACTGACGCGCATGCTGCGACATCTTGACTTGCCCGAACGCAGCGTCGTCGTGCGGCGCGGCCGGCCGGGCGACTGCATGTATTCATCGCCTCCGGCGAGGTTGAAGTGAAGGTCGAGCCGCCTTCGGTCCGCCTCGGCGCCGGCTCGTTCTTCGGCGAGTTTGCCCTGCTCGAGGGCGGCCCGCGCTCGGCGACCGTGACGACGACAATGGCGTCGACGCTACTGATCCTCGACGTCACCGACTTTCGTGCCTTTACCGCGCATCACCCGGCGCTGGCGCAAGCGGTCGAGCAGGAATCGGCGCGCCGCAAGGCCGACAGTAAGATCGAGCCGCACGCCTGACCGTGACAGGCATCACAGCCGCCGGCCGCACCATGGTGCAGACTTGGCGCAAAGTGAGCCGCCGCAATTCATGTTTGTCGTGCGGCCCAAATATAATATGAAAGCCAGTCTCGCTGGCGCCAGTCAACACGGTGAATATCGATGCGGATTCGTTTTTGGGGCGTTCGTGGAAGCATTGCCTGTCCGGGCCCGGAGACGATTCGCTACGGCGGCAACACGCCCTGCATAGAGGTGCATTGCGGCGACCATGTTTTGATCTTTGACGCCGGCACCGGCCTGCGCCCCTGCGGCAACGCGCTGGTCAAGAACGTCAAGATTCGTACCGTCGACATTTTCCTGACCCACTGCCATCTCGACCACGTCACTGGCCTGCCCTTCTTTGCGCCGTTCTTTACCAACGGCTACAAAGTCCGGATCTGGGCCGGAAATCTCATGCCGGATAGCAGCGTCGAACAGGTCATGCGCAAGCTGATGAGTTCGCCGCTGTTTCCGGTGGAGGTCGAGATATTCAGGGCGGCAATCGAATTCCACGATTTCCGTTCCGGCGATGTGTTGCAGCCTTTCGAAGGCGTCAAGCTGCTGACCGCTCCGCTCGACCATCCCGATGGCGCCAGCGGCTACCGGCTCGAATATGGCGGCAAGGTATTCGCGCTGATCAGCGATACGTCGGGATTTCCCGGCGCGCGCGACCGCGAACTGATGTCGCTGGCGCGTGGCGCCGACCTTGTGGTCTATGACGCCACGTTCACGGAAGAGGAAATCGCTACGCGGGAGAGCTGGGGCCACTCGACCTGGCTGCGCGGCATTCGTCTGGCTGAGCAGGCCGGCGCCAGGCAGCTTTGTCTCTTCCATCACGACCCTTCGCACGACGACGACTTCATGGACACGCTCGCCGCCGATGCGAACGACGCGCGGCCCGGGACGCTGACGGCGCGCGAGGGGCAGATTATCGATCTCTGATTTATACCAATCGGCCCGCCGGTTGCATCATGAAAGCGGCCTGTCGACGCTGACGCCAAATTTTGGGAAAACGGCATGAGCTTTGCCGTCATTTTGGGCTTCATCGCAGGCGGCTTTTACATTGCCAGCCCTTACATGAACACGACGGTCGCAAAGGCGATCACGCAGGACCCTGCCGATGGCCAACCCGGTCTCAGTCACATATCGCTGAAATCACCGGTCGCGGTAGTCCGTCGCGTAGAAGTTCTCGTTCGCCCGACTGGCCCTCAAGTGATAGCTTGCGGTGGCGTCCCGTCCCTGGACCGATGATCCCCCTTGATCAGCCCGGCAGACGATGGTGTATCGTAGATCGGGGAAAAATCGGGGCGACGGGAATGCATCACGAAGTCACATTAATAGCGACGATCGCGCTCGCCTTCGTGTTTGCCGCAGTCATGGGATATGGCGCGGATCGTCTGCGCCTGCCGCCGCTCGTCGGCTACCTCGTCGCGGGCATGCTGATCGGCCCCGCGACGCCGGGCTTCGTCGCCGACGCCGCCCTTTCCGCCCAACTCGCCGAGCTGGGCGTGATCCTGCTGATGTTCGGGGTGGGGCTGCATTTCTCGACGGCCGATCTGCTGGCGGTCCGCGGCGTCGCGGTGCCCGGGGCGATCGGCCAGATCATTCTGGCCACCCTGCTCGGCATCGGCCTCTGTTCGCTGTGGGGATGGGGCATCGGCGCCGGCGTGGTCTTCGGCCTCAGCCTGTCGGTCGCCAGTACAGTCGTCCTGCTCAAGGCGCTTGAAGAGCGCAACATGCTCAACTCGGCTAACGGGCGCGTGGCGGTTGGCTGGCTGATCGTCGAGGACCTGGCGATGGTGCTCGCGCTGGTGCTGCTGCCGGCGTTCGCCGGCGTTCTGGGCGGCAAGGCGGCCGCAACCGGCCACAGTGGCGCTGAGGCGGGCGCCATGGCGATCACGTTGAACATCGGCTTGACGCTGGTCAAGGTCGGCGCCTTTGCCGCCATTGCCCTGTATTTCGGCCCGAAGATAGTGCCCCGCCTGCTCAAGATGGCGGCGCGCACCGGCTCGCGCGAGCTGTTCACCTTGACCGTGCTCGCGATCGCACTCGGCATCGCCTTCGGAGCGGCCGTGGTGTTCGACGTGTCCTTCGCGCTCGGGGCGTTCTTCGCCGGCGTCGTCATGAGCGAGTCGCGGCTCAGCCACCGGGCCGCAGCCGATTCCCTGCCTATGCAGGATGCCTTCACGGTGCTGTTCTTCGTTTCGGTCGGGATGCTGTTCGATCCCTCGGTCCTGCTGCGCGAGCCGCTGGCGGTGTTTGGCGCGCTCTCGCTGATCATGATCGGCAAAGCGCTCATCGCCTTTCTTATCGTGATCGCCCTGCGCTATCCGATCGGGCTCGGCCTCACCGTCTCTGCGAGCCTGGCGCAGATCGGCGAGTTCTCTTTCATCCTGGCCGGCCTCGGAATCTCGCTCGGCCTGTTGTCGCGAGAAGGGCAGGATCTCGTCCTCGCCAGTGCCATCCTGTCCATCATCCTCAACCCGCTTGCCTTCAAGGTGAGCGATGCGTTGCAGAAGGTCATTCGCTCGCAATGGCCGGCACTGTGGGCTAGCTACGGCCGGCAACGCATGGAAGCGCTCGACGCCGAATTGCACCGCATCAGGGAACTGGGCGAGGAGCGCGAAGCACAGCATCAGTTGGAGATGCAGCGGCTCATCAAGACATTCCCGCTGTTCGCTCATGTCGATGAGCATTCTCTGGAGGAGCTCCTCCTGCTGTTCAAACCGAGTTCGGCGTCTCCGGGCAACCGCGTTGTCCGAAAGGGCGACCGGGGCAACGGCATGTATTTCATCGCAGCCGGCGCCGTGGAGGTGAAGCTGGACCACAAGGCGATACGCCTGGAGGCCGGCAGCTTCTTCGGGGAGATGGCGCTGCTCAGCGGCGAACGCCGAATCGCCGATGTTGTCGCTATCGATTTCTGCGAATTCCTGGTGTTGGAACGCCGCGACTTCAACCGTTTCGTGTCGAAGCATCCGGAAATGCGGGCTGCCGTCAGCAACATGGCCGCCGAGAGGCAGAAAACAAACACCGCTCCTGCGGAAGAGGGATAGGCTCGGCAGCGAGAGTCATTCGGAACTCGGCGACCTCGCGCCAACCCCGGCGCATCACCGCCAAGCGACCTGCGAGCCGAACCCGCCCGCGCCAACCGGCCCGGCTGAACGCCGTGCTGAAGGTGCTGGCCGAGCCGCGGAGCAGTTCGATGATCTGAGCGTGCGGATCGGCCATACCGGCTGCTCCTCCGGCTACGGCCTAGGCATCGCCCGTTCACGGCGGTAACAGGGGTTCGAAACCGCTAGGGCGCGCCAGTCCAGCAGCCGCGCCGAAAGCGCTCCGTCGCTACCCGGCTACAGTCTCTTTCGCTCATGGGAGGCATGCGAAGAAGCGCCGCCGATCACCCATAATTTGACGTAGGAATTACTGGCTGGCTTGAGTCCGAACGGCTGCTGCAGAACGTCAGACGGCTGGAACGCGAGCTCGAGGCCCGGCCAAAGGCAACGACGGCTTAGACTTTATTCACCTTGCTGGACAGCTTTCACTGCCCGTTTACCGTCGCCACTAAAGCTGCGCGCTGAGGCGCCCGCATTTAACCGGAACGAAGCGGCCTTCATTCTATCGCTAATCCCTGAGCGGGAGCAGATCGGCATCGCATAAGCCGGCGCAACGCCCGCTCACAGGGGCGTTAAATGCTGGCTGCTTCACAGGTGCGCGCCGCCGCGCGCGTGGTTGCTTTGGTTTGTCTTGCCGGCCTTTGCGGCAGCGGCGCCGTGGCGCAATCGATGCCGGCGCTGCAAATGGCGGCGCTGACGCCGGCCGAAGAAGCGCTGCTGATCGCCCCTGTGCCGGCCGATACCGCATCGTTGGTCAAGGAACCCTTCAATATGCCGGCAGCGCATAGCGGCGCGATGCCGGCCAAATGGCGCGGCCTGCAGCCGGCCATTCAGATGGAAGCGCGCATTCTCGAACTGTGCCGCGCCAACCGGGACATATGCACGCCGGCTGCCACCAGCTTTCTCGGCATCATAGAGGCCGCCCGCGGCCGCGAAGGCCGCGCCCGCATCGGCGAAATCAATCGCGCCATCAATCTGGCGATCCGGCCGGAAAACGACCTCGCCCGCTTTCATGTACCCGATGTCTGGGCGACGCCGCTGGCGACGTTCGCTTCAGGCGCCGGCGACTGCGAGGATTATGCCATCGCCAAATATGTCGCGCTGCGCCAGGCCGGCGTCACGCCGGAGAATGTGCGCATCGTCATCGTGCACAATCCGGCGCTGCGCCAGGACCACGCCGTGACCGCCGCCCGTGTCGATGGCGAATGGCTGATCCTCGACAATCGCACCATGATGCTGTTGACCGACGCCCAGACCGGCCATCTGACGCCGCTGGTCACGCTCGACGACGACGTGCCTCGCCACACAATTGCCATCGTGCAAGCTGGCTAGATAACAAAGCGGGCTAGAACCTGATCCGCAGCGACAGCGTCCCGGCATCGCCTTGCGTCGTGTTCTGGGCGCTGAACTCGCGATAATATTTCGCCACTAAATTCACCACCATATCGTTGAGCGCGAAGGTGTAGGTCACGCCCGGGCCGATGCCGGCGACGCGCAGCTTGCGGTGGCCGAAAATAGCGCCGGCGCCGCTGTCGGCGCTCAATTGCTGCGCGTAGTACCCGACCATGCCGAGCTTGAACGTCGGCGTCAGCATTTTTCCGGCGGCAAAATCGAAATGGACGATATCGCCGGATTTGTAATTGGTGTCGATGTTGGCAGAACTGGTCATGTAGATCGCCGCGCCGGACAATTCCCAGCCCGACTTCGGATCGAAATAGGTCGCGCCGAACTGCGGCGACACCGCCCAGACATTGCGCCCGGTATTGGCGAGCCGGTTCTTGTCGTAGCTGCCGGCCGGAAGGAAAACGGCGGCAAGAACGTTCCAGTGAAAATTGCCGGCATGCCAGCCGACGATAACCGGATTGATGACGATGTCGTTGAACGCCGTCAGTTCGCCGCTGCGCCGTACCGTGACGCCGAAGCGGTTTAGCAGCGATTGATTGGCGTCGATATTGGTCACGCCGCCGCGGACGGCGAAGGCGTAGTCGCCGCCCAAAATGCGATAGGGAGTCACCACCGTCACGCCGAGAACGTTGGAGACCTGCTTCACGCCGAGCGTGAGTTGGCCCTGCGGGATCGTCGAGCGCTCGGTCCCGCTATAGACATAGAGATCGTGGCGAATCTGCACGCCCTGCTTCGGCAAGACGCCGGTGAGAAAGTCGCGGTAGCCTTTGAAGTAGGCGCTCTGCCCGCCTTCCATCGCAACCGCGGGCGACACACAAACCTGAAACATAAGCGGCGCGGCAAGAACAGCGCTAACGAAGAGACCGATCCCCCGATGCATTGAATGCTCTGATTTCTTGTTTCTTGCTGCGCGGCCACAGCCGAGGCATTTCGTCTTTTTTGTAACGATAGTATAACACCAGGAAGAAACGAACGGGAAGCGGCCGATGGCGCAAAATTCACAAGCCTATGATTACATCGTCGTCGGCGCAGGCTCGGCCGGCTGCGTGCTGGCTAATCGCCTAACCGCCTCGGGCCGACACCGCGTTTTGCTGCTCGAAGCCGGTCCGAAGGACAGCCATGTCTGGATTCATATCCCGCTCGGCTACGGCAAGCTGTTCACCAACGCCAAATACAACTGGCTATACACCTCCGAGCCGGAGCCGCAACTCAACAACCGGCAGATCATCCAGCCGCGCGGCAAAGTGCTCGGCGGCTCCAGCTCGATCAACGGCCTTCTCTATGTTCGCGGCCAGCCGCAGGACTTCGACCACTGGCGCCAGCTCGGCAATACCGGCTGGGGCTTCGACGACGTGCTGCCCTACTTCCGCAAGTCCGAGGATCAGGAGCGCGGCGCCGACGACCTGCACGGCGTCGGCGGGCCTTTGGCGGTGTCCAATGTCAGCGAACCGCATCCGTTGTGCGAAGCCTTTATCGAAGCCGCCGGACAGGCCGGATTCCCGCGCACCGAGGACTTCAACGGCCGCGACCAGGAAGGCGCCGGCTATTTCCAGCTCACCGCCCGCAACGGACGGCGCAAATCGACCGCCGCCGGCTATCTGAAGCCGGCGCGCAAGCGGCCCAATCTGACGGTCGCCACCGGCGCGCTGGCGACGCGCATTCTGTTCGAGGGACGGCGCGCTACCGGCGTCGAATATACGCAGGATGGCACGCGCCACAGCGCGCATGCCGGCATCGAGGTCATCATCGCCGGCGGCGCTTTCAACTCGCCGCAACTGTTGCAGCTCTCCGGCGTCGGCCCGGCTGAGCATCTGCGCTCGCTCGGCATTCCGGTGGTCGCCGACCGGCCCGGCGTCGGTGCCGACTTGCAGGACCATTTCCAGGTCCGCATGCAGTATCGCTGCACCGAACCGATCACCATGAACGACGTGGTCAATAGCTGGCACCGCCGCATTCACGCCGGCTTGCGCTACATGACGTCGCGCAAGGGCGTGCTGACCATCGGCGCGGGCTATGCGGGCGCGTTCCTGCGCACGCGGGCAGAACTGGAAACGCCGGACGTGCAGATCCATTTCATTTTGTTCAGCGCCGGCAGCCTCGGCGGCAATTTGCACCCGTTTCCCGGCTTCACCTCTTCCGTGTGCCAGTTGCGCCCGGAAAGCCGCGGCTTTGTGCGCATCAAGTCGCGCGATCCGGCGGCGGCGCCGGCGATCCAGCCGCGTTATCTGTCCACGCAGTCCGATATCGATACAATCCTTGCCGGCATCAAATTGCAGCGCAAGATCATGAGCCAGAAGGCGATGCAGCATTACATTGCCGAGGAGCGCGTCCCCGGCCCGGACTGCGCCAGCGACGCCGACCTTTTGGCCTATGCGCGCGAAACCGGCACCACCATCTTTCACCCGACCAGCACCTGCCGCATGGGCGCCGATCCGGCCGCCGTCGTCGATGAGCGTCTGCGCGTGAGCGGCCTCAGCGGCTTGCGCGTGATCGATGCCTCGATCATGCCGACCGTGGTGTCGGGCAACACCAACGCCGCCGTGGTGATGATCGCGGAAAAAGGCGCCGACATGATTCTGGAAGACGCCAATCAGGCGCCGCTGGCCGCGTCGGCGTAACTACATCGTCGCGCCGATCTGCCAGGGCACGAATTCGAGATCGCCATATCCGAGGTCTTCCGACTTGGTGTGCGCGCCGGACGCGACCGCCAGCACTTTCCGAAATATCTCCTCGCCCTTCTCTTCGAGCGTGACGCCGTCGAGGATATCGCCGCAATTGATGTCCATGTCGTCGGTCATCGTCTCATAGACGTAATTGTTGGTGGCGAGCTTGATCGACGGCGTCGGCTTGCAGCCAAAGGCCGAGCCGCGGCCGGTCGTGAAACACATCACGTTGCAGCCGCCGGCCACTTGGCCCGTTGCGCCGACCGGATCGAAGCCCGGCGTATCCATGAACACGAAACCCTTCTCGCGGACCGGCTCGGCATATTCATAGACCGCGCGCATCGTCGTCGAGCCGCCTTTGGCGGCCGCGCCCAATGATTTTTCCAGAATCGTGGTGAGGCCTCCGGCCTTGTTGCCGGGCGACGGGTTGTTGTTCATCTCGCCGCGATTGCGCTCGGTGTATTCCTCCCACCAGCGAATGCGCTCGACCAGTTTTTCGCCAACGGCGGCATTCACCGCGCGCCGCGTCAACAGATGTTCGGCTCCGTAGATTTCCGGCGTCTCGGCCAGCACGCCGGTGCCGCCATGCTTGACCAAAAGATCGACCGCCGAGCCGAGCGCCGGATTGGCCGTGATACCGGAATAGCCGTCCGAGCCGCCGCATTGCAATGCCAGCACAACTTCGGAGGCCGGCCTTGTTTCACGCTTCGATTTCGCCGCGATCGGCAGCATCGCCTTGATGCGTTCGACGCCTTCCTCGATGGTCTTGCGGCTGCCGCCGATCGCCTGAATGGTCATGGTCTGGAAGTGATCGCCTTCGACCAGGTCGTAGTGCTTCTTCATGCCGTCGATCTGGAAGGTTTCGCAACCGAGCCCGACCATCAGCGCACCGCCAAGATTGGGATGCGTCGCATAGCCCCATTGCGTCCGCCGCAACACGTCCCAGCCCTCGCCTTTCGACGCCATGCCGCATCCGGTGCCGTGCACGAAGGGCACGACGCCGTCGATCTCCGGATAATCCTTGAGCATGTCGGAGCGATTGACCGCCTCGGCAATAAATTTCGCCACCGTCGCCGAACAATTCACCGAGGTGAGAACGCCGATATAATTGCGCGTGCCGGTGCGGCCGGTCGGCCGCAGATAGCCCTGAAATGTTTCGCGCAGTTCGGGCGGCAGTATTTCATCGTTCCTGGCGCCTTGGGCGAACTGATAGTCGCGGGCGAAATCATGCATGACGACATTGTGCTCATGCACCCAGTCGCCTGGCTCAATCGGTTTCGAGGCAAAGCCAATGATCTGGCCGTATTTGCGAACCGGTTCGTCAAGCGCAATCGGCGACACCGCCATTTTATGGCCGCGCGGTATTCGCTGGCGCGCCGTCGCTCCTCCGGCGGCAATGCCGGCCGCGATCTGGTCGATGGCGACGATGACGTTGTCGCCATGCGCCAGACGTATGAAGCGCGGAGTATCCACCGGGCAGCCTCCCTGGAACGATTTCAAGGCATTCTGCGCTATTGCAACTTAGAAGCAAGAGCGAACATCCAAGAACAACTTCACTGTCGAAATTGCGCCTCGATTGGGCTACACCCCGGCGTTCAGGGGAAATCATGCAGCAGGAAAAAGAACGGGTCGCTCTCTCGTCGATCGCGGCATCCGCGGCGCTGACGGTCGCCAAAGGCATCGTCGGACTTTCCACCGGCTCGCTGGCGATCCTGTCAGAAGCCGGCCATTCGCTGATCGATCTCGGCGCCGCGATCATGACCTATATCGCCGTGCGGATATCCTTCAAGCCGGCCGACGACGAACACCATTACGGCCATGGCAAGGTCGAAAGTGTTTCTGCGCTCGGCGAAACCGCCCTGCTTTTCCTGCTGTCCGGCATTGTCATCTGGGAAGCCGTCAAGCGCCTGATCGAGCACGAGCCGCATATCGTCGTCGCCACCAATTGGGCCTTCATCGTCATGGCGGCATCGGTGATCATCGATTTTTTCCGCGCCCGTGCCTTGTCGCGCGTCGCCAAGGCGACGCAGAGCCAGGCACTGGAGGCCGACGCGCTTCATTTCTCGTCCGATCTGTGGGCGTCACTGGCCGTGATCGCCGGGTTGATCGGCGTCAGCTTTGGCATCTGGTGGGCGGACTCCGTCGCCGCATTGGCGGTCGCGTTGCTGGTCTGCGTCGCCGGCTGGCGGCTCGGCCGCCGGACCGTCGAAACATTGACCGATACCGCGCCGGTTGGCGCCGTCGCTAATATTACCGATATTGTCAAGAAGGTCGCCGGCGTGGTCGCCGTCGAGGACGTGCGCGCGCGCGGCGTCGGCGACAAGACTTTCATCGACCTGACCGTTGCCGTCAGCCGGACCTTGCCGCTCGATCGCGTCAGCGCGATCAAGGGCGAAGTCGCAAGCGCGCTCAGCCGGGAAATACGAGGCGCCGAGTCGGTCGTCACCACCGATCCGGTCGCGCTCGACAGCGAAACTGTGCTCGACCGCGTCATGGTAATCGCGCGCAATCGCGCGCTCGCGGTGCATCACGTCACGGTTCACAACATCCAGGACCGGCTGGCCATCGCGCTCGATCTGGAAGTGGACGGCAAACTGTCCCTCGCCGCCGCGCACGAAATAGCCGACGGACTGGAAGAAGCTATCGCAGCGGAACTCGGCACCGGCGTTGAAGTAGAAACCCACATCGAGCCGCTCCAGTCCGAGGACGCTTCAGGCCGCGAAGCGCCGCCGGAGCGCGTCCAGGTAGTGCAGGCCGCGCTCGCTGAACTCGCCGTGCAGGATCGCGCGTTGCGCAACATTCACGACGTCCGCGTCCGCGAAACCGACGACGGCGAAATCGTCAATTTCCATTGTCACGTCGATCCCGACATGACCGTGCAGACCGTTCACGAAAAAGTCGACGCGCTGGAGCGGGCCCTCAAGCTGCATTCGTCGCTGATCAAGCGCGTCATCGGCCATGCAGAACCGATGCGGTAGATACGCTGACGGCGCCCGAAGGCGCCGTCATTCATCTCGCTGCGGTATCAAGCAGAACTACTTCACACCGTCCTTGAACATCACGGAAAGTTTGGCGGTGTCGTCGGCGATGATCTTGTCGAAAGCCTGCGGCGACATCGGCATGGCGACCAGACCTTGCGGTGCAAACTTCGCGTTGATTTCCTCCAGCTTGAGGATCTCATTGACGTCGGCATTGATCTTGTTGACGATCGCGGCCGGCGTGTTGGCCGGCGCCATCAGGCCGAACCAGGAATCATATTTGAATCCTGCCATGCCGGCTTCCGCCAAAGTCGGAATATTCGGCATTGTCGGGTTGCGCGTGCCCGTCGCCACGGCCAGCGCCCGCACCTTGCCGGCGTTGACCAGTTCAAGGCCGACATTGATCGGCGTGAAATACATCTGCGTGTCGCCCCGCACCACGCTGGTGACGGCTTCCGGCGCGCCTTTGTAAGGCACGTGCACGATATCGATGTTGGCGGCTTCCTTGAACAAGGCCGCGGCGATGAAGGTCGAGCTGCCGAGGCCGGGTGAGGCAAAGTTCAGCTTGCCCGGGCTGGCCTTGGCGAGCGCAAGAAGCTCCTGCAAATTCTTCGCCGGTAAATCCGGCGGCACGATCAGCACCACCGGCACCGAAGCGACCGGCGCGACACCCATGAAGTCTTTCACAGTGTCGAAACCGATGTTCTTGTTGACGACGCCGGCGATGGTGTGGCCGTTCGAGGTCAGCATCAGCGTGTAACCATCCGGCGCACTTTTGGCGACCGAAGCGGTGCCCGGAATGCCCGGCTTGTTTTCAACCAGCACCGGCTGTCCCCACTTCTGGGACAGCTTGTCGCCGACAATGCGCGCCAGAATATCGGTGGCGCTGCCGGCCGAGAACGGCACGACAATACGGACGGACTGGTTCGGATAGGCCTGCGCCCATGCCTGACCGCCCATCCCGAAACCCAAAATAGCGCAAGCCGCCGCGCCCAGCATTATCCGGCGATTGAGACCCATGCGATCCTCCCTGAAAACAAGCGGATTAACTCCGCTCTCTTGTGCACAATTTGATACCATACTGTTTCACGAACGGCGAGCATCGGATTGCCGAATGCCGGGACTCGAAGCGCCGGCCTTCTTCCAATTCGCCGCCGGAAGACCTAGATCATTCGTATGCGCACAGACATCGCCCAACCGATCCGCCTGAAAGATTATCGCCCGCCGGACTGGCTGGTCGACACGGTCCACCTCGACGTCGCCTTGCATCCGGCGCAAACGAAAGTGCGCGCGACATTGGCCTTGCGGCCCAACCCGCAAGGCGGTGCAGCGCCATTGGTGCTCGATGGCGACGGCCTGACCTTGGTATTGCTGAAGGTGAACGGCGCCGAACTGCCGGCCGACAGCTACATCGCCGGGCCCGACGGCCTTACAATCGCGCAGCCGCCGAACGGCCCGTTCACACTCGACATCGAAACATTGGTCGATCCGACCGCCAACACGCAATTGTCCGGACTGTACCGATCAAGCGGCACCTATTGCACGCAGTGCGAGGCCGAAGGCTTCCGCCGCATCACTTACTTTCCGGACCGTCCCGACGTCATGGCGGTCTACACCACGCGCATCGAAGCCGACAAAGCGGAAGCGCCGGTGCTGCTGGCGAACGGCAATCCGACCGAGAGCGGCGACCTGCCCGGCGGCCGGCATTTCGCCGTCTGGCACGATCCGCACAAGAAGCCGGCTTACCTGTTCGCACTGGTCGGCGGCGATCTGGCATGTGTCCAGGACACATTCCGCACCATGTCCGGACGCGACGTCTCGCTGCGTATTTATGTCGAGCACGGCAAGGAAAATCGCTGCGGATACGCCATGGACGCGCTGAAGCGCTCGATGCGCTGGGACGAAGAGACATATGGTCGTGAATACGACCTCGATATTTTCATGATCGTCGCCGTCTCAGACTTCAACATGGGCGCGATGGAGAACAAAGGCCTCAACGTCTTCAACGACAAGTATGTTCTGGCCACCGGCGATACCGCGACTGACGGCGATTTCGGCGGCGTCGAAGCCGTCATCGCCCACGAATATTTCCACAACTGGACCGGCAACCGCATCACCTGCCGCGACTGGTTTCAGCTTTGCCTGAAGGAAGGTCTCACGGTTTTCCGCGATCAGGAATTTACCAGCGACATGCGCTCTCGCCCGGTCAAACGCATCAGCGATGTGCGCGGCTTGCGTGCTGCGCAGTTCGTCGAGGATTCAGGGCCGCTGGCGCATCCGGTCCGGCCGGCGCAGTACAAGGAGATCAACAACTTCTACACCAGCACCATTTACGAAAAAGGCGCGGAAGTGGTGCGGATGGTGCATACCTTGCTCGGCCCGGCGAAGTTTCGTGCCGGGATGGATCTTTATTTCGAGCGTCACGATGGCGAAGCTGCCACTGTCGAGCAGTTCATCCAGTGCTTCGCCGATGTCGCCGGCTGGTGCGACATGACGCAGTTCATGCTCTGGTACAGCCAGGCCGGCACGCCGGTCGTCATCGCCAGCACGCAATACGATGCCGCCTCGAAAACCTATGCGCTGACGCTGAAACAGACGATACCGCCAACGCCGAACCAACCGACGAAATTGCCGATGGTGATCCCGCTGGTCACGGGACTCGTCGGCCGGGACGGCCGCGACCTACCGATGACGCTCGCCGGCGGCGGCGTTCCAGAACGCGGCGTCCTGGTGCTCGACGAGGCGGAAAAGACGTTCACATTTACTGGCATTACCGAGCGTCCGGTGCTGTCGATCAACCGTGGCTTCTCGGCGCCGATCAAGCTCAATACCGACCTCGATGGCGCCGATCTGGCTTTCCTCGCCGCCCATGACAGCGATCCGTTCAATCGCTGGCAGGCGCTGCAGACGACCGCGATGCGGCTCCTGATCGACAACGTGTCGCGACTACGCGCCGGTGATGCGCCACGCCGCGGCGACGACCTGCTGGCGGCGATGGCTGCCATTCTCGATGACGCCCGGCTTGAGCCGGCCTTTGTCGCGCTGGCGCTGACTCCGCCGGGCGAAGGCGACGTGGCGCGCGAAATCGGCCGCGATATCGATCCCGACGCCATCTATCGGGCGCGATCCGCCCTGCGCGCCGATATCGGTGAACACCTCGGCGATGCACTGGCCAAGGTTTATGACCGTATGACGACCAGCGGCCCCTACTCACCCGACGCCGCCAGCGCCGGACGCCGCGCATTGCGCAATAGCGCGCTCGATCTTCTCGCCGCCACCACCGCGCCGGAAGCGATTGCCCGCGCCGCCCGCCAATACGACGCTGCCGACAACATGACCGACCGCATGGCAGCGCTGGCCACGCTGTCGCAGCACGCCGTGCCGGAGCGCGATACCGCGCTGGCCGACTTCTACAAACGCTATGCCGCCGATGCGCTGGTCATCGACAAATGGTTCTCGCTGCAGGCGATGACGCCGCAACCGGGCACGCTCGATCACGTCCGGGCGCTGACCGGCCATCCGGCGTTTTCATTCGCCAACCCTAACCGCGTGCGGGCGCTGGTCGGCGCCTTTGCGCACAGCAATCCGACCCAGTTCAACCGCGCCGACGGCGCCGGCTACGAATTCCTCGCCGATACCATTCTCGCGCTCGACCCGAAGAATCCGCAGCTCGCCGCCCGTATGGCGACGGCGTTCCGCACCTGGCGCACGCTGGAAACCGTACGTCAGGGCAAGGCACAGGCCGCATTGCAGCGCATGAAGGCGACCGCCGGCCTGTCGCGCGATCTTTCCGACATCGTCGAGCGCGCCTTGGGCTAGCGCCTTCTGCTTAGTGCTTGAGTGGACTCACTATTTAGTGGGTAACGATTTTTTCATAATTGACTCTTCGGACTCTCGACAAATCAGCGCCCATCGATTCCAATCGACTTGCTGATTCGGACCGGTAACGCAGTGCTTCCGGCTCAGGGCGGTAGGGGAAATTCCACACGGAGGCCTTCATGGCGCGCGCCACAGTGGCGAGTGCGTCTGCACGGAGCGATTCGATCAAGGGCCTCGCGCAATCGATCGCCAATCCGGCGTATCGGCGGCTGCTGACGGCGGAGCCCCTGCTGAGACGCGCTGTGCCGGTGCTGATCATAGCCTTTCTGGTGACCATCTGCGTCGGCGCAGTGGTGCAGGTGCTCGATCAGCGCCGCCAGACACTCGACACCATGGTGCTTGCCCTCGACGCCGTAGCCGACGTTGCTGCCGAACGTTTGTCCCAACCGCTCAAGAACAGCCGCGACCCGATCGACCGGCCGCAGGAACTGCTCGCCCAGACGCTGCCCTCCTGGGCGGGCAGTGCCGGCCGGCGCTATCTCCTGACCAACGAGCAGGGTGTCGTTACCGCCGTTATTCCCGTCACAGATCTCACCATCGGCCGCAAGCTGATCGATCTGCTCGGCCCGACCCAGCCGCTCACCACCTTCGGCGCCGGTGCCGGCGTGATGGAAATCGTACTGCCTGACCAAAGCCACGCACTCGCCACTGTGCGCATGCTGAAAGCCCCGTTCGGGCAACTGGCCATCGTGCAGCCGCGCGACGCAGCGCTGGCCTCATGGCGCTCGCTGACGACATTGACCATCACGCTCTCGGCCACCACCGGCTTCGTTGTGCTGATCCTCGGCTTCGCCTTCCATTGGCAGGCGACGCGCGCCCGCGAAGCCGATGTCATCTACGAGACGGTGCGCTCGCGCATCGACACCGCGCTCAATCGCGGCCGCTGCGGCCTGTGGGATTGGGACCTGGCGCGCGGCCGCATCTTCTGGTCGCAATCGATGTTCGACATTCTTGGCCTCAAGGCCAAGGACGACCTCTTGACCTTCGGCGACGTCAACGCCCTCGTCCATCCCGACGACCTCGCGCTCTACGACTTGGCGACTGATCTCGCCGAAGCGCGCACCTCGACGATCGATCACGCCTTCCGCATGCGCCATGCCAATGGGCACTGGATCTGGCTGCGCGCGCGCTGCGAACTGGTGCGCCAGGCCGGCGATCCGGGATTGCACCTGATCGGCATTGCCGTCGATGTTACCGAACAGAAAAGCCTGGTCGAAAAGACCCTGGCCGCCGACATACGCCTGCGCGACGCCATCGAGACCATCCCGGAAGCCTTCGTGCTGTGGGACGCCGAGAACCGGCTGGTGCTGTGCAACTCCAACTTCCAGGCGCTGCACAATCTGCCCGACGCCGAAATCGAAGTCGGCGCCACTTACGAAGCCGTGGTGGCGGCCGGCGGCAAGCCGGTGGTGCGCAACAAGGTCATCACCGAAGGGACGTCGATTCCGGGCGCGCGCACATTCGAGGCCCAACTCGAAGACGGCCGCTGGCTGCATATCAGCGAACGCCGCACCAAGGACGGTGGCTACGTCTCCATCGGCACCGACATTACGACGCTGAAGACGCACGAAGAAAAACTGATCGAGAGCGAACAGCGCCTGATGGCGACCGTTTCCGACCTTCGCGCGTCGCAGCAGCGCACCGCCGAACTCGCCGAACAATATGCCGCCGAAAAAACCCGCGCCGAGGAAGCCAACCAGGCCAAGTCGAAATTCCTCGCCAATATGAGCCACGAACTGCGCACGCCGCTCAACGCCATCATCGGCTTTTCCGAGATCATGGAATCCGGCATGTTCGGCCCGCTCGGCGCCGATAAATACCGCGAATATTGCAGCGACATTCATGGCAGCGGGCAATATCTGCTCGACGTCATCAACGACATTCTCGACATGTCGAAGATCGAAGCCGGGCGTATTCGTCTCGATTTCGAAGAACTTGACCTCGACGCTTTGCTGGCCGAATCCATGCGCGTCGTCTCGGCCCGCGCCGACGACAAGCGGTTGACGCTCACCTCGCGCATCGCGCCGGACCTGCATCTGCGCGCCGACCGCCGCGCGGTGAAACAGGTCGCGCTCAATCTTTTGTCGAACGCCATCAAGTTCACGCCGGCCGGCGGCCGCGTCACGGTGCGCGGGCGCATGGCGGAAGACTGCATCATTCTCAGCATCGCCGACAGCGGCATCGGCATCGCCCGGGAAGCATTGACGAAACTCGGCCGGCCGTTCGAACAGGTCGAAAGCCAGTTGACCAAAAGCCATCAAGGCTCGGGCCTTGGCCTCGCTATTGCCAAGTCGCTGGTCGAATTACATGGCGGCTGCATGCGCATCCGCTCGGCGCTGGGCCGCGGCACGCTGGTTGTCGTGCGGCTGCCGCTGAATCCTCAATGCGTCCTTCCGAAAGAAGTGGCGGCGTAAGTTATCGCGGCGCTACGGCGCCTTTCCCAGAATCCGCACGAAGCTTTCGCGCACGCGCTTCTGCGTTTCAATCAACGTAACATTAAGCGTGGCGAAGTCCGGCACGTCGGCGGCGCGCGCCAGCAGACGTAACAGCCCGGGACCGGCAGTTTTGGCGTCGAACGGCCCAGACAAGCATAACCGCAAGATCTGCGTCAGATCGTGATAAAGCTGCGCCGCCGGGCGCAACACCTCGGCGTCCTCGACCGACACCAATTTTAATTGCCGCGCTTTTTCCAGCACGCGCGCCGTCGATGTGTCGAGAATTTCGGGGTGCGCGTGCGCATGCACCAGTTGCAGATATTGCGCGATGAATTCGAGATCGACTAGGCCGCCCACCGCGTTCTTGAAATCCCACGGATTGCTGTCGCCCTTCTCCTTGGCGATGGCCGAACGCATCTCAACCACATCGCCGGCGATCTGCTCGGCATCGCGCGGCCGCCGCAAAATTTCCTGAATGACGGCCTCGACACGCGCGCTGAAACCGGGCGACGCCGACACCACACGCGCACGCGTCAGCGCCATATGCTCCCAGGTCCAGGCTTCGTTTTCCTGATAATTGATAAAGCTGCCAATCTGCGTCGCCAAAGGCCCCGCCTGCCCCGAGGGCCGCAGCCGCATATCGACTTCGTACAATGCGCCGTAATTGGTCTGCGCGGTCAGCGCATTTATCAGGCGTTGCGTCAGGCGGGCGAAATACTGCGCGCCATAGAGGACACGCTTGCCGTCCGATTCCGGATGCTCGCTGTCGAAATCGTAAAAGGTGATGAGATCCAGATCGGAGGTCGCGGTCATCTCGCGGCCGCCGAGTTTGCCCATCGCCAGCACCGCCGTTTCCTCGGCTTTTACATGGCCGTAGGTCGCAGCGAAAACCTCCGACACCGCGCGATGCACGGCGCGGATCACAGCGTCGGCGAGCCGCGCAAAGGCCTCGCCCGCCAGCCGCGCCGTCAGCGTGCCCGACAGGATACGCACACCGATAAGGAACATGTATTCCAGCCCGAACATGCGAATGCGCTCGAGCAGGTCTTCATCGTAACGCGACAATGCCAAAGCGGCGTCAAGCCTGCGCTGCAACTCCTCGTCATCGGGCAGCACGCCGAAGAAACTCGGATCGACCAGCGCGTCCATCACCTGCGGATGCCGAGCCAATGTATCGGCAAGGCGCGGCGCGATGCCGAGCACCAGCGCGATGAGCGCGATCAACTCCGGCTTCTGCCGCAGCAGCGACAACAGCCGCGCCGCCCCGTGCAGATTGCCAAGGAAATGATCGAACAATACCAAGGTGGCGGCGGGATTGTCGGTGCGGCCGATATGCTCCAGCAGCGTCGGCAGCAAAGCCGTCAGATGCGCGCGGGTGACATCGCCTTTCAGCGAACGGTGCTCCCCGGCCAGCCATTGCCGCACGATGGTCGAGGTTTCCAGCGGCGCGCGAAAGCCCATGTCACCAAGCCGCGCCAAAGTCTGCGGATCGTCAGCGTCGGCGGGAAAGGCCAGCGCCGGCCCGTCGCCGTCCGGCACCTTCTCGAACAGCCGCGCATAGTGATTTTGCACCGCTTCGAGATGGCCGACCAGAACTTCGGCGAAGGCGTCGCGGTTTTCATAGCCGAGGAACCGGGCGAAGCGCTCGAGGTCGGCGCGCGCCGCCGGCAGCGCCTGCGTCTGCTCGTCATTGACCATTTGGAGCCGGTGCTCGACCTTGCGCAGGAAACAATAGGCCACTTTCATCGCGTCGCGCGCGGCGGCGTCGATCCAGCCGTCGCCGCACAGTCTGTCGAGCGTCACCAATGTGCCGCGGTCGCGCAGATGCGGATTGCGGCCGCCGGCGATCAACTGCTGGGTCTGCGCGAAGAATTCGACCTCGCGGATGCCGCCGCGGCCGAGCTTGATGTTGTGGCCTTCGACGGCGATCTCGCCGTGCCCGCGGAAAGCGTTAATCTGCCGCTTCATCGCGTGAACGTCGGCGACGGCGGCGAAATCAAGATATTTCCGCCAGACGAAAGGCGCAAGTTCGGCGAGGATCGCCTCGCCGGCCGCGATGTCGCCGGCGCAGGCGCGGCCCTTGATCATCATCGCCCGCTCCCAGTTCTGGCCGACGCTTTCGTAATAGGCCATCGCCGCGTGGGTTGAGATCGCAATGCCGGTCGATGCCGGATCGGGACGCAGCCGCAAATCGGCGCGGAAGACGTAGCCGTCGCCGGTGTGCTCCTGCAAAAGCTTGACCACGCGCTGAGTGATGCGCACGAAAGTCGGCGCGGCTTCCACGCCGTCGGCCAGGATTTTGCTGTCGGGATCAAAGAAGACGATGAGGTCGATGTCGCTCGAATAGTTCAATTCGAAGCCACCCATCTTGCCCATCGCGAGCACGATATAGCCGCTGCCGATGTGCGGATTTTCTATGTCGGGAGGATTGAGGCGGCCGGCGCGCGCGGCCTCGGCCAGCGCGAAACGCACGGCGGCATCGACGGCAGTGTCGGCGAGTTCGGTCAGCGCCTGCGTCGCCCGCATCACCGGCCAGACACCGCCAATGTCGGCGAGCGCGATAAGGAGCGCTGCTTCCGCTTTCATGCGCCGCAAGATGCGCATGGCCTGGTCGATGTCTTCGGAGAGCGCCGCGGCGCCGCCGTTCGCGGCGAGGAGTTCGCTGAGGTGCGTCTCCGGTGCATTGGCCATCAGCGCGAGGAAGCGCGCCGGCGCGGCGGTGACCAAATCCCACAGGAACGGCGAACTATCGGCGAGGCTTTCCAGCAAGGCTTCCACAAGCGGATGCGCCGCCGTCAAGGCACGCATCGCGGCGCGGTCGGCTTCGGTCAAGCCGCCGAGCCATTCATTGAGGCGGGCTTTCGCTGCCACCGGATCGACCGCCAATGGCGCCGTGACAAGTCGCGCTGCCAGCGAGCCTTGCGGCGCGCCGTCAGCAGACGTAGCCAATGTTTCAGGGTCGTGTCCGGCAGGAGCACTCATCCCGCAATCTGTACCGGGCCTCCGCGCGGCAAAGCAATGATGCTTTTGAGGCCGGGGGCATTATCCGCAAGCGTCAATTCGCCACCGTGCAGCCGCGCCACCGCGGCGGCGAGGCTCAAGCCGAGGCCGGAGCCCGGCTGCGACCGGCTTTGCTCGAGGCGGACGAAGCGCTCCAGCACCCTTTGCCGGTCGGCCTCCGGAATGCCGGGCCCATTATCGGCAACCGTGAGCAGCACGCGGTCGCCGTCATTGACCGCCTGCACGACGATCTGCGCCGGCGGGCTTCCTTCCGGCCGGTCCGGCAGCGCGGCGTATTTGATGGCGTTATCGACCAGATTGGACAAAGCCTGGCTGACCAGCTCGCGGTTGCCTTTGACCGGCGCCGGCGACGGCGCCTCGACGCGCAGGGCAAGGCCCTTCTGCTCCGCCAAAGGTTCGTACAGTTCGCCGATGTCGTTGGCGATTTCCGCGGCGTCGAATTCAACCATGTCGTCGCGCGACTGCCCGGATTCCGCGCGCGCGATCATCAGCAGCGCGTTGAAGGTGCGGATCAGGCCGTCCGATTCCTCGATCGTGCCTTCGAGCGCGGCGCGGTACTCGGCCTCGCTGGAGGCCGTGCGCAGCGCCTGTTCGGTGCGGTTGCGCAATCTCGTGAGGGGCGTTTTCAGGTCGTGCGCGATGTTGTCGGAGACTTCCTTGAGGCCTTTCATCAAGGCCTCGATGCGCTCGAGCATCAGATTGAGATTGACCGCGAGTCGGTCGAGTTCGTCGCCGCTGCCGGCCACCGGCAGCCGCTCGCCGAGATCGCCGGCCATGATGCTGCGGCTGGTTTCGGTCATGGCATCAACCCGCCGCAACACGCGCCGCGTCACGAACAGGCCGCCGGCCAGACCCAGCACGATGACGATGGCGACCGACCAGCGTCCGGCGGCAGTAACGATGTGATAGAGCCGCTCACGCTCCTCCAGATCGCGGCCGACCAGCATGCGAAAGCCGCCAGGCAACTGGAACACGCGCACCAGCGCATGATGATCGGGGTGTTTCTTGTCGCGCTCGTCCGCTTCATCGAGCCGGCGATAGGTGGTTTCGGTCCAGCCCGGATTGTCCAGCGTGCCCGGTTGCAACGCGGTGACGTTGCCGGCCAAGGCTTCGCCCGAGAAGGTCGTAACGAGATAGAGGCTGGAACCCGGTCGCCGCGCCCGCTCGTCGACCGAGATGACCAGACGCCGGATGCCGCCCTGCCGGTATTGCTCCGACAGGCCGGTAATTTCAGCGTTCACCGTGTCGGTGATCTGTTCGGTGATCAGGCGGCGGGTGTTGAACGCGAAATAGCCGAGCAGAAACGCCGCAAACAGCGCGAACACCGTCAGATAGACCAGCGTCAGCTTGAACGTGGTGGTGCGGAAGATCTTACCGAGCGCCGTCACGGATCATGTACCCCGTGCCGCGAATGGTATGCAAAAGCGGCTGGGAGAAACCTTTATCGATTTTCGAGCGCAAACGCGAGATGTGAACGTCGATGACGTTGGTTTGCGGGTCGAAGTGATAATCCCAGACGTTTTCCAGAAGCATCGTGCGGGTCACGACCTGACCGGCATGCTGCATGAGATATTCGAGCAGACGGAATTCGCGCGGCTGCAAGGTGATTTCTTCGTCGCCGCGCCGTACCGAGTGCGACAGCCGGTCGAGATGCAGGTTGCCGACGCGCAGTTCGGTCTCTTCGTTACGGCCGCCGCGGCGGCGCGCCAGTACTTCGACGCGCGCCAGAAGTTCGGAGAATGAATAAGGCTTCGGCAGGTAATCGTCGCCACCGGCACGAAGACCTTTGACCCGGTCGTCGACCTGGCCGAGCGCGGAGAGAATAAGTGCCGGGGTCTCGATGCCCTTGCCGCGCAGAGTGCCGATCACCATCAATCCGTCGAGCTTGGGCAGCATGCGATCGACGATCAGCACGTCATACTGGCCGTCAAGCGCGTGCGCGAGGCCGTCTTCGCCGTTATGCGCTGCATCGGCGACGTGACCGACCTCACGAAACGCTTTCACCAGGTAGTCGGCCGCGTCGCGGTCGTCCTCGATGATCAGAAGCCGCATGGTGACCCGATCCGGTTGCGCATCGCTTGACCTGCCGCTCGGGCGTTGCCCGTAATTCTCTGCATAAGTAGCCATCGGGTACACCATTTCCAGTCGATTCGGTGGCGCAAAGCCCGCCAGAACCTCCCGTCCTGTCATTGAAAGCGTCGTCACCCCGTTATGCGTGTTGCCGGCCGCCTTCTGTCGCGTCGTACGCGAGGGGGTGGCGGGACTAGCCTGCCACCCCCTCAACGACCCCACCCCGGCGGGGGCGACGGTTGCCAGGGTGAAGCTTGCTCGCCAGCACTACCCGCGCTGGCGGAATAAGTCGGGACGGGCTCGGGGCCCGTCCCGGTGAGGCTGAACCGCTGGCGGGGGCGACGATTGCCCGCGGTCCGACCTCAAGCTCCTCAACCATTGCCGACCGGCAGCGCGACGAAGCGGGTGTTCTGGCCTTTCTTGACGCGCAGCAGGACAGTCCGCTTGCCGCCGGTCCGCGCGCCGCTCAGGGCGTTGCGCACATCGGCGGGTGTCGAGACGACCTTGCCTGCGACTTCAAGGATGATGTCGCCCGTGGCGAAGCCCTTCTCGGCGGCCGCGCCCGATGAGTCGACACCGGTGACCACGACGCCTTCGCTGCCCGCACCGGCAACGCGCGCGGCGGGAGCCAAAGTCAGGCCGAGCTTACCCATATCGACACCGTTGCCTTCGCGGCCATCGGGTGTCACTCGCGCTTCCTGGCTGTTCGGCAATTCGCCGAGCGCCAAAGACACCGTCTTCTCCGCACCGTTGTGCAGCACGGTGAGCTTGACGTTGGCCTTCGGCGGCAGCGCGCCGATCTTCTTGGCTAGATCGCGGGCGTCCTTCACTTCCTCGCCATTGACGGCGGTGATGACGTCACCGGCCTCGATGCCGGCCTTCTTCGCCGGACCGTCGGCCTGCGGCTCGGCGACTAAAGCGCCCGTCACCTTCTTGAGGCCGAGACTTTCGGCGATGTCGGGCGTCACCGGCTGGATCTGAACGCCGATCCATCCGCGGGTGACAGTGCCGTGATCCTTGAGCTGGGTCACAACCGACTTCACGGTGTCGGAGGGAATGGCGAACGCAATGCCGACCGAACCGCCCGACGGCGAGAAGATCGCCGTGTTGACGCCGATCACATTGCCTTCGGTGTCGAACGTCGGCCCGCCGGAATTGCCCTTGTTCACCGGCGCGTCGATCTGGATGAAGTCGTCATAGGCGCCGGCGCCGATGTCACGGCCGCGCGCCGACACGATGCCGGCGGTGACCGAACCACCCAAGCCAAAAGGATTGCCGACCGCGATCACCCAGTCGCCGATACGCGGCGGGGTGCCTGCGAGATTGACGTAAGGGAACGAGCCGCCTTCGACTTTGATGAGAGCGAGATCGGTGCGCGGATCGGTGCCGATCACCTTGGCGGTGTGGATTTTGCCATCGTCAGTGGTGACTTCGACGCTCTCGGCTTTTTCGACGACGTGATTGTTTGTTACGGCAAAGCCGTCAGCCGAAATGAAGAAGCCCGAACCCTGGCCGGTCACCTGACCGCGGCCACCACCGCGCGGACCGCGCTGCTGCGGCATTCCCTCTGGGCCGCCGAAGCGGCGGAAGAACTCGCGCAGTTGCGGCGGGACATTTTCCATGTTCTCGCCGCCCGTGCCCGTGGTCTGCTGTTCGCCGACCTTGACGCGGACCGACATGACTGCCGGCTTCACCTTGGCGACGATATCGGCAAAGCCGATCGGTGCCGGCAGCTTTTTAGCCTGCTCGGTGAGGTTCTGCGCCTGCGCGGGCGAATAAGTGCCTTGCAGATTGAAGCCGGGGGCGACGACGAGAGCGGCGGCGCCGAGACCGGCAATCGTGGTTGCGAGCAGAATGACGCGGCGGGCGGACAGCACGCGGCTTTTCTTCGGAGTCTGGGGAGCGGGGGAAACGCTCGGGTTCATCGGAAAATCTCCATCTCAATTCGGGAGGCGCGCGACGCGCCGTTTCGAACCACAAGATGGGGTGACGACCCTTACAGCGTCCTGTCGGGGGGATTAAACTTCGGTAAGGTGGGGGAAATGATAGAGAAGAAATTATCAATATTTTACAATAACTTAGTCACTCAGCGAGCTTGCGCAGCCGGCGCTGCTCGTCGGTGCTGAGTGCCGGGGTGTCCAGAACCACCGCCTTGCGCCGCCGTGCCATCGCGAGCAGCATGACGATGCCGGAGAGCAAGGCCAGTGGCGGCAGGCCCCACAGCAGCAGCGTCGAAATTTCTAGAGGCGGCTTCAGCAGCACGAAGGCGCCGTAGCGCGACACCAGATAATCGAGCACCTGGCGGTCGCTGTCGCCTTTGACCAGCCGCTCTCGCACCAGCATGCGCAAATCCTTGGCGAGCGGCGCATCGGAATCGTCGATTGACTGGTTCTGGCACACCATGCAGCGCAGCTCTTGCGAAAGGACGCGCGCGCGCTGCTCCAGCACGGGGTCTTTCAGAATTTCGTCCGGCGTGACGGCAAGCACAGGCTGGGGCAGCAGCAGCGCAACGAACAGGCAGATGAGCGCGATGATGCGCATGTCGCCCTACTCCGCCGGCTGCAGCGTTGACGGCTTGGCAGCCGATTTCTTCGCCGGCTTCGGCGCGCCGACGCGCAGGCGCCGGTCGGACAATGACAGCGCACCGCCGAGCGCCATGACCAGCGACCCGAGCCAGATCAACAGCACCAGCGGCTTGAAGTACACCCGGATCGCCACCGAGCCGTCTTCGTTGACATCGCCGAGCGACAGATAGAGTTGGCTGAAGCCGCGCGTCAGCAGCGCCGCTTCGGAGGTCGATGAATTGCGCGCGACGAAGCTGCGCTTCGACGGCTCCATGGCGCCGATAGCGACGCCGCCGCTACCCGCGGTGAAGGTCGCGGCCAGTTCGCGGAAATTCGGCCCGGTCCGCTGCACCATGCCATCGAACCTGAGGTCGTAGCCGGACAACGTCACGCTCTGCCCCTGCTTGAGCGCGACGATGCGCTCCTCGCCCCAGGTGGTGGCGCAAACAATGCCGAGCAATGTCACCGCCATGCCAAAATGCGCGAGCGCCGTGCCCCACACCGAACGCGGCAGGCCGGCGGCGCGCGCGCGCACGGTCGCCATCGGCATGCGGAACAGTCCGGTGCGCTCGACCAGATCGACCAGAGAACCGGCCATCACGTAGAACGCCAGGCCAATGCCGAACGGCGCCAGCACCGAACTCATACCCATGGCGGCAAAGCTCGCCGCGATAGCGATAAGCCCTATGGCGAAAGCCGCCATCAGCCGTTGCGCCACGCCAAGGACATCGCCGCGCTTCCACGCCAGCAGCGGGCCGAACGGCATGACAAACATCAAAGGAATGAACAGCGGGCCGAACGTCAGGTTAAAGAACGGCGCGCCGACAGAAATCTTCTCGCCGGTGACCGCTTCCAGCGCCAGCGGATACAAAGTGCCGACGAAGACGGTGAGACAAGCCGTTGTCAGGAACAGGTTGTTGAACACCAGCGCGCCTTCGCGCGACACCGGCGCGAACAGACCGCCCTGTTTCAGCAGCGGCGCGCGCCAGGCAAACAGAGCCAACCCGCCGCCGATGAAGAAGATCAGGATCATCAAGATAAACACGCCGCGCGACGGATCGCTGGCGAATGTATGCACCGAGGTCAGCACGCCGGAGCGCACCAGGAACGTGCCGATCAGCGACAGCGAGAAGGCGAGGATCGCGAGTAGCAGCGTCCAGACTTTCAGCGCGTTGCGCTTTTCCATCACCACGGCAGAGTGCAGCAGCGCGGTGCCGGCGATCCACGGCATCAGCGACGCATTTTCCACCGGATCCCAGAACCAGAAGCCCCCCCAGCCGAGTTCATAGTAAGCCCAGTACGAACCCATGGCGATGCCGACGGTGAGAAACATCCACGCGGCGAGCGTCCACGGCCGCACCCAGCGCGCCCAGGCGGCGTCGATGCGGCCTTCGATCAACGCCGCGATAGCGAAGGAGAAGGAAATGGAGAAGCCGACATAGCCGAGATACAACAACGGCGGGTGCACCGCGAGGCCGATATCCTGCAGGATCGGATTGAGATCGCGGCCCTCGAACGGCGGCTGCGCCACGCGCAGGAACGGGTTCGAGGTCAGAAGTATAAAGAGATAGAAGGTGCAGGCGATCCACGACTGCACCGCCAGCACATTGGCCTTCAAGGTCGTCGGCAGATTGCCGCCGAACGCAGCCACCGATGCGCCGAACATCGCCAGGATCAGAACCCACAGCAGCATCGAGCCTTCGTGATTGCCCCAGACGCTGGTGAATTTATAAATCAGCGGCATCATCGAGTGCGAATTCTCGATCACATTGACGACCGAGAAATCCGACGTGACGTAACAGGCGGTCAAGGCCGCGAACGACAGCGCAACGAAGACGAATTGCATGATCGCGGTCGAGGTGGCCAGCCGCATCAGCGCCGTGTCGCGCTGCAACGCGCCGATGAGCGGCGCCACCGCCTGGACGATGCCCAGCGCCAGCGCCAACACCAATGCGTAATGGCCGAGTTCGGGGATCATTGCGGTTTGCTCACGACATGCGCGTCGGTCTTCATCTCGCCCTCCTGCCAGCGCCCGCTCTGCTTCAGCGCATCGACAACCTCGCGCGGCATGTAATTTTCGTCATGCTTAGCCAGCACGCTGTCGGCGACGAACGAACCGTCAGCTTCAATCTTGCCCTCGGTGACGACGCCCTGCCCTTCGCGGAACAGGTCTGGCACGATGCCCTGATAGCGCACCGCGATGTCGTGATTGCCGTCGGTAACCGCGAAACGGACGTTCAACTTCTCGCCGCGCTCCAGCGAGCCGGGCTTGACCAGTCCGCCGACGCGGATGCGGGTGCCGGCCTTCAACTGCTTCTGCACGATGTCGGTCGGCGAATTGAAAAACACGATCGAGTCGCTGAGCGCGCTCAGCACCAGCACGGCGGCAATCGCCAGCACGCCGAGGCTGCCGCCGATCAGGATCAAACGTCGTTGCTTGCGCGTCACCGTCTAGAGCCCCATGCTTTTGATCGTGTCGCCGATCTGGCGCAGCTTGTCCGGATTGCCGGCCAGGGCCTTTTTGGCGTCGCCGGCTGCTGCGGTCGCTTTATCGCGGTCGCCTAGCACCATATAGGCGCGCAGCAGACGCTGCCAGCCTTCGAGATCGTTGCCGTCCTCTTTAAGCCTGTCGGCGAGCCGCGCCACCATGCCGCGGATCATGTCGCCGCGATCCTGTTCGCTCATGCCTGAAGCAGCGGCGACGTCGGACGCGCTCGGCGCGGCCATGCCCGCGATCGGTGGCGCTGTCGGCGACGGAGGCGTCACGCCAACACGCACAAGCGATTCGCGCACCACCGGCGCCCATGGCGCATCCGGCGGCGCATCTTTCAGCATGCCAGTCCAGATCGCCGCGGCCTTTGGCTTGTCGCCATCCTGCTCGGCGGCGACGCCGATAAAGAACTTGGCTTTCAGATCGGCCGGATCGAGCACCAGCGCGCGCTCGAACGCCGCCTTCGCCTCGACCGTGATGACACCATTGCCGGCCGCGGCCAGCGCCTCGCCGAGATCGGCTTGCCGCTCGGCGGTTTCGCCGGACAGCGCCAACAATTTGCGGCGCGCATTCACCGCGTCGCTGAAACGGCCAAGCCGAAGATAGACCGGCGCGATCACTTCATATCCGCGCGCGTCGTTCGGATTGCGCTCGAGATGCGCCTCGACCTGGCCGATCAAGGTCTGGAGCGAACGGTCCTGCTGCACCGCGGCCATGCGCGCGGCCAGCGGCTGGCCCGGCAATTGCGGCGAACCGATCGCCAAATACAGCGCGGTGGTGCCCACCGGCAGCAGCACCAGGCCGGCAATCGCGGTCGCGCGGCGGCGCCACAGCGGCGACCGGCCGCTCGCGGATTTATCGGCGTCGGCCACATCGGCGGCGCCGATCAGCCGGCGCGACACCTCGACTTTGGCGGCTTCCGCCTCGGCTTCGCCGATCAGGCCGGAGGTCCGGTCGCGGGCGATTTCATCGAGTTGGTCGCGATAGACGGCGATGTCGCTGCCGCCCGCTGCCGCTGTCCGCCGGCCAAGTGGCCACAGCACGGCGAAAATCGCCGCCGCGGTCATCAGCGCAAGGGCCAGCCAAAGGGTCATGAGGCGAAAGTATCCACTTTACAGCCGTTAAGAACAACAGCCTGCGAGGGGATACATAGCCGCAATCATGGCGGCAATGAGCAAGATCAAATGGCGCGGATCGACGGGGAAAACCGCATAAACCGAGGCTTCCCACGGACTTTGCGGTCAGCCTTGGCGTTTTTGCGGTCGGCTTAGGCTTTCGCCGCCCTGCGGTCGGCAGCCGCCGCGACTTCGACCGCCTTGCCGAGCTGGGCGGCGTATTCGCGGCTGAACACCGTGGCGCATAGCCGCACCGCGACATCGACCTGCGACTGGCGAAAGCTGCGCTCGCCGGGCGTTGCCCCGCGCAGGGCCTCAAGCAGGCCGCGCGTGGCGCTATCCAGATACTGCTGAAGTTCCGAAAACGTCCGCTGCGTCATCTCGTTGATGGCCAGTTCGCCGGCGAAATGGCGGCAGGTGCCGACAAAGGCGACCAATGCCTCGGTCTCGGCCGCCTCGTCGGCGTCGATCGTGCTGTTCGGGCGGATGTCGCCGGTGCCGCGCGGCTTGAGCAGGCGCCGCACGCGGCCCGGCATCGAGTCGATTTCCAGCCGCAGCATGTCGCCGATCTGACTGCGCAGCCCGGACAGCGCCCGGCCCCAGCTCGAGTCCACCGGCATATTGAGTTCGGTGCGCAGGCCGCGCGCGGAATCGTGGATGGTTTTCAACAGCGCGCCGACCGCGACGCCGCGGCCGCTGCGCAAATCGTCGCGCAATTCGCCGACCTGGCGTTCGAGTTCGGACAGAACGATGGTCACCGCCACGCCATAGGGCGTCTCGGCGACTCGCGCGGCGGTGTCGCTGCCGGCCGCCTTGACGCCGAATCGGATCAATTGCCACGGCGCCGCCAGCCGGCTCATCACCGTCAGCAGCGAGTAGAGAAACACGTCGCTGGTCGGCGGCGAGGTTTTCTCGATCAGCCTCTGGCATTCGTCGAGCTGCTTGGCGGCGAGATTGCCGACCTGCAACGGCAGATGCGCCGCCATCGCGCTCAAACCGTCGCGCGCATTGAGCACGCATTTCAAGGTCGCGGCGTCCTCGCCGGCGCGCTGCGTGCCGATTTGCGCCAGCATGCGGCGGCGTAGCTTGTCGTCGGTTTCGGCGGCGCGCAGTTGATCGGTCAGCGCCACCGCGACGCGATCCTGAAACGCGCGCACGAAATATTGCGCCTTGTCACTGTCGCCGTCTTGCAATGCCGCGTTGACGATATTGTCGACGGCCTTGGCGTCATCGGGAAGAACGTCGCGCGCGATCCAGGTCCACAACGTATCGAGCGATGAGCGCGAGATGCGGCCCAAGTGGCGATGCTGCCCGAGATCGTCGACGAGGAACGGCTCCAGCGGCTTGAAAAACAACCGGGCGCTGTGGCCGATGCGCGGCGCGCCGGCGCGCTGATCGCGGGTTATGCGGCGCAATTCCTGCAGCACGAGATCGGCGGCGCCGAGGTCGTCGCCGCGCAGCAGACTGCGCTCGAATTCGGCGATAAGCATCCCCCGCGCTTGCGGCGATAGCTCGCGCAAGAACAATTGAAGCCGTTCAATCGTGTCGGCGCCCGCCATCGCCGGCTCTACCCGCGTTTGAAACTACACGGGGAATTGATAACGCCGGCTGCCTTAAGAATTCTTTAAGTATGCCGACGGGTTTAGCTCACCGGAGTCCAGGTCCCGTCCGGGTTGCGGCAGGCGGTGCCGCGGGCGGTCTGCGGCCGGCCGTCGATATAGATCGTATGCGTGAACGACCGGCAGTTATTGCCAGCCTGGACATAGGCCGGGCCCGGCACGATGGTGCCGTAGCGGCCGGAATCCGGGTTTTTCCACGACACCGGCGCGCCCGATGGGCTGCGCTCGAGCGCGTCCATCTGCGCGGCATAGGCCCGCCGCTTATCCTCGTCATCGAGCGATGCGCCGATCCGGTTGCCGATCAGGCCGCCGAGCAAGCCGCCGATGGCCGCGCCGGCCAGCCGGTCGCCGGTGCCGCCACCCGCGACCGCCGCGCCGAGCAGCGCGCCGGTGCCGGCGCCTAGCAAGGTGCCGGTGTTCTCACGCGGACCGGGGCCCGATCCGTCCGGGTTGCCGGCACAGGCGACAAGCGACAGACCCATCGCGGCGATGGCGACATATTTTAGTGCGGACATTTAAAGACCCCCGGAAATCGAAAATTCAAACCCGCCCACGGGCGGAACCAGGACTCTATCGAAACGGGAGGATTGGGGCAAAAGACGGGCAAGCCCCGTAGCCTCCCGTTTATCCCGCCGGCAGCACCAACTCCGCCCGCAAGCCGCCAATCGGCGCGGCGCCGAGCTTCAGTTCGCCGCCATAGAGGCTGGCCAGCTCGACGACAATCGACAATCCCAGCCCCGAGCCCGGCTTGGTCTCGTCCAGCCGGCGGCCGCGCCGTCCGGCCTGCTCGCGCTCGGAGGCCGACAGGCCCCGTCCGTCATCGTCCACGACGATGCGCACCACATAATCCTCGCTCGCCGCGTCCGGCCGCTCGCGCAGCACTTCAATGGTCACCCGCGACGACGCCCACTTGCACGCATTATCAACCAGATTGCCGACCATTTCCTCGAGGTCGGCGCGCTCGCCGCGAAAGCGCGCCGCTTCGCCGGCACGCACTTCGATGACGAGGCCGCGGTCACGGTGGATCTTCTCCATCGTCCGCGCCAAGGCCGTCACCACCGGCGTCACATCGGTGACCGTGCCGATCACCGTCAGGCGCGCCGCCAGCCGCGCGCGCTCAAGATGACGCGTGACCTGATCGCGCATGATCGCGGCCTGCTCGAGAACCTTGAGCGCCAGCGGATCGTCGCCGCGCGCATTGGCTTCGTTGACCATCACCGACAAAGGCGTCTTCAGCGCATGCGCCAGATTGCCGACATGGGTGCGCGCGCGCTCGACGATTTCCTTGTTGGCGTCGATCAGCGCATTGGTTTCACGCGCCAAAGGCGCGATCTCTTCCGGAAATTGTCCGGCGAGCCGTTCGGCCGAGCCGGAGCGGATGGCGGCGAGGCTGTCGGTGATGCGCTTGAGCGGCGCCAGGCCGAAGCGCACCTGAAACATCGTCGTCAGCAGCAGCACCGCCGCGAGAATGACGAATGTCAACGCCAGCGCCTGATCGAACGCGCGCGTCTCGTCCTTGATTTCGGCGGCATCGCCGGCAACCACGACCACGAACCGGCCCTCGTCGCCGAGGTCGATGTTGCGCTCGACCTGGCGCAGACTTTGATCTTCCGGGCCGGTCGCATAACCCTGCCGCGAACCGTCGGGACCGGCGGCGACGCCGAGATCCTGCAAGCGCGGCAGGCCGCCGTCCCACAATGAGCGCGATGCACGCACCTCGTTCCTGCCGGTGTCGGTGCGCGTCACCTGCCAGTACCAGCCCGACAGCGGCAATTCGAACAACGGCTCGCCAAGTTGCGGCGGCGATTTGTCCATCGTCTCGTCCGGCGATGCGACGTCGGCGACCAAAGTGCGCAGATAGACACCCAGCCTGCGGTCGAAGGCGCGCTCAACCGCCTGCCGGTAAAGCGACGACAGTACGATGCCGGTAATGAGCAGGATGACCACCGCCCAGGCGGTGGCCGAGACAAACAGGCGCAGCGCGAGGGAATTAGCGCGCATGAAGGGTCAGCCTCCCGCAGGAGCGAGCATGTAACCCAGGCCGCGCACCGTCTGGATGATGTCGACGCCGAGCTTCCTGCGGATGCGGCCAACAAAAACTTCGATGGTGTTTGAATCGCGGTCGAAGTCCTGATCGTACAAATGCTCGACCAGTTCGGTGCGCGACACGACGCGGCCGTTGTGGTGCATCAGGTATTCGAGCAGTCGGTATTCGTGGCTGGTCAGCTTGACCGGATTGCCATCGACCGAGACGCGGTTGGTACGCGAATCGAGCCGCACCGGGCCGCAGGTGAATTCGCTCTTGGCATGGCCGACCGAGCGGCGCAGCAGCGCGCGCAGGCGCGCCAACACCTCTTCGAGATGAAAGGGCTTCGCCACATAATCGTCGGCGCCGGCATCGAAGCCCTGCACCTTGTCGCTCCAGCGGTCGCGCGCGGTCAGCATCAGCACCGGCATGATGCGGCCGTTGCGCCGCCACGACTCCAGCACCGAAATGCCGTCCATTTTCGGCAGGCCGATATCGAGGATCACCGCGTCATAAGGCTCGGTGTCACCGAGATGGTGACCATCCTCGCCGTCGAAAGCGCGATCGACCACGTAACCGGCGTCGGTCAGCGCGGTGGTGAGTTGGCGGTTGAGGTCGGGGTCGTCCTCGACAACGAGGAGGCGCAAGGCGATGAACTCCAAAAATAGCGGGCGGCTTTAAGGACCGGTCATAGGCTCGCCGGTGGCGGCGTCAACCGTCGCCCGCGTCACCTTGCCACTGCGCGCCAGAAGAGTCAGCACGTAGACGAGTTTGTCGCCACGGCTGCAAAGCGCGGCCCGGACCACCTCGCCGCGCTGGCCGCGTTCGCGCAGCGATTTGATGGCGGCGGCCAGCGGCACGGCCTTGCGATCCGCGACCGCGGCGCGCTGTTCGGCCCGGTTCAGGCAGACGTTTCGGCCATTGCCCGCCGGCTCCACCGCCATAAATCCCTGCGCCAAAGCTAAGCCGGGCCCGGCCAGAAGGCCGGCCAGGAGAACAAAGGAGAATATGGTGCGGGAACCGGCCATGGGGATTGCTACGCGCGCGCCGGTGAACGCGGGCTGAACGGGGAACCTCGTCCCTCGGGTTCAGCTCTCAAACCCATCGAACGATGCAAAATCATCGAGCGCCGCGCGCGGGGAGCGCCAGCCATTGATGGGCGCGGCCGGGTCCTCGTAGCCCAGCGCCATGCCGGAATAGATCATCAGAGTATCGGGGAGATCGAGGAAGGACCGCACCGTGCGGTGAAACGACACCCAGGCCTGTTGCGGACAGGTGTGCAGATCGTGGCCGCGCGCCAGCAGCGCCACGGTCTGCAGATAGCCGCCGATATCGGCCCACTGCGCCGCGCCGAGATTTTTGTCGCGGGCAAAAAACAAGGCCGCCGGCGCGCCGAAGAATTCATAGTTGCGGGCATATTGCCGGTACCGCGCCGCTCTGTCTTCGCGTGAGACATTGATCGATTGATAGAGCAGTTCGCCGACCGTGAAGGCGCGCTCGCGATACGGCTCCGGCAACGGATGGGGATAGATCTGGTATTCGACGCCCTCGCCTTTCGGCAGTTCGCTCGCCATCCGCGGGGCGAGCAACGCCTTCAACGCATCGAGCCGCTTGCCGGCAATCGCGTAGACGCGCCACGGCTGAAGATTGGCCGCCGATGGCGCCCGCGCGGCGCGTTCGACAATGTCGCGGACGATTTTTTCCGGCACCGGCTTGGGCAAAAACGCGCGGCACGAATAGCGCGAGGCAACGGCGTCGAAGATGTGCATGGCAAGCTCCGCAAATAAGGCGCGGACCTTACTTCCTCCCCAGTATCCTCGCCACCTTCTCCAGGCTGCGCCCACCGAAATACGCCGTCAGCACGATCATCGCCCATTGCGCGACGTCACCGGACAAAGCGTCGGTCGTGCCAAGGCCAAAGACCTTGTCCCAGACCACCACCTTCCAGACGTATATAATGAACGCTCCGGCAAACAGCGGCCGCGGCAGCGCCGTGTACCAACGCCCCTGCTCGGCGATGGTCACCTGCGCGGCCAGTTCACGCTCACGTTGTTCGACATTGAGTTCGCGCGCGGCCAGATCGGCGGCGATCTTCTCGGATGTATTGCCGGCGGCGAGCTTGGCCTTGTAGCCGTCGATCAGTCCGTTGACGACCGGCCCACCAATCAGATTGGCAAGAAAGGCCCACATCCTAGCGGTCCACCGTGCGGCGGCGCGCCAGTTCGGTGATGAGGCCAATGGCGATGACGTAATACGGCACGAATTTCGGCTGCAGCGCCGATTGAATCGCGCCGGCAATGTGGGGATCCTGCAACAGCGTTTCGCCCGCCATCAAAAGCAGGCCGGCACAGGCAACGACACGCGCCCACAGGATGGTGACCGATTGCTTGAACGAGGCCTTGAATTTTTGCCACATGGAATGCTCCGTAAAATGGTTTGCCAATGTTCCGGCGGTGCCCGGCTTCAAGCCGGGGCTTGCTGCGCAAGCGCCTGGCGCCAGCGCCAGAACAGCCAGCCGCCAACCGCCAGCGCGATCGCGCAAGCAACGATGAGCGCGACCGTCCACGCGCTCATCCCGGATTGATGTGCCTGTTGCGCGGCGGCGGCGCCGGCAGCGGCAATCGCGCCGGCCGAGCCTTGCTGCGCGGCCTTCGCAACCGGCACCGCGCCCTTGCCGGCCGCCGGCGCGTTCGCCGCTTTGCTTTTCGCCGGCGCGCCGGCGGCGAGCGCAAGCGAAACTGATTTCACCTCCGCCACTCGGCGGCCCCAGCCTTTGCCGAACACGTCCCAGGTCTTCAGCCGCTGGAGAAAGCGCAGGCGCTCGTCGCAAATCGCCGCGACCAGCGCCTTGGGGTCGGTGCCCGCCGCCGCTGCAACCACGGGGTCGTTCACCACGCTCGTGTCGTCCGGCAAAACGAGGCAACGGCGCAGCACCTTGCCGCTGCGGCCGATGCCGGAATTCACGCCGTAGTCGAACACGGCGTAATCGACGCCGCCCGGCAGATCGTCGCAGCGTTGCGCGTCCCAGTATTTGGCGCGGTAGATGCGCTTGGCCTCGTCGAGCGCCATCGATTTGACATCGGCGGCGGTCGCGTCCGGCTTTACATACTTGCGGTAGTCGAAAATCGTGATGCCGAAATTGGTCGGCCCGCCCGGATCGGACGGGTGATTGGTGTAGCCGCCTTCGTGCGCAAGCAAGCGCTTAAGCGCGGCCGAGAAATTCTCAGCAGCCATGAGGTTCTCCACGTTTTGAAATCTAAACTGAACGGCTTTGAACACTTCGGTCGCGCGTTCTTCCGTCAGCAACCCGGTACCGCCAGCGCAGCCGCGCTGGACCAGGCGCGCGTCTCGTCGCCGCCGGCGATCCAGTACAAGTTGCGCACATCGAAGAATGTTTTCATCATATGTATTGCGCTCCCGTCGCCACCGAGCCAGCGCTGTTGCCGGGGAGGAAACTTGCACCGCCACCGGCAGTGTCAATGACGGCGTTGCCGGTCGCCGTGTAACGCACGCCCGTTGCGGAGCCGCTGTAGGTGTTGCCGCTTGTCCGCAGATAGGCACCGCTGCCGACTACCGCGAATGCCTGTGAGAACGCAGGCGTGCCGGTCAGCGTAATCGTGCCCCCGGTCTCGATCAGGAGTGTTGCGTTGACCGCGTTTGCATAATGGGCCAATCCGCCGCCGGTGATGGAATATGCCGCGGTGATGCTGAGATAGCCCGCACGGGAGCTAGTAATTTGGTTTCCGGCACAAGCGCCGTATTCCATGTTGCCGTCGATTAACAGCGATCCTGGGCCACCCACCACGACGCAGCCGCCGGAAGTCGTCGTGGATACTTTAAACCCCTGCAATCTCCATGTTGCAAAGGACGCCAGCGAAATAGCGTTCCCACCGGTAACGGAGATCGCACAGTTGCTCGGCGTCGTAATGTCGCCCTTCAGCAAAGGCGGCAATGTACCGATGCATTTCGGCAGCGCTAGCGCCGCCGTATAGGTGCCCGCGCCGACTTGAATCGTGACTTGCCAAATCCCTGTGTCGAGGGCGGCTACGGTATCGAGAGCTTTTCCGATCGTGAGGAACGCAGCTCCGGATGTGTCGGCCAATCCGGTATTGCTGTCGCTGCCATCGGTGCGGACGTAATAGGTACGATGCGCGGTCAGGGTCTCGCGTCCGCCGGCAATCGTTGTGTTGGGAAAACTGACCGCGCCAGTCGTTTTGTCGATCTTGATGCCGTCGTGCCAGGTGCTGCCGTCCGCCGACACCTTGACGTGGAAATCGTCATCGCCGGTCAGGCCGAATTCGGCGCGGCCGGAATAGTTGTCCTGAAACAGAAACGACAACGTCTGTGCCGCGCTCTCCTTACTCAGCTTGTAGCGCAGATGGCCGTCGCCGCCTTCGGCCACGGTCCTGGCGACGAACAACGCGTTGTTGAGCTTGGCGCTTAAAGGATTGGTCGCGTCCGCCGTGGTGCCGACGCCGAGCAGGGTCATGTTGTTGAGCGCGGTCGGCGACAGCGCGCCGATGGCGTTGACCCAGGCGCTGCCGTTCCAGGCCAGCAATGCGCTCTCGTCAATGACATAAGCGAGCCAGCCGATGCGCGGCGTCGAGAATTGCCAGGCGCCATCCTGCCAGGCGGCGATGGCATCGACATGCGACGCCCATGCCCCGGTCGCGCCGGTCTTGACGATCCAGCGCTGGCCCTCAACCGGAGAGCCCGGCGGCGCGGTCAGGTCGCGATCGAGCACCGCGAGCTGCACCAAGGTGTCGAGAAGGCGCAGCGCCTCGTTGTGGGTGACGTGCTTCTGGGCTTGGCTGCCTTCGATACAGGGCAAGCTGAGGTTGGCGGTGTCCGTCATATCTGCTTCCTTTGAGCGTATTTTTTTGTAGATTCGCGCATAGATTGCGCATGGAAAACTGGCTAGGCTGGCCGCTCCACCGGGAGGGCCGCCCATGGCGCAGGATTGGTTCGGGACCGAAGGCATGACGCCGGACGACCGCCGTTATGCCGGCTCGCGCTTTGCCGATGTCCAGCAGGCGATTTTCGCGCAACCCTATCAGCGCGTCTGGGGCGCGACTGACGCGCCGGCGCTGCCGCGTTATGCGATTACGCTGAAAAGCCTGTTGAGCGGCCTGCTGAAATGCGGCCGCTTCCAGTTCCGCAACGCCACCAAGCGCGCCGTCGATTCAAACGCCGATCTGCGCTGGGGCGCCGGGCAGGAAGGCTACCGCCGCCTGCTGCATCCGAACGGCATCGCGCTCACCGGCCTGTGGGAGATCGATGCCGAGACGCCCTACACCGGCTACTTCGCCAAAGGCAGCCGCGCTTTGATCGTGACGCGCTACTCGACCTGTTGCAGCGAGACGCGGCGCGGCTATACGCGCTCGCTGTCCATGGTCGGCAAACTGTTTCCGACAACCGACCCCGACCACGCCGCGCCGTTGCGCACCGCGAACTTCATCGCCCAGCAGGATATCGGCGGCGACAGAACCGATTTCATCAACGATGCCGAAATCCGCAACGCCGGCGATGTCACCGCGCTGCGCCGCGGCAGCGGCGTCTGGGGCTTCCTGGTCACCGGCATTGTTTTCCAGACCGTCGACAAGATGCCGGCGGTGCGCCAGCTCTATCCGATCGCCGAACTCGGCAAGCCCGCCAACCAGCACACCAAAGCGCCGCAGTTCATACGCATGCTGGTTGCGCCGGATCAGCCGCGCATTGCCGGCGAGAAGCTCGATTTCCGCGACGAGATCATGGCGCAGATCTACGACCGCGGCGATCCGGCGCCGAAGCGCAAGCTCGTCTTCAACATCGAAGTCACCGACGACGGCGAAAGCCACGGCCCGCAGGTCCGCCTGCGCTGGACCTTCCGCAACTGGCGCAAGATCGGCACCATCACGCTCGATCGCGCCGTGGCCTCATACAATGCCGACCATGTGCTGCACTTCAATCACCCTACGTGGCGCGCGGATCGCAACGATCCGCGATCGGCGACGCGCAAGGACGGTAAGCGGGCGTGACGCCGTCACGGCACCACGATCTCCTCCGCCACAAAGCCGCGCCCGACCGTCGCCGATAGCTGCACGACGCGCAGGCTCAAAGCCGATTGCGCCACGCCGAAGTCGGTCAGTTCATCGGCGGCGGCATAAAGCACCGACGGCGATGCCGCCGTCAGCTTCCGCAACACCGTCGCGCCGGACATAATATCGACCTCGTAGCGCTCGCTGTCCTCGCCGAGCGGCACTTCGCCGGTCCAGCTGTCGCCATCGATGCGCGTGCGCCTGATCCACGAGATGTTCACGCCGCTGCCGCCGCGCATCGCCCTC
This sequence comes from Rhizobiales bacterium Ga0077525, assembly GCA_001464835.1. Classification (GTDB taxonomy): domain Bacteria; phylum Pseudomonadota; class Alphaproteobacteria; order Rhizobiales; family Xanthobacteraceae; genus Pseudolabrys. Next base: position 31,307 of record LNDS01000004.1, on the reverse strand, counting down.
ACATGCACTGGGGCCAGCGGCCGCAACGCGGTGGCATGCGGCGTCGCCTCCAGCGCCAAAGCCGAGGCGTCGCCGGTATCGCGGCCGGCCGCGACCACGCGCAATTGCAGCGGCCGCTCCAGCGCGCCGATGCCGCTCGCCACGGTGACGATCTGCGCATCGAGCAGCAGGAAGGCGCTGCCCGCCGCCAGCAGCGGCGTCATCGCCCAGTCGCTGCCGGCCTGACCGCGCAACAGCCGCGACAATTTGTATTCACGCGCGCCGACCAACTCGGCATTGGCGAACTGGATCACCTCCCATTCGCCGTCGGCATTGCGCAACGCGGCGACATTCGCACCCGCGAGCACCGCAAGGTCCGACGCCGACGCCAGCGCGCCGCCGTAAAGCCTGACGCGAAACGCGGCCGGTTGCCAGCGCGCCGTCGGGCCCGCCGGCAAATCATCGAGCGTCTCGCCGATGACGGAAGGCGCCTGCGCCAGCGCCGCACGGCTGAAGCTTGCGCCATCGCCCGACGACCACACCGCTAGGCCGCCCGGCCACGGCTCGGCGAACACCGCCATGCGCGCCAAAGGCACAGGCTGCTCGGCCGACAATGCCGGCAAGTCGAGCACCAGCGCATACGCCGGACCCAGCGCCGCCGGCAGCACCGGCGGCCGCGAACGCGGCGCGGTCAGGCTGACATTGAACACTTCAGGATCGATCGAGCGGGCCCGCAAGGCGCGGCTCTCGGCGTCGGCGATCTCCTCGATTTCGATCAGCCGCCGGCGTCCGTTGATCGTCACGCCGGCGACATCGCCCGGCATCAGCGCCAGCCGACTCGGCGGCAGCGCGAATTCCGCGCTCTCGCGTCCGGCCCACAAATCCTGCAACCAGATTTCCGTGCGCCGCTCGACGCTCACATCGTTGCTGACAATGGCGAGATCGGCATGGGAGCGCCGCGTCGAGCGTCCCACCAGCCGCCGCGACGTCGCCGTGGCGCGCTGATAGTCGGTCGCCATCTCGGTATATCCGATCGACACTTCGCGCGGCAGGTCGCTTTCCTGCGCGCGCGTCAGCCGCGCCGGCGCGGCATCCTCCGGCAACACCAGATCGTCCTCTTCCAGTTCGATCGCCGGCGCGCCGCCGCGCTGGCGAAAGCGCAAGGTCCCATCCTGCTCGATGGCATCGAACATGTAAGCGAGCGCCAGAGGATCGAGCATGGCGCGCGGCGCCATCGGCCGGTCGACGACAAAGCCATCCGGCCCCTCGCCCAGTTCGTCTGTCTCGGCATCGTCGATGGCGTTGTCCGCAAGAACGGTAGACACAAGCCCGTCGAGTGTCGCACCGCCGAGACGCCCGGTCAGCCAGTGCCCCGTCTGCCAATTCACCGCATCGCCCCAGACATCGCCCGCCGCCGGAAACACCGGATAGGGCCGCGCATCCCAGGTCCACAGATGAATGGCGTCGGTCTGAATCATGCGGCCGTCATAGGCGGTCGATTCCGGATTGAGCGCGGCGTCACCGAATTCCGGATCGAAAGCGCCCAGCACCGCTTCGAGAAAGCGGCGCTGCATCAGGTCGTCACGCTTACCGTTCGAGAAATACGGCAATGCCGCTTCCGACGACTTGGCATCGGGAAAGGTGCTCGGCTGGTTGGCCCCCTTATCGACCGCCGGACAGCCCAGCTCGGTCAGCCAGATCGGCTTGCTCTGCGGCGCCCAGGCAGTCGGGCTGCCAAGTTCGACGCCGCCAAAGCGCTCGACATGCGGTTGCGACCAGAAACTCCAGAGATCTTTTTGCCGGAACACCCACGGTTTGCCCAAGCCATCGGTGATCGCGCTGCGCGTCTGCGCCAGCCGCGCGGCGTCATCGGCGTAATACCAGTCATAGGCCTCGCCGCCATTAAGACGGCCCGCGAGATAATCGCGGCCATAGGGGCTATCGCTCAGCGTGCGGTCGAGCGCATCGGCGTCATCGCGCCAGTCCGACAATGGCGCATAATAGTCGATGCCGACGCAATCGATCGACGCCGACGCCCACAGCGGATCGAGCGGAAAGCGCAACTCCGCCGGGCTCACGACATGCGCGCCGTATTCGGTCCAGTCGGCGGCATAAGAGACAATCGTGTCGCCGCCGACAATCGCCTTCACATCGGCCGCCAACGCCGCCAGCGCATTCACCGCCGGGTAGACGCCGGACGCGGAGCGCACGCGCGTCAGCGCGCGCATTTCAGATCCAATCAGAAACGCATCGACGCCGCCGGCGCTGTCGGCCAGCGCGGCATAGTGCAAGATCATCTTGCGGTAATTCCAATCGTCGGGCCCGCCGCCGAAGAAGGCGTCGACCTGGCTTGCTGCGCCCACTGTCCCGTCCACCGTGCCAATGCTCTCCGGCGCCGGATCGCAGGTGATACGGCCGCGCCACGGATAGGCGGGCTGCGACGCCGCGCCCGTATAGGGATCGCTCAAGGCATTGCCCTGCGCTATATCCATCATCAGAAACGGATAGAGCGTCACCTTCAGCCCGCGTGCTTTCAACTCGGCAATGAGATTGATGACGCTTTGATCGGACGGCGTGCCGCCGAAAGCAGCGCGGCCGTCCACCGTCGATACCACATAGGCGATGTCGCGCGTGACACCCGCGACATTCCACGTCGCGCCGTGCGTCTGCTTGATCGCGCTGTCGATACCCGGCCTCACCCGGCACTGCCCGCAACGCAGGTCATCACCGAACCAGGCCACGACAATGGCGACGCGCTCGAGGTTAGGCGCCAAAGCCTGCAATTCGTCGAGCGACGCGATCACGTCGGACGCGGCAAAAGTAACATGCCGGTTTTCCGGTCCCGATTGTCCGGGCCCCAGCACCTGCACCACGGTCGCAGGCTCGTAGCCGAATTCGGTCGCGCCGGGGATCAATGTCACCGCGCGCACCATCTGTTCGAGCCGGCCGACCGGCCGCACCACCTCGAACGATAATTGCGGAATGCGGTTGCCGAAATCGGCGAGCGGCAGCCGTTCGAACACGACATAAGCCAGGCCGCGATAGGCCGGCGCGCCGCCTTCCTTGGCGACGATCAAGGGATCGGGCGTCTGCGTCTCGTCACCTATATAGACGCGCACCGTCAGCCCGGTGAGATCGAGGGGCTTGCCGTCGGCCCAGACGCGGCGCACCGCGCCGATCGGCCCTTCGCACAAGCCGACCGCGAGATTGCCGAAATAGGAATAGGTCGTCGTGTTTGTCGTCACCGCCGAACCGCCGCCGGTGCTCTTGCCGCCGGCCGTCTCGCTCGACGTACTGACGACTTCCTGCAAATTCGTCGCCCAGATCACCTGCCCCGCCAGCCGCGCCCGGCCATAAAGCCGCGGGATCGCCGCGCCGTCGGTCGAGGCCATGACTTCGAGATCGGACAGCCGCGGCCCTTCGACCGCGCGCTCACGCCGCGATCCGAACAGAGCCTGGTCGATAGCATTGCCGGCGAACGCGCCGGCAAGTCGCCCGGCAATCGCACCGGCCGGCCCCATCAAGGATGTCCCGGCGGCGGCGCCGGCCGCTGAAAGAAAAAGCGCTGCCATTATTCTTCAACTCCGGGAAAGCGGAACGCATAGGCAATGTGCCGCCGCCACCACGGCGCCAGCGCCACCTCGGCGACCGAAGCGCCATCATGCGCATGCACGATTTTATCGGACGCCGTGACGATGGCCGCGTGCTTGGCCGGCAGATTGGCGCGCCAGCGAAATAGCAGCACGTCGCCTTCGCGGAATGCATCGCGCGCGATCGCGATCAGATGCCGCGCGGCGGCCTCGGCCAAAGGCTCGCCGCCGGCGGCTTCCGCCCAGTCCGGCGCGTAAGCCGGCGCGCGCTCCGGCTCATCGCCGATGACCATGCGCCACACACCGCGCACCAGGCCGAGGCAATCGCAGCCGACGCCCTTGAGCGAGGCCTGATGCCGATAGGGCGTGCCGATCCAGTCGCGCGTTTCCGCGACGATGATTTGTCGGTCGATCATGATTTCAGCCCTGAAGACTTGTGCCGTCATGGCCCGGCTCGCCCTGCACCGGGTAGCGCACGACAAAGTCGTTGCCGGGAATGTGCGGAAAGCCACGGAAGTTCACGGCATTGGCGAAACGGTCGTGACAGGTGGCGAAGCGCTTGTCGCAGCCCGCCGTCACCGTGAACGTATCGCCAAGTGCGATGACGTGCGGCATCGCCTGCCACAGGTCGAGCGTCACGTCGGCGCTCTTTCGATGCAGTTTCACTTCGACGGCAAGCCCGGTATTTGCGCCGCTGGTGAAAGATAGTTTGCCGGCGGTGAACCAGCCGTCCTCATAGTCGCCCAGACCGCTGGCGCGAAACGCCGAGGTCGCGGCCAATGCCGTCACCGCGCCATTGCCGCGATACGTCGCCGACGTCAGATCTATTTTGCAACGTCCATCGCCAAGATCGGCGGAACAGGTCGTAGTATAAAGCCGCCCTGAATCCTGCGCCAGTTTCTCGCTCAGGCCACGCATCTCGGTCGTGAACACGGCACCATCGCGCCGCACTTCGCCAAGCGAGCCCTTGGCCAGCAGCACGCGCAACGCAGGCTCACTCCAGTCCACGAGCCACAGCTCAACGCCCGCCGCATCGTAAAGCCCGGCGGCAAGATCGTCCTCGTTCAACGTCTCGTCGCTGAGCGCGCCGGACAGTTCGGACGAGTCGACCGCCAGCCCGTGCTTCTGCGACACCTCGCTGCCGCTCAGGCCGGTACCGGCGCGGCAGGTGACATCGCCGAGTAAAATGTCCTCGTCGTGATCGGTGAAGCCTTGCGTCACGCCGTCCTGGCGCGCGATCAGCCAGCAGCGGCACAGGGTCGTGACGCCGCTGTCGAGCTTGACCTGAAGCGCGGGTGCGATGTGTCTCAAGGCTTGATCTCCACCAGCGGAATTTTCGGGATGGCGCCGGCGGCAAAGGCCGACAGATCGACCTCGAGATAATCGGTGTCGAAGCGCACCGGCACGTCGAACATGAAACCGGCGGTCACAACCGCGCTCGTCGGCGGAATATGTCCGGCCAGAAACGTCACCACACCCGTTGCCGTATCGACGGTGAAAGCCGTGCCCTCGTTTATCTCGACGCCATCGACCGCGACGCGCACGCTGCTCGCCACCGGTTTCTCGATCGGCCGCTGATACGGCGCATAATCGGCGCCATAGGTCTTGCACAGCGCAAAGGCCGCGTTGAAGCCGTCGCCATGCCCGATGATCTGGTCCTGTGCGGTGATCGCCGCCTCCGGCGCGGCCGACGCATGATCGAGCCGGTCGCGCCAGCGAAAGCCGTGCAGCCGCCCGCGCCGCTCCTCGAAAAACGCAATCGCCTGCGACAGCGCCTGATGCGTCTTGACGCCGTAGCCGGCATCGTAACGCCGGCGCGAATGCGCCCAGCGCGCATTGCGCTCCTCGCGGCCGGAGCCGAGCGCCACCACGTCGGTGCGCCGCTGCGGCCCGCCCGCGCTCTTCAGCGCGATGTCGAGCGGAAACAGAATTTCATGAAATGCGCTCATCTAGAATCCCCGCTGGCCGCGCGCCACCGCGCGCGCGATCTGGCCGGTGAGATAGGCTTCCGAGCGGCGAAAGCTGCCGGGGTCCGGCGTCACGATCTGCACGGTGATGTTGCCGCCCGAAGCGTTGCCGCCGGATGCAATGCCGAGCCGCCCATCGCTGCCGCGCGACAACGGCACGATGGCCTCCGGCCCCACCTCGCCGGCCAGGCCCAGCCCACCGCCCGTCAGCGGAAAATAGCTCGGCGTGTTGATGATGCCGCCGGAGGCGAAAGGCGTCAGGTTGTTGATGCCGCCACTATCGCCGCTCAAAATATCCTTGAAATCGCCGGCGAGAATTCTCGCGATCGGCTTGAAGGCGTTCTGCACCGCCAGGTTCGACAGCTTCAGCGTCAGGCCTTTCAGCACGTCGTCGAACTGTTTGCCGCCGGTCGTCGCCTGCGCGAAAGCCCTGGTGATGGCGCTGGCGAATTGCCCGGCGCTGGCGCCGAGACCAATGAAACTCTGCCGCTGCTTTTTTGTCGGATCGGAATGAAGCTCGACCAGGCCAGCCGATTCATCCTCGAAACCATAACTATCGCTCATCGGGGAACCTCTTCATCAAATCCGCAAGGCCGCCACGATCAAGCGCTGCAACGCGCCCGCCGCGCACCGCCTCGATCGCATAAGCCAACTCGCGCGGCGTCATGCGCCAGAACTGCTCCGGCGGCAGTTTCAAAATGCCGAGGCCGAAACCGATTGCATGAGCCCACGGAAAAGGTGTCATGCCGCCTCGTCGCCGAATGTCGCCGCGATCAGCGCCGCGGCGATGCGCACATAGCCCTGCGCGCCGTCGTTAACGGCAAGCCGCGCCACCTCGTCGTCGCTAATTGGCTCGCCCGCGCCACGGAGGCCGGCGCCAATGATACGCGTGAGATCGCGCGCCTTCAGCCGGCCAGACGAAAAGCGCTCCGTCAGAGCGACGAGGTCTTCCGCGCCGAACGCATCTTCCAGCTCGGCCAGCGCGCCAAGCGTCAGCACCAATGTGAAGATTTTGCCGCCGATTTCGGCGTGAATTTCACCGCGATACTTGTTCGCCATGACTACGCCGCCGCGAAGGTCTGCTCGCCGGCCGATTCCAGCGCGACGTCGTAAGTCACTTCGCCATTGTGCTCGCCGGCGAATTCCAGATTGGTGATCTGGAACGCGCCCTGCACCGTGCCGAAATCCGGAATGACGATCTGATAGTTCTTCACGGCGCCATCGAAGAAGGTCTGCCGCATCAGCGCGTCGGTCGCCGCATCCTTGAACAGGCCGCGCCCGGAAATCGAGGCGCGCTTGACGCCGGCGCCGTCGAGCAGTTCGCGCCAGCGGTTGGCGCTTTCGGCATGCGTGATATCGACGGTCTCGGCGTTGAACGCGAGACGCCGCGTGCGCAATCCGGCGACGGTCGTGTAGCCCGCGCCGTCGGCGATCTTGATCAGCAGGTCTTTGCCTTTTTGAGCGGTCATGGTGTTCTCCAGAAATTAAAGCGGTTCGGTAACAGCGCGGAAGCGCACCAGTGCGTGATAGGTGCGGCCGTCTGCTTCGCGCCGTACATCGGCGACCGCGAAGCGGAAGTTGACGAGGCTGTGATCGGCCAAAGTCAGCGGCGCATCGTCGAGCGCCTGCAACAACGCACCGGCGATGACATGGGCTTGCTTGTGGCCGCCCTGGCGCGACCAGGCGTGCAAGGTGAGCTGATGCTCCTCGCCGGATTCGGTGCCCGTCGAGAAGTCGGCGACGCGCGCCTCGCCGAGCGTCACATAAGGAAAAACCGCCTGCTTCGGCGGCTCATCGTAGATTTTCGGCCCGCCCAGCACCGACACGAGCTGGCTGTTTCCAGCCAGCGCATCGTGAACGGCAGCGCGCAGCGAAACGGCAGCGGCAATCGGCATATGATTTTTTCCTGAAGTTCAGTCTTTTTGATTTCAGTCTTGCCGTTCTTCGGCGTCGATTTCGAGAAAGCGGCGGTCGGCGCTCTCGCGCACGGCGATGACACGCCAGGTGTGGACGCCATCGATGAAGCGATGCCGCGTCGTGACATCGTTGCGTTTGCGAATGACGATGGTCGAGCGCAGTGCCGCGCCAAGCCGGCTCGCCTCGACTTCGCCGCGTGCCGACAAAGGCGTCACGCAGGCCCACAGCACGGTGACGACGTCATAGAGCCTGGTCACGCCTCCCAGCCCATCATCGCTTTCGCTGACCGCTTCCAGCACAAGGCGGCGGTTGAGTTGCCCGGGCGCGGTCATAGCGACAGCATCCGGTAAGGGGCGATCAAGGCCGCCACCGTCGATGGCAGGACCGTCACCGCGCCCAGCGCGGCCAGTCCGCGGTTCTCGTACCAGTGCGCGATCAGCAATCGAACGGCGTGCCGCAGCGGCTCCGGCACATCGGCCGCCGCGTCGCCATAGCCGACGACGACATCGAATTCGATGCCGGCGGCGAAGCGCCCCGGCGACGGCAGCGCCCACGGCGCGAAGGCCAATGCCGAACTCCCGGCATCGACGACAAAAGATTCGGTATCGACGGCATGCGCGACATTGCCGAAATCGTAAACCCGCGCCGCCGTCAACTCCTGCAACGGCCCCGGCCGGACCTCCTGCCGGCCATCGCCGGGCCAGGCATCGATGATGATACGCCAGCTTTGCGTGATCAGCGCCCGCCTGGTCTGCGCCTCGACGTGGATGCGCGAAGCGGATATCAACGCGGCGATGACGTCGTCGTCGTCGCCATGCTCGACGCGGAGAAACGCCTTGGCCTCGGCAAGCGACAGCGGCTCGACCGCGGGTGCGGTGAGAAGAAGAGAAGACATGATGATTTCCCGTTCGTTGGTAATTCTCGCGGCGCTCGCCGCCCTGCTCGCCTCAGCCCCCGCGCTCGCCATCACCGGCAATGCGCCGCCGGCCACCGGCTGGGCGGCGCGGCCGATCGTCATGGTCATCGATGGCCGCGGCGATCTGTGCACCGGCACCGCGCTGGCGCGCGATCTGGTGCTCACCGCGGCGCATTGCGTGGCGCTGCCGATCCCTTATCGCGCGCGCGCCTATCAGAATGGCGGGACCGTCGAGGTCCGCCAGGTCGTGCGCCATCCCGGCTTCAGCATGGCGAATTACGCTGCCAGCCGCGCCACCGCCGACATCGCGCTCGTTAAACTTGCCACACCATTGCCGGACATCATCGTGCCGGCGGCGCTGGCCGCGGCGCGCCGCGTCGCTGTCGGCGAAACGCTGACCATTGCCGGCTTCGGCGTGACCCGTAACAAAACCGACGACGGCCTCGGCATTCCGCGCAGCGCCAGGCTTGCCGTCACCGGCAAGCCCGGCAGTCTGCAAGTCCGTTTGCTCGATCCGGCAACGCTCAACAAGCGCGCCGGCCTCGGCGGCTGCGTCGGCGATTCAGGGGGACCTGCCTATGACGGCGAAGGACCACTTGTGATCGGCGTCATCAGCTGGTCGACCGCGCCGAACGACGAGGAAGGCTGCGGCGGACTGACCGGCGTCACGCCGCTGCTGACCTATCGCCAGTGGATCGTCGATACGGCAAAGAAGCTCGGTTCGCCGCTGGCGCCCTAGAGCGCCGTTTTTCCACACCCTGCGGCGTTTCAGCCCTCGACCCGCCCGCACGTTACGCTAGGCTTCACCCGGGGTTGGGGGACGACAGATGTTACACGCGGGCTTTCGCGCGCTCTCGGCGTGCGCGCTTTTCTCACTCACCATGCTCGCCGCCGCTCCGCCGGCCAATGCCATTGTCATGGGCACCTCATCATCGCTCGGTGGCTCAACCGTGCGCCTGGTCGGTCCCTATTACTGCACGGGCGTCGCCATCACGCGCCGCCATGTCGCCACCGCGGCGCATTGCGCCAACCGCGCCATGCGCATCATGGGCGGCGGCGGCTCGGTCGGCATCGCCGGCGTCGCGAAAAGCGCCGTGCTCGACGATGGCCGCCGCGTCTCGGTCACCGGCGACGCCGCCATTCTCACGCTCGTATCGCAGCTGTCCATCAGCCCGGCGACCATCGGCCAAAGCGACAGCGAGCGTTTCACCATCGCCGGCTATGGCACGACCAACGAAAGCAACCGCTTCGCCTTCGGCACCTTGCATGAAGCCAGCCTGGTGGCAGCGGGCCAGCTCGCGCTGGTCGATCCAAACCGCTCCGGCTCGATCGGCGCCAGCGCCTGCTTCGGCGACAGCGGCGGCCCGGTCATGCGCGGCGGTGTCCTCGTCGGCATCATCACGCGCGCTGCGCATCCCTCGCCGCGCATTGCCTGCGGACATCTGACGCGCTGGGCGCCGATCACCATCAGCGGTAGCGCGAGCGAACCTGGTGTCGCGGACACACTCGCCAATGAACCGCCGCGCCAGCGCAGCCGTACCGCGAAGCGACAAACGTCCGACGCGCAGGTCAGCCTGTTCGCGAGCTGGTTCGTCGAGAAGGCCGAGACGCGCAAGGTCGCGCGTCGTAAGACGGCGCAGCGCTGACGCCGTTTACGGTTTGCTAACCATGCCGGCCAACGCAGCCTTAACCCTGCGCGGGCTAGTTTGCCGCCATGAGCAGCATCGGTTCCGTTTCATTGGCAGGCCTGCAATCCGCCATGGCGCAATTCCAGACTTCCGCCAACAGCATCGCCAAATCGGGCACATCCAGTGACCTCGCCGGCGATATTGTCGACGCGCTTGCCGCCCAGGCCAACGTCTCGATCAGCCTGCAGATGATCAAGGCCGAGAGTGACGCGACAAAGCAGTTGCTCGATATTCTGGTCTGAGATTTTGGCGGGCCGCAGGCGCGCCCTCCCCGAATGGGAGAGGGCGCGATGCGAAGCGACTCGTCAACTCGCCGAAAACTTCATCAGCTTGATGGCGTCGAAGTCCTGCACGCCGCCGCCGACGCGCTTGGTGGTGTAGAACAGCACATAGGGCTTCGCCGAATACGGATCGCGCAGCACCGTGACGCCGGCGCGATCAACGATGAGATAACCGCGGTTGAAATCGCCGAACGCAATCGACAGCGAATTCGCCGCGATGTCCGGCATGTCCTCGGCCTCGACCACGGCAAAGGTCATCAGCGACGCCTTGCCGCCCGCGGTCGCCGGCGGCTGCCACAGATAATTGCCGGCCGAGTCCTTGAACTTGCGGATCGCGCTTTGCGTCTTGCGGTTCATCACGAATACGGCGTTCTGCCGGTAGCCGGCCTTCACCGCATAGATCAGATCGACCAGCACATCGGACGGATTGCTCGCCGGAAAGGCGCCGGCCGAACCGGAGGCGATATAGCCCATGTTGCCCCAGCTCCACGAGGCGTTCGCCACCGTGGTGTAGCTCAGGAAGCCCTTCGGCTTGTTGGTGCCGTCGCCGGTGACGAAGGCCGTACCTTCCTGCGCGGCGAACACCTGCTCGACTTCCTGGCCGAGCCACTCGTCGATGTTAACCGCAGAGTCCTCGAGCAAGGTCGCGGTCGCCGCCGGCATGGCGTAAAGCTCCATCGCGGGGAACGACAGCTCATCGAGCGTCGGCGACGTCGTCTGCGTGCGCGCGTCGGTCTCGCCGACCCAGCCGACCGCGGGGCCGGCCGTCATGAACGGCTTCTTGTAGACGCTGCCGCTGATGGTGCGGACGCCGGCGATGCCGCGGATCGGCGAAACCGCCTTCAGGCCGGCGCCGATCTGCGCCTCGACTTCCGGCGGCACCAGGTAGCCGCCATCGGCATTGGAGCCGATCGACATCGCCTTCATCTCCAGCGCGCGCAGACCGGCGCTTTCGCCGGAGCGCACGTAAGCGTCGAAGGCCTGCTTGTGTTCCAGCGCCGAGGCGCTGCGCACAGCAGCGCGTTCGCCGCCGAGCGCCGGACGCGCCGACTTCAGCGTGATCTCGTCGAGGCGCCTCGCCTGCGCGTCCATCGCCGCGTCGATGCGCGCCAGCTTCTCGTCGACGACGACATCGCCGGCGCGCTTGCCCTCCAGCGCCAGGCGCTGGTCGTTGGTCTCCTTGAACGCCTCGAAAGCGCGCATCATGTCGGCATGCGTCACCATGGCGTCGAGCGGAATGCCCGATTTGGTCTCAAGCTGATTGTGGGTTTCGATATCCATTTGCTTCTCCTTTGGATGGATTTAAAACGATTGTCATGGCCGGGCTTGACCCGGCCATCTCGCTTAGGGACGCAACGTGCTCGCCTAAGCACGACTTGAAGGCGCGGCGCGTCAGCCGTAGGATCGCGGCATGAAACGTTCAGCCGTCCTATTGTTGGCGGGCTTTGCAATGCTCGCGTGGTCCGCCGCCGCGCACGCGCAGTCGGCCGATCTCGTGCTGTGCGACCGCGTCGCCGCCGACCCGGCCGATCCCGACAGACCGCAGGACGTGCAAGGCGTATCGGCAATCGCCAAAGGCGACGTCGCCACCGCGATCAGGTTCTGCAAAACCGCGTCAGGCGCGTCGCGCCGCGCGCTGTACCAGCTCGGCCGCGCCTACGCCGCCAACGGCCAGACCGCGGAGGCGCTCGCGACTTACCGCAAGGCCGCCGACAAAGGCTCGACCTCGGCGATGGTCGAACTCGGCGTTGCGCTCGGCACCGGCAACGGCGTGGCCCGCGATCCCGATGCGGCGCGCAAATTGTTCGAGCGCGCGGCGGCGGCCGGCAATCCGCGCGGCGTTACCAACCTTGCGGCGATCAGCGGCGGTGCAGGCGGCACGCCGGCCAATCCGGCGCAGGCGCGCGCGCAGCTCGCCAAGGCCGCCGAGGCCAATGTCGCCGAAGCGCAATTCCAACTCGCCATGATGATGGCCGACGGCGAAGGCGGGCCGAAGGACGAAGCCGGCGCCCGCGCGCTGCTCGAAAAAGCCGCGGCGCAAAATCATGCCGAGGCGCTGCTCTGGGCCGGCTCGTTTGCGCAACGCGGCGTCGGCGGCCCGGAAGATTCAGCGAAAGCAAAAAGCTATTTCACCAAAGCCGCCGCGCTCGGCAATGAAGACGCCAAGGCCGCGCTCAAGCGCATCGAGTGCCCTTATGTGCTCAAGGACAAGCGCGGCCAGGTGATGACGAATCTCTGCTTCTAGCCTCCCTTTAATCGAGGGACGCAGATGCTTTCCACGAAAGCTACATCCGCTTCGTCGAACTGGTCAGCGACGGCGCGCTGGGCGTTGGGAGGTTCGCCGCCGTGAAGAGGGGTAGCCGCCAGTTAATGGAGACGCGAACTACGCTTCCCGATTAAAAACGCTCCCGGTCGGGGCTGTCGCCGAGCAGGCGGGCAGATAAATCTATATACCAATCAGATAGAACAAACTCCACGAGGTTTTCCGACATGTGGAGCCCCTCACCAATAGTGAAAAGAGTGGCCTTGCCAGCGGCAATCTGATCCTTCGCATGTTGGCGCAACGCGGGCGGAAATAACAATTCGACTGCCCCGTGCTTGGTAATTTCCTCGCAGATGATTTCTTCGGGATGCGTATGATCATTCTCAGGACGAACATGGACATAATAGTCTATGATTTCTGATGGATCCTTTGTGGCGTTTTCGACCGTGTGAAGCATAATATGGCATGCTTCCTTTACGAACACATACCTGGTGTCAGCGGTGTTGAGATTGGCATTGATCGTAATAACCGCCTTCTTTTCGTAAATTTCGATCATTCCTCGCAACAATGCCGGGTTAAACGGCACGAACTGCGTAGTGATCTCATATCCGTAGAGTTCTTTAATAGCCGCAGTGATGTCATCCATTGAGACAGGGACTTTGTCGGGCCCGCCACAGTAATCGTTGAGAAAATTTCTCACTCGATAGACCTGCTTAAATATAGCAGGCAGATCAGTATATTTGAGCCGCATGGATCACAAAAAAGCCCCGGGGTGACCGGGGCTTCCTTAAATTACACTCGTAAGAGTGATTAAGCCGTGGCCTTTTTGCGATTGGAATCGCCCCACGACTTTTGGATTATGACGTTGCCTTTTGCAACCTCTGCATAAACTTTATTCACTTCCGCACTGACTTCTTCAACCGTCGAGTCAGATACGTTCCCGAAGAAGAATTTCAGGTCCTTTAGACCGCTTGCCTTCTTGGCCTGAAAGTCGGCCGTCAGAAGTTCTCGTGCTGTTTTCGTCATTTTGGCCTCCTTTCGTTTGGCGCAGTTATCACCCGATTCTGCGTCCAATTTACGACTTGACGAATGAATACCCGATTAACTTTAGGTTAAGCATTCGTAAAGCCGTCCACTCGCGCGAAATCATCCGTTCCAGGCAACCGGACGGACGACCCTACTTCTCGCCACCCCCCATATAGGGCATCTCTACCCCACATACCATATCCAAGTCGACCCTACTTAGATTTATGGTCGTCCCCAAAGCATCTTCGAAGCAAGGTTACTTTTCCCCGCCCTAGACGGGTCCGTCAATGGCCCTAGTACACGTCAATACCCTTAGTTGTGTTTTTGTTCCAAAAATACCAACTTTTTCAATGCGTGTTGTAAATCCGCAACACACATTCGATAACAGTTCGAGAGCGGTTTTCCAGTTTGTTACACGGTGCTTCGGCCCGGGGGTTGCAGCTTCGTTACGACCGGCGCGCGCGCCGTTTCCCCGGCCCCGCCAAGCCCGCCCATCAGCGCCCGCCAATCCTGTTCGGCGCGCATGCGCGCGAAGGAAGCACGCGGCGGGGCGCCCGCCTGCTTCACCGCGCGCACGCGCGCCCCCGCCAGCAGCGGGAACGTGACGATGGAAATCTCCCACAGGTCGACCGCGAGCAGGCTGCGCACCCGCGTCTTCGGATCGATGCGGCCCTTCTCGGTGCGAAAGCCGATCGACAGGCCGTCGATCGCGCCTTCGCGCAGCAACGACAGCAGTTCACGGCCGCGCGCCACTTCGGGGATCAGACGGCCGCGCGCATAAAGCCCGCGATGGTCCTCGCGCAAGTCCAGCCAGACGCCGACCGGCTCGGCCGGGTCGTGCTGAAACAGCATCGGCACGCGCCGCACCGGCCGTTGCCGCAAGCTCGCGGCGAAGGCGCCGGGCATGACCTTGTCGCGCGCCTGGTCGATTTCGCCGAACAGCGAGGCGTAGCCTTCGACCGTGCCATCGGCTTCGATGCGCGTGCGCGGCGCGAACACGGCGGTGACGGTCGGTTCAACATACGATGCGAGCATGACGCCTCCTGCTGTCGTCCCGGCCAAGCGAAAGCGCGAGCCGGGACCCATACGCCGTGTCCCATCGAGAGACCGCGGCATATGGGTCCCCGCTTTCGCGGGGACGACGTCGATGTGGAATGTGAAAGGCTAACGCTTGCCGCGCGGCGATTTGCTCTTCGGCGGCTTCACCGATTTCTCACGACGCCTGGCGGCGCGATCGAGATGATCGAGAAATTCACGAAACACGCTGATGTGGTCGCGACGGCTTTTCGTTTCATTGCGGATCGAGCGCAGCACGGTATGCAGACTGTCCATCATCGTCCTCCAAATGTGTCGTTGAAGCGCGCCAGTTCGCGCACGAATTCGTCGAAGCGCCGGCTCGCCGCCGCGACTTCGCGCAGCGCGAACCAGGCCAGTGCCGACGCCGATAAAGCCCACAGCAACAGCGCCAGATGCGCGAGGTCGCCGCGCTGCGTAAATGTTGCGATGATGTCGGGCATGGCCAGCGTCACACTCAGCCGTCATCATCCCCGCTAAGGCGGATGATCCAGTAATCCCGGTATCGATTTTTAGTGCTGGATCCCCGCCTCGCGGGAATGACCGCTATGAGCCGAACGTATCGCCGCCGGCGACCGCGCCGTAGCCGGTCGCCGCGCGTTGCTCGTTGACGGTGAGGAACGGCGCCTTGGTGACCCGCTCCCATAAAGCAGCGCGATCAGCCGACAGCGCCTCGATCTTGTCGGCATCGGCAACCAGCGACAAGCCCGCGCCGAAGCTCGGCGCCAGCCATTGCGTCAGCGCCGCGCCGATGCGGTTGGCGAGAGGCAGCACGCTGCCGCGCCAGAACACCCGGTTGGCCTCGGCGTAGTTCGAATAGGTGTTGTCGCCGGGAATGGCGAGCAGCATCGGCGGCACGCCGAACGCCAGCGCGATCTCGCGCGCCGCGGAATGCTTGGCCTCCATGAAGTCCATGTCCTTCGGCGACAGCGACATCGCCTTCCAGTCGAGGCCGCCTTCGAGCAGCATCGGCCGTCCGGCATTGGCCGTGCCGGCGTATTGATCGCCGAGCTCCTTCTTCAGCCGTTCGAATTGCGCGTCGGCCATCACCGCGCCTTCGGCGCCGGCATAAACCAGAGCGCCGGAAGGCCGCGCCGCATTGTCGAGCAGCGCCTTGTTCCACTTGGCGGCGGCGTTGTGCGTATCGACCGCGGTCGCCGCCGCCTCGAGCGGCGACAGGCCGTAATAGTCGTCGAGCGGGTTGAACAAGGTCAGATGCAGGATCGGCGGCTGCGCCGCTGCCTGCTCGAAACGCACCGTATGCCCGGCCACCGTATAGTCGAAGCCCTGCGGCCAGCCGTCCGGCCCCGGCACCACCTTCATGCGGTCGGGCCGCAGCGCGTACAGCTCGCGCACGTTGCTGGCGCCTTCACCATCGAGGCTCACCGCCTCGACATAGGCATTGCCGGCGAGCAGCAGATGCGAGGCAACGCTTTCGAGAAACGCCGCCCCGTCCTGGCGCGGATTGGGCCGCGCGATGAGATCGAGCAGCGGATGCGCCGCGTGCTCGGCCGCGCCCTCCTGCAACAGGAACGAAATGCCGCCAACGCTCTCTGCGATCAGCCGCACCGCGCGGTGCACAATGGCATTCTTCGTATAACCCTCGCGAGTCAGCGCCGCGTAGTCACGCGGCGTCCAGCGCGCGCGGCCGCCCGATTCGATGGCGATGAGGCGGGACGTGCGCGATTGTTTCCGCTCCGGAGCACGGAGCAAGGCTTTGAGTGTGTCGAGCATGGTTTTCCTGTCAATATGCAAAGCACGCGCGCAAATGGTGCGTGCGACCAAGCATAAGCCGCCTATGACCGCGCCACCCCGCCGAGCACGCCAGTTAAGCTCATAAGCACTTCACGTCGTCGCCCCGAAGCACCGCGTTTACCGCACCGAATAAAAAAGGCCCGCACGAAGCGGGCCTTTTGTCGGTGTTGCTTTAAGCGAATGCGAGGGCGCTAGTTCTGCGCCGTCACCGTCGCGCGCGGATTGACGATCGTGTAGCCGCGGATCGAGCGGACATGCTCGCGGGTGCGGCCGCCACCGGAATTGCCGTCATGCACCATCCACTCGTCGCCGCCAACGTGGCTCATCAGCACAAACACATGGCCGCTGCGCGCCGCCACCATGCCGGAGGCCGGCTCGGTGCGCGGAAACTTCCGCTTCCAGTTCGCCGCGAGATTCAGCTCCGGACGAATCTCGCCAAACAGATAGAGCGAAGCCGCGCAGCCGCAGAAACGATGCGGGCAACCGGAAGGCCGCCCGCCGACAATCTTGCCGTTGCCATAGCCGCCGACGACCGGCGTGTTGCCATTGGCGTCGGCGACTCTTGCCACCGCCGCTTCGGCCCTTTGGGCCGCGCGTTGCGGTCTGACGCGTTGCGACTTCGACGCCGCCGACGCGCTCGGATTGTCCGAGCAACCGCGCTGATCGCAGGTCACCAGTGCCTGCGACGACATGTTTGCTTTCTTCGGCTTGGCATCAGCCGCCGAGGCCGAGACGATCGCAACGATCGCCATCGCTGGAATGATAAGTCGATTGATCAATGAACCACCATCTATGAGGAGCGGCACCTGGGCCGCGAGATCGAACCCCCGTCCACAGGGGCAATGCGACCAAACGATGGCAAGCCTATCCCGCTTGCATCGTCGCGGGCGGCCTAACTCCGTATTCGGTTAATCCGGGCGCGAAAACTTGCGACATATTGCGGAGCTGCGGCAATCTGACTCAGAAAATTGCGCAACAGCGGCGGATTGCCGCGATTAAGTTTAATTCGCTATGCCTTAAGTCCTTACGCGCGCTCGCCCCTAAAGCCCCCTGATCCGCGGCTCGCCCCGCGCGCCGAACGTCAAGGCCGACACTGCCCAGACCATCGCATCCATGCGGTCGGGCGATTTGCCGGACGTCAAACCATCGATGCCGAAGTCGCACATCTCGTCTTCCAGCGCCGGAAAAACGCCGGCGTGCTTGACGCGGCGCTGCTCGTACAATTGCGACACCGGTTCGGCGCGGTGGTACTTGCCGCGCGTCGCGTGCTTCAGAACGACAGGCACCTCGCGGTCGGCCTCAACGATCACGGCCTTGACCATATCGCCGCCCTGGTTGGCTTCGGCGATCAAACTGTCGGCCTTGAGCCGTCGCCACAGGGCCACGGCCTTCATCGCCCAGCCTTGCGGCGTCAGGCCGGCGACGCTGGCGTCCTCGAGCACATAGATGGTGCCGTCGGCGGCGCGGCCGGCGGCGACGATGCCGCAGGCGTCCGAGCCCTTCTTGCTCGAAGCCGGCGGATCGACCGCGACAACGATGCGCGTCAGGTTCAGTTCGCTCGCCGCCGCCGCTTCGACGCGGCAGCTCTCCAGCCCGGCGCGCGTCCATAAAGCATCGGCGCGCTCCTCGATGATCTCGCCGTCGATCTCCTGGCGGCCGATGCGCGTGCCGCCATAGCGCGTCAGCACATGCTCGACGAAGACCGGCGACAAATTGAAAGCATTGACACGCGTCGAGGCCCGCGTCAGCGCGGTCGACGGATCGGCGATCAGCTTCTTGATGAGCGCGATCGGCCGCGGCGTGGTCGTCACCACTTGCCGCGGCCGCTCGCCAAGGCGCAGTCCGAACTGCAACATGTCAAAGGTAGCTTCGGCATGACGCCACTTGGCAAGCTCATCGCACCAGGCGGCGGAAAATTGCGGGCCGCGCAGGCCTTCGAAATTTTCCGCCGAATACATTTCGGCCACCGCGCCGTTCTTCCACTCCAGCCGTCGGCGCGATGACAGCCATTGCGGCCGTTCGCGATAATCGTGAATCGTCAGCAGGCCGGAGACGCCCTCGATCATCACCGAGCGCACCTCGTGCTCGGTCTCGCCGACCAGCGCAATGCGGGCTTTTGGGTCGGTAAGTGCGATGCCGCGCACCCATTCGGCGCCGGCGCGCGTCTTGCCGGCGCCGCGTCCGCCGAGGATCAGCCAGGTCGTCCAGTCCTGGCCGTTATTCGCCTTCGCCGGCGCCCGTTGATGCGGATGCGCGACCAGATCGAAGTCGGTTCGAAGCCGCTCAAACTCCGTCTTGTTCAGCGTCAGCAGCAGCTCCGCCAGGCCGTCCTGATAGTCTTGCTCGCCGAGCGTCGATAATTCCGCGAAGCCTGCGTGCAAGCTCTTGACGAAATTCGTCGATGTCCTGGAGCGGCGGTTCGTCATCGCTGTCATCGGCCGGTTTCTCGTTCGGTGTTGAGGGCTGCATCAGTTCCTGCATCTCGCGCAAAGCGCGCGAGACGTGGGCGACAGTACGGGCGCCAGCTTCGGCCTGGGTCTGGTCGCCCGGCGAGACCACCTGCATGATGCGCTTGATCGCCTCCATCCCCTCCTCGACCGCCTCGTGCATCTTTCCCGCGATCGCCAGACGCTGCTGCGGCGTGATGAGTGCGACATCGGAATCAACTGGCGCGCGCGGCTGGTCGGCGGGCGCCATCAGCGCCGCGGCGCCGGCGGCGCTGATGGCGCGGGCAAACTGGAATGTGCCGACCTTGGCGCGGCGACCGCGCCAGTTGCCTTCACGCACCCGTTTGTAAAAATTGGACCGCGACAGCCGGAGCATGCCGGCAATGTCATCAACCGGTGCCAATGTCTGTTCGTAAAGCCGTCTGGCCTCGGCCAAAAGTTCAGGCGAGATTTCTCTTTTTGCGACCAAGACACCCTCCCCCATAAAAAAACGCGCCGGAAATCCGGCGCGTTAAAATGCGTGTCAAAGCCAGCCGCGTCAGGCCGGCAGCAGCGCGCTCATCCCGGCGCTAGCCCCCGAAGTAATAGGCGAGGAGACCGGCGAAGATGGCCGCCACCGAGAACGTGCTGATGATGAGCACCCAGCGCACGCTGGGGCCGGGCTCGGCGCCGCGCGCTTCCCGCGCCGTCTCCACGATGTGTCCGTCTTCCACTTTGGCCATTGTCGCTCCTCGCATTGGGTTTCACGAGGGTAACGCCAACTGCGGCAACCTGTTCCCCGGACAGCAACCGGGAGCAATTTCCGAGCGCCAATCCCCAGGCGCATGTGTGGAGTATGCCCAATGTATAGCGGAGGAGCGTCACGCTGTCAATATCATCCTAGGAGTATTCTTGAAAAACTTTTTAAGTCCTAGGAAGTGCTAAAACGCCTTTTCGGTCAACGGCTTGACTGCCTAGCCACTCTCCGTCGCCGGCGCCATGGGCGAAAATTTTTTTCAGACGGCCCAAAAATAATTTTGAAAAATCCGTCCCCCCAAAAATCAGCCCAAAAAACTAGCCATCAACGCCGAGCGCCGCTTCGCCCTCGGCCCTTCCCGGCACGGTAATGCGTATTTCATGGCCGTTCTTGATCGAGTTCGACGCCGCCATGGCGATCGCCTCGAAGGCCGATTCCTTCGACAGGTAGGAACCCTCGATCTTGCCGCCGTGTTCCACGCCCCAGCCGTCATCGACGCGCTTTACCGAATAAGCCGCCAGTCCCATGGCCGTTCTCCTTGTCACAGTCTCGACGATCAACCCGAAGCCGGCCTTTTCAGTTCCAAAAATCACGCAAGGTGGCGCCGCTGCGCGAACCAACGGGCAGCAATCAGAGTTGAATCCGGCTGCGCATAAGAGAGGCGCCCGTGGCGCGCCAAGGACATCGACACTATGGACATCACCACTGCGGACATCGACGCCGACGACATCGAGAGGCTGGCGGCCGACGTCATCGCCACCGCCCGGTCATGCGGCGTCACGCTGGTGACGGCGGAATCCTGCACCGCTGGCGCGATCGCCAACATGCTGTCGCGGGTGCCGGGCGCAGGCGACCGCCTTGAAGGTGGCTTTGTCGCCTACACCAAAGACATGAAGACGCAGACGCTGGGGGTCGATCCGCAATTGCTGGCGCAAAAAACCGCCGTTTGCGCCGAAGTTGCCGAAGCGATGGCCGTGGGTGCCTTGCACCGCTCGCCCGCCGACGTCGCTGTCGCTGTCACCGGCGTCGCCGGCCCGGAGCCCGACGAAGACGGCAATCCCGTCGGCCTGATGTATTTCTGCGCGGCGAAAAAAGGCGGCGCGCCGCTGGTCGCACGGCGCCACTTCAAAGGCTTATCTCATGACGAAGCCGTCGCGGCAGCTATTGGCGAGAGCCTGCGCATGTTGAAGCGCGTCTGCGGCTGACGTCAGGATATCGGCGACGATCGGGCCGATCGGCACGGCGTTATCTTCGTCAAACAGCAGGGGACCGAGATCGGCGCACAGGCCTTGCAGGCGATGCGCCATTTCGAACAGCCCGTGCTCGATGTCCGCCGCCCGTTCGCGCTGGCGATTCACGAGCGCGGCGTTTTCCTGCCGCAGCGCCGCTTCACGCTCAAGCGCCGATTGCAGTTTTCTGGTCAGCGCATGGCGCAGCTTTCGCTGCCGCTCATTGTGTGCGGCCAGGTCGAAATACCAGGCCTGATCCAGCGCATGCTTTGCGACGAGTGCGGACGGCATGGTCGGGGCTCCCGGTTCGGCGAATCACCCATCAGCAGCGTGGCATGTTTGTCGCGTCCCCGTGACAAATTTCCGGACATTGAGCGCGTGCGGAAGTGAAAATGGTAATGTGTTGCAGGCCTTCGCGCGGCTTGACCTTTCGCAAGGTGACGGGGCACCGCGCCGCTAGACTAATTCGATGACGCCACGCAGCATCGCACCCGCTCCCGCTTTGCGCCGCAGCCTCAGCCTGCCGCTGCTGGTGCTCTACGGCGTCGGCATCACCATTGGCGCCGGCATCTATGTGCTGATCGGCGCGGTCGCCGGCCACGCCGGACGTTATGCGCCGTGGTCCTTTGTGCTCGCCGCCGTCGCCATGTCGTTCACCGTCGGCTCTTACGTCGAACTGGCGACGCGCTTTCCGGTCAGCGCCGGCGAAGCCGCCTATGTGCGCGCCGCCTTCGGTTCGCGCGCGGGCTCGACGCTCGTCGGAACGTTGACCATCGCCATCGGCATCGTCTCGTCGGCGACAGTGGCGCTCGGCGCTGCCGGCTATATCGGCCAGTTCGTCGCGCTGCCGCAAAGCGTCATTGTCGTCGCCGTGGTCGGCGCGCTCGGCCTGGTCGCCGCCTGGGGCATTCTCGAGTCGGTTTTGCTCGCCAGCCTGTTCACCTTGATCGAGGCCGGCGGCCTGCTGATCATCGTCGGCGCCGCGCTGTACACCGGACTGCCTTTTGCCGACGTCATCATAACGCCGCCGCCGATCGACGCCGCGGTGCTGTCCGGCATCGGCTTCGCCAGCCTGCTCGCTTTCTTCGCCTTCATCGGCTTTGAGGATCTCGCCAATGTCATCGAAGAAGCCAAGGATCCACGCCGCGACATCCCGCGCGCCATGGCATGGACGCTTGCTATCTCGACGGTGCTGTATGTCGCGGTCGCCGCCGTCGCCGTCAGCGCGGTGCCGGCGGCGGAGCTGGCGGCCTCACCGGCGCCGCTCAGCCTGGTGTTCAAGACCATCGCGGGCATCAGCCCTTTGACGATCAGCCTCATCGCCATTGTCGCCACGCTCAACACCATCCTCGCGCAAATGACGATGGCGGCGCGCGTCGTCTATGGCATGGCGCGGCAAGGCGATCTGCCGCGTGCCGCCGGCCATGTTCACGCCAGAACCGCGACGCCAATTATCGCCACCGCTCTGATCGCCGCCGCGACCGCCGCGCTGGCGCTGACGGTGCCATTCGAGCGCCTTGCCGAAAGCACGTCACTGGCGACGCTGGCGGTGTTCGCATCGGTCAATCTGTCATTGCTGACGCTGCGCCATCGCCGCGCCGTCCCGCATACGGCGCCTATGGCCAATCATGTGCGCGTGCCGCTGTTCGTGCCGGCCGCCGGACTGGCCTGCTGCCTCGCCATGATGGCGGCAACGGCACTCGGCTGACGCTTCAACCTTTTGCGCTCTGCACTTTCAAATCGAAGCCGGTCTCAAACACGACCATGTCTTGGGCGTTGACCACCGTCATGCTCCAGCCGGACAAATCCTGAATGCCGGGGTCGCACATCGCGGCTTTGAGGTCGCGCACCTGGCGCAGCGCATGGGCCCGCGCCGCCGACATGCCGCTGAGCTCCTGGCCCTGCGCGTCGGAAAAGCGGCGTTTTCCGTCGGAAAAATGAAAGAAGTAACGCGGCACCATGGACATCCTTGTCAACGCCAGAATGGTAGCCAAGCACCTTATCCGCGCACTATGTCGGAGTTGCGAAAGCCGCACAAGTTGCGCCTGCGCGACAATCCAGCACGTGCCGGCGCATAATAATCGCCATTCTTCTATGGTTTTTATTCGACGCCGGCAGCGTCGAAGCGCTGCCGCGCGCTTTGAATCGCCGCCCGGTTGTGCCGCGCCCAGGAGCCGAGCGCGCTGACCGGCTCGAGCAGCGAACGGCCGAGATCGGTCAGCTCATAATCCACCCGCGGCGGATTGGTCGGAAACACCGTGCGCGTCACCAGCCCGTCGCGCTCCAGGCCGCGCACCGTCAGCGTCAGCATGCGCTGCGAAATGCTGCCGAGCGCGCGGCGCAATTCATTGAAGCGCTTCGAGCCGTCGCCGAGCGTCGATACCACCAATACCGTCCATTTATCGCCGACCCGCGACAGCACTTCGCTGACCGCCCGGCAGTCCTCAGGCACATGCAAACCGCCGGCAGGCACACGCGGGCCGCCGGCAGGCACACGTATGTTACCGGGTATCGCCTCTGTGCCTTCTTGTGTCTTTTCCATAGTCATCTATCTAGCCTTGGTAATCATTCGTAACCAACGAACAGACAGATAGGGACTCTCATGGCTAAACTCAAGCTCGGCATCATCGTCGGTTCAAGCCGCAAGGAATCGATCAATCTGAAGCTGGCGCATGCTTTGGCCGGCCTCGGCAGCGAGGCCTTTGACGCCACCTTCATCCAGATCGACGATCTGCCGATGTACAATCAGGACCATGAAAACCCGGTGCCCGCCCCAGTCGCCCGCTTCAAGAGCGAAGTCGAAGCGTCCGACGCGCTGCTGTTCGTGACCCCGGAGCATAACCGGTCGATTACGGCCGTGCTCAAGAACGCCATCGATTGGGGCACGCGACCCTGGGGCAAGTCGTCGTGGCCGGGCAAGCCCGCTGCCATCACCGGCACGTCGGGCGGCGCCATCTCCAGCGCGGTCGCGCAGCAGCATCTGCGCGCGGTGCTCGGCGGACTTCCCGATCTCAATCTGATGGGCGGCGAAGCCTATATCCAATTCAAGCCGGAGCTGATCGATGGCGCGAACCAGGTCACCGACGCCGGGGTGCGCGATTTCCTCAAGGCTTTCATCGGCAAATTCGCCGGCTTCGCCGCCAGATTCGCGGCAAAGTAACAGGGGCACAAGAGAAGGATAAACGTCATGTCCATTCGGCCGGTCAAACGCATCATCGAGTCCAAGCCGACCATGGAAGGCGCCGGCGTCAGACTGCGCCGCGCCTTCGGCTTCGGCGATACCAAGGAGACCGATCCGTTCCTGCTGTTCGATGACTTCCGCAACGATCGTCCGGACGACTATCTTGCCGGCTTTCCGTGGCATCCGCATCGCGGCATCGAGACCGTCACGTACATTCTCGAAGGTTCAGTCGAACATCGAGACAGCATCGGCAGTCATGGCACGCTCGGCAAAGGCGACGTGCAATGGATGACCGCGGGGCGCGGCATCATGCATCAGGAAATGCCGATGGGCGATGCGCAAGGCCGCATGCACGGCTTTCAGCTCTGGGCCAATCTGCCCAAATCGCTGAAGATGACCGAGCCGCGCTATCAGGACATCAAGGGCGCGGCAGTGCCCGAAGTCATCGACGATGACGGCACCCGCGCACGCATCGTCAGCGGCGAGTTCTGGGGCAAGAAGGGTCCGGTGGAAGGCGTCGCCGCCGATCCGCGTTACGTCGATATCTTCGTGCCGGCAGGCCGGCGCAAGACTTTCAAGGTCGAGGTCGAGCGCCACGCCTTCGCCTATATTTTCGAAGGTGACGGCCAGTTCGCTTATGCGTCGAAGCCGTTTGGCGTGCTGACCGAGAAAGAAGTCGATGGCCAGGAGATCGTCTTCCGCGAACCCGCCGGCGATCGCTCATTGGTCGTGTTCGATCGCGGCGATGAAGTCACCGTTCAGGCCGGCGAGCACGGTATCCGCTTTCTGTTGGTTTCAGGCAAACCTATCGAGGAACCGGTAGCGTGGTACGGACCGATTGTCATGAACACGCAAATGGAACTCAACCAAGCGATTTCCGAGTTGCGAAACGGAACTTTTATCAAGTCCTGACCTGTGCCAAAAGCAGCGCTGGTTGCCGCGCCTTGGCGAAGCCACCGGTCGTAGTTATCCCCACACGAACGATGTGAATAACTGCGCCGGCGGGCATCGCAGATACTA
Organism: Rhizobiales bacterium Ga0077525; assembly: GCA_001464835.1. Classification (GTDB taxonomy): domain Bacteria; phylum Pseudomonadota; class Alphaproteobacteria; order Rhizobiales; family Xanthobacteraceae; genus Pseudolabrys. The sequence continues at coordinate 6,238 of LNDS01000004.1, read as the reverse complement.
GGATGCGTGTGATTCGAGGGCAAAAACGGCCCACGGAGGCTGGCACGCGTGTCCAATGAAGCGACGGCAACAACAGCCGTAAGACCGGAAACTAGCCGCCGCGGGCCCCGTTTCCCGCGCCGAATGGCGCTGTCCGGTTACGCCAGCGCGTTTGCTCAGCCGGCAACCTATCTCGGCGTTGCTATGCTGGCGGTGGTTTATGTTGTCGTCGCATTCCTGTTCGTCAGCGGCCGGCAGGAGGCCGCAAACGCCGCGCAGCGCAATGGCGAGAACATCGTCCGCATCATCGACGAGTCCTATTCGAACGTCTTCCAGAATATCGATTCGAGTCTTCAATATGTCCGACGCGCCTATCAAGGAAGTCCATCGACATTCAACATGTCGGATTGGGTTCAGGAAGCCGCGATCAGAAATAATCTGGCATTCAATTTCGTCATCACCGACGCCCGTGGCCTCGTCATCAACGAAGGCCGCACCGTCGCTGAAACGAATGTCACCAGTGTCATCGGCATTGAAATCGGCGACCACGACTTTTTCGTTCAGCAAGCGAATGCCAGCGTGGACTCGCTCGCCGTCAGCCCGCCATTGGCGCTGAACGCTTCTCTCGGTCCCGTCATCGCGCTCAGCCGCCGCATGACAGCGCCCGATGGCAGTTTCGCCGGCGTCGTTTCGGCGCTGATCAAACCGATCGCGCTCGCAAGAGCTGTCGCTTCGATCGACCTCGGCGCCGGAGGTACGTTCGGCCTTGTCGGACTGGATGGCATCGTGCGCCTCCGTGTGCAAGATGGGAAACTCGATCAGAACGCAGGCGGCATGAAATTGCAGCCCGGAACCGGTGTCTTGGCTCATGTCAACCACGCACGGACCGGCACCTTCTGGACCCTTGGCTTGATCGACCGAGTCCAGCGCCTGATCTCATACCGGGTGCTCGAATCCTATCCCCTGATCGCCACGGTTAGCGCGACCGAAGCAGAAATTTTTCGGCACACCGACGAGGCAGAGCGCACCTATTGGGCGATCGCACTGTTGCTCACGATCGCCATTGCGGCCGCTATACGATGGGCAGCCGCGCGCGAGCACAAACTCAATACCGCCGTTGCCGAAATGAAGCAGGCGCAGGAACGCTACGAGTTGGTGGAGACGGCGGTTCACGACGGGATTTGGGACAAGAATATTCTGACCGGCGCAACATATTTTTCACCACGCTGGTTCTGCAACTTGGGCTACGCGGAAGGCGAAGTTTCCAAAAGCGAGCAGGCGTTCTTCGACCTTATTCACCCCGCCGACAAGGCGTCGGTCGAGAAAAGACGGCGCGAATATCTGGAAGGACAGTCCGACCAGGTTCATGCCATCGAATTTCGCCTGCGACACAAGGACGGCAGCTACCGCTGGATACAGGGCCGCGGCAAAGCGCTGCGCGACGCGAATGGCCGGCCGCTGCGCATGCTGGGGACCATCACCGACATCACTGAACGCAAACAAACGCAGGCCGCTATCGAGGAAACCAACGTCCGTCTCGCGCGCGCGGAAGCGATGGCCCATCTCGGCCATATCAAATATGAAAAGGCCTCGGGCCTGTATACTTGGTCCGATGGCATCTATCGGATCATGGGAAAGTTTCCAGACAGCTTTACGCCGACGCTTGAGCTCGCTTGAACTCATTAACCCGGACGACCGGCTCGCACTGGCGCTTTATCGCAGCAATGTTCTGTCGGGTTTGGCGGAAACGCCGATCACTTTGCGAACGGTCGATGTCGGCGGGCAAACGAAATATCTGGAGGTCTGGTCGGCGCCGCTGCACGACAGTTCGGGCGCGGTTGCCGGCATGTTCGGCACGGTTCAGGACGTAACGGAAAAGAAGCTGGCCGAAGCCGATTTGACAGAAAGCCACGCCAACCTGGCGCGCGCGGAAGCGATGACTTTGCTGGGACACTACAAATACGATGTCGCAACGAATGCAACGACATGGTCGAGCGGCGCGTATCGCGTATATGGAAAATCACCCCACGACTTCAAGCCAACAAAAGTCGGGATCGTCGCCCTGTTTCATCCTGACGACAGGGCCGAAATTCGCCGGTATCAGGAAGAGAGCCTGAAAGGCAAGTCCCTTCCGCGCCTGATCTCGCGTATCGTCAAGGATGACGGCGAGATCGCCATTGTCGAAAGCTGGACAATGCCGACGCGCGACAACAAAGGCAACACGATCGGTTATTTCGGCACGGTCCAGGACGTCACCGAACGTTTCCGCGCCGACGCGGCGGCGAATGAAAGCCGCGAAAATCTGGCGCGCGCCGAAGCCATGGTGCTGCTCGGACATACCAAGACCGACATTGATGGCAATTACACCTGGTCGGCCGGCCTCTTCCGGATCATGGGCAAATCGCCGGAAACCTACACACCAACCAGAGAGAGCGCGCGCGAGCTGATCCATCCGGACGACCGCGCCGCGCAAGTCCAGTATAGCCGCGATGTCATGGCCGGCGTCGATGTCCCGCGCACGTCGCTTCGCATGATCCGCGATGACGGCGAAATAATTCACGTCGAATTGTGGTCGGTGCCGATCCGCGACAAGGATGGCACCGTTATCGGCAAGTTCAGCACGCTCCAGGACGTTACCGCGTTAAGGCGGACCGAGGCGCTGATCAACGAAAGTTACGCCAATCTCGAGCGCGCGGAGCGCATGGCATTGCTCGGCCACTACAAGATCGATCGCGGCACCGGCAATCTGGTCTGGTCGAACGGCATTTTCCGCATCTTCGGGCTGTCGCGAGACACGTTCACGCCGACCCTGCGCGATGCCATGGAACTGGTGCATCCGGACGACCGGCATTTCCTCAAGGAGATTCGCAACAATGCGATGTCCGGCTTCGAGGTTCCGCATGTGACTTTGCGCGCCATCCGCAGCGACGGCGCCGTCATCGACGTCGAATACTGGGCGACGCCGGTGCGCGACAGCGACGGCAATATTACCGGCGTGTTCGGCACGCTGCAGGACATCACCATTCGCAAGCGCGCCGAGGAAGCGCTGGCGCGCGCCAACCAGGAGCTTGAGGCGCGCGTCGGCGAACGCACCGCGGAACTGGCCAAGGAAATGCGCCGGCGCGAAGAAGCGCAAATGACGCTCGGCCAGATGCAGAAGATGGAAGCGGTCGGCCAACTCACCGCCGGCATCGCCCACGACTTCAACAATCTCCTCGCGGTCATCGGCGGCAGCCTCGAATTCGTCGATGCCGCGGCGGCGCGCGGCCTCACCGCCGACCCCGAATTGATCGACGCGGCGCTGCGCGCGACCCGGCGCGGCCGCGAACTGGTGCGTCGCCTGCTGGCTTTCTCGCGCCAGTCGCCGCTGCGCGCCGAAGCCACCAATATCGACCAGTTGGTGCTCGACACGTTGCGGCTTTTGCAACGCACGCTCGGCCAGGGCATCGACATGGTGACGCAGCTCGACGCGCGCGCCGCCGTCATCTCCGTAGACCGCAACCAGATGGCCAACGCCCTGCTCAACCTGGCGCTGAATGCGCGCGACGCCATGCCCGACGGCGGTCAGTTGACCATCGCCACCCATTGCCGGCCAGCCTCATCGGGCGGCTCATCGCGCTTTCCCACGGGCGAGGAAGTCTGCATCGTCATCAGCGATACCGGCATCGGCATGACCGACGACGTGCGCAGCCGCGCTTTCGAACCCTTCTTCACCACCAAGCCGGACGGCCTCGGCAGTGGCCTGGGCCTGAGCATGGTGCAGGGCTTCGTCGAACAGTCCGGCGGCAAGATCGACATCGACAGTACGCCCCGCAAGGGCACCACCATCACCATCGTCCTGCCGCGGGTCGCTTCGGAAAGCCGCGCCGATGAGGCCGATCCCGCCGGCGGCGCCTCCGCCAACGGTCGCGAGAAGACCGTGCTGCTGGTCGAAGACGATCCGGACGTGCGCGTCGTCACCGCCGCCCAGCTCCGCCATCTCGGCTACAAAGTCCATGCAGTAGGCAACGGCATGGAAGCGATCGACCTGATATCGTCGCCGGCCAATATCGACATCACCTTGACCGACATCGTCCTGCCCGGCGGGCTCGACGGCGTTGAACTGATCAAGGAAGCGATACGGGCGCGGCCGAAAATGGGGGTGCTGTGCATGTCCGGCTACGATCCGACTCAGAAGCACCGCAAATGGCTCAAGGTGCAGAACATCGATTTTCTGGAGAAACCGTTTTCCTCCAGCAGATTGGCGCAGGCGCTCGACGCCGCGCTGGCGCATTGACCATGACGGCGCAGCCCCACCCGGAAAGAGCCGGCGTGCCGCCGTCCTGCGCCGCCTGCCCGGCTTTTCACAACCGCCTGTGCTACGCGCTCACCCAGGCGATCGCCGGCGAACCGTCAGCGAACGAACCGCACGACCACAGCGCGCTGGCGCGCCGCTCGATCTGGCGCGAAGGCGAAAGGCTCGACCGCGTCCCGGTCATCTGCCAGGGCTGGGCGGCAACCGCGATCGCCATGTCCGATGGCCGCCGCCAGATCCTGTCTTTCCTGTTGCCCGGCGAAATGGTTTCCGCCGTGCTGATCCACCAGCCGGTCAGCCAATGTTCGGTCGAAGCCATCACCGACGTGCGCTTCCGGATGTTTCCGCGCGCGGCGATCAAGGACGCGCTGCTGCGGCAGCCCGATCTGGCCGCCACGGTGACGAAACTGTGGACCGACGAGGCCGCCCGCGCCGATCGGCTGGCGATCGACCTCGGACGGCGCGGCGCCGCCGAACGCATCGCCAGCCTGATCCTCAATCTGGCGGACCGCCTGCAAAGCCGCGGCATGATGCAAGGCCAGACCATGGACTTCCCGTTGCGCCAGCATCACATCGCCGACGCCGCCGGCCTCACCGTGGTGCATGTCGGCAACGTACTGGCGGAGTTTCGCCGCGGAGGCCTGATCGACATCAACGAGCGCTCGCTGACCATCCGCGATGCCAGCGGATTGCGCCGCGTCGCCGACGCCGACTGACCTCGACGCTCACTTCAGCTTTGGCCTGACCGCGCGCTTCGAGCCTTTCGGCCATTTGCCCGGCCAGCTGACGATGAAATCCACCAGCCGCTCGTCCGGCACATCTTTCTCGCTCGCCGAAACCTTGCCGCGCACCGAAATGCCGGCCGTGTGCACCGTCTTCGGATTGCCCGACACCAAAGGATGCCACCACGCCAGATCGCGGCCTTCGGCGACGAGCCGGTAGCCGCAGGTCGGCGGCAGCCAGGTCAGCCTTTTGACATTGCGCGGCGTCAGCCGCACGCAGTCGCGCACCTTGGCCTGGCGGTTCTTGTAATCGGTGCAGCGGCAGGTCTGGCCGTCCAGAAGCTTGCAGCCGACATCGGTATAAACCGTCTCGGCGGTGTCGACGTCGGTGAGCTTGTTGAGGCAGCAGCGGCCGCAGCCGTCGCACAGGCTCTCCCACTCAAGCGGCGTCATCTCGCTCATCTTCTTGGTGCGCCAGAACGGCAGCCTATCGTCGGCCATGGAACTCTTCTCTGCAGCGGCCCGCGGGCGCACGCTCAGCCTTCCCGCATCGGTCTTCGAAATACAAGCTGGCCCGGGGCGAAATCTGTGCGCGGTGCGGGGCGCGCGAGGCTTGCCACCCACTCGGCGGCGGCCCCGACCTGATTCGCATAGAAGAGCGACAGAGTTTCATCCGCAGCCTTTTGCGCCGGCGACAGGTAGCGCTGCTGACGCTGCTTGCGTTCTACCTCGAAGTTGACTTGCTTCTCCAGCATCCTAGCCGCCTCAAGCACTGCCTTCACGCGAAGCTCGCACGACACCGCGGCCTCGTCCGCAGCCCGCGCGGCGGCGCAGAGGGCCTCGGCGCGCGCCCGCGCGACGGGATCGGTGGCTTTCAGGCCCTTGGCGAAAGCTTTGCCTTTGTCCTCGCGGCGGATGAAGCGGCCGCCGGCGCCTTTCGCCGGGGCGAAGGCCACAGGCCGCGTGCCGTCGGCGTTCCAGCGATAGCGCGGCTGCCAGTCTTGCCGGCCGGCATATTTGTAGATGGTGCGCTCGGTGACGCCGCACAGCCGCGCAATCTCGCGCACCGGGACGGCGGAGTTTTCGTAGAGGTCGCGCGCGCGGGCGGTGAGATTGGGCTCCGCCGTCGCCGCTTGCTCCCTCTTCTCCCCTCCCCCTTGTGGGGATCGTTGCGTAATTCGCTGCCTGTGATTCACTGCCTTTTTCGGATGGGAGGCAGAGATGGCGGAGCGGGATCAGTTGA
>LNDS01000003.1 GCA_001464835.1 Rhizobiales bacterium Ga0077525 | reverse complement strand
CGCTTCCGCTCGGGCACCCTCTCCCACAAGGGGAGAGGGGAAGAAGAAGAAGAGGCGCAGCATTATGCTTCGCGCCCGGTTCCCAATTAACCGCATGGATTCAGGTTACCAAAGGCTTTCAGGTGAAGCCTGCGCGCGCATGACTAGTATCGGCCCGGCAATATCGGGCGGGCTTTCTCATGCAACACATCTTCATCAAGCGCACGGCGCTGTTCGTGACCTTCGTTCTGGTCTGGGCACTGCTCGCCGCGGTGGTCGCGCATTCGGCGGCGCGCGACGTCGTTAATTTCTCCGGCTTCGCCCCGGGCACCATCGTGGTAAAGACGAGTGAGCGGCAGCTTTACTATGTCATGGATGGCCAGCGCGCGATCCGCTATCCGGTCGGCGTCGGCCGCGCCGGCAAGGCCTGGACCGGCAAGGCGCGCATCGAAGGCAAATATGTCGAGCCGGACTGGGCGCCGCCCGACGAAATCCGCCGTGAACAGCCGCATTTGCCCAAGCTGATCAAAGGCGGCGACGAAGACAACCCGATGGGCGCCGCGGCTCTCACGTTGCGTGGCGGCGAATACGCCATTCACGGCACCAACGATCCATCCTCGATCGGCGGCTTCGTTTCATACGGCTGCATCCGCATGTACAACCGCGACATCCGCGAATTGTATCGCATGGTCGATGTCGGCACGCCGGTGATTGTGGAGCGATGATGTTTTCTCGCCGCCTGGCGCTTGTTGCCGCCGCCGCGGTGGCTTTTCTATTCACGCAAGGACTGCATGGCGCGCAAGCGCGCGACATTGTTGCCATGCGCGGCTATGCCCCGGGCAGCATCATCGTCTCGACTAGCCAGCGCATGCTGTATTTCGTGCTGCCCGGCGAGCGCGCGGTTCGCTATCCGGTCGGCGTCGGGCGCGCCGGTCTCGCCTGGCACGGTCACGCGCGCATCGCGCGGAAGGACCTGCGGCCGCAATGGTCAAGCAACCCCGGCCGCAGCGAGTGGATTCCGTCAGGTAGCCCACGCAATCCGATGGGCGCCGCCGCGATGGGGTTAGACCGCGGCAATTACGCCATTCACGGCACCAACGATCCGTCGTCGATCGGCGGATACGTCTCGCACGGCTGCATCCGCATGCACAATCAGGATGTGCTCGATCTGTACTATCGGGCGCCGATAGGGACGAATGTTTACGTGGTGCAGTAGAATTAGGCGTCATTGCCGGGCTTGACCCGGCAATCCATGAGCGCGCGCGTCGAAGAAAGCCTTACGTAAGTTTCTCCGTGCTGTTCCATCATGGATGCGCGGGTCGAGCCCGCGCATGACACCGTGTATGGTGCTGATTGAAGGACTACCCGCACCACCCTTCCCTCTTTCCACCCGCGTAACGCCGCACCAGGCCGCGCTCGATCAACGCCGCCGACACGTCGCCTGTGCGCGCGGTCGAGACATCGGCATCGACACGGCCGCCATACTTGTCCAGGCCTATCCGTGAGACGGCGACCGAACCTTCGTTCAGCATGCGCTGCAAGGCATGGCGCGCCGCCTCGGCCTTGCTGCGCTCGTCGGCGCAGCGCGCGCTCATCTCCGGCGCATCGATGCCGCGCAGCCGCACCCGCGTCGTGATGTCCATGCCCGGCCAGATGCGCACCCGCGCCTCGAAGGTGTCGCCGTCGAACACGCGCAGCACCTCGGCCGGATGGCCGCTGCGCAAGGCGGCATTCGCCGGCGCGGCCAAGGGCGGCGGAGCGGCCACCGACTCGCTGGTGCGCACGCCACTGCCGGACACGACCAGCGCGCCGACGGCAAGACCGGCGGCGAAGCAGAGCGCCGCCCATACCGGCACACCGCCCACTGCCCCGCTTTGTTTTGCTGCTAGGAACATGCGCCCATTGGGTAAGCCATGGCGCGTCTCGCGCAAAGCCCAAACAGCGGCACCGATAGGTCCCGACCGTCGATTCAACCTGGAGTAAGCATACCCTGAGATTTTGGGGTACGCGTCCGGCCGCCGGGCTAAATCTGTGAAACACCGGCCTTTTTTGCCAAATGCTCGCGAGAGCGACACAATTTGTGTCAATAAGGGGACATGCCGCGACCGCGCACCTCTCCGCAAGCCGAAGTTCCGGGCCTCGCCGCCCGGCGCATCGCCGTCGATATCGTCGATGGCGTGCTGCGCAAGAAACTGGCGCTGGACGAGCAGCTCTCCGGCAAGGGCGCCCATCTCGGCCTCGCCGCGCTCGCCGACCGCGACCGCGCGCTGATGCGGCGGCTGACCGCCACCGTGCTGCGCCGGCTCGGCACCTTGCGGCATCTGCTGCTCGGTTTTCTCGACAAGGGATTTCCCGCCGACGCGCCGCGCACCGAAACCATTCTGCTGGTCGGCGCCGCGCAAATTCTCTGGCTCGATGTGCCCGATCACGCCGCCGTCGATCTGTCGGTACGTCTGGCGCAAGCTGACCGCCGCGCCGCGCGCCATGCCGGCCTGATCAACGCCGTCCTGCGCAAGGTCGCGCAGTCGCGCGACACCGCAATCACCGACAAGGTGCAGCGCGACACGCCGGCCTGGTTGATCGCGCGCTGGCGCAAGAATTACGGCACCGAAACCGCGCGCGCCATCGCGCTGGCCAACGGCCACGAGCCGGCACTCGATCTCAGCGTCAAGAAAGATCCGCAAGTCTGGGCCGAGCATGTGCATGGCCGCGTCATGCCGACCGGCACGGTGCGCACTTTGGCGCATGGCGCGATTACATTGCTGCCGGGATTCACCGAAGGCGCCTGGTGGGTCCAGGACGCCGCCGCCTCGATTCCCGCCAAACTGTTCGGCGATGTCGCGGGGCGCGATATTTGCGACCTGTGCGCGGCGCCGGGCGGCAAGACGGCGCAGCTTGCCGCGGCCGGCGCCAATGCCACCGCCGTCGATCGTTCGCCGGCGCGGCTGTCGCGCGTCTCCGAGAATTTCGCGCGGCTCGGCCTCAAGGTCGAAACCATCGCCGCGGATGCGCTGGAGTGGAAACCGGAGCGGCAATTCGATGGCGTGCTGCTCGACGCGCCGTGCACCTCGACCGGCACCATCCGACGCCATCCCGATGTGCCGTGGCTGAAGTCGGAAGCCGATCTTGGCGTGCTGACATCGCTGCAAACGCGGTTGCTCGACCGCGCCGTCGAACTGACCAGGCCCGGCGGAACTTTGGTGTATTGCGTCTGTTCGCTGGAGCCGGAAGAAGGCGAGCAGCAAATCGAAGCCTTGCTGGCGCGCGACCCGCGCGTGACGCGCAAGCCGATCGAACCCGCCGACGTTTTCGGCCACGCCGAGTTCATCACTGCCGACGGCGCGCTGCGAACCTTGCCGCACTATTTGCCCGACCCCGAGCCGCAATGGGCCGGGCTCGACGGCTTCTACGCCGCCCGGCTGGTCCGGCAGCCCTGATTTCCCCTCCCCCCGCGAGCAATTGCGAGTGGTGGGGAGGGGTCAGGGGTGGGGGGTACTAATTTCAAAAGAGCACTACTGAAGAAATGAAGAATAGCCCCCCACCCCGGTTTGCATCGCTAAGGCGACGCAAACCGACCCTCCCCACCGCTTCGCGGGGGGAGGGAAAGTACCCGTATTGGCCCACCGCCGCCGCTTCGCTATCCTACGGATTGCGCGCGGGAATCACGCCGCGTTGCCGGGGGTGAACAAGGCAATGACGCGGGTTTCGGTCGCCGAACGAGCCAGGCTGTCCGCGCTGATCGGCCGCCGTGCATTCCGAAGCCTGATCGGAACCCTGAGCACGCATCCGCTGATGCGCTGGCGCTTCGGCTCGACCAAGACCGACCGCTTGGTGATCGCGCCGCAGGACCTGCGCACCGCCGACGCCACCCGCGCCGCCGAAATCTATTCCGGCCGCTTTGCGTTTGCCGGCAAGGTGGTGATCTGCGACCGCCGCACGCCCTTCGAGATGACGCCGCCGTCCGACGAATGGGCGTCGATCCTGTTGAGCTTCGCCTGGCTGCGCCATTTGCGCGCCGCCGATTCGGCCATCACGCGCGCCAATGCGCGCTCGCTGATCGACGACTGGATCAACGAGCAAGGTAGTTGGCATCCGGTCGGCTGGCAGCCGGAAATCCTGTCGCGCCGCATCGTCTGCTGGCTGAGCCACTCGCCTTTCGTCTTGCAGGACGCCGACGCACGCTTCTATCGCCGTTTCATCCGCAGCCTGTCGCGGCAGGTGCGCTATCTGCGCCGCAACCTCAACGAATGCCGCGAAGGCCTGCCGCGCCTGCAAGCGCTGATCGCGCTGACCTTCGCCGCCTTATGCCTGCAAGGCCTGTCGGGACAATTGCGGCCGACGGCGCGGCGGCTCATTGAGGAATTGCGCGCGCAGGTCTTGCCCGATGGCGGCCATATCAGCCGCAATCCCGGCGCGCTGATCGAACTCCTGATCGACCTTCTGCCGCTGCGCCAGCTTTTCTCGGCGCGCAACCTGCAACCGCCGCAGGCGATCAACAACGCCATCGACCGCATGATGCCGATGCTGCGCTTCTTCCGCCATCCCGACGGCAACTTCGCGCAATTCAATGGTGTGGGGCCGACGCCGGTCGATCTGCTCGCCACCGTGCTCGCCTATGACGATGCGCGCGGCACGCCGGTGTCGAACGCACCGCATTCCGGCTACCAGCGCATCGAGGCCGGGCCGACCGTGCTGCTGATGGATACCGGACGGCCGCCGCCGGTGTCGCTCAGTCACGAGGCGCATGCCGGCTGCCTGTCGTTCGAGATGTCGTGGAAGCAGCACCGGCTGGTGGTCAATTGCGGCCTGCCGGCGATGAACCGCGAAAACTGGCGGCAGGTGGCGCGCGCCACCGCGGCGCATTCCACCGTCACGCTGAACGACACCTCGTCATGCCGCTTTCTCGAATCGAAATCGGTGCGCCGGCTGCTGGCCGGGACGCCGATCGTCGCCGGTCCGCACACGGTCAAGGTCGAGCGCAATGACAGCGCCGAGGCCGCGTCTCTGGTGGCATCGCATGACGGCTATGCCGGCGACTTCGGCATTGTGCACGAGCGCACTCTGCGCATCGGCCGCGACGGCGATACCGTCGAGGGCGAGGATTCATTCACCGGCGCCGGCGGCGGCGAGATACCGGCGCGCGCGGCGGACGAATACGCCATCCGTTTTCACCTGCACCCGGCGGTGAAGGCCAACCGGCTGTCGGAAGGCCGCGGCGTTATCCTGCTGCTGCCGGACAAGGAAGTGTGGACCTTTTCCACCATGGGCGAGACCGTCCATGTCGAGGAAAGCGTCTATCTCGCCGGTTCGGACGGCCCGCGCCGCGCCGTGCAGATCGTCGTCTACGGCAAGGCGCGCGAAAACTCCAAGGTGCGCTGGAGCTTCCGCCACAGCCCGCCGGCGGTGCCGGGAGCAAAGCCCGACCGCCTCGACGAGCCGGAATTGCCGCTGTAGCTGCGACTGTGATTTGCCTCACCTTTCCTCTTGCGGGCAAAGGCTGTGGGCGACATTAAGGGCGGATGACCAGCCATCCCCGCCGCATTACCCGCGCCCTGCTGTCGGTGTCCGACAAAACGGGATTGATCGAATTCGCCCGGGCTTTGTCGGGGTTCGGCATCGACCTGGTTTCTACCGGCGGCACCGCCAAGGCGCTGAAAGACGCGGGGCTCGCCGTCTCGGACGTCGCCGATCTGACCGGTTTTCCGGAAATGATGGACGGTCGGGTCAAGACCCTACATCCCGGTGTGCATGGCGGCCTCCTGGCGATCCGCGGGAGTCATGAACACGTCGCTTCGATGCAGGCGCACAACATCAAACCGATCGATCTGCTGGTCGTAAACCTCTATCCGTTCGAGGAAACCGTCGCCAAAGGCGCGGGCTACGACGACTGCATCGAGAACATCGATATCGGCGGGCCGGCGATGATCCGCGCCGAGGCGACCGATTATGTTGCCGTGCTTGACGAGCTTTCCGCACATTCCGGCATGACGTCGCTCGCGCTGCGCCAGCGCCTTGCCGCCAAGGCCTATGCGCGCACCGCCGCTTACGACGCCGCGATTTCGAACTGGTTTGCCGAGACCTTGAAAAACGATGCGCCGGATTATCGCGCCTTCGGCGGCCGCCTCGTTCAGCCGTTGCGCTATGGCGAGAACCCGCATCAGAGCGCGGCGTTCTACAAGACGCCGGGCGCGCGGCCGGGCGTCACTGTCCTACAACAACATCAACGACACCGATGCGGCCTACGAGTGCATCGGCGAATTCGACACCAAGCGGACACCGGCCTGCGTCATCGTCAAGCACGCCAATCCATGCGGCGTGGCGGAGGGCGCGAGCCTGCTGGAGGCGTACAAGAAAGCCTTGGCCTGCGACTCGACCTCGGCGTTTGGCGGCATCGTTGCGCTCAACCGCACGCTCGATGCCGATGCGGCCAAGGCTATCGTCGAGATTTTCACCGAAGTCATCATCGCGCCGGATGCCACCGACGAAGCCATCGCCATCGTTGCGGCGAAGAAGAACCTGCGGCTGCTGCTCGCGGACGGCCTGCCCGATCCGCGCGCCGGTGGCCTGACGGTCAAGTCCGTTGCCGGCGGATTGCTGGTGCAGTCGCGCGACAATGCCGTGGTTGACGACATGCAATTGAAAGTCGTGACCAAACGGAGCCCAAGCGAAGCCGAATTGAACGACCTGCGCTTTGCCTTCCGCGTCGCCAAGCACGTCAAGTCGAACACGATCATCTATGCCAAGGACCTCGCCACCGTCGGCATCGGCGCCGGACAAATGAGCCGTGTCGATTCCGCGCGCATCGCCGCCCGCAAGGCACAGGACGCAGCGGCCGAGTTGAAACTCGCCGCGCCGATGACCAAGGGATCGGTCGTCGCTTCGGACGCTTTCTTCCCGTTCGCCGATGGGTTACTCGTGGCGATCGAAGCCGGCGCCACCGCGGTCATCCAGCCGGGCGGCTCGATGCGCGACAACGAAGTGATCGAGGCCGCCGACAAGCATGGCATCGCCATGGTGTTCACGGGCACAAGACATTTCAGGCATTAGGCTCTCTTTACCTCTCCCCGCATTGCGGGGCGAGGGATCAGCGCGCCAAATCCCCGAGCAAACTCGCCGCCACCGACAGCTTCGACAAGGTCAGCCCCGATCCCGCAATTTCATGAATCGCAGCGCGGATGCGCTCGACTTCCGCTTCACGCGGCTTGACCCATTGCTCGACCGCCTCGGCACCCGACGCGCCGGTCGCCACCATCGCCGCGGTGAGGCGGCGTTCGGCATCGCCAATCGAATCCAGCGCGCGGTCGAGCGCAAGGCGATCGAAATAATCCGAGACGACGATGCCAGGTACCGCCGCGGCGACGCGGTCGAGCTGGAAGAAGGCCTCGGTGGCGAAGTAGGTCGCGGCCACCTCGGCGACAGACTTCTTGGCGCGGTCGGCAACGTGGATGATATCGGGCGCCGCACTGAGCAGATCGAGATTGGCAATCCGGCCGGCGAGCGCTGCCGGCACGCCGGCGCGCGTCAACTCATCGACGCGCTTGTCGCGCGCCGCGGCGGCGTGTTTCGGCAGCGCAGTCGCCAGCGCGCTTTCAACCTGGGCGATGCCATCTCGGTAATGCGCGACGATTTTTTCCAAACCCTGCTTGAGATCGACATTGCGCAGGAACCAGACCAAACGGTCGAGCAACAGGTTCTGCACAGCGGCATAGAGCGACAACTGCGTCTTGCCCTTGAGTTTGTTATCGAGCGCGTCGATCTCGCCGTTCAACTCGATCAGGCCGTAGCTGTTTCGCACGGCGGCGAAAGCCGCGGCAATCGAAGCCGGCGCAGCGCCGGTCTGGTCAGCGATGCGCACGATCAAGGTCGAGCCGCCACGATTGATCATCGAATTGGTCAGTTGCGTGGCGATGATCTCGCGGCGCAGCCGGTGCACATGCAGCGCCTCGGGATATTTCTCCGACATGACCTTGGGGAAATAGCGGCCGAGTTCGCGGCCGAGATAGGGATCGTCCGGCACCGAGCTTTCGAGCAGTTCGTTGTAAAGCGTCAGCTTGGCGTAAGCGAGCAGCACGGCGAGCTCCGGCCGCGTCAAAGGTTGGTCGCGCTTGCGGCGCTCGGCAATCGCCATTTCGTCCGGCAGATATTCGACGGCGCGGTCGAGCAGGCCCTGCTTTTCCAAGGTTTGCATCAAGCGCTGCTGGAAGCCGAGGTCTTCGAGGCCACGCCGCTGCGCCAGCGAGATCGCCAGGGTCTGCTGATAATTGTTGCGCAATACCAGATGGCCGACCTCTTCGGTCATCTGGGCGAGTTGCGCGTTGCGCGCCTCGGTTGTCATCTGACCCTCGCGCACCGGCACCGACAGCGCGATCTTGATATTGACCTCGACGTCGGACGTATTGACGCCGGCGGAATTGTCGATGGCGTCGGTGTTGAGGCGGACGCCGTGCAGCGCCGCCTCGATCCGGCCGCGTTGCGTCATGCCGAGATTGGCACCTTCGCCGATCACCTTGACGCGCAGATCGGAGCCGGTGATGCGGATGGCGTCGTTGGCGCGGTCGCCGGCCGCCTCGTCATTCTCGGCCGATGAACGCACATAGGTGCCGATGCCGCCGAAGAACAACAGATCGGCCGGCATTTTCAGGATCGCCTTCATCAAGGCCTGCGGCGTTACGCTGTCGCCGACGCCGATGATTTTCTGCGCTTCCGGCGACAGCCTGATTTCCTTGGACGAGCGCGGATAGACGCCACCGCCCTGAGAAATCAGCAACTTGTCGTAGTCCTGCCAGCTCGAACGCGGCAATGCGAACAGCCGCGCGCGCTCGGCGAACGCCACTTTCGGATCGGGATCAGGATCTATGAAAATGTCTCGATGGTCGAAAGCGGCGAGCAGCTTCGTGGTTTCCTCGCGCAGCATGCCGTTGCCGAAGACGTCGCCCGACATGTCGCCGACGCCGACGGCGGTGAACGCCGTCACGCCGATGTCGATGTCCATTTCGCGGAAATGACGCTTGACCGACTCCCAGGCGCCGCGCGCGGTGATGCCCATGGCTTTATGATCGTAACCGACCGATCCGCCGGAGGCGAAAGCGTCGCCAAGCCAGTAGCCGTGCTCGATCGACAGCGCATTGGCGATGTCGGAGAAAGTCGCGGTGCCCTTGTCGGCGGCGACCACGAGATAGGGATCGTCGCCCTCATGCCGCACCACGCAATCCGGCGGCACGACGCTGCCGTCCGGCGCATAATTATCGGTGATGTCGAGTAAAGTGCCGATGAATAGCTTGTAGGTGGCGATGCCCTCGGCCTGCACGACGTCACGCGAGGCGCCCTTCGGCATCAACTTCGGCACAAAGCCGCCTTTGGCGCCGACCGGAACGATAACTGCGTTCTTGACCTGTTGCGCCTTCACCAGACCGAGAATTTCGGTACGAAAGTCCTGCGGCCGGTCGGACCAGCGGATGCCGCCGCGCGCCACCTTGCCGAAGCGCATGTGCACGCCCTCGACGCGCGGCGAATAGACAAAGATTTCGTAGAGCGGACGCGGCAGCGGCATTTCGGTGAGCTTGGCGCTTTCGAACTTGATGGCGATCTGCGCCTTGACGTGACCGGCTTCGTCGGTCTGGTAGAAATTGGTGCGGATCGCCGACTGCACGGCGTTGACGAACAGCCGCAAAATGCGGTCTTCGTCGAGGCTGTCGACTCTCTCCAGCGCCTCGTCGATGCGCGCGGCGATTTCATTCTGCCTCTCATCCCGTACTTTGGCGGCGGCATCGCGCGGATCGAAGCGGGCGTGGAACAGCTCGACCACGTCGGACGCCAGCGGCGCGTGCTTGACCATCGTCGCCCACATGTAGTCCTGCGAATAGGGCACGCGAATCTGACGCAGATAGCGCGACAAAGTGCGCACCAGCGCAACATCGCGCCAGGCGAGACCGCCAAGCAAAGTCAGCGCGTTGTAGCCGTCGTTCTCAGCATTGCCGCGCATCACCATCAGGAAGGCGGCTTCCAGCCGCGCCTTGCCGGTATCGAGATTGATGGCCGCGCCATCGTGGCGCTCCAGCAGCATGTCGTGGAACCAGATGCCGGGCGAGCCTTCCGGCTCGATGTGATAAGTGCGCTCGTCGACGACGCGGAAACCCATGTTTTCCAACACCGGAACGCGCTCCGACAAAGGCAGCGGCCGGTCATAGCTCCACACCTTCAGCCCGGTTTCGCGCTGCTCTTCCTCGAGCCGGTGATGGAAGTCGACGCCGAGCGGACGATGCTCGTTCAGCGTTTCCATAACGCGGATATCGCCGGCAGCGACGGTGGCGGGATAAACGTCGTGATAACCGGCGCTGAACGCCTTGCGGTAGCGCGCGAACAGCTCGCGCGCCTTGTCCGGAGCGTTGACCAGAGCGAGCGAAGCCTGAAGCCCGTCGGTCCAGCTGCGGATGATATCGGCGACCTCTTCCTCCAGCCGTTCGCGCGGCACGTCCGGCGTCGCGCCGCCGGAGCGGCCGATGATGAAGTGCACGCGCACCAGCGGGCCTTCCGGGAAGAACGGATAGAAAGCCGAGACGCGGCCGACAAAGGCGCTGGCCAAATAATCGCCGATCTTGACGCGAATGGCGCTATCGTAGCGTTCGCGCGGCACGAAGACCATCACCGAGACGAAGCGGTCGAAGCGGTCGCGGCGCGCCAGCACGCGCACGCGCGGCCGTTCTTCGAGCTGGAGAATCGCCTGGGCGAATTCGTACAGAGTGTTTTCATCGACCTGGAACAGTTCATCGCGCGGATACTGCTCCAGCACATTGGCCAGGGCCTTGCCGGAGTGGCTGTGCGGATCGAGACCCGCGCGCTGCTCGATCGCCGCGATCTTGCGACGCAGATAAGGCATGCCATGCGCATTGCGCGTATAGGCAGTCGAGGTGAACAGGCCGACGATGCGGTGCTCCCCGACAAGGTTGCCGGCGGCATCGAAGCGCTTGACGCCGATGTAGTCGAGATAGACGCGCCGGTGCACCCGGGCGTGGATGTTCGCCTTGGCGATGATCAGCGGCCGCGGCTCGTTGAGAAACGCCATGATCTCCGGCGTCATTTCGAGATGATCGTCGCCGCGGCGCAACACACGCAGATCGCGCGACCGCATAATGCCGAGGCCGCTGTCGAAGTCCGGATCGAGCGAATGGCCGGCGACCGTATAGTCGCGCAGGCCGAGGAAAGTGAAATTGTCGGCGAGCAGCCATTGCAGGAACTGGATAGCCTCGGCGATTTCATCGACCGGCAGCGGCGGCGGATTGCTCTTCAGCCCGGCGACGATGGCCTCGACGTGGGCGCGCATCGGCTTCCAGTCCTGCACCGCCAGCCGCACTTCGGTCATCACACCTTCGAGCGCCGTCACCAGGTCGGCACGCGCCGCCGCGGTGATCGGCTCGACATGAATGTGAATGAAGCTCTCGCGCAGGGCGCCGGCGGTGCCGGGCGCGCCAACCACGACCAGGGCATCGCCGTCGCGTCCCACGCCAAGCACCGGATGCGCCACCAGCCGCACATCGAGATGGCGGTCGGCGATTTCGCCCATCACCGAATCGACCAGGAACGGCATGTCGTCATTGGTCACTTCGATGACGGTGACCGCCTTGCGCTCGCCCGACACGGCAAGCTGCACGGTCTCGCAGCGGATCTTGGTCGTGCCCGGCGCGCGCTCCTTCAGATAGTCGAACGCCCGCTCGGCCAGCCGCGCCAGATCGGCGGCGCCGTAATGCACGATATCGTCCGGCACGACGCGGCCGAACAGTTGCCCGGCAAAGCCCGGCGGGATGTCCTCGCGGCGGCCGTACAAAATAACGCCGGCCTGTTCGATGATGCTGCGGGCGGCGGCCTCTTCGGCATTGCCGGTACGGTCGGCGGTCAGGTTATCGAGCACGAGGACCTCGCGGGGTTTGGCGGTGCGCGGAAACAGCTTCGAAAGCCTAAAAGCCGCTATCCTGAGACAATGCGCGCTAAAGCGAATCGGCCGAGGCGGACGGCGAGTTTTCACCTTCCCAACCGATCCGTCGAGAGCAGCGCACCTATTGATGACGCCCCGATGGCGATTTAACGGCACTTCGAGAAGCCGGGTAAAGGCTTGAAATAAAAAGCATTAATTGACGGTCGCGTGCATATCGCACAAAACCGTAACGTTGTAGACTTGAGGCCGGGTGAGGAAATCCAAGGGATAGACGGCAATGGCCAGACTCGTGAGCGGCGCGCAAGCAAAGGCCGGCAGGAACGGCAAAGCACCCGTCAAGGCGCCGACCAAGGCGGCAAAAGCCGCGGGCAAACCGGCGCAAGCCAAAGCGGCGCCACCGATGCCGGACGACATGCCGATCATCGCGCTCAATTTGCCGGCCGGGACGTTGTCGCCGGCGATGACCGCCTATTTCAAGAAGTGCCAGGACAGGCTCGGCTTCGTGCCGAACGTGCTGGCGGCCTATGCCTTCGACACCGTCAAGCTGGAGACCTTCGTCGCGCTGTACAACGATCTCATGCTCGGCGAGAGCGGCCTGTCCAAACTCGAACGCGAGATGATCGCAGTCGCGGTGTCGTCGCAGAACCGCTGCTACTACTGCCTGACCGCGCATGGCGCGGCGGTGCGGCAATATTCCGGCAGCCCGCTGCTCGGCGAACAAATGGTGATGAACTATCGCGCCGCACGGCTGAACAAGCGCCAGCGCGCCATGCTCGACTTCGCGGTGAAGCTGACGTCGTCGCCGGCGAATGTCGAGGAAGCCGACCGAGAGCGGCTGCGCCGCGCCGGTTTCTCCGAACGCGACATCTGGGACATCGCCGCGGTGATCGGCTTCTTCAACATGTCGAACCGCGTGGCGGCGGCGACCGACATGCGGCCGAATACGCAATATCACGCGCAGGCGCGGTAGACCGCGCTTTTATTGCTCAGCGGCGCAATCCTGGCACTGGCCGCCGACACGATCGGTCCGGCCAAAGCCCAGACCGCGCATGGAGCAATCGCCTATTCGGTTACGACCGGTCATTTTGGCCAGACGGAGAGGATATTCGAATTCTTTTGAAGCCGCCGGTATCGCAAGAACAGCGTGCGAAAGAGCAGGCGGAATAAATTGTGCGGCGGTCGTATACGCGCAAAATACCTTCTCATCGCTGGCGGTGGGCCCGGCAAACTGCAGCGGCGTGAGAGCCGACGGAAGCATCGTATGCCGGAGAGACGTTGGGGGGGTGGGCTCATCGATAGACCCGCCCCGGCTGCCTATATTGCCGCAGGCAGATGCGAGGAGAATCGTCGTGGAAAAACTGGCGGCGAAATACCGGCTGGACCCAGGGGAGTGCAGAGCCGTCGCGACGATTAGCACGAAGCCGAGCGCCGACCACCGGCGGGCGTGATCGACCTCAGTTCCAACTATCAAAACGAGGCCCGTCTGATTGACCGGGCCGGCGCCGCTCCCTATCTTGATTGGGCGATCAAGGTCATCAAAGAAGGGTTCCCCAATGCGGCCAACCTCGAACATGATCGACGAGCCCGGCCCGTTCTCGCCGCTGGCGACGTTGGAAGCGCACTTGGCGCTCGTGAAGGGCTTGCCGAAAACGGATATGACCCGCGACCAGCAAATCAAGCTGGCGCAGAAGATGGTGGACGACAACCTCGGGGCGCTGGGACCGGACTCGCAGAAGAAAAGCGCCTAACCGGCAAAGCCGGCTCGCTGGCCGACCGCTTCAAGCCGCCGCGCTCGCGCTGCAAGAGCTTTCGGAAATTGTGAAGGGCGCGGCCGAGGACATCCGCGGCCTGGCGCTCGACGGAAACCGGCGCCCGTGATGCCAATACGCAGTCAAGCCTTGCGACGTGCAAGCATGCGTATCCTCCCTTATTCATTTTTATAAGCTCGCGCACCGGTACCACCTCGCAAAGGCTTCGGATAGGCTGGCGGCCGAAGCACTGTCCATTTCTGGAAGCGCGGTTTGACATGATCGGACTATCCCGCCGCACACTCCTCGCCGGCGCACTGGTGCTCAGCGCTACGCTGGCCTTCGCGCAATCGACCCCACAACTTGCCTCGACCCTACCGACGATTCCGCATGCGCGCGGCATTGTCGGCCACACCGGCATGGTGGTGGCGCAGGAGCGCCTGGCCGCACAAATCGGCGTCGGGATTCTCGACCGCGGCGGCAATGCGGTCGATGCCGCGGTGGCGGTCGGCTTTGCGCTTGCCGTCACCTACCCGCGCGCCGGCAATCTCGGCGGCGGCGGCTTCATGGTGATTCATTTGGCGAAAGATGCGCGCGGCAATGACACGCGCGACATCGCCATCGACTACCGCGAGACCGCGCCGGAAGCCGCGACGCCGACCATGTTTCTCGATGAGAGCGGCAATCCCGATCCGGTGAAGTCGCGCGATTCCGGCTTAAGCGTCGGTGTGCCTGGCACGGTCGCCGGCCTGGCGCTGGCGCATGACAAATACGGCTCCGGCAAGTTGTCGCTCGCCGACCTCATTGCGCCGGCGATCAGGCTCGCCGAGCAAGGCTTCCGGGTCGAGGACGACCTCGCCGATTCGCTGCCGGCCGCGGCGAACAAGCTGGCGCGCTTTCCCTCGTCGGCCAGCATCCTGCTCAAGAACGGCGACAAGCCGCTGCAATCCGGCGACCGGCTGATCCAGTCCGATCTCGCCGATACGCTCAAGGCTATCTCAGCCCAAGGTCCGCGCGCCTTTTACGAAGGCACGACTGCGAAATTGATCGCCGACGCCGTGCAAAAGGCCGGCGGGATCATGAC
The DNA here is from genome assembly GCA_001464835.1 of Rhizobiales bacterium Ga0077525. GTDB lineage: Bacteria > Pseudomonadota > Alphaproteobacteria > Rhizobiales > Xanthobacteraceae > Pseudolabrys. Next base: position 14,561 of record LNDS01000003.1, on the reverse strand, counting down.
CGAACAGGATCTCGCCAGCTATCGCGCCATTGAGCGGCCGGTGGTGCGAGGCACCTATCGCGGCCGCACCATCGTGTCGATGCCGCCGCCCTCGTCCGGGGGCGTGCACCTGATCGAGATGCTGAACATTCTCGAAGGCTACGACCTTCGCCACCTCGGGCGCGGCGACGAGGCATTGCATTATTTCATCGAGGCGATGAAGCGCGCCTATGCCGACCGCGCCGTGTTCATGGGCGATCCGGACGCGGTGAAGATTCCGCAGGCCGGGCTGACCTCGAAGAAATATGCCGAGACATTGCGCGCGGAAATCACCGCCAAGGCCACGCCATCGGCCGATATCCATCCCGGAAAGCCCGGCGACCATGAAGGCCAGAACACCACGCATTATTCCGTCATCGACCGCGACGGCAATGCGGTGTCGAATACCTACACGCTGAACTTCTCCTATGGGCTCGGCCTGATCGCCGCCGGCACCGGCGTTCTGCTCAATAACGAACTCGACGACTTCACCGCCAAGGCCGGCGCGTCAAACGCCTACGGCCTGGTCGGCTTCGCTGCCAATTTGCCCGGGCCGAACAAACGGCCGCTGTCGTCGATGACGCCGACCATCGTCTTGCAGGACGGCAAGCCGCTGCTGGTCACCGGCTCACCCGGCGGCAGCCGCATCATCACCGCGGTGTTACAGGTCGTCACCAATGTCATCGATTTCCAGATGCCAGTGGCCGATGCCGTGTCGGCGCCGCGCCTGCATCAGCAATGGCAGCCGGAGGAAACATTGGTCGAGCCGGGCTTTGCCCCGGACGTGCTGGCGGCGCTCAAGGCTCGCGGCCACATCATCGTGCCGACGCGGCCGGGCACCTCGGCCAATTCCATCGAAGTCACCGCCGACGGCTATGTCGGCGCCGCCGACCCGCGCACGCGCGGCGCACTGGCGGCGGGCTATTAATTACGGGAAGCGCGATGGCAGACCCCAACAACTCCGTCGATCGCGTGCGTGCCGCTCTATTAGGTGCCGGCCACGCCGACACGATCGCCGAATTTCCCGATGGCACGCGCACTGCCGCCGATGCCGCCGCAGCGGTCGGCTGCACGGTGGCGCAGATTGCCAAGTCCATTGTGCTGCGCGCCGGCGAGCAGGCCGTGCTGGTGATCGCCTCCGGCATCAATCGTGTCGATGTGAGGAAAGTCTCGGCTCTGCTCGGCGTCACGGTGAAGAACGCCGATGCGCGCTGGGTGCGCGACGTCACCGGCTTTGCCATTGGCGGCGTGGCGCCGGTGGGGCATCTCGCCGCGCCGCGCGTACTGATCGACGAAGACCTGATGGCGCTCGATCCGGTGTGGGCGGCGGCCGGCTCGCCGAAACATGCTTTCCGTACAACGGGCGCTGAGATTGTAAAGATGACGGGCGGTCAGATCGCCGATGTCAAAGAGACAGCCGCGTCTTGATTTGTCAGCCTTGCTGCTGGTCCCGAATAGTTTTGAGATCGGCCTCAACCATTTCACGCACCAGAACGTCAAACGGCGTCGTGTGGCTCCAGCCAAGCACCTTCCTGGCCTTTGACGGGTCGCCGAACAGGTTATCGACTTCGGTCGGCCGGTAGTATCGGCTATCGACCTCAACGAGGACCTGGCCGCTGGCGGCATCGACGCCGCACTCGTTCGTTCCGCTTCCTTGCCACTCGATGTCGCGGCCAATGTGAGCGAACGCCCGTTCGACAAATTCACGCACCGAGTGCGCCTGACCCGTGGCCAGCACATAGTCGTCCGGCTTCGGTTGCTGCAGAATTCGCCACATGCCATCAACATAATCACGCGCGTGGCCCCAGTCGCGCCTGGCATTGAGGTTGCCCAGATAGAGCTTCTCCTGCTGCTTAAATTCGATCGCAGCGACGGCTCGCGTGATTTTTCGCGTTACAAAGGTTTCACCGCGTGTCGGGCCCTCGTGATTGAAAAGAATGCCGTTGGAAGCGTGCATGCCGTAGGCTTCACGGTAGTTCACCGTGATCCAGTAGGCATAGAGTTTAGCCGCGGCATACGGACTGCGCGGTTCGAACTTGCTCGATTCGTTTTGCGGGGGCGGCGAGTTGCCATATAGCTCCGACGTCGAAGCCTGATAGAAGCGCGCGCGCTCTTCCATTTTCAGGATCCGAAGCGCCTCGAGAAGCCGCAGCGTGCCGAGGCCGTCTGAGTTGGCGGTGTATTCCGGCGTCTCGAAGCTGACCTGGACATGACTTTGCGCCGCGAGATTATAAATCTCGTCCGGGTTCGTTTCCTGAACAAGGCGAATAAGGTTGGTCGCATCGGTCATATCGCCGTAATGCATGAAAAACCTGGTCGCGTGTTCATGCGGATCTGCATAGAGATGATCGACACGCGCGGTGTTGAACGACGACGATCGGCGCTTGAGGCCATGCACGACATAGCCTTTGCCAAGCAGAAATTCCGCGAGATAAGCGCCGTCTTGTCCGGTAACACCGGTGATGAGTGCGACTTTGCTCATGAAACGGACCTCAAAAGCAGCTCGAAAAATAGTTGGTCCCTGACGTACGAACCGGGGTCCTTTGATCCTTTTGTCGGATTCGACCTCCGCACATAAAATATCGTAAGCATTATCTCACGATACAGCGGAGAAATCCAAGCAACGGAAAGCCATGGCCGGGGCAAAAATCGCGGACATCAAAGAGCCGGCTACGCCGCAACAATCAGACAATGCCGCGCCGCGTCAGCTCGTCGACTACAGTCCGCGCCAATAAATCGGCGCTGACTTTCGCGGTTTCGAGGTGAAGCTCTGGATTTTTCGGCGCTTCATAAGGCGCATTGATGCCGGTGAAGTTCTTGATTTCGCCGGCCAGCGCGCGCCGGTACAGGCCCTTCGGATCGCGCGCGATGCATTCGTCGAGCGGCGTATCGACAAAAATCTCGATGAACTCGCCTTCGTCGAGCAGTTCGCGCATCATGTCGCGTTCGGCACGAAACGGCGAGATAAACGAGCACAGCACGATCAATCCGGCCTCGGTCATCAATTTGGCGACCTCGCCGACGCGGCGGATGTTTTCCACCCGGTCGACTTCGGTAAAGCCGAGATCTTTGTTCAGGCCATGCCGGATATTGTCGCCGTCGAGAAGCACCGTATGCGCGCCGCGCGCATTGAGGTCGGCCTCGACCAGATTGGCCACCGTTGATTTTCCGGAGCCCGACAGGCCCGTGAACCAAAGCACCGCCGGCCTGTGAGCCTTGAGCGCGACGCGCACCGCCTTGCTGACCGTATGGTCGTGGCGATAGATATTGGTGGCGCGGCGCAGCGCAAAATCGATCATGCCGGCGGCGACGGTTTCGTTGGAAAACCGATCGATCAAAATGAACGCGCCGGTGTCGCGGTTGTCGGCATAGGCATCGAATGCGATCGGCCGCGCCACCGACAGGTTGCAAACGCCTATTTCGTTCAGGCCGAGTGATTTCGCCGCCAGCTTGGCCTGCGAATCAATATCGATCCGGTGCTTGATCTCCGTCACCGTCGCCGGCAGCGCATTATGATTGATCTGCATCAGGTAAGACCGGCCGGGCAGCAGCCGGTCGACCGACATCCATACGACATGCGCGGCGAACTGGTCGGCGACCTGGGGCCGGTCCCGCGGCGCGACGAGCATATCGCCGCGCGCCACATCGACTTCATCGGCGAGCGTTACCGTCACCGCATCGCCGGCCCGCGCTGCATCGCTATCGCCTTCGCCGCCAAGAACCCGCTGGACGCGGGTTTCCCAGCCTGATGGCAGCACCACGACAGCATCGTCCGGTTTCAACTGGCCGCCGACGATCGTGCCGCAGAAGCCGCGAAAATCTGCGTCGGGGCGATTGACCCATTGCACCGGCAGCCGCAGCGGCCCGATCGCGCGCTCGTCATCCGTCTCGACCGTTTCGAGATGCTCCATCAGATGCGGCCCGGTGTACCAGGGCGTACGCGCGCTGCGCGCCGAAACGTTGTCGCCGCCGCGCGCCGAGATCGGAATGCAGGTGATGGCCTTGAAGCCGAGCGGGCCGACGAAGCGGACAAAGTCCGCGGCGATCGTCTCGAACACTGTCCGGTCGTAATCGACAAGGTCAATCTTGTTGACCGCCAGCACGGCATGACGAATGCCAAGCAGGCTGGTGATGAGCGCGTGCCGCCGGGTTTGCACGAGCAAACCTTTGCGCGCATCCACCAGCAGCACCGCTAGCTCCGCGTTGGAGGCCGCGGTCGCCATGTTGCGGGTATATTGTTCATGGCCGGGCGAGTCGGCGACAATGAAGGCGCGCCGCGCGGTGGAAAAGTATCGGTAGGCTACGTCGATGGTGATACCCTGCTCGCGCTCGGCCTCCAGCCCGTCGAGCAGCAGCGCGTAATCGACCTCGTCACCGGTGGTGCCGTGCTTCTGCGAATCGCGTGCCAACGCTTCGGCGTGGTCGCCGAAGATCAGGTTCTGCTCGTACAGCAGGCGGCCGATCAAAGTCGACTTGCCGTCATCGACCGAGCCGCACGTCATGAATCGCAAGGGCGCTGGCGCGATTTCCGACATTAAAAATAACCCTCGCGCTTCTTGAGCTCCATCGATGCGCCGGCGTCCTGATCGATGACACGGCCCTGGCGCTCCGAAACCGTCGCAGTGCGCATCTCGTCGATGATCGCGTCGAGCGTATCGGCGCCGGATTCGATCGCGCCGGTCAGCGGATAGCAGCCGAGCGTCCGGAACCGGATTCGCTTGAGGACGGGCGTTTCACCGGGCAGCAGCGGCAGCCGCTCATCGTCGACCATGATCATCGCGCCGCCGCGCATCACCACCGGCCGTTCCTTGGCGAAATACAAAGGCACGACCGGGATCGCTTCGGCGCGCACGTAGTCCCAGACGTCGAGCTCGGTCCAGTTCGACAGCGGAAAGACCCGCATCGATTCACCGGGATTGATGCGGGTGTTGAACAGGCGCCACAGTTCGGGGCGCTGGTTGCGCGGGTCCCAAGTGTGACTGGCCGAGCGATGCGAGAAAATGCGCTCCTTGGCGCGGCTCTTTTCCTCGTCGCGGCGCGCGCCGCCGATCGCGGCGTCGAATTTCCATTTGTCCAGGGCCTGACGCAGCGCCTCCGTCTTCATCACCTGGGTGTGCATCGCCGCGTTCGACACCGGCGAAATGCCGCGCGCGCTGCCCTCCTCATTAACGTAGACCAGCAGCTTCATGCCGAAGCGTGCGGCGGCCTCGTCGCGAAACGTGATCATTTCACGGAATTTCCACAACGTATCGACATGCAGCAGGGGGAACGGCGGCCGGCCCGGCGCGAAGGCCTTATGTGCAAGATGCAACATAACGGTGGAGTCTTTGCCGATCGAATAGAGCATCACCGGCTTGGCAAACGCGGCAACCGTTTCGCGCAGGATATGGATGGCTTCGGCTTCCAGCCGGCGCAGTCGGATATTGCGGTCCCGCCATTTCATAACGACGTGCTTGGCGTCATAAACGGTTGCGATTTAAGGACGCCTTGAGCTTGGCTCGAGGCGGTCAATACGCATTGCATACCATATCTTTCTGGGAGGAAACTATTTAACTTGAGGAAGAATGCACGTACTTGTTTACTAGTCGGAAGCAGGAGAGATCTTGGCCACAATTTTTTCGGTTTGCATATGATACGTCGCGGTTTGCTGTACACTGCGGGTTGGCTAGTCGTGCTTTTCTGCACGTCGTTGGCGTTGCTGCTGACGCTGTTTAGTTACGACTACATCCTTGGGACCATGCAGAACCCGGGCCGCGACCTAAGCAAGCCACATATCGCCTCCTTTGACCTCTATCCATTTACGGGCTTTCACATGCAGCCGGACTTCCACCATACGGGGTCGGGACAGGACATTCACTCAGGCCAGATGGGCTTCTGGACGCCGGACTTCGATTTTAAGAACCCTCCGACAAAGGAAGCAGGTGAGCTCCGGGTGATTCTGATTGGTGGCAGCGGCGCCCAAGGACAGGCGCCGGATGCCGTGCGCGACGGACTCACTATTCATGCGCAGATCGAACAACGTTTGAAAGCTGCCATTCCCAACAGGTTGATCCGTGTGATCAGTATGGCAATGGGAGGATCCACGACTTATCAGAACTTCATTGCTCTGAACCTTTGGGGACACAAGATCAACCCGGACATGATTGTAAGCTACTCGGGTTTCAACGAATGGCATGTTCCTCTGACATATGAACGTGGACCTGAGTCATTCTTGGGGTTCAGCCGCCTTTCGGCAATGTCGATCGCCGCCCAATCGCATGAATGGCCACCGGCACTTGAATGGATGCCGAAGTGGTTTCCGAACATAGCGTTCCACTCTCGTATCTCGGTGCCACTCAAACTACTTCTAGGGTCGGACTATTTCGGGCGCAGAGCCCAGGAGCAATTGGCGCGCAACCTTCGTCACTCGTTCAAGAACGACGCCGAAATGATCTTCGCCGGCGCCTCCCCGTTTCACATCGACGCGTTGAAAGCAATTAAACGTGATTTCGGAAAACCTGTCGCATTGGTTTGGCAGGTCGTGGACAGATCGAGTTTCGATTTCTTCTCCAAGGATTCGGACGGAACATTCGAATTTGAGATGTATGATGACCTGTTCGACCGGACAAAGACCGAACTGGACGGCTACCGGGGGAAAGACTGGATATTCTGGAACGCTCACCGTGAGTACCAAGGACGTTCTTCGGTTGACTACACTTTTCACCTTAGCGTCAAGGCACAGGCGGAAATTGCGGCTCGCATCGCCGATATAATCGTGCCGCATCTGGCGCTTCCCAATTCGCCGGCGATCCAATAGGCTTCTTTTGGCTTGGTTTATTGTTCATTTGGCGTAGCTTGGGACTAGAAATATCGCAGTAATTCGCTATTATTGAATTACATTGTAGCCTGCGGAGCCATCTCAATGGCTCGCATCTTTTCATATTCACTGGTTGCTGTGACGTTCGTCCCGCTCGCGCTGTGCGTGATGTTTACCTATAGGCTGCCGATGGCCGAGAAGGTGTTGCACTTCTTCATCACGCTCGGCGGCGCGCATGTCGCTCTCACACTTTACCTGACTTCGGATTCCGATATCCGCCAGCGGCTTGTCGACCGCCCGCTGATCGGCATAGTCGTGCCCCTGCTGATCATAGCGACTGCTATCTTCGCCATCATGGTGTTGCCTGTTGCCGTCGCCATTGGCGTGAGCGTCGCATATCTCTTCTACCAGGCGTTCCACTACGGCCGTCAGAACATCGGCGTATACGTCATGACCTCCCTAGCCTCCGGCCAGGGACCGATGCTGCCCCAGGAGCGACTCGCCATCAATCTTGCCACCGCCTGCGGAATGCTGGTCAATCTCTCAGTATTCATGCCGAACCTCATTCTCGGCAGTGTGATGACGATGGAAACCTCTTGGTTGAAGCCGTATGTCACAACTCTGTATTATGCGGGCTCTGTTCTTTACGCGGGCACGATCGCATTCACCGCTCTTGTTGTCGCGCGAAATTTCTCGCGATATCGCCCTGCGCCCGCACTGATGCTCGCCGCATCGGTAATGTTCTTTCTGCCTTCGTATCTCACGAGTGATTTTCTTTTTGGGTTCTTAAGCTACGCAACAGCTCACGGTCTCCAGTACGTTACAATTCTCGGCTTCCATTCTCTCGCGGGTGATAAGACCCGAACGGGCCTGATTCGGAGATATCGAGCGGTCGGCATTTTCATTGGCGGCGCTCTAATCGGCTTCTTTTTCTACGCTGGTAGCGGACTGCCCGGCGCCGTCGCGGCAACTTCCAATATCACCGAAATGGTATTGAACTATGCGATTGCCAACGAAACCCAAGCGCGATTTGTCATCGCGTTCTTGATCGCTTGCGGTGCGGCGCACTTCTGGTTCGATCAGAATATCTGGCGGTTTAGGGAGCCCGAACGGCGCCAGTGGCTATTCGAACGTTTCCCGTTCTTGAGGCGACCAGAAAAGCCGCTCCCCGCTCCCACTGTAACGGGTTTGTCCGCCCCGGCAGAATGACTTTTGACAGTTCGAAAGCCCGCCGCCAATAGCCCGCACGAATTGATCCCCCAAAGGCTTGCGCTGCTCCCCTGGTTTGGTCGCTATTCCGACGGCGAAGTGCCGCCGGGAGCCGCGAAGAAGAATACTCGCCGAACCCGAAATTCTATCAATCCCGCCAGTCTCTTTCTCGATCGGCGATGCTTCTGTCGCCGCCGCTTCAGCAAACACGGCGCGTGAAAATCAAGGGCGCCGTTTAGCGCTCCCTGGATTGCGTAAGGGAAACCGATAGAGGGGGGGGGGGGGTTGTCTCAGATGATGCTATTCTGCCTCTCTTAAACTATGGTATATATGTAACATGAACCATAGCGAACGAACTGACGCCACCGTCGAGACCCCATGTCCAGTCCGTTGATCAGCGTCATTCTGCCGACCTACAAACGGCACTTGCTTCTTCAACGTGCCCTAGCAAGTGTGGCCGCGCAAACGTTTAGGGACTTCGAAGTGGTGGTTGTTGATGATGGGTCGCCCGATAGCGATTTCAAGCAGGGTATTGTCATGGATCTCCCGGCCGTCACGCTGATTCGCCACGAGGTGAATCGGGGCGCCGCTGCCGCAAGGAATTCGGGGATCGCGGCTGCAAAAGGCGATTGGATCTCGTTCCTGGATTCCGATGACAGCTGGAGCCCCGAGAAACTCGCCGCGCAAGCCGACTATCTGAGGTCCACGGATCGGTTCCTGGCAAATTGCACCGGGTTTCGGTTGCATCGCGGCGGTCACGTTTCTGAAATTTGCTACGATATGGCGCCGGGCGAGTTTGCCACGCAGGTATTGTGGGGCTGCCGAATCTCTCCCGGCAGCTGCCTTATGACCCATCGGCAAGTCTTCAATACGGTCGGCCCATTCGACGAAACTTTCCGACGGCTGGAAGACTGGGATTGGCTGCTGCGGTTCTCTCAACATTACGATATGTCGTTTCTGCAACGCCCGCTGGTCGACGTCTTTGTCGACGATCGGCCGCCGGCGACAACCCTACGAGAAGATCCCGCCTTGCTGGCGATCGACCGAATCAAGAGCCGCCACCTGCCGTGGATTCGCGCCCGGGGATGGAGCGCGACGACCAAATTTCAAAGCACCATCCGCCTGGAGAAGGCCGCAAGACTTTATTGGATACGCCGGCCCGTGCGCGGCGTCTTTCAATTATGTCTTGCGTTGCTTTGGTATCCCGCGCGAAACAGGGAGTTCTTCTGGTCGCTTTGGTCCGTTCTTTTCCGCCGGACTTCCAGGTAACCGTGCGAGCTTGCGACGTCAGCGGCCTTCGATGCGGGCCTCGAACTACCAATAAATGGTTGTGCGGCAAAGCTCGGAGCGTGTAAAACCACACAAATACAGGGCCGCAATCGCCGGTCCCTGGGCATCAAGACACACGGAGACAGCCGGAGTGGCCAAGGGTTCTGAACAATCATCGACGCACGAGTCCCTTGAACGGGAAGATGATGCCCCCTTGCCATCGGAGCGGAATTTTGGGGTCACGATCTCCGTTGTGCTTTTCCTGATCTTCGTGTTGCCCGCCGTCATTTCGGAAAATTGGCATTGGTGGGCGCTTGTTGGGAGCGGGGCATTTCTACTGCCGGCGCTTTTTTATCCAAGCCTTTTGGCGGCACCGAACCGTCTCTGGTACAGATTCGGACTGCTGATTCATGGCGTCGTCAATCCGTTGCTGCTCGGCATTATGTTCGGATCTATCATCCTCATCGGGCTGATCCGCCGGCTTTTCAACCGGGACCCGATGAATCTTCGGTTTGACCCGGCGGCGGCGAGCTACTGGATTGAACGCAATCCAAGCGGCCCCAACATCGATGACTTCCCTCATCAATTTTAGGATGGAACAATGAGTTTCCTCAAAGAATTGTGGATGTTCCTGAAGGCTAGAAAGAAATTTTGGCTGCTGCCGCTTATTGTTATTTTTGTCATGATCGGTGGCTTGATGATTCTGACCAAGGGGTCCGCTGTAGCCCCCTTTATCTACACCCTGTTCTAGAATGATTATTCTCGGGGTTTCGGCATTCTACCATGACAGCGCCGCAGCCTTGGTGCGGGATGGTGCAATCATCGCCGCCGCCCAGGAGGAACGATTCAGCCGCAAGAAGCATGATCCCGGTTTTCCCCGGCATGCTGTACGGTATTTTTCATCGCGTTCTACGACAAGCCGTTCGTAAAATTCGAACGGCTGCTGGAAACCTATCTGGCATTCGCGCCGCGCGGCTTTCGCTCGTTTCGTCTTGCGCTGCCGATCTGGCTCAAGGAGAAGCTGTTTCTCCGCAGGACATTGCGCGACGAATTTGGCGAGATTGGCAGCAGCGACGTCAGCGGCAAATTGCTGTTTTCGGAGCATCACTTAAGCCACGCGGCGAGTGCGTTCTTTCCGTCGCCGTTTCAACGGGCCGCCGTCCTGACGTTGGACGGCGTCGGGGAATGGACGACGAGCTCGGTCGCACTGGGGCACGGCTCTTCACTTGAAATCCTGAACGAGATTCACTTTCCCCATTCCCTCGGCCTGCTGTATTCGGCGTTCACATATTACACCGGGTTCAAGGTCAATTCCGGCGAATATAAGCTGATGGGGCTTGCGCCCTATGGCGAGCCGAAATTTGTCAACCTTATTCGCGAGCACCTGATCGACATAAAACCGGATGGATCGTTCCGGCTGAACATGGATTACTTCGATTATTGCACCGGCCTGACGATGACGAATGAGCGTTTTGATCGGCTGTTCGGCGGTCCGCCGCGTTCGCCGGAAGCGCTTTTGACCCAACGCGAGATGGATCTGGCGGCTTCGGTCCAGTCAATGACTGAGGAAGTCATCGTCAAGATGGGACGTTCGATTGCCGCCGAGACAAAGGAACGGAACCTCTGCCTGGCCGGCGGCGTCGCCTTGAACTGCGTCGCCAACGGCAAGTTGCTGCGTGACGGATGTTTTGACGACATCTGGGTGCAACCGGCCGCTGGCGACGCCGGCGGCGCACTCGGAGCGGCGCTATCCGTCTATCATTTGTACAAGAAACAGCCGCGCGCCATGCCGACTTCCGGTGATTCGATGGCCGGATCCTATCTCGGGCCGGAGTTTGGGCAGGCCGATATCGAAAACCGGCTCAGAGCCGCCGGCGCACGGTTCCGCGTTGTCGACGAGCCGGGCTTGCTGGAGGAGTGCGCCACCGCACTGGTCGACAGCAAGGCGCTCGGCTGGTTTCAGGGGCGGATGGAATTCGGACCGCGCGCGCTCGGTGCTCGATCTATCCTTGGCGATGCACGGTCACCGCAGATGCAATCGGTGCTCAACCTCAAGATCAAGTATCGGGAATCGTTCAGGCCATTCGCACCCGCGGTTCTCGCCGAAGACGTCTCGGAATGGTTTGAGGTCGACCGTCCCAGCCCGTACATGTTGATGGTCGCCGATGTTCAGAAGAGCCACCGACGGCAGCCGACGCAGGCGGAAAACGAACTATTCGGCATCGAGAAGCTGAAGGTCCCGCGTTCCGACATTCCCGCGGTGACACATGTCGATTATTCCGCGCGCGTGCAGACGGTTCACCGGGAAACCAACCCGCTCTTTTATGGCCTAATATCGCGGTTCAAGCAGCAGACCGGCTGCTCGGTCATCGTTAACACCAGCTTCAATATTCGCGGCGAGCCGATCGTCCATAAGCCCGAGGACGCGTTCCGCTGCTTTATGGGAAGTGAAATCGACGTGCTCGCGGTCGGCCGCTGCGTGTTGCGCAAGGAAGATCAGGACCTGGCGCTGCGTATCGATTACCGCGACGCCGTCGCCGACGATTAGCCGCGTCAGTCGCGCAATCCGTCGCGGATGACATCGAAAGACTTCATATCGTTGAACATTCTCTCAGCGAGCCGCTGCTGACCAGCGACGCTGTAGTGAATGATGTCGATATAGGCGGCTTCCGAAAGATCGCGGAGTTCGGTGCGAATATCAAAGAAACGTATGTTCGGGTTACCATCGAATTCATTTTGCAGTTGCCTGTAGCGATCGCCATAGCCGTCGAATAGCCCACCCATGCGGCGGCGGTATTCGTCGGGTGGAAGTCGCGATAGCCGCTGGATCGATTGATCGACAAGGGTCTTCTCGCTGGGACCGGCCAGGGCGGAGGAGAGGAGATCGCGAAACTGGAGAGGGTGCGGCTGCAGGTAGCTGAGGAAGACCCCGCTTCGTTTGACGAAGTACCCCGCCATAAAACGAAGGTTCTCCAGCAAAAGCCGGTCACGAGTCTCGTTCCGCTTGACGAAATTCTCAGTCACAAGCCGCATCGGCAACGCATCGTACGATGTTTTTGTTGGAGCCGCCGCCGCATAACTCTGCATGCGCAGATCGTTATACAGCAACGACGTAAAAGGCAGGAATGCAATCACCGCCGGGGGCGGCGGTAAAAGGTTGTTGATGGCGTTGTTGTAATAGTAGCTGAAATCCGACCAATTGATGATGTAAGGGTATGAGCCGTAGATAAAGCTGCTCTCCGAAGCAAAGAACGCGTCGTTAAATCCGTTCAACGAAATGGAGACCTCGGGATCGAGATACGTCCCCATCGCGGCCATGAATGCGAGATCAGAATAGGATTGGCCGCCGCCATGGCCCAGATTGAGCACCTGGAAAGCGGTTCCTGGCCGGGCATTCCGGTTGAGCAGTTTTTCCAGCCGCGCGGTCAACGTCTGATTGCCGGTAGGAGCTCCGATTCCCATTGCTGTGCTGCCGCCATAAAGAACGATACGAACCATCCCTGCCGGCTTTTCTGGCATGGTATCGAGGGTCGGCAGCGCGCTCTCGTTATCGATCAACCCAAGGCGATTGATGTGATAAGGCGGCGTCAAGTCTCCGGGCAATCGCCGGATCTGCGTCAGTGGCGAGAAGATGGTGGCTTGGTCGACATGCTCCTTACCGAGTCCCGCATCGGCCTTCACGAGAGCCATCGCCCGCGACAGCGTGCCGAGCATGGCCGCGCCGATCGATTGATTCTGAGCCTGCGAAATGCGCCAGGAACCGATCGCAAATGTCGAAATCTCCATTGCAAGCAGCGTAGCAAAGGTAATAGCCGCGTATGTTGTTGCCGTCCGAAGGCCGAGTTGATTGCGACGGTATACGCCTAATCCATGCCGCAACGTCCGTCTGATCCGCAGCACGAGTGGCGACTTCATCGAAGTGGCGAGCAAGGCAAGGCTCATAACGAAGATGGCCAGTAACAACCACGGTCCGACATTGACGTATCGAAGACGCACGAGCAATTCACCCGGCCAAGGAAGTCTGAAATTATCCCGCTGAGCATAAGGCTTAGCGACGGCGCCCAGTTCGAGTTGCGGACCCCAAATATAGATCGTCTCACCCTCTAGAAAAGTTCGCGCGCCTGCGACGAGCGCGCTGACGCCGCCTCCCGGATTGCCGGACACGGAGAACCGTTGCCACCCTGTGCCGATCCTCGCCGGCTTCGAGATATAATTTTTGCCGAAAAAGCCGATATAGATCGTCGTCCGTGAATCGGCGCGCAGATAAACCGAGAAAGTTTCGGTCGCATTCTGCGGCGCATCGCGGCTCGGAAGTATCAGATGCCCGTCGCCAGAAGTGGACGTTACCTTGATAGCAGACAGCGTGCCGTCCGGAGCGACGGCATTCGACTGCACCACTTTGGCTCCGTGAATTCGCCAGCCTTGAGTTGGCGACGCCGTGTCCGTCGCCAGATAGTTGGCGGGCTTGAAGAACGTAATGGCAATGTACAATGCGACGCAGAGTGCTATCAGCAGAAGCAAAAAGCGTCGTAGAACTTTTTCATTTCGATACATTGCAGCGCCCAGGATGAATTTTGTTCGCAACATATGCCACCTTGCAGACCATATGCGAGGCTTGCTGGCGATTAATTGAGAAATCGGATTTAAGTACGGGCCCCAACAACGTTGTTTTCTCCGTTAGATGGCACTTTAGAACACAGCAATTCTTATCTAGGCAGCATATCCGGGCTTGCCGCGCCAGCTTGCCCCCGAGCGCACAAAATATTCCAGAGGCTGGGTCTGTTAACAAGGCCCCTGCGCTTGCCAAACACAGGCAGAAAACGGCCGTCAACGTTTGCAACGGCTACGGCGCGCATGAGAAAAGGGATGTGGAGGGATGTGGGGCGTGAAAATTGTCTTGCCTGCCCATCACAGCAAAGAAGGAAGTGCCTCCTACGCAATCCTCATTCTGAAATAGGTGGCAGGCAATCCGAATTCGAATTCATTCGCGCCTTAAGATCATTCGCAACATTACACAAAAAGGAAATCCGACGGGCTGAGGTATGTGACGCCCTGGAGTGCCACGAAAGCAACCGCATCAGTGCCGCTGCCGCCGTTCGAATCCCAATACACCGTACCCGCGCTGGTCCCGGTGTTATCAAAGATAAAGTAGCCGGCTGTCCCGGCCTGCGACGCCGCGCCCGCTGAAGCCGCGGTAACAAGGGTCGCCAGCGCGCCTGGATTAATTCCACCGCCAAACCCTCCGGCGGAGATTTCCAGTACGTCGACG
>LNDS01000002.1 GCA_001464835.1 Rhizobiales bacterium Ga0077525 | reverse complement strand
GGCACTCGACGATCGGATATATGAGCCCTGTGGAGTTCGAGCGGAAGGCCGGATTAGCTTAAGCGGGTGTCAACCGAACCGGGTGCAGGCCAGGTTGTGGAATCTGATTTTTCAGTGATGCTGCGCCCCTTCGTGAAGGAGGGTCGAATAAATGCGTTTGTCTTAAATGGAAAGATAGGGGTCTTTATCAAGCATTCGGCAAAACGGATGTCTCCATGGAGATTCACGTTCAATCTAGAACAGGTGTCCGACTTATTGGATTTGACTACTGCATATTCTGACTCTTTCGCAATTTTCGTATGCGACGACGATGGGGTAGTCACGCTTGATGTTGGCAGTCTTTATGAGATTCTCAGTTTGCAAGACTCTGAGAATGCCTGGGTTCGTATCGAAAGAAAGCCCCGTTCGCAGTACAGCGTCGCCGGAAACAAATCGGAATTGCCTCGTAAAGTGGCGACTGGAATTTCAATCATTATCGACACAATTAGAGCCCAAGCTCGGGCTGCAAAGAAGCAATGAAGAAGTCAAATAACAAAACAATATATGATGCGTTAGGGCGCGATCCTGTTCATCCGTTTCCTGCGCGCATGGCGCCGGGGATTGCGTTAGATTATTTGTCGCGCGGAAAAATTGGGAAGCGGGTTCTCGATCCTATGATGGGGTCGGGGACAGTGCTTGCATTAGCGCGGTCGCAAGGTCACAAAGCAATTGGTGTGGATCTCGACCCTTTGGCAGTTCTAATTTCGAAAGTATGGACGTGTACGGTAGACGAAAAGAAGGTTGCCAAGACGCTCGTTCATGTTTTTGATCGGGCTCAAGTGATTTACAGGTCGCTATCATTAAGGGACGCGTATCCGGCAAAGGCTGACCGCGAGACGCGTCAATTTATACGCTATTGGTTCGACGCCGTTTCTAGGCGCCAACTGACGTCGCTCGCGCAAGCGATATCTGGTGTGCGCGATGAATCAACCCGCAACGTGCTTTGGTGCGGTTTTTCTCGCTTGATAATTACCAAACAGGCAGGGGCGTCTCTAGCTATGGATTTGTCACATAGCAGGCCGCATAGAAGCTATGACGTCGCTCCGATAAAACCGTTCGACCATTTTAGGGCTTCTGTTTCGCGTACTTTGGAAAACTGCATTTCTGGCAAGAAGGAAAAGGGGCCGGCTCCGCTTATTAAGCATGGCGACGCTAGAAAACTTCAGATTGAAAGCGATAGTATCGATTTGGTACTTACTTCGCCGCCATACTTAAACGCCATCGATTACATGCGGTGTAGTAAATTCACTTTGGTGTGGATGGGCGTGCAGACAGCAAAAATTCGGGAAATCCGGAGCGAAAGCATTGGGACTGAAGTTGGCGACTATGCCAATTCACAAGGCAAATTCTCAAAGAAAACGATATCTAGGCTTCGACTCGGTTCTAAACTTTCTCGTCGCAGTAATGCGGTACTATCGAGCTTTATCCGAGACATGGAAGGGGCGATTGCCGAAGTCGCTCGTGTGCTCGTCCCCGGTGGAAAGGCTGTTTACGTTGTAGGTGAAAATACAGTCAAAGGAACGTTTATTCCCAATGCGAAGATTATCGTCGCCATTGCGGGCATGGCTGGCCTAAAACTTCAAAAGCGAACCACTAGGACGCTGCCGCCAAATCGGCGGTATCTTCCGCCGCCGTCAAATCAAAGAAAAAATATTTTGTTAGATGGGCGAATGCGACGTGAAGTAATCCTTTGTTTTAGAAAACCCAAGCCGCGACAGAAAAGCAGGGCATAGTTGCTATGGGGGAGGGCAAGCAAGCATTGGGTCCCCGCCTTCGCGGGGGATGAACGGAGTGGGGCGGGGCCGCCTCTCCTTCGAGACGCCCGCCTTCGCTAACGCTTCGGCGCGCTCCTCAGGATGAGGCGGGGAGGGCGCTGCGGCGTATGGGTCCCCGCCTTCGCGGGGACGACAAGTGAGGCGGGGATGACAAGTGAGGCGGGGACGACAGCGGTCCCGACGGCGCGCGGCTAAACCCCCGCCGGCCCCACCATCGCCTCCGCACCGTGCGCCGGACAATCCTCGCACAGGAACGATGGCACCGTCTCGCCCTGTGCCGCAACCTGCCGATTGAGCGACATCGGACGATGGCAGGTCGAGCACTTCGGCCAAGGCTTGGTGGGCCAGGGTTTGCCGGGCCGGGAATTCATCATGCCAATCGTCGTTCGCTGTGGTGACAAGGAATTCGCTGTGGTGACAAGGATCATGCAGCAGGCGATCCCGCCCTATGCGGGGATTGGGGGGTGCAGAGGGCGGGACGCGAGAGACTGCGTGCATGGGCAAGGTGTGTCGACAGGCCTTCAAGGTCTGGTCAAAAAGAAACACTGCGACATTCTATACAGACGCGGTGAAGGCGCGGCGTCGCGGCCGGTCGCAGGCCAACCAGGCGCGCCGGACGCCGCCGAGAGCTTTTCCGGCTTTCGCTCGAATACGCGCTAACAGGTGAAATGCACGGTGAAGCGTGTGCCGCGCATTCCCTCCCGGGACGAAAAGCGCAACGTGCCGCCGATCTGCTTGATGAGCGACATGACGATACGCATGCCAAGGCCCTTGGTCTTGGTCGGATCGAAATCTTTCGGCAATCCCTTGCCCCTATCGGTGACCGACAGCGCGTAACCGCCTTTGGGGTCGGCGCCGACGCGCACGGCAATCTTGCCGGGCGCATATTTGGCGGAGTTCGTCACCAGCTCGCTGACGACGAAGCCGAGCGGAATGCCGATGGCGCTCGGCACTTTCAGCGCAATGCCTTCGACCGCGAGCGCGTTGGCGTTGCTGTTGGTCGCCAGCATGGCGGCCATGTCCTTGCAGAGGCCGGTGAGATAGGCCGTTAGATCGACGCTCTCGATATTGTCGAGCGCGTGCAGGCTGCGGTGCACGCTGCCGATCATGGCGACGCGGTTGGCCGCCATCCGCAACTGGGCGGCGCAGTTTTCGTCGCTGACCAGGCGGCTCTGCATCGTCAGCAGGCTGGTCACCAATTGCAGTCCGTTCATCAGGCGATGATCGGATTCGCGGCTCAGCAGATCCTTGTGGCGGATGAGCTCATCCTTCTGCGCCACCAGCAGGCGCTCGCGCGCCAATGAGGCCGAAAGGCTGGCTTCGGCCTGTTGCAGACGCGCCAGCTCGACCGTGCCTTCGTGAAGCGCGCCACAGGAATCGTGCGCGCCATCGGCCGGCTGTTGAAACTCCGACGTTGGCAGTGAGACCGCGCGCTGATGCGTGCGATCGCTCAGCGACAGAGCTGGCATGCGAGACCTCCGACGCAAGGTTGCGTCCCCTTAATGTCAGGCTAGCAGCCGGGCGGAGGCGAAACTGTTCAAAATGGATCACCTTGCCGACGGCGCGTTCACGGGGTTTCAAGCGCCGGCGCGACCGAGCGCGCCTTGTCGGCGAGGACGACGCTGAGCAATGAGCTATGGACGTCGATATGGCCGTTGTAGGTGATGAAACCGAGTTTACGAAATTTGTTCATGAAATGGCTGACGCGGGAGCGCGTCGTGCCGATCATTTCGGCCAGTGTTTCCTGGCTTATTTTGCCGATGATCGGCTCCGGGCGGCCGGCCTTGCCGAAATTCGCCAGCAACAGCAGAACGCGCGCCAGCCGCTTTTCGGTCGAGTTGAAGAGCTGATCGACCAGATCTTCCTGAATGCGTTCGTTGCGGGCCAGAATATGCGTGACGAACATCCGCGAGAAGTTCGGCTCGTCCTTCAGCACGCGCTGGATTTCCGTCTTGCTGACGTGCATCACCGTGCAATCCGACATGGCCGACGCCGTTGCCAGGCGTTTCGGCTGTCCGATCAGGCAGCCTTCGCCGAGAAACTCGTCGGCGCCGAGAATCGCGACCACGGCCTCGTTGCCTTCCGCCGATACCACCGCGACCTTGATCTTGCCGGCGCGGATATAGATGACCGCGTCGGCGACGTCGCCCTGGGTGAAGAGGACGCTCTTCTTCTTGTAATGCGTGATCGTCCGGCCCTTGGCGATGGTATCCAGATAAATCGCCGGATCGAACGGCGCCGCATTTCTGGCTTTCCCGTTTGCGCTTCGCTTGCGGGGCTTTGCTGTCGGCTCACGAGACGTCATAGGTCGCTCCTGGTGAAGGGGGAGCACACGCTGTCTCTCCGGCACCGCGCCAGGTCATACTGCCGATGATGGCTATATGTACTGCATCGAACATAGGCCGTCTATGGGAACCGCTGCGGTAAATCGTCTTACAGCGGGCGCGCAGGGACGCTACCGTCTCCCTCGCCCCCTCAACGCCGGCCCGTCCGGCGGACGGTACGCATCGAGCACGAGATCGACGGCTTCCGGCGGCGCCGCGTCGACGTTCACCCCGCCGCGGTGCATTTCCTTGATCGCGGTGCGGATGGCGTCCTGCTCGTCAATCATTTGACGGCCGGTGCGCGCCGGCGCGTCATAAACTTTGCGCCGCCGCCTGCGGCCCATCGCCTCGAGCCGCGCCATCTTCAAAAGTTGCAAAGCCTGCATCAGTCTGTCGGCATCGATCTGCGGCGCTTGCTCAAGCTCAAGCACATGACGCTCGGCGATGACGCGCAGCCGCTCTGACAGCATGCGCAGCTTGCGCCGCTGCCCGGCGCGCGCGGTCGGCAGCGTATCGGTGGCGCGCGGCGCCCAGGCGTCGCGCACCCATCCGTGGTCGCGCGTCCAGCGGCAGATCGAGGCGCGGCCGACGCCGGTGCGCCGGGCGATCTCGCCATAGGTCAAGGTCGTCTTCTCGATCAGGTGGCGCACCTCGGCGACCTTGGCGTCGGCATGCGGCCGGCGCGACGTCTTGCCTTGCGCGGTGCGCGGTCGCGCGCCGGTCGGGATGCCCGCTGGGTCGAGCGGCTCGACGCGCAGGCGGCCGATGGGTTTGCGAAACATGGGGGCGATGGGCATAAAGAGGAATATAAGCCCTCAGGCGCCGCGGCGCAAGGGGGCTCGCCGGGCGCGAACAAGCATGGCGTTTACACGAATGCGGCCGCCATCCATGGGCAATTTCGCGGCAAAGAGGCAACTCAGGCCCGTTCGGCCTGGATACCGATCTGTCGCGACGTGGACAGCGCTTGCTCGTGTAGTTGCCGCGCTTGCAGCATGTCGCCGGCAAGCAAGCGGCTCGACGCCAAAGCGCTCAGGCAGCGCGCCAGTGTCTTGGTCGGGCCGAAGGGCCCGAGCAGCGCGTGCGCTTTGCGCAGCAAACTCTCTCCACCGTCGGGCACCAGTCCGACGCTGCCGGCACGCAGCAGGGCCTGTCCCTCGGCGAAGGCGTCGCCGAGCTGAGCATGCAGATCCGCTGCGCGCAGGGCGTCGTCGTAGTCGCTTGGATCGTCGATATCCTTGACGTCGCCCGCATGCCACGACAGCAGGCGCGCGATGGTCTTCTTCGGCGTCATGTCGTCAACCCGATCGAGCGCCGTCTGCACCCAGCGCCTGTGCTCAAAGGTCAGGCCGAGTTCGCCCCAGAGGACATGACTGTTCGCGACCAGATTGAGGGCGAGGGCGATGTCGCCCTGCGGCCCGAAGGCCCATTGCAGCGCGGCGCGCACCTCGTCGATATCGGGACCGTAGCTGTCGAGCCAATGTTCGCCAGGCGTGGTTTCCCATTCGGCCGCAGCCTGCGCCATGCGCGCGCGATAGAAATCCGCGTGCCGGCGGCGCAGAACGAGCGCAGCATCCGATGCGAGTTTCTGCCGTGCATATTCCCGCGTCGATTCGAGCAGCCGGTAGCGTCGTTCGCGCTTGCCGTGTTCGGCGGTCAACAGCGACTTCTCAATCAGCGATATCAGCAGATCGAAAATTTGCGTGTCGGGCAATTCGCTATCCGTGGCCGCGGCGGCAATGGCGTCGATACCGACGCCACCCGCGAACAGCGACAAGCGCTGCAGCAGAAGTTTCTCCGGATCGCTCAATAGCGCATAGCTCCAGTCGATCACTGCTTGCAATGTGCGATGACGGGGCAACGCCGTTCGGCTGCCCTGCGACAGGACCTTGAAACGCTCGTCGAGGCCCTTTGCGAGTTGGGCGAGTGACAGCACGCGCAACCGCGGTACCGCCATCTCGATCGCGAGCGGTATTCCATCGAGCCGGCGGCAGATGGACGCCACCGCGGCTGCGTTGGCGTCGTCGAGGGACCAGTCTTCACCTGTCCCGCGCGCGCGTTCGACGAACAGGCGCACCGCTTCGAAATCCTGCGCTGCGGCGGCAGTAAGCGCCGCCGCCGGGGCTGGACTTTGTAGCGACGGCACGCGCAGGACGGTTTCTCCGTCGATCGCCAAACGCTCGCGGCTGGTTGCCAGAATGGAAAAATGCGGCGCCGCGCGCAGTAACGCTTCCGCAACTGCCGCGGCTTCGCCGATGACGTGCTCGCAATTGTCCAGGATCAGCAGCATGTGCCTGCCGCCGAGAGCAGCGGCCGCCGTCATCGTGGCAGGGCCGTCACGCGATTCGATGCCCAGGGTTTCCGCGATCGCGGTAATGACGAGCTTCTGATCCTGCAGGGGCGCGAGTTCTACAAGCCATATCCCATCGGGGTAGCGAGTTGCGAGCCGCCAACCGGCTTCGATAGCCAGACGGGTCTTGCCGACGCCGCCCGCTCCGGTGAGCGTGACGAGGCGGTGGCTTTGCAATTCTTTGGTAACAAGATCGATCTCCGGCTGGCGGCCGACGAAACTGGTTAGTTGCTGCGGGAGATTGCCGGTGCGTGCGGGCGCGCTGGATTTTTCGGGAGGAACTGAGGCCGTGGGCTTGGCGTCGGTGCTTTCGATTTCGACCGGCGCCACGAAGCGATAGCCACGGCCTGCCACCGTCAACAGAAAGGGTTTCGCATCGCCCGCCGATGCCAAAGCCTTGCGCAAGGCAGATATGTGAACCTGAAGGTTATTCTCTTCCACGATGACGCCAGGCCAGACTTCGGCCATGATCTCGTCCTTGGTCACGAGCTGACCGGCGCGGCTGACGAGAGTCAAAAGCACTTCGATCGCGCGCTGCCCAAGCGTAACCGGAATGCCGTGCATCAGCAGTTCACGGCGCTGCACCAGCAAGCGGAATGGTCCGAATACGAATGCCGCAGCTGCGGTCATCGCCCAAGCTCATCATTCGGCGCTTCCGGCCGGTTGAAAGTCAAGATGAGACAGTTGCGGCCATTGCGCCGCTCGTAACGCATCTGCGATGAATAATGCCGCATCAGATGCACCCCCAACGCGCCGACGCGGGCCTTGTCGAGCGAGACCGGTTTTTCGCGCGGCGGCACCTGGGTCGGGTCGAATGCCCGCGCGCTGTCTTCGATGAGGACGGTCAAATCGCCGCCGGCCTGCGAAACCTCGACGGAAATCGCCGCATCGTCCGCCGCGCCGCCATACATCACGATATTGGCCACGGCCTCTTCAAGACATAGCTGAAGAGCGAAGGCCTGCTCGGCGCTCAATGCCGCATGGTTCGCCACGGCCTCGACCCATGTCGCCAGACGTTGCAGTTCGTCCAGTCTGGACCGCAACACCAGCCGGTCGCCGCCCGTTGTGGTGGCTTTTTGCATGACATCAGCCAAGCGCGGCCACCGCGGCGTCGCGTGTTGGGTAGATCGGGATGAGGTCGCTGGTTCCCGCGGTTCTCAAGACCTTGCAGACCGCCGTTTCGGGGCAACAGATCACCAGCCTGGCGCCTTTTCCGGTGGAGATCTTGGCGCCTCTGAGCAGGACGCGAATGCCATAGGACGACATGAAGCTGACATTCGACAGATCGACGACGAGTGCGCGCCGCTCATTGGCCAGCGTATTGAACGGCATTTCGATGGCGATTGCCCCTGTCGTGTCGAAACGGCCATCGAGACCTGCCACCGTGATATCGCCCGCCAGTTCCTCGATCCTGATTTGCATTCGCCGCGTCTCGTCCCCTGCCGGAAGTGTCTGGCTTGCCAATATTAGCGGCAATAGCGCTGCGGGCGAAATGCCGGAAACGCCGATTCAGAACGATTCAGGATAAATCAGGTCTGTCCCAAGGACGTTGTCGCTGCGGTGCGAAAAACTCCCTCAATGTTCGAGTTATCCAAAGCATCGTCGCTCCCCAGGGCTAAGCCAGTGACGGCGCGGCCCGGGCCTGCCATCTTCGGAAGGACCGTTTTTAGAACCGCCGTGGTGGCGGGGGTGCCAGCATGACGTCGATGGAGGTCCGCATCCGGAACCTGAAGGAAGACATGCCGCTTGCGGCCGCCATGCTGGCTCGATTTGGAGCGCACCATCACCTGGCGGCGCCCATACTACACGATATGAATGTTGTTCTGGATGACGCGCTCAATAACATCATCGCTTATGGCTACGATCCAGGAGACAAGAGCGACATCACGATAAGGCTGGAACATCGGCCGGGGGAGGTCGTGCTGCTGATTGAGGACCGCGCCCGGCCGTTCGACCTGACCCAGGCTCCGGCGCCGGAATTGGAAACCTCGCTGCAGTCACGCGAGGTTGGCGGCCTTGGAATTCATTTCATTCGCAGCCTGATGGATGGCATCGACTATTCCAGCGCCGGCGGAATCAACCGGCTGCGCATGACAAAGAAATTATCCACCTAAAGCGCCGAAATAGGAGTGTGACGTGGAACTGATCGAATCGGAACAGGACGGGGTCACGGTCGTCGAGCCGCGCGGCAGGATCGACACCAACGGCGCCAAGCCGTTCGGCGACCGGGTGGCCGCGCTGATCAATTCAGGTGTTCGCCACATCCTGATCGACTTTCGGGAGATTCCCTATATCAGCAGTGCAGGATTTCGCGCGCTGCTGATCGGCGCCAAGATGATGGACCAAGGCAAAGGCAGACTGGTGTTGTGCGGTATGTCGCCCGAAATCAAGCGGCTGTTCGAGATAGGCAATTTCACGGACCTTTTCATGATCTGCGCGACGCGCGAAGAAGGCATCGTCAAGACAAAATAAGAAACGAAAAACCGGGAGGCGGGCATGGACCGCTTTGGAAGGCAATGCGGCCGAGCAACCTGACCTATAGCGTCGATGAGCGGCCGCCGGCGCTGATCTGCTTTGCCAATGCGGCACAGCAGCTGACGATATTGGCGCCGATCATGGTCTATACGATCCTCGTCATGCGCGGCAGCGGCGCCAACGAAGATATTGTCGCCCAGGCCGTCAGCCTGACATTTCTGGCGTGCGGCATTGGCACCATCTTGCAAGCCTGGCCGGGAAAATGGATCGGGTCCGGCTTTCTGATCAGCACCGCGCCGGCGGCGCCCTACGTGCCGATCAGCATCATTGCGATCAAGGCCGGCGGCATGCCGCTGCTGCTCGGCATGACCATGCTTGCCGGCGTTTTCGAGGCCGGCTTTGCGCAGATCGTGCGCCGTTTCCGGCCCTTCTTTCCGGCGGAAATATCCGGCCTGTGCATCATGCTCATCGGCTTGTATGTCGGCATACTCGCCATCCAGTCGCTCTTTGGGCTCGACAAAGAAACGATGCGGGCGAGCGCGACCCCAACCGAGCTTCTTATCAGCGCCGCGACGCTGGTTTTGATGATCGGCCTCAATCTGTGGGGCAAGGGACCGTTTCGGATGCTTTGCGCCATCATCGGCGTGGCTTGCGGCTATGGCATTGCGGTGGCAGTGGGGGCTTTCAATCCGGAGTCCATGCGGGTTCTCGCCGACGCGCCGTTATTTGCGCTGCCGGCATGGGCGCCGCAGATTCCGCAAGTGAGGCTGGAGCTCGTTGTTCCGTTCATGGCCGCGGCCCTCACATGCGCTCTGCGCGGCATGGGCGACCTCAGCGTCGCGCAGAAGATCAATGACCGAGACTGGATCCGGCCGGACATGACGTCGATCCGCAAGGGGATTACGTCAAACGGGGTGTCGACGATCATTGCCGGCCTTGTCGGCAGCATCGGCGGCAATACGCAGTCGTCATCGATCGGCATGTCGAATGCGACGGGCGTAACGTCGCGTTGGGTGGGGTTTTGGCTCGGCGGCATGCTCATCGTGTTCTCGATGTTTCCGGTGGTGTCGGCGGCGCTTGTCGCCATGCCGCGCGCGGTGATCGGCGCGGCCTTTCTGTTCACCAGCTGTTTCATCACCGTGAGCGGGCTGCAGATCATCACCAGCCGGTTGCTCGACGCGCGTCGAACCTTCATTGTCGGGATCGCGCTGACGGCCAGTCTGGGTTACGAAATATTTCCCGGACTTTACGCAAAGGCGCCGGCGGTGCTTCAGCCCTTCGTCGGCTCCGGGCTTGTCGTCGGGCTTGTCAGCGCGCTGCTGTTGAATGCCGTCTTCCGGATCGGCGTGAGGACGCGAGCGTCGGTGTCGCTAGCGCCGGATACCGACAATCACGACGGCATTCGTGCATTTCTCGAGCAGCAGGGCGCCAAATGGGGCGCGCGCCGGGACGTGATCGAACGCGCGATCTTCGGCGCCGCCCAGTCTGTCGAAAGTATCGTGGAACACTGCAACGTGCAGGGGCCGATTTTGCTGGAAGCTTCTTTCGACGAATTCAATCTCGATGTGCACCTCAGCTATCAGGGCGACGCTTTGGTCCTGCCCGAACGGCGTCCTACCGACGAGCAAATCCGCGAAACGGAGGAAGGCCTGCGGCTGCTCGCAGGCTATCTGGTCCAGCGCAACGCCGACCGCGTCCGCGCCAGCCGCAAGGGCGACAGTGCCGTGCTCGATTTCCATTATCAGCACTGACGGGCCCGGCGATGGACAGCGAACCAGCCGCACCGCGCATCCTGGTCGTCGATGACAACGACGATAACCGGTATACGTTGACCCTCTATCTGGACCTTGAGGGCTACACCGATATCGCCATCGCCGAAGACGGCGAGCAGGCCATCGCGCAACTGAAGGAGCGTGACTTCGACCTGGTCCTGCTCGATGTGATGATGCCCAAGGTCGATGGCTATCAGGTGCTGACCTGGCTGAAGGGACAGCACCGCTTGAACGACTTGCCGGTGATCATGATTTCGGCGCTCAATGAGATGACCAGCGTGGTGCGCTGCATTGAACTGGGCGCCGTCGATTATTTGCAGAAACCGTTCAACCAGCATTTGCTGCGCGCGCGCCTCGGCGCCAGCCTCGACAAGAAGCGGTTGCGCGATCAGGTCAATGCCCACCTTTTCCGCCTGGAGCAGGAGTTGCAGGCGGCCCGCGACCTGCAGATGTCGATGTTGCCGCAGGAGTTTCCGGAGCCGACCCCGTCTTGTCCGGTCGATATTCACGGTCTCATTCAGCCGGCGCGTGAGGTCGGTGGCGACCTCTACGATTTCTTCCGCACGGAGGATGGGGCGCTTTGCTTCTTTGTCGGCGATGTGTCGGGCAAGGGCATGCCGGCGGCTCTGTTCATGGCGCGCACCAAAAGCCTGATCCGTATCGCTACCGAGTTGATGCGCGACCGCGATGCGCCCGCTGGCCCGGCCGAGATCATCGACCGGGTCAATCGCGAGCTTTGCCAGAGCAACAATGACATGATGTTCGTCACGCTGTTCTTCGGCATCCTGAATCCGGCGACCGGCGAGGTGGCTTATTGCAACGCCGGCCATAACCCGCCCTATCGGTGCAGCGGAGAAACGCTCGTTGCGGTCGATAGCGGCAAAGGCATCATTCTCGGTGTGCGTCCGCAGGCCGTTTACCAGACCGGCACCTTGACGCTGGCGCCGAATGAAACGCTGTTCCTGTTCACCGACGGCGTGACCGAGGCGCACGACCTGTCCGGGTCCTTGTTCTCGGAAGAGCGCCTGGAGGCGGCGTTGCGTGCCGCGGCCGGGCTGGGCAGCCGCGCGATGGTCAAGAAGGTGAGCGACGCGGTCGAGGGTTTCGTCGGCGCCGCTCTGCCGTCCGACGACATCACTATTCTGGCGCTACAGCGGCTCGATCTATCGAAAGCCTGACCGCTCTCAGGAATTGAATTCAGAACAATTCAGGACTTTGCCAAGGACCGGCGCATCTTTTCGCGGAAGGGTCGGCGGGTCGCTCGCGTTCGCGCGACTATTGAAAGGGGACCTTATCATGCGCAAACATTTGTTCGTTGCCGGCCTCGTGCTGATAGTGGCGGCACCGGCTCTGGCCCAGCAGACGGCGGCACCGCCGGAACTCGCCGGCGCGGTTTCTGCCCGGGAGGGCGTCAAGGCGGAGCGGCTTGCCTTCGAATATTTCAAGGCGGCGCCGGACTCGCTCATCAGTGTCGCCAAGATCACCATTGCTCCGGGCCAGTTCATTCCGATGCACACGCATAGCGGCCCCGAGTTCCATTATGTGGTTTCGGGTACGCTGGAAGAGACCTTGGGCGACGAACCGGCGCGGACGCTGAAGGCGGGCGAGGGCCACTACGCCGCCGCCAACGTGGCGCACGGCCTGAAGAATACGGGTACAGAGCCGGCCACGTTCATCGCTTTCATTGCCGGCGCGAAGGGTGAGCGGCTCACCACGCCGTTCAAGAAGTAGGGTCGGCCGTCATGGAGACGCGGGAAAACGTTCGCGCCCGTGGTCTCCCCGGTGCGAAATCGGGCGGCGGATTGTATGGTTGCAACCGCCGCCACCGGCCGCTCGGCGAGGCTCCTTAAGCCGAGGCTCATTAAAGAGGTTCGACATGCAGCGCCGTCGATTCACGATGTTTTACGGACAAGCCGCCGTGGCTGTCTTGATGGGATGGCTCGTCTCCAGTGCGGCGGTCGCCCAGGACGCAAGGCCCGCGAGGATCGGCGTCGTCAGCCTGCACGCGCCGGAGCTTGCGCGCGACGTCGAGGGCATCCGCCAGGAACTGCGCAAGCTCGGCTATGTCGATGGCAAGACCGTCGAGATCGAGACCCACTTCACCGATGGCGACAGGCAGCGGGCGCGGGATGCGGTCAAATCGTTTGTCGAGCGCCGGTTCGACATCGTCGTGCCCTGGACCACGCCGACCGTGCAACTCGCCAGGGAAGAAAACCAGTCTATCCCGATGGTGATGATTGCTTCCGATCCGCTCGCCGCGAAGCTGGTGCAGAGCCTGTCGCGTCCGGGCGGCAACATCACCGGCGTGTCGATGTCGGGGCCTGACCTCGCCGGCAAGAGGATAGAACTCTTGCGCGAGATCAAGCCCGGCATTGCCACAGTTGCTTTCCTTGGCCAGGCGAAGAGTCCAAGCGCGGCCGCTTTCATCCGAGAGACCAGGGAAAATGCCGACAAGGTCGGAATAAAAATTCTGGTGCGCCTTGTCGATCGTGCCGATGAGGTGAACGAGGCAACCTTCGAGGCGCTGAAGAAGGAAGGCGCGGAGGCTGTCATCGTCCAGCCGCTCTTCACGGGACATGCCGCCGAATTCGTCGCGTTCGGCCTGAAGTTCGGGATGCCGGTGATTTCCGACTATCCTGCGTTTGCAAGGCAGGGCGCGCTTGCCAGCCTTGGAGTCGATCTCAGCGCACAGGTTCGGCGCACCGCCTATTTCATCGACCGCATTTTGAAAGGCGCGACCCCGGCCGATTTGCCGGTCGAGCAGCCGACCAAGTTCGAACTCGCCATCAATCTCAAGACCGCCAAAGCGCTCGGTCTCACCGTGCCGCAGACATTGGTAACCCTTGCCGACGAGGTGATCGAATGAGGCGGCG
This sequence comes from Rhizobiales bacterium Ga0077525, assembly GCA_001464835.1. Lineage (GTDB taxonomy): Bacteria > Pseudomonadota > Alphaproteobacteria > Rhizobiales > Xanthobacteraceae > Pseudolabrys. The sequence goes on along the minus strand of LNDS01000002.1, from coordinate 43,838 downwards.
GGAATTCATATGGGCCGCTGGCGGCGCGATCGTGGCTTCTTCGGCCTGGCCGCTCATCGCTCGAGCGCAGCAACCGGGCAAGCTGCCGGTCATTGGCTTCCTGGGTTCGCAGGCGCAGTCCGTGCAGAAAAAATGGACCGACGCCTTTGTGCAGCGCTTGCGAGAACTCGGCTGGATCGAAGGCCGGACGGTTGCCATTGAGTATCGATGGTCGGACGGCGGCAGCGGCGCCCGCGCCGCCGAGGCCATCGCCGAGTTCGTCAAACTCAAGGTCGATATCATCGTCACAAACGGCACGCCTATGGTTACCGCGGCGAAGCGGGCGACTTCCGATATTCCGATCGTGTTCGCGGCGACCGCCGATCCGGTCGGCACCGGCATGGTCGCGAGCCTGGGGCGGCCGGGCGGCAACCTCACGGGAATGTCGCTGCAGGCGACCGATCTGGCCGGCAAGCATATCGAGCTGTTGCAGGAAGTGCGCCCTGGCCTCAAGCGGTTGGCCATTCTGGCCAATGTCGACAGCGCGAATGCTGTGGTCCAGGCGCGCGAGGCAAAGGCGGCGGCCGAAACACTCGGCATCAATGCCATCGTGCTCGAAATTCGCAGCGTTGACGACATCGCACCGGCGATCGACGCTGCCAGGAGCCAGGCCGACGCGCTTTTCGTGGCGATCGCGCCGCTCGTTGTTTCGCAACGCGCTCGCATCAATTCCCTCGCCATCGCCGCCGCTTTGCCGACGGTGTATGCGCTCCGGGAGTTCGTCGACGCTGGCGGCTTGATGTCCTATGGGCCGCACTTTCCGGACTTGTTCCGGCAAGCCGGCGACTATGTCGACAAAATTCTGCGCGGCGCCAAGCCGGCGGATTTGCCGGTGCAACAGCCGACAAAGTTCGAACTCGTGATCAACCTTAAAACGGCAAGTGCCCTGGGCATCACCATGCCGCCCGCGCTGGTCGCCCGCGCCGACGAGGTGATCGAATGAATCGCCGCGAGTTCATTGCGATTGCCGGGGGCGCCGTCGTCTGGCCGGCGATTGGGCGCGCGCAAATGGCCGGCCGCATGCCCGTCATAGGCGTGCTCGTTCTTGGAAATCCGCCGCCCGAGCTGTTTCTGACCGCGCTTCGCGATGGATTGCGCGGCGCCGGTTATGTCGATGGCCAAAATATCCGCATTGAGCTTCGCAATGCGCGTGGCCAGACGGATCGTCTGGCCGAAAATGCCGCCGAACTGGTGGCGCTGAAGGTCGATGTCATCGTCACCTTCCAGACGCCGCCGGCGAGTGCCGCATTGCAGGCCACGCGCGAGATACCGATCGTTATGTCCGGCGCGGGCGACCCGGTCGGCACCGGCCTGGTCGCCAGTCTGCCGCGGCCCGGTGGCAACGTCACCGGCACGTCGGCGGGCGGCGTCGAGATTGCCGGCAAGAGCGTCGAACTCGTTCGCGAACTGCTGCCGAACGCACGACGCTTCGCGGTGCTGGCGAACGAGAACGACGGCTTCACCCGTCCTTATCTTGCCGAGATCCGCCGGATGGCCGCGATAGCCGGTTTGGACGTCGAGGTTGTCATGACGCGCCCTGCCGCACCGCTGGAGCCCGCCTTCGAGACGATGACATCACGCCGTGCCGAAGCGGTGATTGTGCAGGGGAGCTTGCTGCGCCCGGAAGTGGGCGCCATGGCGGCCAAGCACCGGCTGCCGGCGCTGTCGACGCTCAAGATTCTGCCCTCGGCAGGCGGCCTCATGTCGTACGCCGCGAGCTTTTCCGATCTGCACCGCGAAGCCGCCGTTTATGTCGACAAGATTTTGAAGGGAGCAAAACCGGCCGACCTGCCGGTGGGGTTCCCTAGCAAGTTCGAGCTGGTTCTCAATATGAGAGCGGCCAAGGAACTGGGCCTGGCAATTCCCGAAGCATTTTTGCTGCGCGCCGACGAGGTGATCGAATAAGCGCCACGAGCACGTCCGGCCCGGCGAGCGAGGTTGCAAATTGCGCGGACCTATCTGCTGCTTCAGAACGATTCAGACTCTCCCCAAGGACTTAAGGCGAGGCCGTGACGATGATGGCTTTGTCGATAACCCAAACCGGGCCGCTGGCTCGGCTGAAACAGGAGAGGACCGCAATGAATCGCAAAACCATCGTTCTGGCGATAGGCCTCGCCATCGCTCCCTTCACCGTTTTACACTCTGTACCGCCGGCCGCGGCCCAATCCGGCGAGGGCTGGGTCACCTTGCTGGACGACAAGACGATCGGCGACTGGAACCGGGTCGGCGACGCCAACTGGCGATCGGAAGAAGGCGTGCTCGTGGCTGACAAGCGCAGCAGCAAGGATTTCGCTTACCTGGTTTCCAAGAACTCGTACAAGGATTTCGTGCTTCACGTTGAGTTCTGGGCGAGCGATGACGCCAATAGCGGTGTCTTCATCCGTTGCAGCGACGCCGGCAATATCGCCGACCGGACCTGTTACGAGGCCAATATTTTCGACGGCCGCAAGGACCAGAGCTACGGCACCGCTGCCATCACCCACTTTGCGGAGGTCAATCCGATGCCCAAGGCCGGCGGCAAATGGAATACTTACGAGATCACGGCCAAGGGGCGGCACATGACCGTCGTCCTTAACGGTCAGAAGACCGTGGAACTCCGCAACGCTTTGTTTGCCGAAGGGCCGGTCGCGCTCCAGCATGCGGCCGGTACGATCAAGTTTCGGAAGATCGCAATCAAACCGCTTCAGCCATAAGCGGGCAGCTCACGATTACGAATGACGGGGTCAACGACAGATTTCTGGGAGGATAAAATGACGTCACGACGCAGCTTTATTGCCGGAGTTGGGGCAGGCGTGCTCGCCTTTCCGCTTCGTACGATGGCGCAGCAGGCGCCGGCGGCCGCCAAGCGGGTCGGCATGTTGCTGTTCAATTCGCCGCAAATCGATCCCATCGGCCCGCTGATCCAGGGGCTGAAGGATCTCGGCTATGAAGATGGCAAGACGATCACCATCGACTACCGTTTCGCGGAGGGCCGGGCCGAGCGGCTGCCGCAGCTCGCCGCCGAACTGGTGGCGCTGAAGCCCGATGTAATATTTGCGTTCGGCGGCGACGTCGCCCCGCATGTCAAAAAGGCCACCTCGACAATTCCCGTCGTTGCCCTGGTCAGTACCGACCCCGTCCAGAGCGGTCTCGTCGCCAGCCTTGCCCGTCCCGGCGGCAACATCACCGGCGTCACGCAGGTCTACGATGAATTGTCGGGCAAAGTGATCGAGCTTCTCAAGGAAGCCGTACCCGGAATTTCCCGCGTCAGCGTCCTCTGGAATCCGGATCATGCCGATCCGGAATTTCAGGAGATCAAGCGCGCGGGGAGCACGTTGGGCGTCAACTTGACGTCGCTTGAGGTTCGCCGGAGTTCTGATTTCGCTGCGGCCTTCGAGACGGCGCTCCGCGAACGGTCAGAGGGTCTCATTATCATATCGAGCCGTCTGCTCTTGCAGCAGCGTCGTCAGATCGTGGAATTCGGCGCGAACAACCGCATTGTCATGGCCGGTAACTGGTCCGCCTGGGCCAAGGATGGCCTGCTGCTCACCTACGGCGCCAATGCGAATGACATGATGCGGCGCATTGTCATCTACATGGACAAGGTGCTCAAAGGCGCGCGACCGGCTGACCTGCCGATGGAACGGCCGACGCGATTCGAACTGACGCTGAACCAGGGAACCGCCAGGAAGCTGGGGATCGCGATTCCGCCGACGTTGATCGCCCGCGCCGACGAGGTGATCGAGTGAGATTTGGTTACGTTCGAGCCGGCAGGGGGAAGAACTGATGAATCGCAGAGAATCGTTGGGCTGTTTATTGGCCGCCGCAATCTTCGGTGGCTCGCGGCCCGTCCTTGCTCAGTCCGCGCCGCCACGCCGGATCGGCTTCCTGATGGGATATGCCGAAGGCGACCGGCAGGCGCGCGCCGCCGTGGGCGCCTTTCATGACGGCATGAAGGAAATCAACCTGATCGAAGGCCGCGATTTCCAGATCGAGTACCGCTGGGCGGGAGGCGACGCCGACAAAGCACGGGCCTTCGCCCGCGATTTGCTGGCGCAGAAAGTGGATCTGATCATCGCCAGCACCAACCAGGTGGTGTCGATTGCGATGCAGGAAATCACCACGATCCCGATCGTATTCGTGTTCATCGGCGATCCGATCGGCAGCCGCTTTGCCGACACGCTGACACGTCCCGGCCGCAACCTGACCGGGTTTGCCAATTTCGAGGCGCCGATCGGCGGCAAATGGCTGGAGATTCTCAGGGAGCTTTCGCCGCAAACCCGCCGTGTCGGATTTGTCCATCACCCCGCCGTGTCGGCGCATGTCGAATTCCTTCAGGTGGCGCAGGCCACGGCGCCGTCGTTCGGTCTTGAACTGACGTCGATTCCCATCACCAGTCCTGCGGAAATCGAGCAGCGCATTTCCGCATTCGGATCGGAAGGCGGCAACGGTGGCATTGTCGTGCCGCCGCACGCTTTGCCGTTGTCGCAGCGCGGGCTGATCGTCGAACTGGCGGCGCGCCATCGTCTGGTTGGCGTCTACGGTGACCGTTACTTTGCCGAGAGCGGCGGCCTGCTTTCCTTCGGCATCAATCTGCCCGATCAGCTCCGGCGCGCCGCGAAGTATGTCGATGTCATTTTCAAAGGCACGAAGCCCGGCGATCTGCCGGTTCAACTGCCCGTCAAATACGAACTGACGGTCAATCTCAAAACGGCCAAGGAACTCGGCATCGCGGTGCCTTCGACGCTGCTTGTGCGGGCCGACGAGGTGATCGAATGAAGCGGCGTGAGTTCATTACGCTGCTTCGTGGGGCGGGTCGGGCTGGCGAGGTGGCGGTCCGATTCAGTACGATTCAGAATTGCCCCAAGGTTTGAACTGGCTGCCTGCAGTATTTTGTTTCTGTGAACATGCGGGCCGGACACCCGGACAACCAAGGAGATAGCCATGTCGTCGATGAAAATCCTGAAAGTGCTCGCTTGTGGCCTCTGGGCCTGCGTCACTGTCGGTCTGCCGCAGGCGTCGGAGGCCGCCGAACTGAAGCTCTTGAGCTCGCTGGGACTGAAGCCGGTCGTTGACGCCTTGGTTCCGGAGTTCGAGCGGGAGACCGGCCACAAGGTCGCGGTGCGGTTCGCGCTGACCCCTGCGATTCCGAAGGCCGCGACCGAGAGCCCCGGCTTCGATGTGGCGATCAGCGATCCGAAACATATCGCCGACATGATCGCGACAGGCACGGTGCGCGCCGGCACCGCGACGAATATCGCAAGGTTCGGTATGGGTGTGGGCGTTCGCGCCGGCGCGATGAAGCCCGATGTCGCTACGCCGGGCGCGCTCAAGAGCGCCGTCCTTAAGTTCGATTCCATCGGATACGTGGCCGCCGGGGCGACCGGCCCGGTCGTTCTCGCCATGCTTGGGAAGCTCGGCATCGCGGAGCAGGCGCAGCCCAAGCTCAAGGCGGGCGGTGTGGCGGAAAACCTGGGCGCTGTTGCCTCGGGCACGCTTGACGCGGTCCTAATGCCGGTTCCCCTGATCACGGCCGGAAAAGGCGTCGAACTCGCCGGCGCCTGGCCGGCGGAGTTGCAGGATTACATTGTGATGACGGGTGGCGTCAGCGGCGCCACCGCGACAAAGATCGAGGCCGAGGCTCTCCTCAAATTCTTGATGTCGCCGAAGGCCGACTCGGTGGTGGTTTCGCGGGGCTATGAACGCATACACTAATGCGGCCCGCGACAGACCGCGGCATGGGAGGAACAATGAAACGGCGAGATTTCATCGTGCGCGCGGGCCTCTGCGCCTTGTGGACCGTGCCATCGTTCGTTCGCGCCCAAGAGGCCGGCAAGACGGTCGGCTTCATCGGGGCATCGACCCAGCAAGGCCAGACACGGCTGACGGCGGCCTTTGTTGACCGTCTCCGGGAACTTGGCTGGGTCGAAGGACGAACCGTGACGATCGAGTATCGCTGGGCGGAGGGGAGTGCGGAGCGCGCGGCGAAGGCGGCAGCGGATCTCGTCTCGCGCAACGTCGACGTCATCTTCACAAACGGGACACCCATCGTCTCCGCCGTGAAGCGCGTCGCCACCCAGATTCCCATCGTCTTTTTGGCTGGCGATCCCGTTGGAACGGGGCTGGTCAACAGCCTCTCTCGTCCCGGCGTCAATCTGACAGGCTTGTCGTTGCAAAGCTCGGAACTGGCCGGCAAGCATCTCGAACTCTTGCAAAACGTGGTACCCGATCTTCGCCGTGTGGCGGTCCTGGTCAACGTCAACGCCCAGAATGCCGTCGAACAGATGCACGAGGCGCAGCGAAGCGCCGGAAGTCTCGGCATCGAGATTCAAGTTCTTGAAATCCGCCGGGCGGATGACATTGCCGAGGCCATCAAGCGCGCCGAAGGCAACGCTCAGGCACTCTATGTCACCAACGAGCCTCTAACGCTGACCAATCGCGCACGCATCAGCGCGCTCGCGACGGAGGCCCGGCTGCCTTCGGTCTTCGCGTATCGGGAATTCGTGCAGGCGGGCGGGCTTCTCTCGTATGGCCCGAGCTTTTCCGACCTGTTCCAGCGCGGCGCCGAGTATCTCGACAAGATTCTGCGCGGCACCAAGCCCGCCGATCTCCCCGTCGAGCAACCGACAAAATTCGAGCTCGTGATCAACCTGAAAACGGCCAAGACGCTCGGCACCGCCATTCCGCCAATGCTGCTCGCCCGCGCCGACGAGGTGATCGAATGAGGCGGCGGGAGTTCATTGCGCTGCTGGGCAGTGCGGCGGTCTGGCCGCTCGCCGGCCATGCCCAGCAGCCCAACCGCCGCGTCGGCGTGTTGATGTCGAGCGCCGAGGACCACCCGGACGGCCGCAGGCGCAAGGCCGCGCTTCTCGAAGGGCTGCGGTCGCACGGCTGGACCGACGGCCAGAACCTCGCAATCGAATATCGCTGGGCCTCCGGCGACATCGAAGAGATGAATAGATTTGCGGTCGAACTGGTCGGGACGAAGCCAGAGGTCATCGTCGCGAACGCCACGCCGGTCGTCGCCGCCTTGAAACGGCTCACGGCGACGATACCCATCGTCTGCTCGCTGGTTATCGACCCGGTCGGCAATGGCTTCGCCGCCAGCCTGTCCCGCCCAGGCGGCAACATCACCGGATTCACTTTCATCGATGCCGAATTGATCGGGAAATGGATGGATTTGCTGAAGCAGGCGGCTCCCAGGATCGACCGGGCCGCACTGATCTTTAATCCCAAGACTACGCCATTTTACGACGAGTTCGTCGGGGCCATCAAAGCCAGTCGGCCGTCGATTGATCTGGTGACGATAAGGGTAAGCACTGCCAGTGAGCTGGAATTAGGGATCGGGGCGGAGATGCGAGCGCCGGGTGGCAGCCTGATCATGGGGCCGGACCCATTTACGTTCGCGCATGGCCGCACGATCGCGCAATTGACGAAAGAACTGAGGGTGCCGGCGATTTCCGTTCACCGGCAGTTCGTTTCCGAGGGTGGCCTGATGAGCTATGGTCCGGACACGGCCGCTGTGTTCCGGCAATCCGCCTCTTATGTCGATCGCATTCTGCGCGGCGCGAAGCCGGGAGAGCTGCCGATCCAGCGCCCGACCAAATACGAACTCGCGATCAATCTTGCCACCGCCAAGGCTCTCGATCTTGCCATTCCGCCGACGCTGCTGGCGCTTGCCGACGAGGTGATCGAATGAGACGGCGGGAATTCATCGCATCGCTCGGCGGCGCGGTGGTATGGCCGCTGGCGGCGCGCGCGCAGGACAAGCGCATGCCCACGGTCGGCGTCCTGATTGTCGCCAACCGCGAGCCGTTCTGGACGCTATTCAAGAAGGGCCTCAGCGAATTTGGCTATGTCGAGGGGCGCAATATCCGCTTCGAATTCCGTTCCGCCGAAGGCAGGTTCGGCGAGTTACCTGCGCTTGCGGCGGAGCTGGTACGGCTGAGGGTCGATGCCATCGTTGCCGTGCAGAGCCCTTGCGTGCACGCGGCCATGCGAGCGACCAGCGACATCCCTATCATCATGGCGCCGGCCGCCGATCCGCTCGGCGCCGGATTTGTGGCGAGCCTCAACCATCCCGGTGGCAACGTTACGGGGCTCTCGTTCGTCACACCCGACCTGATGGGCAAGAACCTCGAGTTGCTGCGCGAGATCGTACCGTCCCTTCGTCGCGTGGCCTTTTTAGGCGTCAGCGGCGATCCGGTCACAAGCACGTTCACACAGCAGGTCGAGCATGCCGGCCGCACACTGCAGATCGAGACACGTTCGATCATCATGAAGGGGATGGACGAGCTGGAGGCGGCGTTCGCGCAGCTCGCGTCGGAGCGCATCGATGCCGTGATCCTGCAGCCCAACCTGCCGCGCAAGCCGGCCGCCAGCCTTGCCCTGAAGTACCGCCTTCCGGCGCTGTCTCCCAATCGCGGATTTCCTGAGGAGGGCGGCCTGCTGTCCTACGCCGGCAGCCTGGAGCAGGTCTATCTGCGGGTCGGTGCCTATCTCGACAGAGTTCTGAAAGGCGCCAAGCCGGCCCTTCTGCCGGTCGAGCAGCCGACGAAGTTCGAGCTGGTGATCAATCTTAAAACCGCCAAAGCGCTCGGCCTCACCGTGCCGCCGACTCTGCTCGCGCGCGCCGACGAGGTGATCGAATAAGGCGCGGCTCGCAGCCGCAGCAGCATGGGCCGTGACGGCCCCGCGCGCATCAAGACCGCCGAAATAGGGCTGGCATGTCCGGATTAGGCACGATTCAGGACGTTTAAGTTCTGTCCCAAGGCCTTTTCGTGAGAGCCGGGGCATTCTCCTCCCATCGAAACCGGCGCATCGCCGGCCAGACCAGAGGAGACCGCCATGACCCGCCGTCCGAACCCGTCCTTCGACCGGAACAGCCTGATCGCTCAGGCCAACTCCGCCGCCCACTGCTGGTTCATCGTCGGTGGCGGCCTCGTTCTGATCGCCCTGCTGGGCGGTTTCGTCCAGGGAGCCTGACCGCGCCTGCGGACCGCGACAAAGTTTCTCAACACCAAACCAACGGAGAGACGCTATGACCAAGAAAATCCCCACGATCGTCACTTTCGCTTTGACCGCCTTCCTGATCGGCGCTTGGAGCCATGCAACCCTTAACGCCGTCGGGCCGGACCGTGGCATCCTGGTTTCCACCGCCACTGGCATCGATCTGGTGCAGTTGACGCGCAATAGCGGACCGTTGCCCGGCGAGCAATTCCCGGCATTTTGATGCGGTGCCCTTTGGCCTGTCGCGGCCGGTTCCGGCGGCGACAGGCCGAAACGGGCTTGCTAAACTGACAAGGCGGATTCGTAGCTGTTTGCATGGTGGATTTGCCGGGCCGATGACCGTAACAGACGCACCGACCGATCCGTCAGCCGGGATCGCGCAGCCCGTCCGCGGCCGCAGCCGGTTGTTTGGCAAATATGTCGGGCTGTTCGTGGCCGTGGTCGCGGTCGCCCTTTTGGCGAACGGCATTTTCGACGTCTGGTTCTATTATCGTGAACACAAGGTCGCGCTCATCCGCATCCAGCGCGAGCAGGCCGAGGCGGCTTCCGCCAAGATCAGCCAGTTCATCGTCGAGATTCAGAACCAGCTCGGTTGGACCACACAGCTGCCGTGGTCGTCCGGCTCCATAGAGCAGCGCCGTTTCGATGCGTTGCGGCTGTTGCGGCAGGTCCCGGCGATCACCGAACTGTCCCAACTCGACGCCACGGGCAAGGAACGACTGCGCGTGTCGCGTCTTGCCATGGACGTGGTCGACAGCGGCACGGACTTCTCGAAAGACCCGAAGTTCACCGAAGCGGTGGCGAACAAGGTCTATTTCGGCCCGGTCTATTTCCGCCGGCAGTCCGAGCCCTACATGACGCTGGCGATTGCCGGCACCCGGCGCGACGCCGGCGTCAGCGTGGCGGAGGTCAACCTCAAGCTGATCTGGGACGTCGTCACCCAGATCAAGGTCGGCGACAAGGGCAGCGCCTTTGTCGTGGGACCGGACGGCCGGCTGATCGCACATCCGGACATCAGCCTGGTGCTGCGCAACACCGATATGTCGAATCTCGCCCAGGTGAAGGCCGCGCGCGCGGCCGAGGGCGGCGATCCCGGTGAGCCGTTGCAGGTCGCCAAGAACATCCAGGGCCACGACGTGCTCACCGCCTTCGCGCCGGTGAAGCCGCTCGGCTGGCTGATGTTCGTCGAATTGCCGGTCAGCGAAGCCTATGCGCCGCTCTACGCGGCGCTGCAACGGTTGGCGTTCGCATTGACGGCGGCGCTGATCTTTGCGGTGCTCGCCGGCATGTTCCTCGCCCGGCGGATGGTGGGGCCGATCCAGGCGCTGCGGACGGGCGCCGCTCGAATTGGCGGCGGCGATCTCTCGCAGCGCATTTCGATCAAGACCGGCGACGAGCTGGAGGCGTTGGCCGATCAGTTCAACGACATGGCCAGTAAGCTCGAAGAATCTTACGTCGGCCTTGAGAAGAAGGTCGAAGCGCGCACGCGCGAACTGAGCGAGTCCCTTCAGCAGCAGACCGCGACCGCGGACGTGCTCAAGGTCATCAGCCGCTCGGCATTCGATCTGCAGACGGTGCTCGACACGCTCGTGGCATCGGCCGCGCGCCTGTGCGAAGCCGACTATGCCTGGCTCTTCCAGCGCCATGGCGACGTCTTTTACTGGGCCGCGGGCTTTGGCCACTCGACTGACGAATACATGCAGATCAGAGACTATTTTAAGGGCAGGGAGGTCCCCGTCCACCGAGGCAGCATCGCAGGCCGGTGCGCGCTGGAGGGCAAAGTGATCCACGTGACCGACGTGTTGTCGGACCCGGATTATACTTGGCTAGGCGCCCAAGCAATAGGTGGCTATCGCGCGGCGCTCGGTGTCCCGCTTTTGCGCGAGGGAAATGTTGTCGGCGTGATCTTCCTGTCGAAGAAGCGGGCGGAGCCGTTTACCGAGAAGCAGATCGAACTGGTGGCCACCTTCGCCGACCAGGCGGTCATCGCCATCGAAAATGCGCGTCTGTTCAATGAAGTGCAGGAGAAGAGCCGCGAACTCGAAATCGCCAGTCAGCACAAGTCGCAGTTCCTCGCCAACATGAGCCACGAGCTGCGCACGCCTTTGAACGCCATCATCGGCCTCACCGAGATGATGTTCACCAATGCGGGACGGTTCGGCACCGAAAAGGCGATCGAGCCGTTGAAACGCGTGCATCGCGCCGGCGCGCATCTGCTCGGCCTGATCAACCAGGTGCTCGATCTGTCCAAGATCGAGGCCGGCAAGCTCGAACTGAATCCGGAACCGACCAGTATTGCACCGCTGGTGGACGAGGTGATCGGCACCGCGCGGCAGCTCGCCGAGCAGAACGGCAACAAGCTGACTGTGTCATGTCCGGCGAACTTGCCTCCCGTCACCCTCGATCCCATGCGGCTGCGCCAGATATTGCTCAATCTGTTGAGCAACGCCTGCAAGTTCACCAAGGACGGCGAAGTGTTTCTTACGGTCCAGCGCCATGCGAAGGCAGGGCAGGGCATCATCGAAATCAGCGTGCGCGACACCGGCATCGGCATGACGCCGGAGCAGCAGGCCAAATTGTTCCAGGAGTTCACGCAAGCCGAGTCCACGACAGCGCGGCGCTTCGGCGGCACCGGGCTTGGCCTTGCCATCACGCGCAGGCTCGCGCGGATGATGGGCGGCGACGTCCTGGTCGAGAGCGAACAGGGCAAAGGTTCGGCCTTCACGGTGCAGTTGCCGGGCGGACCGGAACCTATTGTCGCGCTGGCCGAGAATACGCGGCCGCGCTCGAACGCCGTCCTTGTGATCGACGACGATGCCACCGCGCGCGAACTCATCAAGGAGCAGCTTTCGGCCGAAGGCTTCAACGTCGTGACCGCCGCCGGCGGCCTGGAGGGCATCAGGATCGCCAAGGAAATGCGCCCGCTGGCCATCACCCTCGACGTGATGATGCCGGACCTCGACGGCTGGTCCGTACTCGCCGCGTTGCGTCAGGACGCTGAGCTCGCCGATACGCCGGTCATCATGGTTACGATCCTGGACGAGCAGCGCCGCGGCATGGCGCTCGGCGCGGCGGGTTATCTGGTGAAGCCCATCGAGCGCGAACGTTTGCGCAATCTGGTGCAGAAATTCCGTTCCGACGAGCCGCCGACGCGCATTTTGCTTGTCGATGACGACCCGATGCAGCGCGAGCGGGTGCGCTCCTGGATCGAAGGCCAGCACTGGACGATTACGGAGGCCGGCAACGGCCGCGAGGCGCTGTCCCGCCTGAAGGAGAGTGTTCCGAACCTCATCGTGCTCGATTTGATGATGCCGGAAATGGACGGGTTCCAGCTCGTGGACGCGCTGCAAGAAAATCTCGAGTGGCGCGATATTCCGGTTATAGTGGTGACGTCGCGCGATCTCGATGCGGCGGACCGTGGCCGGCTGAATTCCGGGGTTCAATCCGTTCTGGTCAAAGAGTCGTTCAAGCCAGCCGACCTGGTCACCCGGATTCGCCGTCTGGTCGGCCGTCCTGTTGTGGAAGTGCCGTGATCAAGATTCTGTACGTCGAAGACAACGACGACAACGTCTACATGCTCAAGATGCGCCTTGAGCTGCTCGACGAGTTCGAGGTGGTCGTCGCCGAGGACGGCGAAAAAGGCTGCGCCGCCGCCGCCGCCGAGAAGCCCGACCTAATCCTGATGGACCTCGACCTGCCGGTAATCGACGGCTGGGAAGCGACGCGACGGCTCAAGGCGGATCCCGAGACACAGGCTATTCCCGTGATCGCTTTGTCGGCGCATGCGCTGGCAGGCGCGCGCGAGAAGGCCCTGGCGGCCGGCTGCGACGAGTTCGATACCAAGCCGGTGGAATTTGAGCGCCTGCTCGGTAAGATGAGGCAGCTTCTAAAAAATTGATGACTGCCGCGCTGCCAGCCAAACTTGCCTTGTTCTTTGCAGGTCGAACCTGACGGCTCGCGCCATGGACACCACGCCATGGCCGTGGAAATTGCGGGCGGCCGGTCGTGGACCGATGGCCATCCCAACCACAAGACTTCACCTTAGAAGTTAGTCCTAACTTGTCGGCGCTTCGTGACCGTGGTGCCAGCGAGGTGCCTCAGATTTGTCTCGGCGCAGGCCGAAGTTCATTTTATACTTATCCTAACTCGCAATCGAACAGCGGGGTGGCTAGGCGGGAAGGAAACTCGGCAGTGCAGGTGGTACATGACCACTGGCTTGTCCTGCTCTCAGTCGTGATGGCGATCCAGGGTGCCTATGTGGGCTTTAACCTGGCTCTTCAGATCGGCGGGGCAGTCGGCGTGCGAAGGCGGATGCTGCTTGCGGGGGCGGCATTTTCGTTGGCCGTCGCCATTTGGACAATGCATTTCATCGGTATGCTGGCGGCGCGGTTGCCATTTCCCGTCGACTATCTGGTTTTGCCGACTTTGCTGTCTTTCCTCGTCTGCGTCATCGTTGTCGGGATTGCAATATTCGCCTTGAGCGCTGGGCCGCTGACGCCGATTCGATTGACTTTGGCGGCGATTTTAATGGGGACCGGCATCTTCTCGATGCACTATGTCGGCATGAGCGCGTTACACGCGAGCGCTCACATGACCCATGCGCCGGCCTATGTGGCCGCAAGCTTGTTCATCGCCGTCGCGGCGTCCGAATTGGCTCTTTGGTTGGCGGCCGGCCGTGGTGCTCGCCCGCCGCTTGTCTTGTCGGCCATCGCTTTTGGTGTAGCCGTTTCCGGTATGCACTACACGGCCATGGCCGGCATGACGCTTTTCTCGCATGTCGGGCCTCCATCTGCGCCGGCGCTCTCGACCGATCTCCTGGCGATCGTCGTTGCCGTGGTCGCGTTTTGCGTCTCCGGCATCTTTCTTTTGTTCCTGGTACCGGATCGCGGCAGGGACGAATCGGTTTCCCCGCAGGAGTCGGCCATCGGGACTGGCCCTATGCCCGCGTACGCCGGCGGACCCGCTCGGATCGATGCAGTCGGCGTCGCGGCCGGCGGATTCGGCCAAGGCACTTACGCCCCGCTCGGCGGCGCGGGGGCGCCACCGCGTCGCGTCGCCAACCATCTTCCGATAGAGCACGCCGGGGCCACCCATTTCATCGCCGTCGACGACGTCGTCGCCGTCCATGCCAACGCCCATTACAGTTATATTTTTAATGGCACAGACAAATTGTTCTGTCCGCTGGCCATCAGCGAAATCGAGCAGCGGCTCGACAAGAGCCGGTTCGTCCGAATTCATCGCAGCCATATCATCAATATCGATCGCGTGATCGGCACGCGGCGATCCGGCGACAGCGAATTGGTGGAACTGGCCGCGAGCGAGCAATACAGCGTTCCGGTCAGCCGCAGCCGCGTCAGCTGGTTGAAGTCGAAAATTGAGGCAAAGGTCGGCTGAAGAGCGTCTGCACGCAGCGGCTCACGGCCCAAAAATGACCTTTTGCATCGCAATAAGAATCGGCCGGTGGTCGTGCGTTGGGTGACTTAGGTCAGAGGCCTTGACGCAATTGGTGCAACGGATGCCGCCATTCGTGCGAAGCCGCCGTTGCCGGTGCAAATCCGACCCGCTCGTGCATCCAGGATTGATGCTGCACCGCACAGTTCGTCAACTTGATACCAGTTGAACGAACAAGGGGCGCGCTGCAGATCGAACCTCGGCGATAAGCCGGGCGGTCCGCGCGCCGGGGAGAACGCCGATGATACCGGGGTCATTTGCCTATCACCGCCCGACATCCGTCTCCGAAGCCGTGCTTCTGCTCGACTCCCTGGGGGATGAGGCCCGTGCGCTCGCTGGGGGGCACAGCCTTATCCCGATGATGAAGCTGCGGCTCGCGAGCCCGGCGCATCTGATCGACCTTGGTGGCATCGGCGAACTTAGGAGCCTCCGCGAGGAGGCCGGGGAGATCGTCATCGGCGCCATGACGACACAGCATGAATTGATCGGCTCGCAGCTATTGAGCGCGAAGATCCCGATCCTGAGCGAAACATCGCTGCTGATCGCCGATCCGCAGGTGCGCTATCTCGGGACCATTGGCGGCAATGTCGCCAATGGCGATCCCGGCAACGATTTGCCGGCCGTCATGATTTGCCTGAACGCGACTTATGACGTCACCGGAAAGTCCGGCCCGCGCCGCATTGCCGCGCGCGACTTTTATCAGGGCGCTTATTTCACGGCGCTTGAGCCCGGCGAGATCGTCACGGCCATTCGCATTCCGGTGCCACAGGCCGGGCACGGCTATGCTTACGAGAAACTCAAGCGGAAGATCGGCGACTATGCCACCGCCGCCGCGGCGGTCGTTCTGTCCATGAGTGGCGGTAAAGTCGTGGCCTGTTCGATCGGCCTCACCAATGTGGCCGAAACGCCGCTATGGGCGGAAGAGGCCGCAGGAATCATTGTCGGTTCGACGCTCGACGCTGCGACCGTCAAAAAGGCGGTCGCGGCCGCCGAGGCGATTACCGCGCCTGCTTCCGACGCGCGCGGCCCCGCGATCTACCGGACCAAAATGGCTGGCGTCATGCTGGCGCGTGCACTCGCCCGGGCCAGACAGCGCGCCGGCGCGTGATTGTTGGGAGGAACCAATGGCAAAATCTCAAATAACCCTGACGGTCAATGGCAAGAAGGAAGAGGCGCTTGTGGAGCCCCGCACGTTGCTGATCCACTTCCTCCGCGAGCAATTGAACCTGACCGGACCTCATATCGGTTGCGAAACCACGCATTGCGGCGCCTGCACCATCGACCTCAACGGCATGTCGGTGAAGTCCTGTACCATGTTCGCCGTACAGGCCAATGGCGCGGACATTGTCACCATCGAGGGCATGGCCGCCGCCGACGGTACATTGCATGCCCTGCAAGAGGGCTTTCGCGAAATGCACGGCCTGCAGTGCGGATTCTGCACGCCGGGCATGATCATGCGCGCCCACCGGCTGCTGCAGGAGAACCCGTCGCCGACGGAAGAGGAAATCCGTTTTGGCATCGCCGGCAATCTGTGCCGCTGCACCGGCTACCAGAACATCGTGAAAGCCATTCAATACGCCGCCGCGAAGCTCGGCGGTGTGCCATACCGGGAGGCCGCAGAATGAACGTCGCAACCCCCAATCCGACCTCCGCGGAGCGCGCCGAAAAGCTGCAAGGCCTGGGCTGCAAGCGCAAGCGCGTCGAGGATGTCCGCTTCACGCAAGGCAAAGGCAATTATGTCGACGACCTGAAACTGCCGAGAATGCTGTATGGCGACTTTGTCCGCTCGCCGCACGCGCATGCGCGTATCAAGAGCATCGACACGTCGAAGGCCAAGGCTGTGCCCGGTGTGCTTGCGGTTCTGACGGCCGCCGATCTCAAGCCGCTCGGCCTGCATTATATGCCGACGTTGGCCGGCGACGTCGCCGCGGTGCTCGCTGAAGAAAAGGTTCTGTTCCAGAACCAAGAGGTCGCCTTCATCATTGCCGAAGACCGCTACATTGCCGCCGACGCGGCCGAGCTGGTCGAAGTCGAATACGAAGCGCTGCCGGTCGTGATCGATCCCTTCAAGGCGATGGCGCCGGACGCGCCGGTGCTGCGCGAGGACATCAAGGACAAGACCGATGGCGCACACGGCAAACGCAAGCACTACAACCATATCTTCGAATGGCAGATGGGCGACAGGGAGGCCACCGACTTGGCTTTCCGCAAGGCCGATGTGACCATCAAGGAGTTGATCAGCTATCAGCGGGTCCATCCGTGTCCGCTCGAGACCTGCCAGGCCGTGGCCTCATTCGACAAGATCACAAGCGAGTTGACGTTGTGGGGCACGTTCCAGGCGCCGCACGTCATCCGCACCGTGGCGTCGCTCATCTCGAAAATCCCCGAGCACAAAATTCACGTCATCGCCCCCGATATCGGCGGCGGCTTCGGCAACAAAGTCGGCGCGTACCCCGGCTATATCTGCGCCATCGTCGCCTCGATCGTGACCGGGCGGCCGGTAAAGTGGGTGGAAGATCGTATCGAAAACCTGTCCACCACCGCGTTTGCACGCGACTATCATATGACGACGGAGATCGCCTGCACCAAGGACGGAAAGGTCACCGGCCTGCGCGTGCATACATTGGCCGATCACGGCGCCTTCGATGCCTGTGCCGATCCGAGCAAATGGCCGGCCGGGTTCTTCAACATCGTCACCGGGTCGTATGATTTTCCCGTCGCGCATGTCGCGGTGGACGGTGTCTACACCAACAAGGCGCCGGGCGGGGTCGCGTACCGATGCTCGTTCCGCGTCACGGAGGCGGCCTATTGCATCGAGCGCGCCATGGATATCATGGCGCAGAAACTCGGAATGGACCCGGCCGAATTCCGGATGAAAAACCTGATCCGCCGCGAGCAGTTTCCCTATGTATCGGCACTCGGCTGGGAATACGATTCCGGCGACTATCACACCGCGCTGCAAAAGGCGCTGGACACCGTCGGATACCGGCAGCTCCGCGCCGAGCAAAAGGCCAAACGGGAGGCTTTCAAGCGCGGCGAAACACGCGAACTGATGGGCATCGGCGTCATCTTTTTCACCGAGATTGTCGGCGCGGGCCCGTCGCGCAACTGCGATATTCTCGGCATCGCCATGTTCGATTCCGCCGAGATCCGCATCCATCCGACCGGCAGCGTTATCGCCCGGCTTGGCACGAAGTCGCAAGGACAGGGGCATGAGACCACCTATGCCCAGATCATCGCCACCGAGATCGGGCTTGCCGCCGACAACATCGCCATCGAGGAGGGCAATACCGATACCGCGCCTTACGGCCTCGGCACCTACGGCTCGCGCTCGACACCGGTGTCCGGTGCGGCGACGGCGATGGCTGCGCGAAAGATCAAGGCCAAAGCGCAGATGATTGCGGCCCATCTGCTCGAGGTCCACGACGACGATCTGGAATGGGACATCGACCGGTTCCGTGTCCGGGGCAACCCCGAGCGGTTCAAGACCATGACCGAACTGGCATGGGCGGCTTACAACAATGTGCCGCCGGGCATGGAGCCGGGGTTGGAGGCGGTCAGCTATTATGATCCGCCCAATATGACCTATCCGTTCGGGGCCTATATCTGCGTCGCCGATATCGACGCGGACACCGGTGTGACGAAGATCCGGCGCTTCTATGCGCTCGACGATTGCGGCACCCGCATCAATCCCATGATCATCGAGGGGCAGATTCACGGCGGGCTGACCGAGGCTTTCGGAATAGCCATGGGGCAGGAGATTCACTACGACGCCGAGGGGAATGTCACCACGGCATCGCTGATGGACTACTTCCTGCCGACCGCGGTCGAGACGCCGCGCTGGGAGACCGACTGGACGACAACGCCGTCGCCGCACCACCCGATCGGCGCCAAGGGCGTCGGCGAAAGCCCGAATGTCGGCGGCGTGCCGTGCTTTGCCAACGCGGTGAACGACGCCTTCGCCTTCCTGGGCTCGACCCACATTCAGATGCCGCACGACAATTGGCGGACCTGGACCGTGGCGAACAAGCTTGGCCTGCACGCGTGAGACACTGTCCTTCCGGGGCGCCGCGAAGCGGCGGACCCGGAATCCAGCAATGGGCGCGGCATGCGGGTCCGGATTCCGGGTTCACGCCCTCCGGGCGTGCCCCGGAATGACGGATTGGTAGACGTCCATGATTCTCGATCGGGAAAGCATATCGGACCGGTTGGCTGCCGCCGGCTACATCGCCGACCGCGACATCGCGACCGCTCTATGGCTGATGGAGTTTCTCAAGCGGCCGCTGCTGCTCGAAGGCGAAGCCGGCGTCGGCAAGACGGAGGTGGCCAAGGCGCTTGCGTCGGTGTACGGCGCGGAATTGATACGCTTGCAGTGCTATGAAGGTCTCGATCAGAACGCCGCGCTTTACGAATGGAACTATCAGCGTCAGCTTCTCGCCATCAAGACGCGGGAGGGCGGCGGCGAAAATGCCGACGCAATCGAAGATCATATTTTCTCCGAGAAATATCTGCTGGAGCGGCCGTTGCTGGCGGCGATCCGCCGCGACAAGCCGCCGGTATTGCTGGTCGACGAAGTGGACCGGGCGGATGAGGAGTTCGAGGCGTTCCTGCTCGAAGTGCTTTCGGATTTCCAGGTCAGCATTCCGGAGCTCGGCACCATCAAGGCGCGTTCGATCCCGCGTGTGGTGCTGACCTCGAACGGGACCAGGGAATTGTCGGACGCGCTTCGCCGGCGTTGCCTTTATCACTACGTCGATTTCCCCGACATCGACCGCGAGGCCGCGATCATCGTGACGCGCACGCCTGGCATCGACACCGCGTTGGCGTTGCAGATCGCAAACCTGATGGCGTCCGTCCGCAAAGAGGATCTCCGCAAGGTTCCTGGTGTCGCCGAAACGCTCGACTGGGCGGCGACTTTGGCCGGTCTCGACCTGCACGATCTGCGGCAG
Organism: Rhizobiales bacterium Ga0077525; assembly: GCA_001464835.1. GTDB lineage: Bacteria > Pseudomonadota > Alphaproteobacteria > Rhizobiales > Xanthobacteraceae > Pseudolabrys. The sequence goes on along the minus strand of LNDS01000002.1, from coordinate 24,411 downwards.
GAGCCCGAAGCGGTGTACGAAACCATGATGTGTGTGCTCAAGACGCGCGAAGATCGCAGCCGCATCACCCGCGAAGTCACCGAGCGGCTGCTCGGCAAGGTGGCGTAAATGTCTGCTGTGGCGGTCAATTCGTCTGGCGATGCTTTAGGTCCAGCCACCCGGCAGCGGCTGGCGGGTTTCGCGCGCACGCTGCGCGACAATGGCTTCAAGGTGGGCATCGCCGAAACCGGCGACGCCTTCGCGATCCTGACGGCGCCGGAGGCGGCGCGGCCATCCTCGCTCAAGCCGGCGCTGCGCGCGCTGTTCTGCGCGACCCATTCCGACTGGGACCGCTTTGACGCAATATTCGACGCCTATTGGCAAGGCCATGGCATGCGCCAGGCGCGCCTGCTGGCCGGATCGACATCGCCGGATCGCGCGCCGGCGCGGCAACTCGGCACTGTCGAGCGGCTGGGCGACTTTGGCCTTCCCGATCATGTCGAACGGCGCAAGGACCAGGGCGATGGTCCTGGCGACGGCCCGGGAAAACGCGAGGGCGCCTCGCGTTTTGCGAATCTGGCCAGCACCGACTTGCGGCACATTGCCGATCCAGCGGATATTGCGGAAGCGCATGCGCTGGCCGAGCGTCTGGCCCGCGTCATGCGGGCGCGGCTGGTGCGGCGTGAACGCGCACACCCGCGAGGACAGCGTCTCGATCTGCGCCGCACGATTCATCGAAGCATTTCGCGCGGCGGTACGCCTTTGGAGTTGGTGCGGCGCCGCCGAAAGATCAGGCCGCTGCGGCTGGTTCTGCTGCTCGACGCCTCCGGCTCGATGAGCCTGTACACCGCTTTTTTCGTGCGTTTTCTGCATGGGGTGGTTGACGCTTTCCGGGAGTCGGAGGCCTTCGTCTTCCACACCCATCTCGCGCATGTGTCGGCTTCGTTGCGCGATCGCGACGTCAGCCGTGCCGTCGACTCGCTTTCGCTGATGGCACGCGGCATCGGTGGCGGCACGAAGATCGGGGAGAGCCTTGCCACATTCAATCGCTGGCACGCGCGGCGGGTCATCAATTCGCGCACGGCGGTGATGATTGTTTCCGACGGATACGATACCGGCGAGCCGGCGCTGCTCGGCGAGGAAATGAAACGCCTGCACCGCCGCTGCCGCAGGATCATCTGGCTCAATCCCCTGATCGGATGGCGCGACTACAGCCCGCAGGCACGCGGCATGCAGGCGGCGCTGCCCTATATCGATCTCTTTGCTCCCGCACACAATCTGGAAAGTCTCGCGGCCCTTGAGCCGTATCTCGCGAGGATATGAGGCCATGCGCAACGCATTGGACATTCTTGACATCATCTCGGCCCGCAAAGTCGCCGGCGAACCCTTTGCGCTCGCCACCGTGGTGCGCACGGTGTCGGCGACCGCCGCCAAAGCCGGCGCCAAAGCGGTGATTTTGCCCGACGGGACGATACACGAGGGCTGGATCGGCGGCGGCTGCGCGCGCGCCGCGGTGATCAAGGCCGCCAAGGATGCACTCGCCGACGGTCAATCGCGGCTCGTCTCGGTGCAGCCGCCGGACGCTTTGGACGAGAATAGGATGAAGGCTGGCGAAGAGCATGAAGGCGTGCGTTTCGCCAAGAACATGTGCCCGAGCCAGGGGACCATGGATATTTTCGTCGAGCCAGTGCTGCCGCGGCCGCAGGTTGTCATCTTTGGTTCGAGCCCCGTCGCGGTCGCTATTGCCGACCTTTCACGGCGCAGTGGATTTTCTGTGACCATCTGTGCGTCGGCCACCGATCAATCCGCGTTTGACGAGGCCGACCGGCGCATCGAAGGCTACGCCTTGCCGGTCAGTGAGGCTGGCAGCCGCTTTGTCGTCGTCTCGACCCAAGGCCGCGGCGATGAAGCCGCGTTGCAGGCCGCGCTTGCGGTTGACGCTGACTATATCGCCTTTGTCGGCAGCCGGCGCAAAGCCGAGGTCTTGAAGGCGGCACTGGAGAAGCGCGGCGTAACGCCGGAACGGCTGGCCAGGCTCAAGTCACCGGCCGGCCTCGACCTCGGCGCCATTACCCCGGATGAGATTGCGATCTCAATTTTGGCGGAAATCGTCGCAGTGCGGCGAAGTTCTTCTCGATTGACCGCGGGCGTCCGCGCCTAGCGCTTTATGCGGATTTGTGCAGATGGAGTTGGCTGGAAGCCAGCGCATCGGCCCGATCCGTCCCAAGTTTGTGCGGCGATCCGCCATCCCGGCCCGATAGATAGGCGAGCAGAATATTATCGCTAAAGCCGGTAAATGCGGACCGCATTGTCGAAAAAGAGCTTGCGGTGGTCGTCGATCGACCGGTCCGAAATCGATGCGAAGAAGCCGTCGTATATCGTCTCGAAACTTCCGGTCAGGCCGTCGACCGGAAAATTACTGGCGAACATGCAGCGGTCGATGCCGAAGATCGAAATGGTGTCGCGGATGATCGGGCCGTTGGCTTCGACCGTCCACGGCAGGTTAGGGCGGCCGATGCCGGATATCTTGATGGCGACGTTGGGCTGCCGCGACAAAGTCTCAAGCGCCTGGCGCCAGCCGCGCAGGCCTTCGTCCGAACGGTCCGACGGCAGGCCGGTGTGATTGATGATGATTTGCGTGTGCGGAAAGTCGGCGGCAAGCGCCGCTGCCGCGTCGAGATGCCACCACGGCGTTTGCAGATCGTAGGACAAGCCGAAGCGCTCCAGCAAGGCATAGCCGGCGCGCCAGCGTGGATCATCCATCGAGCCGGGCGCGCCGCGTATCGCATCGCGCGGTGAGGGCGCCGCCTTGGGCTTGTGACGGATGCCGCGGATCAGCGCGCTTTTGGCGTGGGCGGCCAGAACGTCGGCAATATCGGCGCGATCCGGCTCGGCGTGGCTGATGCAGGCGCTTGGCAATCCGGCTTCGGCGTTGATCTTCTCAACCCAGCGCGTTTCGGCGGCAGGGTCGCGGCGATCCCACTCGGCCTCCATATAGACGGATTTGACGACGCGATATTTTCCGGTGTCGTGCCGATAGTCGGCAGGCATGTAGTTCTTGCGAATGGCGGAATAATCGCCATAGCGAAACGGGATCGGCGGCTCGTCGCAGAGCCAGGGCAGATAGTTGTTTTTTAAATCCCAGAAATGATGATGCGCATCGACGATGGGAAATTGCGTGACGTCAAACGGCGCGCCAGTTTGCGTCATGCGTCGAGGTCCTGTCGTCGGCCGAATCGCGCTGTGTCTTAAGCGGCGGCGCGCGCCTTGGCCATGGTGCTCAACATCAGCAGCGTTTCGAACGCCTTGATGGTGGCGGACGGATCGGCAATGCCGCGCCCGACAATATCATAGGCGGTGCCATGCGCCGGTGTTGCGATCGGGACCGGCAGGCCGCCGAGAATGGTGACGCCGCGCTCGAAGCCGAGCAGCTTGAGCGCGATCTGGCCCTGGTCGTGATACATGGTCAGCACGGCGTCGTAATCGCCGCGCCGCGCCTTGATCCACACCGTGTCGGCCGGGAAGGGGCCGTCGACGGCGAGATTGCGGCGCTTGGCCTCTTCGACCGCCGGCGCGATGACGTCGATTTCCTCGCGGCCGAAGACGCCGCCTTCGCCGGCGTGCGGGTTATAGCCGGCAACCGCGATGCGCGGACGCGCAATACCGGCGCCGCGCAGCATGCTGTCGGTCGCGTCGATCGCGGCGCCGATGCGCTCGCGCGTCAGCAGATCGGCAACTTCGCGCATCGGTTCGTGCGAGGTGACGCGCGCATTCCACAGATCGTCGAGACGATTGTATTCGCTGCACGCGCCTTTCCAGTCGAGGATGTCGGCAGCCCAGCGGATTTCATCCGGATAGGGATTGCCGGCCAGTTTCAGCGCCAGCTTGTTGAACGGCGTGAACATGATGCCGTCGATGCGGCCGGCTTTGGCGAGCAGCAAGGCCTCGCGGAAATTGCGCATGGCGAAGGTGCCGCCGGCGGCGCTCGACTGTCCGGTTTCGATGCTGGCCGGATCGAGATGTCCGAGATCGACAAAAACCGGCTGGCCAGGCTTGGCCCGGTCGATGTCGGACAGAGCGACCTCGGGAATGTCGAGGCGCGTGCCGGCGATTTTTTCCCCTGCCGCCAGGACGCGACGGTCGCCGACGACAGCAATCGAGGCCAGTCCCATCAGGTCGGCACGGGATAAAAGTTTGACCAGCAATTCGGGGCTGACGCCGGCCGGATCGCCCATAGCGATGCAAATGCGAGGGGTCGTGCTCGACATGGTTCGCCTCCATTGGCCTTTTCGACCGTTGCTTGAAGATTGCATATTGCATTCAATCCGCGGCGGGTTCAACCGATCGCTGCAACACATTCGGCGAACTTCTCAGCCGGCGTTTGATAGAGCAAGGTCTTTCTGGGCCTTTCGTTGAGCTGCCTTGCGATGGCGCTGAGCTTGGCCTGGCTATGCAAGGATAGGTCAGTGCCACGTGGAAGGTACTGGCGCAGCAATCTGTTGGTGTTTTCGTTGGATCCGCGCTGCCAGGGCGATTGAGGATCACAAAAGTAGACTTCAACCTGGGTCGCCAACGTCAGGCGTTGATGGTCGGCGAGCTCCTTGCCTCGGTCCCAGGTCAGCGACTTGTAAAGCTCAGCCGGCAGTCGCTGTGATTGCTTGATCAGCGCCGAGACGACGCTTTCAGTATCCTTGTTCGCAACCTTGACCAGCATCACGTAGCGCGAATGGCGCTCGACAAGCGTTGCGATGTAGCTATTTCCAGACCCACCGATCAAGTCGCCCTCCCAGTGGCCTGGGACCGCACGGTCTTCAACAGACGGTGGTCGTGCGCTGATGGATACGGCGTTCTTGATCTGGCCGAGCCCGCTTCGTTTCATGCTGGCGTATTTGGATCGGCGGACCGCGCGCCTCGCCCTAAGGTGCTCAAGAAGCTCCTTTTTCAGCACGCCGCGCGCCTGAATGAACAGGCTGCGATAGATCGTCTCGTGTGACACCTGCTTTTGAAGGTCCATCGGATATGTGCGTTTCAGCCAGCCTGCAATCTGCTCCGGCGACCATTGCCGCTGCAGCAGCGATGATACTGTCCGCCTCAAGAACGGACGGCAAGCCAGCTTGCAAAGCTTGGGACGTCTCGCCCTATCCCAAGCGGCCTGATCGGATATTGCCGCTCGATAGCGATCCGCACCGCCATTGCGCTGTACTTCCCGGCTGATGCTCGACGCAGATCGACCCAGGTGACGCGCAATCGACCGCAACGACCGGTGCAAGATGAGCCAACGAGAGATCTCCTCTCGTTCAGAAGGGCTGAGCGCTTTTTTGGCACGGTGCCGGTCCGGCGGACGGATGCCGCCGGTCGGCGAGATTATCGAGAAGACCAGCGAAGAATCCCGGTCAAACCGGCGTCCGATCGAGCTCATCGGCTCGCCAGCCTGCCAACGATCCCAAATCTCAGCCCGCTGGGCCACCGAGTAATTGACGCGACTTCGCCGTTTCATGTCCACACTCCATCTTTGCTAGAAGATTAGAGTGTTGCGTCGATCAGTTGAGCCCACCGCAAAAGGAAGACAATTTTCGGCAGAGGGGCCAACCCTCAAAACGCTTTAGGGAGGATGCCATGAAGACGCTACCGCGCATCAGCGCGTTGCTCGGCCTTGCCTTGACGGCCGCCATTATCTCGGCCGGCGCGGCCTCAGCCCAACAAAAGATCACGTTGCGCTACGCCCATGTCGGCGCCGAAGGCGAAACCCAAACCCAATACGCCACCGAACTGGCCAAGCTGGTCGGTGAGAAGACGCAAGGCCGGGTCGAAATCCGTGTGTTCCCGGGCTCGCAGCTCGGCAATCTCAGCGAGATGATCGACGGCGTGCGCGTCGGTGCGATCCATATGGCGCATCACGACTTCTCGTCGCTCGACCGCATCGAGCCGGACGTCGCCGTGTTCAATGCGCCTTTCCTTTTCACCAGTCCCGAACAGGCGATGCGCGCCACCAACGAGGCAACCTCGCCGGTGCTGCAGGAGATCAACAAGAAGCTGGTCGCCAAAGGCAATGTGCGGATCATCGGCAATTTCTACCGCGGCGCCCGTCAGCTGTCGGCGCGCTATGCGGTGTATTCGCCGAAGGATATGCAGGGCAAGAAGTTCCGCTCGGTGCCGGTGCCGCTGTGGAATTCGATGATCAAGGGCATGGGCGCCATTCCGACCCCGGTGGAGATTTCGGAAATCATGCCGGCGCTGATGACCGGTCTGGTCGACGGCCAGGAAAACCCGCTCAACAACATCATCGCCCGCAAGATGTGGGAGGCCAACAAGTTCGTGATGATGACGAGCCACATGGAATCCGTGCTGGCCACCTTCATCAACGAGAAGAGCTGGGAGAGCATCCCGGCCGCCGACCGCAAGATCATGCAGGACTGCCTTGCCGAGATGGGCCAGCGCTCATTGAAGTGGGCCAAGGATGCCGAAGCCGATGAAATCGCGACGCTGAAGAAGAACGGCGTCACCATCATCGACGAAAAAAGCGGACTCGACCTGAAAGCCTTCCGTGAGTCGGTCGGCAAGCAGATCGTCACCGACTACCCGACCTGGGCGCCCTACATCGCCCGGCTGAAGGAAGTGAAGAGCTGACGCCTCGGGCCTTGCGGGCGCCTGCTCATCCTGAGCGGGAGCCCGCCCATCCGACAGCGCAGGGGGAAATCGGCATGGCACGAAGCTGGACCTGGCTGGAGCGCATTCTCGGCGGCATCGCGATGCTGGCGCTGTTCGCGCTGGTGGTTTTTCCGTCGGTGCAAGTGGTCATGCGCGGCGTTTTCAACGCCCCGATCATGGGCCTTGAGGAATCAACGCGCTGGGGTTTGATCATGCTGGTTTTTCTTGGCACGCCGCTCCTCATCTCGACCAATGAACATATCCGACTCGCCGAGTTCGTCGATCTGCTGCCGAAGCGGCTGCGGTTGGCGTTGGAGCGCATCATCCTGATCACGAGCGGCGTCGCGCTGCTGGTTGTCGTCTGGTCCGGTGCGCAATCGATCCTGCGCAATATCGGTACACGTACGCCCATGCTCGATATTCCGTTCTGGGTGTTTGCCGCGCCCATGCTGATAGGCTTTGCCGTCGCTGCCATCGGCTGCCTCTGGATCGGCTTGCGCCGCGCCGACCCGCCGGTCGGCAGCGGAAAGCCGGTCATCTGACGCCCGGAACTTGAGGACAACATGGATCTCGGAATTGCCGTCGTCGTCGCTTTTTTTGTCCTCTTCGTCCTCGGTTTTCCGGTGGTCTTCGCGATTCTGATTCCGTCAATCGTCTATATCGCTTGGGAGGGGATACCGCTCGCGACCATCGCGCAGCGTGTGCTCTATTCGATGGACTCGTTTCCGCTGGTGGCGGTGCCGGTCTTCATTTTCGTCGGCAATCTGATGAATTCGTCCGGGATCACCGAGAAGCTGTTTCATTTTGCCGATGTGCTGGTGGGGCGGCTGTACGGCGGGCTTGCACAGGTCAACATCGTCGCCAGCCTGATCTTCTCCGGTGTCTCGGGCGCTGCATTGGCCGATGTCGGCGGTCTCGGGCGCATCGAAATCAAGGCGATGAAGGATCGCGGCTTTTCGCTGCCGTTCGCGGCGGCGGTGACCGGCGCTTCGGCTATCGTCGGCCCGATCTTTCCGCCGTCGATCCCGCTCATCATATATGCGTCGATCACGTCGATCTCGGCGCTGCAATTGCTCGTTGCCGGCATCATCCCGGCGCTGATTTGCGTGGCGATGCTGATGATCGCGACCGCCATCATTGCCGTCAAATCCGAATTGCCGCGCGCCGCCAGTTGGCCAACCGCGCGCAGTCTGTGGGATGCGTTCTGGCCGGCAGCGCCGGCTTTGTTCGCGCCCGTTGTGCTGGTCGGCGGCATGCTGTCCGGCAGTTTCACACCCACCGAGGCGTCCGCGATATGCGTCCTCTATGTGATTTTCGTTGGCGTGTTTTACTACCGCGACATGAACTGGGGGTTTATCCGCGATGCCGCGATCGCCACCGTGCGCGGCACCGCCGCGATCCTGATCATTGTCGCGGCAGCTGCGATGTTCGGTTGGATTCTGGCAGTCGAACAAGTGCCGCAGGAATTTGCCGCCTGGTTCCGTGATATTTCGACGAACCCGTTGGTTCTGCTGGTTATCGTGAATGCGATCTTCTTCATTGCGGGGATGTTCGTCGATTCCACGACGGCGACCCTTCTGCTCGTTCCGATCGTCGCGCCGCCGATTGTTGCCGCCGGCATCGACCCGATCCATCTCGGTATCATCGTCGTGTTCAATCTGATGATCGGAACGATAACGCCGCCTTTCGGCCTGTCTCTGTTCCTGCTGTCGAGCATGACCGGGGTCACGATGGTGCAGTTACTGCGGGCCATGTTGCCGTTTTATCCGCCGTTGCTGCTGACGCTCGCGATCCTTACGTTGTTTCCGGCCCTGGTACTGTATATTCCCCAGATGCTCAGATAATGGACCGGCGCTCGACATGACTGTGGCTCCCACCGATTTGACGATGAGCCGGCCGGTCGATGCCGGCGGCCCGCTGGGCTGGCGGTCGCTGCACGAGACGGTGACGTCGCGGTTGCGCGACCTGATCGTCGAAGGCCAGTTGCCGGAAGGCAGCCGCATCATCGAGCGCGAACTGTGCGACCAGTTGCAGGTGTCGCGGACGCCGCTGCGCGAAGCGTTCAAGGTTCTGGCGGCGGAGGGACTGGTCGAGATATTGCCCAATCGCGGCGCGGTGGTCGGCCGGCTCGGGCCCCGTGAGGCCAAAGCCATGCTGGCCGTCATCGCCCGGCTCGAGGCGTTCGCCGGTGAACTCGCTTGCGTGCACGCGACCGACGCCGATCTGGCGGCCTTGAGCGCGATGCACGACCGGATGATGGCGCATTACCGCCGCCGCGAACGGCTGGAGTATTTCCATCTCAACCAGGACATCCATCTTGAAATCGTGCGGTTGGCCGGCAACGACATTCTGCGCGCGATGCATGCGCGCCTGCATGCCCGGATGAAGCGCAGCCGCTTTCGCGGCAACGACATTCCGGAAAACTGGGCGCGCGCCGTCGCCGACCATGAGGAGTTGATCGCGGCGTTGCTGAGGCGCGACGCCCCGGCGACCAATGCGGTTTTGCAGCGCCATCTCGATGAATCGTGGATCAGGCTGGCGAATTCGCTCAGGCTCGATCCCGATACCTTGGCGCCTTTGGCGACGGAGTAGTTTGATGACGGCAAAGTCGATCGGATTTATCGGCCTCGGCTTGATGGGGCAGGGCTTCACCCGCCGGCTCATCGAACGGGGCCATGGCGTGGTCGGCTTCGACCTCGATCCGGCGAAGGTCGCCGCGGCGGCGGCCTGGGGCGTCAAGCCGGCGAAGAGCGCGGCCGATGTGGCGGAGGCGTGCGACGTGATCCTGAACTGCGTCATCAATACCGCGGCCGTCGAAGATGCCGCGACCGGTCCGCGCGGCGCGCTGGCGGCCGGCAAACTCGACGGCAAGGTCTTCGTCGATCACTCAACCACTGAACTCGAGGCGACGCACCGTATCGCCAAGGCACTCGCCGTGCGCGGCATGATGTTTGTCGATGCGCCGGTGTCCGGCGGACCGGGCGCGGCCGCGGCCGGTTCGCTGGCGATCATGGCTGGCGGCGAGGACAGAGCGATTGCCGCGATCGCTGACATTATGCGCGGCCTCGGCACGATGACGCATATGGGTCCGATCGGCACCGGGCAGGCGACCAAGCTGGTCAACCAGACTTTGGTGCTGACCAACTATTGCGTGCTCGCCGAGGCGCTGCGTCTGGCGCAGTCTTATGGCGTCGATGCGCGCAAGATTCCGGAAGCGCTCAAGACCGGCCATGCCGGGTCGAATTTGCTGGCCGCCGCCTTTCCGCAAATGATCGACGAGGATTTCGCGCCGCGCGGCTTTGCCCGGCAGGTGTTGAAAGATCTGGAAATGCTGCAAGCGGCGGCGCGCGACCAGCATCTGGCGATGCCGATGGCGTCGCAGGCGCTGACGCTTTTTCGGTTGCTGGTCGCTGGCGGTAAAAGCGAATTGGACGCCTGCGCGGTGGTATCGCTCTATCCCAAGCCGCACTGAGCGCGGTGGTTGTTTCGAGGTGAGGCTGCATGGGTCCGCTGACCGGTATGAAAGTCGTCGACCTCACCCACGTCATGGCGGGGCCGACCTGCACATTGATGCTTGCCGACATGGGCGCCGACGTCATCAAGATCGAGAAAGTGCCGCTGGGCGACGACACGCGCCAGAACGCGCCGAACATCGGCAACGAGACGGCGGCTTATTTGATGATGAACCGCAGCAAGCGCGGCATTGCTCTCGATCTCAAGCAGCCGGGCGCCGCCAAAGTGCTGCACCGGCTTCTGCAAGACGCCGATGTGGTGGTGGAGAATTTCGGGCCTGGCGTCATGGAGCGTCTCGGCTTTGGTTATGACGACCTGCGCGAGACGCATCCGGCCTTGATCTATTGCTCGCTGTCCGGCTTCGGCCGCACTGGGCCATACAAGGACCGCCGCGGCTTCGATCTGGTGGCGCAGGCTATGACTGGCATTATGAGTTTCACGGGCGAAGGCCCAGGCCGTCCGCCCGTGAAGTGCGGCGCACCCTTGTCGGACATCACCGCCGGCATCCTGGCGGCCATGGGCGTTCTCGCTGCCTACACCCATCGGCTGAAGACGGGCGAGGGGCAGCGCGTCGAGACGTCGCTGTACGAAGCGGCTTTGGTGCAGACTTACTGGCAGTCGGCCATCGCCATGGCGACCGGCGTGGCTCCCGTTGCCATGGGCTCAGGCCATCCGCTGAACGCGCCTTATCAGGCCTTCGAAGCGTCGGACGGCTGGATCGTCGTCGGCGGCGCCAACCAGAAGAACTGGCAGCGCATCGCCGATGCGCTCGGCGCGTCCGAACTCGTTGAAGACCCGCGCTTCGCCACGGCGGGCTTGCGCGTACAGCATCAAAAAGAGCTGGAAGCCGAACTGACGCCGCGTTTTCGTCGGCAGACGTCGGCGCATTGGCTGGCGGCGCTGGAACAGCAAGGCGTTCCCTGCGGTCCGGTGCGGGATATGTTGCAGGCGCTGTCCGATCCACACACAATCGCGCGTGACATGGTGGTCGAGACGCCGCACGCGACGCTCGGCACCGTGCAAACGCTCGGTGTTCCAGTCAAATTCTCCCGCACGCCGGCCAAGGTCGCGCACGGCGCGCCGGTTTACGGCCAGCACAGCCGCGACGTGCTTGGCGAATATGGCTTCAGTTCCGATGAAATCGCTACGCTCGAGCGAGAGGGAGCGGTTGTAAGCGCCGTGATAAATTGAAACGCGAGCGGCGGCAGGCTCGCGTGACGCTACTATTCGTGCCATTCTTGAACGTAGAAGTGCTCAAAGCACATATAATAAAGACAGGGAGGACGCCATGATGAAGAAGATAGCGCTGGCATTGTCGATGCTGACGGGACTGGTCCTGAGCCAGACGGCACAGGCCCAGGTCATCGAACTCAAGGTCGGCAACACCACGCCGGCCTCCGGCAACCAGTCGATTTCGGCCAATGAATTCGCCCGCCGCGTCAACGCGCAGATGGCCGGCAAGGTGCACGTCACGGTGTTCGACAACAGCCAGCTCGGCAACGAGCGTGAGATGTTGCAGAAGCTCAAGATCGGCACGCTCGATCTGTCGCAGCCTTCGACCATCATGTCGACGGTGTCGCCCGAGTTCGGGCTCTTCGACATGCCCTATCTGATCAAGGACCGCGCGCATTTCCAGCGCTTCCTGACCGAGGTGTTCTGGAAGGACATCGCGCCCAAGGCCGAAGCCAAGGGTTACAAGATCGTCGCCGTCTATGAAAACGGCTTTCGGCACATCACCAACAACAAGCGCGCCATCAACACGCCTGACGATCTCAAGGGTATCAAGATTCGTATTCCGCGCGGCGTGTGGCGGCAGAAGATGTTCGAGGCCTATGGCGCGTCGCCGGCGCCACTCGAGTTCAACGAACTTTTCGTCGCACTGCAATCCGGGGTCATGGACGGTCAGGAAAACCCGCTGCCCAATATCTGGGGCGGCAAGCTGAACGAAGTGCAGAAATATCTGACGCTGACTAACCACGTTTATACCCCGTCGTTCCTGACGGCGGGGCTGGATCGCTGGAATAAGCTGTCGCCGGAGATGCAGGCGCAGATCGAAAAGATCGCGCGTGAGACGCAAGCCTGGGCGTTGGACAGCGCCGAGAAAGAAGACGTCGCTGTTCTGGAAAAACTGAAATCGGCCGGCATCGCGGTGAACACGTCCAACCGCGAGGCTTTCGTCGCTGCGTCCAAGCCGGTTTATGAGCTGTTCGGCAAGGAAGTCCCGGGCGGGCAGGCGCTGATCGACAAAACACTCGCGCTCGCGAAGTAGCCCGCTCCCATGCAAGCTTTTGCACGCGGGCTGCGGCTGGCCCTCGAAGCCTTCGGCGGATTGTTGCTGGCGCTGTTGACCGCGTTGGTCACGGTGGCGGCGACGATCCGCTACTTCGGTTCGGGCCTGTCCTGGTACGATGAAGTCGCGCCGATCCTTCTGGCCTGGGTCACCTATTTCGGCGCGGCTTTGGTGGCGCTGCAGCGCGGCCATCTCGGCTTCGACAATATCGTCCGGCGGCTTGGTCCCGGCGGGCGCAAGGTGGCCTTCGTCACCGCGGAAGCCCTGACCATCGCTTTCTTCCTGGCGCTGGCCTGGGGCGGCTATCGCTTGTCCGCTGTCATCAGCGGCGAGCGGTTGATGTCGGTCGACTGGTTTCCAAGCGTCGTCGCTCAAGCGGTGATTCCCATTGCCTCGATTTTCTTCGTGGCCGCCGAACTGGTATCGCTGCCGGCTGCCTGGCAAAAACTCAACAGCCCGGATGACGGCGTCGAAGCCGCCGACCATCTGACTTAGGACAAGACATATGTCTGCGCTCATCGTGCTGTCCGGCTTCCTGGTGCTGTGCTGCCTTAATGTGCCGATTGCGGTCGCGCTCGGCATCGTGGCACTTGCCGCCATGACCTTGTCGGCCGGCGAGCCGGCCCTGCTCAACGCCGCCGTTGTCTTGTACGAAGGCGCAGGGAAATTCCCGCTGCTGGCCATCCCTCTGTTCGTCTTTGCCGGCGCGCTGATGAACGCGACGTCGATTTCGCGGCGGCTGGTCGCTTTTTGCCTGTCGATCGTCGGCTTCGTGCGCGGCGGCCTGGCCATGGTGTCGGTGGTCTCGTCGATGATCTTCGCCGAGATTTCCGGCAGTTCGGTTGCCGATGTCGCGGCTTTGGGATCGATCCTCATTCCCGCCATGAAGAAGCGCGGCTATCCGAAGGAACTGGCGGCGTCGGTCATGTCGTCGGCGGCGTCTCTCGCCATTATCATTCCGCCGTCAATCCCCATGATCCTGTATGCGGCCTTGGCCGATACGTCGGTGGTCAAGCTGTTTATCGCCGGGGTCGTTCCTGGCGTGCTCGGCGGCCTGATGCTGATGGCGACCGCCTATGTATTTGCGCGGCGCTATAATCTGCCGCGCGAAAATATGCTCAATCTGCGCAATATCGCGGCGTCGTTCTGGGATGCCAAGCTGGCCTTGATGCTGCCCGTCATCATCCTCGGCGGCATTTTCGGCGGCCTTGTCACCGCGACCGAAGGCGGCGCGCTCGCGGTCGTCGCGGCGCTGGCGATCGGCCTGTATTACCGTGAATTGAACTTCGCTATGCTGCGCCATGCTCTGTTCGAAGGCGTGACGCACACCGCGGTGGTGATGCTGCTGGTCGCGACCTCGGCGTTGCTCGGTGTCTACCTCACGGAAACGCAGATTCCGCAACGGCTGGCCGAATCGGTCACCAATCTGACGCAAAATCCCTTGGTGGTGTTGGCGATCCTGAACGTGGTCCTGTTCGTGCTCGGCTTTTTCCTGCACGGCGCGGCCGCCATCATTCTGGTGGTGCCGGTGGTGTTGCCGTTGATCAAGGCGGTCGGCATCGATCCTATTCATTTCGGCATTATAGTGACGCTGAACATCGCGGTGGGGCAGCAGACGCCGCCGGTCGCCAGCGTGCTGATGGTGTCGTGCTCGATCGCCAAATCGAATATCTGGGAGACGTCGAAGCTGAATGTCTATTTCATCGCATCGCTGATCGCGGTTCTTCTGCTTGTGACTTATGTTCCGTTCGTTTCGCTGGGACTGGTCAACCTGTTGTACGGGCCCTGATGCGGTGATCTTTTCGCCAGCCCTGGTCAGTTGTTTGGGGGATCGTTCGATAGTAATGCGGTGCGGGTGATCGTCATTCTCGGCCGGCCTTCTGGTCCCGAAGCAGAATTCTAGCGGCGGCAGAAAACGGCTTGGTGGCACTACCAAGCAGGCTCTCGGGTCTTGATCGTCTTTTCCGGAGCCGACGCCCATATCGGCTCTGTGCGCTCCGGTTTGAGCGGCCATCAACCGTCGCGCCGCGCGCGTCAGCATCAAGTCGCGCTGGAGTACTGCCGCCGACATTTTCGTCTCTCATGGAATCCCTCCGAATACCGCAGCGGTGCACATGTCGGCGGCCTGTCTTGACCGCCAGAGGCTTGAATGATGAAGTGGAACTGGGGCAGGGCGCATGTTCGGAAAATTGGTAATCGGTCGGGCGGGTATCATCGTGCTGGGGACCGCGGTGCTTTCGGCATGCGCCGGACAGCCAGAGACAATCGTGGCCAGTGACGCGGCGCTTTGCCAGTATTCGGCGGCTGCGGCCGGTGCGCAGTCCGATGCGCAATGCCGGCAAAGGCTGCAAAGCCAGCGCGGGCGATTGAGCGCGGCCAGCGCCTCGCGCATCGAGGGTTACGCTCTCTTGAACGCGCCACCGCCGCCGGCCGATATTGCGGGCGCCTGCAAGGAATCGGAAAAAACGAAGAATTGCGATCCGGCCGATTTGACGGGGTCAATTCCCGAGCCGAAGCGTTGATCCTTGAGGCCGATGCCGGCGGCGCATTCGGTCCGCCGGCACTGTCATTTGGCCCGGTCGACCGGGTTACTTCCAGCCGGATTCCTTGTCGCACGCTGCTCGTTCAGCGGGGTGCGTCTTTTCCCATTGGGTGATGGACTGGCTTTCGTTGCTGCTCATCTTTTCGTTCATGCATGAGCAGTATTTCTGGATGACCGAGGCATCGACCTTTGCTTCCTGATTGTCCTTCATGCATTGGGCGATCCATTTGACGTCATCCTGGTCGGCACGCGCGGTGCCGGCCAGGCAGAAGATGGCGATGAACGAAGCGGCGATGACGTTGCGCATCCAATGTCCCCTGCTTTTTTTCAAAAAGCGGCAATGCCGGATTTGGCGCCGCTCCATGTCGATTAATCGCAGGCCGATGCAGCGTCTAATGAAAATCGGCGTGAAAATCTGAAATTTCGTTGATGCGGCAATTTCGGTGCGTCAAAGACGCCACACCGGGCATGCGCGGATCGCACAAATGTCAATGACTTGGCAAGCCGATCTGGATCAAGTCGTCGCGGATCTTGTCGCTCGCCGAAAGAAATGTAGCGCTTGAGTTCTTCGGCGGCAAGGCGATGTTGCTCGCGGTCGAGCCGGGACGAATCTCGAGGCCACGCGCCAATGCAGCCTTGGCTTGTTCGGTGCGGCCCGCGCGCTGGTAGGCGGAGGCGAGCAGCATCAGCGGCCGCCCGGAGGCCGGTGTGATCGCGATCGACTTTTCCAGCCATGGCAGCGCTTCCTCGGCGCGGCCCATCATCAGATAGCTCCAGCCGACGCCAAGCAGCCAGGTCCATCGCGATACCTGCGGCGTATCGTACCGGTTGGCTTGCATGAACGTCGTCAGTGCGTCCTCGAAGCGGCCCAATTGAATATGCGCCACGCCCATATGGTACAGGGCTATGCCATTCCACGGATCGAAGGCCAGCGTCCGAGCGCAAGCCACCAGGCTGTCGACAAATTCGTTGGTGGCGTTGAGGAATCGGCAATAGGCTTCCAGCACCGGAATCGAAGTCGGCTTGGTCCGCAACGCCCGTTCCAGCAGCGACCTCGCGTTGCTTTCGGTCGCCGCACTGTCAGTCGGGCTATACCAGACCATCTGGATGCCGCGCAGTTGAATGGCAGCAAGCGCGACCTGAAGATCGGTATTGTTGGGATTGTCGGCGAGCGCTTTCTCCAGCATGATCTGCGCGGCGGTGAAGCGTTCGCGCGACGTCTGGACGATCGACGCCGTGGCCTGCTGGATCGCGGCCCTGGCTGCGCTGTTGGGCATGCTGCCGTCTGCCGCGACTGCCCCTGCATCGGCTTCAATCAGCGTATTGATGCGCGAGGCCAGCAAATGACCGATTCCGGCTGCGAGGCGCGTTTGTTGCAGCTCCGGCTGGAGTTCGAGGTGGTCGATCGTGACGCTGGGGCTGGCCTCGATCTGCCCGGTCGCGGATTTGACCATGCGCGCCCGCAACGTCCACGACTGCGGGCCTTTGACGAGTTCGCCATGCACCACATAATCGGCTTCCGCCCGCGTCGCGGAGGCCTGTTCGGCCGCAGCGTCTTTGCCGCGCGCGCCGGGCGTCACCACAGTAATATGTCGATCCTGACGAGGCCGTCGATGAGCCGGCCGGTAACCTGGGCGGCCATCGCCGCGGTCTCGGCATCCTGGCCGGCTTCGGCGATCGGCATCACCGCCACGATCGGCGCTCGTTTCGGCAGGCCGGGCGGCCAGAAAAGCGGCGCCGCGATGGCGAGGCCGACAAGGGCGACGAGCGCCACAGCGGCGGCGACGGGACCGCGCAGCAGCCGGACCGGGCGCGTCGGGGGAACGGCGGCGACCGGCGGCGCGGCGCTGGCTTCCGGGACGGCAAGGGCGTGCGCGGCCTTTTTTGGAGCGCCGTCCGGCTCGTTCAGGACTTCGGCATCGAAAATATAGCCGCGGCCGGACACCAATTTGACGATCTGGCGTTGGTCGTCGCCCAGCGCCGTGCGCAGTTCACGAATGCATTGAAACAGGCTGTCTTCGCCGACATGGATGTTGGGCCAGACGGCGTCCATCAACTCCTGCTTGCTCAGAATCCGCCCGGGGTTGGCAGCAAACAGAATCAGCAGGTCGAACGCCTTGGGCCGCAGCTTGATAGGGGCGGAGTCGGCTCCCCGAAGCTCGGCACGCTGCTGATCGAGTTCAAAACCAGCAAAACGGAGCACCAAACCCCCACGGTTAAGTTAACCGCCGCTATCGGCGTAACAAATATCAGAAAAACTTCAGAATGTCAGCGGTGGCCGTCAGGACACCCCGGTCCCCCCATGCCAGACTAATCCGACGCTGCAAATAGAAAAAAACTGGCAGCGCAACAGGTTGCAGGGAAGTCAGTGTTCGGATTTTTGCAGGGTGCGGCAAGCGCTGTCGCTTCCGGGGTAGCCCCGTTTTCGGTGTCCCTGGCGGCACGTCTTGCGATGCCGGCTCATTGCCGACCGCGGCAGGCAGGTTTGCCCGAAGAGGACGCGCGCCCATGAGCCAGCGCCTGAAGCAATTTCAGGTTGCTAAAGCCACCGGCCTTTCGCCGGAGTTGAGGGGCATCGACGAGTCTGCTTTCGAGGCGCCGGCGAGACTATTTTTCGACCAAACGTCGTTGCGGGTATCGGCGGCCGCCATGGCGGCGGTGCTGACTTTGTATCCGGTGCTGTCTTTTGCCCAGTCCGTTCCCGCCGGCGTCACCAATGTCATTCCGGACGGCCGCACCGCGACCACGGTGACGACGAGCGGCAATACCAGCACCGTCACCACCAACACCATCAGCGGCCCGAACGCTTTCAACTCCTATTCGCGTTTCGAGATCGGCGCCGGCAACACCGGCAACCTCATTCTGCCAAACGGCACCAGCAACCTGATCAATCTCGTGAACGGCACGACGCCGACGACGATCAACGGCACGCTCAACGCCTACAAAAACGGCCAGATCGGCGGCAATGTGTATTTCGCCGATCCGAACGGGTTCGTCGTCGGCCGGTCGGGCGTCGTCAATGTCGGCTCCCTGAACGTGACGACGCCGACGCGCGAATTCATGAACGGCGTGATCGGCCCAGGCGGGCAGATCAACCAAAGCGCGGTTGACAACCTTTTGGCCGGCACCGTGCCGGTATCGCCGGACGGCAACATTCGCATTCGCGGCCGCATCAACGCGGTCGATGCCGTGCGTTTGACCGGCCAGAACGTGTTCGTCGGCGGGCGCGATCAGGCCAACCGCAATCACGCTGCCGCCTTCAGTTCGAGCGTCAACTCGACGGGCCTGCGCAGCGCCAATGGCATTGTCGTCAAGAACGGCACGATCCAGATCGTCGCCGCCAATGATGCGAAGATCAATTCGCGGCTGGCCGCCCGCAATGGCGGCAAGGTCACGGTCGACGCCGGGCGCAATGTCGATATCGGCGCCAAGGCGAAGATCACCGCCGACAGCCGGACAGGGGCGGCAGGCTCCATCGCCGTCAATGCCGGGCAGGATATCAAGGTCGCCGGCTTCGGCACGGTCTCGGCCAAAAGTACGCAGGGCGATGGCGGCAACATCGTCGTGCTCGCACAACGAAATCTGACTGTCGCTGCCAATGCATCATTCGACGCCAGTTCGGCGCAAGGCAATGGCGGCTTCATCGAACTCAGCGCCAGAAAAACGGCGGCGATTGATGCCATCAAACTCAATTTGTCGGCAGCCAACGGTGTTGTCGGCACGTTGCTGATCGATCCTTACGACCTGCTCATCGGCCCCGGCGCGACGAGCGGGGACAATCAGGTGATGGCGAGCATTCAGACATATGGCGCCAATATTCGTTTAACCGCCGACAACAGCATCACGCTCGCCGCAGGCTATTACATCGATACCCGTGACTATAACTACAATGCGGGCGCTCTGTCGGTCACCAATGCATCGCAGCGTAGTTCGGGCTCGGTGACGCTGGAAGCGCCGACGATCACCATCAACGGCAGCATCCTCACCAACGTCATCAACACCGGCTCCACGCACTGGAACGCAGGCGATGTGCTGCTGCAAGCGGCCGTCTCGAAAAGCATCTCCAGCAGTTCTCACACCGCCGGGACCTCGATCACCATCGGCACCACCGGCATCGTCAACGCGTCGGTCGGCGGCAATTCTAGCAATACCTCGGCGCTGGCCGGCAACATCAGTCTCGCCGCCACCTCGACCTCGCGCAACGTCATGGGTCTGGTCACCGCCCATGCCGATATTTCGATCGCGGGCGAGCTGAACGGCCGCAACGTCTCGGCTGTCTCGATCGCGACCGCCGAGACCGATTACACCTCCGACGTGACACAGACTCTGGCTCTTATCGGCCAGGCCGCTGCCGCGTCGGTGCTGGGCGTGAACGGCGGCTGGGTCGCCGGCACCGCCCGCGCCAAGGTCGAGGTTCTCGGCGACGCCAACATCACCGCGACCCATGACGTCACGCTGAATTCGCAGGCGACCGAAAAGGCCGCCAACACCGCGATGGTGCTCGGTCTCGCCGGCGTCGTGCCGTGGGGCGCCTCGGCGGTGGTCGGTCAGATCAGCGGCGAGGCCACGACCACTGTCGCGAGCAACGCCCATATCACCGCCGGCGGGACGCTGACCGCGCAGGCCACCAATACTGCGACCATGGCCGTGTCGGCGATCGTCCTGACCACGGCGGCCCTGTTCGACGCGACGGCTGCCGTGTCGCAGGTCCAGGTGGATACGACGGCGGACATCAAGGCCGGCGCGGTCCTCGATGTCGGCAGCGTCAAGGTGCTGGCGGTCAACACAAACTCATTCTCGACGTCGGCGAGTGTCATTGCGCTCGGCGCAGGCTCGGTCGGCGCGTCGGTGGCCTATGCCGAGAGCGAGACCAACGCGACCGCCAATCTCGGCGCCAGCGTCGCCATTGCGTCAACGCGGCCCGCGGCGGATGCGTCGATTTCGGTCGAGGCCTTGTCGGTCACGACCAAGATGGCGACCAGTGCGACCGTATCGCTCGGCACCAATTTGATCCAAGGCGGCCTCATCAGCGCCTTCGTCCCGGCAGGCCTGGTGCACGGGCTGATGACGCCGCTGTTTGGCAGCGCGCTTCCGGTCAAGGTCGCGGCCGCGCTGGCGATCACGATGAGCGAGCAGAACACGAAGGCAACGATCGGCAACGGCACAGGCGTCGCGCCGGTGATCTCGACGCCCGGCGATGTGTCCGTGGTCGCCCGCACAATCGACCGCGCCATCCGCTCGAACGCCGATGCTGGCACCACGTCCGCTGCGAACAGCGGCGTGACGCAGGTCAACGTCAATGCCGGTGTCGCCTACGGCGATTACAAGCACACCGCGTCGGCCTCGGTCGGTCATAACGTGCGCATCACGGCACGCGATATCGGCATCAGTGCGAATACCGATTTGCCGAACGAGAATGACTGGGTGCGGACCTGGGAAAACATCAGAGATCCCGCCGGCATCTTCTCTCACCTCAACGGCAACTTTGGCACGGTCAACAATATCATCACCAGCTACGCCAACGCGTCTGGTGGCGATTCGCGGCAGCTGAGCGCGGCCGGCTCGGTCAATTACTTCGCTGCGACCAATGAGGCGACCGCCTGGGTTGCGAAGGACGCGCAGCTGACAACGACCGGCGGCGTCGCCTGGACGACGACGCTCGCCAACAGCGATGTCATCAATTGGGACAAGGGCATCACGGTCAGCGCCGCGACCGATATCGAGACGATCAACGTCGCCGGCAGCTTCTCGGCGCTCCTGACCGGCACGGCGACCAGCGGCTCGTCGGTCGGCGGTTCGCTCAACCTCATCTTCCACAACAACACGACGATCGCCGGCATCGCCGCCGGCGCCGTGGTGACGTCGTCGGACAAGGTCGACGTCAAAGCCGAAACCCACGACCTTTTCTTTGCCATTGCGCCGACCTCGGGCGTCGCCGCCGGGTCGCTGGCGCTGCAGGGCATCGTGTCATATGGCGGCATCAACGACACGACGCACGCCTCCATTCATAATCTGGCGCGCGTCAGCGCGCCCATCGTCAATGTCACTGCGATCGAGCGCGTCTCGCTGATTTCAGTCGCCGGCTCGATTGTGATGAGCTCCAGCAATGGCGTCGGCATTGCCAACGCCATTCTCGACGTCCGCGCCGATACCAAGGCCTATATCGGCAACAATGCCGACGATAATGAGGACGATACCTCGAACACCAACGCGAGCGTGGCCAGTGGCTA
This sequence comes from Rhizobiales bacterium Ga0077525, assembly GCA_001464835.1. Classification (GTDB taxonomy): domain Bacteria; phylum Pseudomonadota; class Alphaproteobacteria; order Rhizobiales; family Xanthobacteraceae; genus Pseudolabrys. The sequence goes on along the minus strand of LNDS01000002.1, from coordinate 3,209 downwards.
CGTTCATGCCGATGCGCTGGCCGTGCAGGCTCAAACCACCGGGCGACTGACCAGCGCGTCGATTGCCGCGGTCATTGCCGACCCGACAACCGAAGCCAAGAGCATCGGCAAGCAGATCGGGGAATCCGTCCTCGAAGCGGCGAGTTGGGCCAACCCGACGGGTCTGTTCAATACCAAGCTCGGTATCGAAAAGGCCGCCAAGGCCACACAAACGACCCTGAAGACCAAGCCCTCCATCAGCATCGACATTGCTGGCAGCACGTCTGCCAATATCGTCGAGCTCGACACCGAAGCCAGCATCACCGGCGCGACGATCACGCGCTATTCGACCGGCACGGCGGACAAGGCGGATGTGCTGGTCGAGGCCCTCAACAACACGATCATCAGCGCCGGCAGCGGCGCGGGCGCCTTTAATTTCTCCACCGGCAGCACGACCGCGGTAGCGGTCAGCGGCGCCATCGCCGTCGGCATTCTCGACAATACGACGTCGGCAACGATCGACTCCTCGTCCATCACCAATGCCGGCAATGTGGCGGTGCGGGCGCTGGGCAGTGGCGCCCAGACGCTGATCGGCCTTGGCATGTCGGTGGCGACCGCGAGTTCCGGTTACTCGATGTCCATGTCGGTCTCGGTCGGCATCATCACCGACAGCGTCAATGCCGAACTCAAGAACTCGACCATTACCGGCAACAGCAGCGCCGCGGCTTCGGACCGGCAACTGGTGGTGCAGTCCTATCAGGAGACCGACATCGCCATTGGCGGCGGCTCGCTGGCGATCGGCAATTCGGGCGGCATCGGCTTCACCGTCACCTATGCCGAAATCAGCGATCCCTCGGCGGCCCGATCGGCCGCCGGCGCTGCCCTCTACGCCACGGCGATTGCGCAGATGCACAACATCACGGTGGCGGCGGGCAACTCGGCCCGCATCGTCGCTGGCGCGGCGACCGTGGCTGGCGGCCCCGATGCGAACGGCTTGGCCGGTGCGCTGGTCGTCACCGTCATCACGAACTCCATTGCAGCCAGTATCAGCGGCAATACTGCGGACATCAAGACGATCGGCGTATCGGGCTCGGTCATCGTCACCGCCGACAGTGCCTACAACAGTGTGTTGTCGACGATTCTGCGGGAGGCCCTGACGGCGCATAATCCGTCAACGACGGCCTCGACCGGCGTGGACTTCACCGGTGCGGCGCTGAACGGCGGCGTCGGCAACAGTCTCGGCGCTTCCATTCTGGCGGTGGCCGGCATGGTGCAGGCCGGGCAGAACAATGTCGGCGCCTCGCTCGTCGTCAACACGATCTCGCAGACTCATTCGGCTGTCATCGAGAACGCCTATCTGACTGCGGGGTCGTCCGGTTCGGTCACCGTATCGGCCACCGACGCAACCAGGATCATCGGCGTGGCCGTCGGTCTCGGTATCGCCGTCGGCAGCTTCGCCGGTGTTGCCTCGATCGCGGTGAACGAGATCACCAGTCAAATGATCGCGCGGGTCGGCACGGATGCCGATCCGCTGCTTTCCAACCAGACGACGATTTCGGGTGGCGACGTCACCGTCCAGGCCACGAACATGGCCAATGTGCGCGGCGCGGCCGGTGCGCTCGGTATCGGCTTCGGCGAGGCGGCCATCGGCCTGTCCATCGTCAACAACATGATCAAGGACAATGTGTCGGCGACGATTGCCGGCGGCCTTGTCACAGCCAGCCACGACGTCAAGGTTGCGGCCGACTCGAGCGCCAGCATCCTCACGGTTTCAGTGGGTATCGCGGTTTCGGCCCAGGTAGGTCTTGCCGGATCGGTGGCGACCAGCATCGTCGCCACCGATGTGATCGGGTCGATCGCCAATGCCGATGTACTGGCGCAGAACAATGTCGCTGTGCTTGCCAGCAACAGTGACGCCATCGCCGTCGTCGCCGGCGCCACAGGCATCGGCCTTGGCGCGGTTGGCGTCGGCCTCTCGATTGTCACCAACAAGATCACGGGCGACACCACCGCCAGCGTCGAGGACAGCAAGGTCGATGCCATAGGCGCGGGGACGGGTTCAATCGCGGTCAATAGCGGCACGCTGGTCGTGCCCGTTGTGCTGGACGTGAACAGCGCGTCGCGTCTGACACCGCCGAGCCTCGCCGAGGTGCAACAATCGGTTCAGGGCCTGGCCGTCGTTGCCTCATCGCATCAGTCGATTACGTCGACGGCGATCACTTTGGGCATGGCGTTCGAGATCATCTCGGCCGGCGTTGCCGTCAACCCGATCACAAACGTCATGGCCGGTACGACCACGGCCAAGATCGACGACTCGCAGATCGACACGCGCCTGACCTCGACGAATGCGCCGCAGATTGTCGTCACCGCCAGCAGCCAGTCCTTCGCCGGCAATTCGATTGTCGCCGGCGGCGTCGGCGGCTTCGGCGGCGCGGCGGCCAATGCGGCGAACCAGATGGGCCGCAAGACCTACGCCTCGATCACCGACTCGACTGTCGGAACGACCACCGGCGGCTATACCGGAAATGGTCCCGCCGTTGCCGTCACGGCGAAATCGTACCAGGGCGCCGCGGACAAGGTGATCGGCTTCGCGGTCGGCCTCGGCGCCGCGGCATCCTCCGGCATCGTCAACATCTTCAACGCCGACACGCAGGCTTATGTCGATCGCGGTGTCATGACAGCGCTGCGGCTGGTCGTGACCGCCGACAGCACCAGCGGCTTCTTCGGGATCGCGGGTGCGGGCGCCGCCGGTATCATCGGTCTGGCGGGCGGCTATGCGGTCAGCACCAGCAACAACCGGACGCTGGCCTATGTCGGCAATAGCGGCAGCGTCACCGTCATCAATCTGAAAGGGCGGCTGGCGGTTAATGCGGTCAGCACCAACACATTCGACAGCAACGCCATTGGCGGCGCGCTGGCCGGTGGCGATGGCTATGCCGGCATGGTCAATGTCGTTGCCGTCAATAATGTGACCCGCGCCGGCCTGTACCGCGCGAACGTCTCGACGGCTTCGACCGCGACGCAGAGCGACGCTGACGCGAACAACAATCTGGTCAGCAACCCGGCCGGCATCCAGGTTACCGCCAACGAAGTCTTGACCGTCAACCCGACCACGGGATCCGGCGCTATCGGTCTGCAGGGCGCTGGCGAGGGCACCGCGACAAACGTCGCCGTGCTCGGAAGTTCGGTTGTCGCTGAGTCCGTCGACAGCAAGATCAATGTTCCCGGCG
>LNDS01000001.1 GCA_001464835.1 Rhizobiales bacterium Ga0077525 | reverse complement strand
CCGATTTTCTCGGCCAGATCGGCGATCTCGTTGATGAAGGTGATCTTGGTAGCGAGGAAAGCATTGGCCGCATATTTAATCAGCTCGGCGGTGCGTCGGTCGGTGAACATGATCGGCGAGCGGTTGAGATAAAGCGGGCGATACAGTTCGCTCATCACCTCGCGGCCGCGCGCATGGTCGCCACCGACGACGATGCGGTCGGGACGTTTGAAGTCCTGGATGGCGGCTCCCTCGCGGAGAAACTCCGGATTCGACATCACCGCGTAGTCCGCGTCGGTACGCGCTTCAGCAATAATGCGCTCGACCTCGTCGCCGGTGCCGACCGGCACGGTCGACTTTTGGACAACGCCCCGGCAATCTCTTTCGCCGCGGCATAGACATAGCTCAGGTCGGCATGGCCGTCGCCGCGCCGCGACGGCGTGCCAACCGCGATGAATACGGCGTCGGCGTCCTTCACCGCTAAGTCGATATCGGTGGTGAAAGTCAGCCGCCCGGCCTTCGCATTGGCGGCGACCAGCTCGGTCAGCCCGGGCTCATAGATCGGTACCTCGCCGCCCCTGAGCGAATCGATCTTGGCCTTGTCCTTGTCGACGCAAATGACGTCGTGGCCGAAATCGGCAAAGCAAGCCCCCGAAACAAGGCCGACATATCCCGAGCCGATCATTGCGACGCGCATGATAGTATTTCCTAATTTTTATCGAGATCCCAAATACATGTCCTTCAATGCAGGGCACAATTCTTTAGTCTGTTGGTCCCCTGCAAGCGAGCGGCGAAGACGCTCTGAAAAAGGACGGGCACGATCCATTCCCAAATGAACTTTACGTGCATTTGTGGTACGATCTACGCCAAGGCGCTAAATTTGGATTGAAGGGCTTTCGTTAAAGCGCGGCTTACCGAGTCTCGGCGGATTAAGCATAGCAACAGTACAACAGGGGATTTTGAGATAATGGCGGTTAGGAACTATTGTATAGATCCATCGCCCGAGATATGCGGCGATGGCGAGATGAGGATTGGCGATCGCTTCCGCTACCTGTGGCAGAATTTGCGTCGCAATTTGGTGACGCTCGGACGCGGCCCCGCGGCGCGTTCGTTTTTCCCGGACGGCGAGCGGGCCCACGAAGCCATGACAGGGCAATCGCCGAGCCGTCTGGTCACCAATGTGTTCATCGACAGCGAACTGCCTAAGCTGCTGCAGCCGCGCAGACTCGAGGTGCTTGAAATCGGTTGCGGCGCCGGCGCGATGGCCGACCGGCTGGCCGGCCTTGGCTATGGCGGCACCTATACCGGCGTCGACATTCGGGATTATTTCAAGCGCGACCGGCCGGGAGACTTTCCCTTCGCTGTCGCGTTTCACCGGATCGATGCCCATGAGTTCTCGCCGGCGCGGCCGATCGACCTGATGGTCTCGGTGTCAACGCTCGAGCATATTCCGTCCGATGCGAAATTGATCGCCCGGTTTCCCGGGTTTTTCAATCCGGGCGGTCTCGAAGTGCACGTCGTCCCCGCCGGCTCCAGCCTATTGCCCTATCTCTGGCACGGCTTTCGCCAATATACCCCGGCCATGCTCGCGGCGCGGTTTGGTCCCGCCGCCGAACTGGTCAAGATCGGCGGCCTCGGCAGTCTGCTGCTGCACTTTCTGTTCATCACCGGACCCGAGATGCTGCTGCGGCGGTCGCCGCGCAAAGTGCTGCCGGGGGTCTATGCCGCGACAATGAGGCTGGCGCTGCGGATTGATCGCGTCCTGCCGGTGTGCCCGACTGCCTACGCCGTCATCCGGCGGCATTAAACTGCTTAACGACATCAGGAATTAACCGTTCACGCAATGAACGAAAACTTGACGTTCAGCGCGTGAACGGCTAGCGTCCCCTGCCAACGGGGACCGTGAATGGCCAACGCTGCCGAGCAAAAAAAGGGTGAAAACCCTATGATTATGCTAAGGATTCTCGAATCCGTCGAACGCGACGGCGAGCAATCCCAGCGGCATTTGGCGGCGGAACTCGGCATCGCCCTCGGGCTGGTCAACGCCTATCTAAAACGCTGCGTGAAGAAGGGTCTGCTCAAGGTCGGCGAGGCGCCGGCCCGGCGCTACGCCTATTACCTGACCCCGCACGGCTTTTCCGAGAAATCGCGATTGACCGTCCAATACCTCTCGCATTCCTTCGGCTTTTTCCGCCGGGCGAAATCCGACTGTTCGCTGCTGCTCCACGAGGCCGAGCAGAAGGGCATTCGCCGCATCCTTCTCGCGGGCAAGTCCGATCTCGCCGAAATCACCGCGATCTGCGCGCTCGACCACGGCATCGAAATCGTCGCAGTAATTGACCGTCATGCCGACGCTGCGCGGTTCATCGGTTTGCCGGTCTATCCGGACTATGGCGCGGTGCGCGAGCAGTTCGACGCCGTGATGATCACGGACATGGTCGACGCGCGCGAGAGCGCCGACCGGGCGATCGCCCGCTTCGGCGCCGACCGCGTGCTGGTTCCGGAATTGTTGCGCATCCGCATCGTCAAATTGCAGGCTGCGTCATGACGTTGATCGCGGGGCCCCGCTGGTACGTGGTGCAGACGCAGCCGAACGCCGAGCGCAAGGCCGACGCGCATCTGCTCCGTCAGGGATTTCAGACTTATCTGCCGCGCTATCAGAAGCGGCGGCGTCACGCCCGCAAGGTCGACGTGGTGCCGGCCGCGCTTTTCCCGCGCTACATGTTCGTATCGATCGACGTCGCCACGCAGCGCTGGCTCGCGATCCGCTCGACCGTCGGCGTCACGCAGGTGGTCTGCAACGGCAATGAGCCGGCCGTCGTGCCCGTCGGCGTTGTCGAGCAACTCAAAGCCAGCGAAGACGCCGCCGGATTCATCCCGCTCGATACGCGTCCGCACTTCAATCCGGGCGACAAGATCAAGGTGATGGACGGCGCCTTCACTGATTGTCTGGGTTTGATCGATTCTGTTACCGACCGCGAGCGCGTTGCCATTCTTCTCGACCTTCTCGGGCGCAAGGTTCGCGTCGTCCTTGATGCGGACTTCATCGCCGCGGCCTGACCGCGGCGTCTACTTCTGGTCCTGATACGTTCCGAGCGGCCGGTCCGATGTGACTGAAGTCACCCGGACTGCGGTAGCAATGGGATCGCGAGAAAGCGATTTGCGGAATGCCTGCCTTCCTTCATCCGATCCTAGCCAAGAGCCAACTATGACAAGTGCTTCCGGGCCCAAGAGTTTCGCGCTGATCGGCGCCGCCGGCTACATCGCGCCGCGGCATATGAAGGCAATCAAGGACACCGGCAACTCGCTCGTCGCCGCGCTCGACCCGAACGACAGCGTCGGCATCATCGACAGCTATTTCCCGGAGGCCGAGTTCTTCACCGAATTCGAGCGCTTCGACCGCCACGTCGACAAGCTGCGGCGGCGCGAGAAGCCCGTCGACTACATCTCCATCTGCTCGCCGAACTATCTGCACGACGCGCATATGCGCTTTGCGCTGCGCAGCAACGCGAACGCCATTTGCGAGAAGCCGCTGGTGCTCAACCCGCGCCACCTCGATGCGCTCGCCGACATCGAGAAGGAGACCGGCAAGCGAATCTTCAACGTTCTCCAACTCCGCCTGCATTCGACCATTCAGGCGCTCCATGAAAGAGTCCGGAAGGCTCCTCCGGACAAGATCTACGACGTCGATCTGACCTATGTGACGTCGCGCGGGCACTGGTATTTCACGAGCTGGAAAGGCAATACCGAGAAGTCGGGCGGCATTGCCAGCAATATCGGCGTTCACTTTTTCGACATGCTGGCCTGGGTGTTCGGCAAGCAGCTCGACAGCATCGTGCATATTCACAAGCCGGAAGTCGCGGCCGGGCTGTTGCGGTTCGAGCGCGCGCAAGTGCGCTGGTTCCTTTCGATCGATGCCAATCATCTTCCGCCCAGCACCAACCAGCCGAGCTATCGCTCCATTCTCATCGAAGGCGAGGAGCTCAACTTCAGCGAAGGTTTCGGCGACCTGCACACCAAGTGCTATCGCGACGTGCTCGCCGGCGGCGGCACCGGGCTGATGGATGCACGCCCGGCGATCGAGACCGTGCACGAAATTCGCAACGCGACTCCGCGCGGCCTCACCGGTGACTACCATCCAATGTGCCGTGAGGTCGTGGACCGGCAATGATCGCAAACGATGCCGGCTGGCACGCGCACGAAAGCGCGATCGTGGACGACGGCGCCACGATCGGCGCCGGCACGCGCATCTGGCACTGGACCCACGTTTCGGCCCGGGCGCGCATCGGTCGCGATTGCTCGCTGGGGCAGGGCGTCTACGTCGGCAACGAGACAGTGATCGGCGACAAGGTCAAGATCCAGAACAATGTGTCGGTCTATGATGGCGTGACCCTGGAAGACGGTGTGTTCTGCGGACCGTCGTGCGTGTTCACCAACGTGTTCAATCCGCGCGCCGAGATCGAGCGCAAGGCCGAATACCGGCCGACCCTGGTGCGGCGCGGCGCGACCATTGGCGCCAATGCGACCATTGTCTGCGGCGCGACGCTCGGCGAATACTGCTTCATCGGCGCCGGCGCGGTGGTGACATCCGACGTGCCGGCCTATGCGCTGATGGCCGGCGTGCCGGCGCGCCGCATTGGCTGGATGGGCAAGGCCGGCGTCAAGCTGGATCGCGATCTGAAGTGCCCGCTGACGGGCGCGCAATACCTGCTCGACTCGTCAGGCAGGCTGACGGCCGGCGAATGAAGATCGAAGACGCCGGATTGCCGGGGCTGAAGCTCCTGACGCCGAAGCGCATCGACGACGGGCGTGGGTTCTTTTCGGAAACCTACCGGCGCGACGCGCTGGCTGAGCATGGCATCGACCTATCTTTCGTGCAGGACAACCATTCGCTGTCGCTTGCCGCCGGTGTCGTACGCGGACTGCACTTTCAGGCGCCGCCACACGCCCAGGCGAAACTGGTGCGGGTGGTGCGCGGCGGAATTCTCGATGTCGTCGTCGACATCCGCCGCGGTTCGCGGACCTATGGCCGGCATGTGGCCATTGAACTGAGCACTGACAATTGGCAGCAGCTCCTGGTGCCTGTCGGATTCGCGCACGGCTTCTGCACTTTGAGCAAACAGACCGAAGTGATCTACAAAGTCACGGACCACTACAGCGCCCAGGACGACCGCGGCCTGCTGTGGAACGATCCCGCGCTCGGCATCGCATGGCCGGTGGCTGCCGATAAGGCGGTGCTATCGGATCGCGATCGCAAGCATCCGGTGCTGGCTGATCTGGTCAGCCCGTTCGACTACGATGCCGGGACGGCGGCCTAGATGTCCCGGCCCGATCCCGTTGTCGTCGTCACCGGAGGCGCCGGATTCATCGGCTCGGCCGTGGTGCGGATGCTGATTCAGGACAGCCACGCCACCGTGGTCAACGTCGACAAGCTCACTTACGCCGCCAACTTGCGCAACGTTGAGAGTGTCGCGTCGAGCGAGCGCTATCACTTCGTCAAGGCCGATATCTGCGACGCCGACGCCATGGCCGCGGTGTTCAGGCAGCACGATCCGGACTCCGTCCTGCATCTGGCCGCCGAGAGCCACGTCGACCGCTCGATCGATGGGCCGAAGGATTTTCTGCGCACCAATGTCGACGGCACGTTCGTCATGCTGGAGACCGCGCTTGATCACTGGCGCCGGATGCCCACGAGCCGCAAAGAGGCCTTCCGCTTCGTCCATGTCTCGACCGACGAGGTGTTCGGCGCGCTGGGGCAGGACGGCTTGTTTTCCGAAGAGTCGCCTTACCGGCCCAACTCGCCCTATTCGGCCAGCAAGGCGGCGTCCGATCATTTCGTCCGTGCCTGGCATCACACTTACGGTTTGCCGACGATCATCAGCAATTGCTCGAACAATTACGGCCCGCACCAGTTTCCCGAAAAGCTTATTCCGCTGGTCATCGCCAATGCGGTCGACGGCCTGCCGCTGCCGGTTTACGCCAAAGGCGAGAATGTCCGCGACTGGCTTTTCGTCGAGGACCACGCGCGGGCGCTGTGGTCGATCGCGCAGCAGGGCGTGCCGGGCGAGTGCTATTGCATCGGCGGCAACAGCGAGCGCCGCAATATCGACGTGGTGCGGCAGATTTGCGGACTGCTCGATCAGCACCGTCCGCGCGCCGACGGCAAGAAGCATGACACGGGGATTACCTTCGTCAACGATCGCCCCGGCCACGATCTGCGCTACGCCATCGATGCGACCAAGATCGCGCATGCCCTGAACTTCTCGCCTTCGATCGGTTTCGATGCCGGTCTTGCCAATACCGTGCAATGGTATCTCGACCACGAGGATTGGTGGCGGCCGCTGCTGAAGCGCGCGCCGGCCTTAGCCGCGGGCGCGCGGCCGTGAACGTGGCGCAGCCCTCAAAGCCGATAGCCCTTGTCATCGGCACCGGCCAGTTGGGGCGGGAACTGGCGCGCGTGCCGACATCGCAGCTTTTGGTGAAGGTCGTCGGGCGCGAAACCATCAACGTGACCGACGCCATCGCTACTCGAAATGAGATCAGAAAAATTCGGCCTTCCATTGTGCTCAACGCCACCGCCTACACCGCGGTCGACAGGGCCGAGGCGGAACCCGCGGCGGCCTTCGCCGTCAACCGCGACGGCGCGGCGGCCCTTGGGACGGTTTGCGCCGCACTGGGCATTCCGTTGATCCACGTCTCGACCGACTATGTGTTCGACGGCGACAGCGGCCCCTACACGGAAAGCGCCGCCGTCGCGCCGCGTTCGGTCTATGGCGACAGCAAGCTGCAAGGCGAAATCGAAATCCGCTCGCGGCTTGAACGTCACATCATTTTGCGCACCGCCTGGCTGTTCAGCTCGTTCGGCAACAACTTCGTCAAGACGATGCTGCGGCTGAGCGCGACTAGGTCCGAGATTCAGGTGGTTGACGATCAGTTCGGCTGCCCGACGCCGGCGGCCGCGTTGGCGCAGGCGATCGTCGCACTGGCCGAGAAATCCGTTGGCGGCGGCTCGCTGGCCTGGGGCACGTATCATTATGCCGGCCAGCCCGCGACAACCTGGCGGCGCTTCGCCGAACAGATTTTCGACCGTGCGGCGGCAATCGGCCTCATCGACACCGTGCCCAAGGTCCTTCCGATCACGACAGCGCAATATCCGACAGCGGCGCGCCGCCCGGCCAATTCGGTATTGGACTGCGATGCGTTGGCGGAGCTCGGCCTTACGGCGCCGGACTGGCGCGCCGGGCTTGCCGCCGTCCTCGACGACCTGCGGCACGCCCGCATTACCGGGAGTGCCGTACAATGAAGGGCATCATTCTCGCCGGCGGCAGCGGCAGCAGGCTCTATCCGCTGACGCTCGCGGTCAGCAAACAGCTCATGCCGGTCTACGACAAGCCGATGATCTATTATCCGCTGTCTGTGTTGATGCTCGCCGGCATTCGCGAGATCGCCATCGTCACCACGCCGGCCGACCGCGCCGCGTTTCAGCGGCTGCTCGGCGACGGCTCGCAATGGGGACTGGCGCTCACTTTTATCGAGCAGCCGTCGCCGGATGGCATCGCCCAGGTATTTCTGCTGGCCGAGCAGTTCATCGCCGGTGCGCCGTGCTGCCTGATCCTCGGCGACAATATTTTCTACGGCACCGGCCTGACCGGCCTGTTGCGGGAGGCGGCGGGTCTCACGCAGGGCGCGATTGTCTTCGGGTGCCATGTCGCCGACCCGAAGCGATACGGCGTGGTGACGTTCGACGCCAACGGACGCGCCGTCCACATCGAGGAAAAGCCGGCCAAGCCGCAATCGCGCTATGCGGTCACCGGGCTTTATTTCTACGACGGCCGGGTTTGCGCGATGGCCAAGCAGCTCAAGCCGTCGACGCGCGGCGAACTGGAAATTACCGACCTCAATAACCTGTATCTGAAGGAAGGCGCGCTGCAGGTGCGTTTTCTCGGCCGCGGATATGCCTGGCTCGACACCGGCACGCACGAGTCTTTGCTGGAGGCATCCGAATTCGTGCGCGCGGTCGAACTGCGCCAAGGCATCAAGATCGCCTCGCCGGAAGAGGTCGCCTATCGTGGCGGCATGATCGGCCGCGACGAATTCCGCAAGCTCGCGACGGCATTGAGCAAGAGCCCTTACGGTGAATACCTGCTGCGGCTGCTCGACGAAGAGTATTCTGGTGAGGTCACTCTGTAATGCATGTGATGACGGTCATCGGCGCGCGGCCGCAATTCATCAAGGCCGCGCCGGTGTGCTTCGCCTTGCGTGACGCCGGCATTCGCGAAACGCTGGTGCATACCGGGCAGCACTACGACGAGGGCATGTCGGAAATATTCTTCCGCGAGCTCGGCATTCCCACGCCGAATGTCAATCTCGGCGTCGGTTCGGACTCGCACGGCAAGCAGACGGCGGCGATGCTGGAAGGCATCGACGCATTGCTGCTGAGGGAACGGCCGGACATCATGGTGGTCTACGGCGACACCAACTCGACGCTGGCCGGCGCCCTGGCGGCGCGCAAGCTGGACGTGCCGCTCGCGCATATCGAAGCGGGGCTGCGCTCGTTCAACCGCTCGATGCCGGAAGAGACCAACCGCGTGTTGACCGACCACTGCTCGACACTGCTGTTCTGTCCGACCGAACAAGCCGTCGCGCATCTGGCGAAAGAAAACATCACCGAAGGCGTGCATCGCGTCGGCGACACGATGTTCGACGCGGTGCGGCTGTTTACCGCGCGCGCCGAGCAGCAATCGCGCGTTCTGTCCGATCTCGGGCTGGCGCCGAAGGCCTATTATCTCGCCACCGTTCACCGGCCCTATACGACCGACGATCCGGAGCGGCTGGCGGCAACCATGGAGGCGTTCGGCCGCCTCGATAGGCCCGTCGTGTTCCCGGCGCACCCGCGCACGCTGTCGCGCCTGCGTGCCGGCAACATCTCACTGGCCGCGAACGTAAAATTGATCGACCCGGTCGGCTATTTCGACATGCTGGTGCTGCAAAAGAATGCGTGGCTGATCGTGACCGATTCCGGGGGCGTGCAGAAGGAAGCATGCTTCGTCGAGACGCCCTGCGTCACCATCCGGCCGGAAACGGAATGGACGGAGACGGTGGTGTCGGGCTGGAACAGGCTTGCCTGGGGTGACGTCGACGTCATCCTCGCGGCGGTCGCGCACCAGCAGCGCCATGTGCCTGCGACGCGGCTTGTCGCCTACGGCGACGGCTTTGCCGCGCAGAAGATCGCCGGCATTTTGCGACGGCAGGCCAGCGCGCGGAGCGCGGTTGCATGAGCCTGTTTCGCCGCATGAGCTTGCGTGCATTTCTCGGCGGGGCCGGGTGGCTGGCCGTTGCACAAGCGTTCACGATGGTGTGCGGGCTGGCCGCGACCGCCGTTTGGGCGCGCTGGATGCCGGTGGAAATGTTCGGCGAATTCCGCGTGCTGATCGCCTTCGCCAGCCTCGCCGGTGCGTTCTGCCTGGTCGGCACCGCGCAAGCGGCGATGATGTCGGCGGCCAAGAATATCGACGGCAATTTCGCGCCGATCCTGCGTTCCAAAGTTTTCGCCAATGCCGTGGCCGGTTTCGGGCTGCTGGCAGCGGCGGTGTATTACGCATGGGGCCCCGGCGGCTCGCATCATATCGCGGCCGGGCTGGTCGCCGCCGCCATTCTGTTCCCGATCTACAATACGTCCGACATCTGGCTTTCGTGGATCAACGGCAAGTCGTTGTTCCGCGAACTGGCGATCGAGCGCGCTTTGGTCGGAGCAACGAGCGTTGTCGCCGTCGTCGTCGCGACCCTGTGTGCCGTCACGCAGCTCTGGATCGTCGCCGTTCTCTATTTCGGGTTGGCGGCCTTGGTGAATGCCGCCGTGCTGAAACGCATCGCCGCGCGGCAGTCGAACAGCGCGACCGACGAGTCCATTGTGAAATACGGCCATCATTCGAGCCTGGCCATGGGCCTGAGCGGCCTGCTCGCGGTCGACGTCATCATTCTCAATCACGTCTACTCGCCGCAGGACGTTGCGATCTATGTCATCGCGCTGCAGTTTCCCAACCAGCTCAAGGCGGCCTTTTCCGTGTTCGGGCAGTCGCTGGCGCCGGCGATCTATGGCACCGACAGCATCCAGGCCGCGTGGCAGGCCATGCGGCAGCGGTTCTGGCTGTTGACCCTGGGCGCCATCGTCGTCGGCATCGTCGGGTTTCTGCTGTTGCCGGCCCTGGTCACCTTGCTGTTCAGCGAGCGTTACAGCGAAGCCGCCGAATACGGCCGCTGGCTCTGGCTCGTCACTGCCGTGTTCGGCTCGACAACCTTTCTCGGCTCCGCGCTGCAAGTGACCAAGCGCCCGATGTATGTGTACATTCCGAACGTCGGCTACCCGCTGGTTCTGCTGACGCTTTACGCGGTGCTGGTGCCTTACGGCATCAGCGGCCTGATCCTGGCGCGCATCGTCGCCGTGCTGGCCATGGCGGCCTACTTCGTCATCGGTTTTCTCACCAGCCTGCCACGCCATGCGAAGATTGCCTGATGCGTCGACGTAACCCAGCCGTTGAGGGATTGCTGCGGGCGGCGGGCGCGATGTTGTCGCGCATCGACCGCCTCGCCGGACTGTTGCGCGCGCGTTATCAGTTGTCGCGCTGCGCCGAAGCCGGCGCCGAGGTCCGGTTGCGCATGCCGGTGATCATTTATCATCCGGAATCGCTGCGCCTCGGAACGAAGATCGACATCGGCGAGAACGTCGTTCTGCGCGCCGGCGGCGGTTTGACCATCGGCGACCGTGTGTTGATCGCGGCCGGCGCCGCCATCGTCACCGTCGGCCATCCGATCGCGCTGCCACGCTGGAACAAGAACACGACCGCGCCGGTGCGCATCGGCGACGACGTTTGGATCGGCGTCAACGCGGTGGTGCTGCCCGGCGTCACTATCGGCAACGGGGCCGTCGTCGCCGCCGGCGCCGTCGTGACCGAGGACGTCCCGCCTTTCAGCGTGGTCGGCGGCGTCCCGGCGCGGGTCATCAGCACGATCGAATCCAATCAGACTTCCGGAGTTTCGCGATGAAAAAAGCACTGGTGCTCGGCTCGGAGGGCAATATCGGCGTGCCCCTCGTCAAATATCTTCGCAGCAAAGGCTACGAGGTCTACGAGTCCGACGCGCGCCCCGGCTGGCGGCCGAATTATCTGATGGCGGACATCAACAGCCCGGTCGATCTGCTGCCGGCCTTCGACTGGGGCCCGGATGTCGTGTTCCTTTTGTCGGCCATGGTCAGCCGCGTGACCTGCGAACAGGCCGGCAGCCTCGCCATCGCCACCAATCTCGGCGGCCTCAACAATGTGCTGCAACTGTGCAAGCGCGCCAAGGTGATGACGGTGTTCTTTTCGACTTCCGAGGTTTACGGCCCGGAATGCGACCCGATGGACGAATCGATTTCCAATCCGAAGCCGAACAACCGCTACGGTCTGTCGAAATTCCTTGGCGAACAACTGGTGGAATACGAGGTGCGGTCGCACGGCCTGCGCGCGGTGTCGCTGCGGCCCTTCATGATGTATGACGAAGACGAGGATCTTGGTGACCATCGATCGGCGATGATCCGCTTCGCGCAAAATCTGGCGCTCGGCAAGCCGATCGAGGTTCATCGTGGCAGCATGCGCGGCTGGTTTCATGTCACCGACGCCGTCCGCGCCATCGAGGCCGCGGCGCATGTGAAGAACTACTCGGTCATCAACATCGGCAATCCCGAGATCGTGCCGATCGAGGAAATGGCCGAAATGATCCGCACGGAGCTAGGCGCGGACCGGTCGCTGATTACGATCAAGGACCTGCCGAGCCGCATGACGCTGATCAAGCGTCCGACGCTCGATCGCCAGCGCGATCTGCTCGGCGTGGTGCCGAAGGTGTCGCTGCGCGAGGGGATCGGGCTGGTCTGCCGCAATATCACGCGCCGCATGGGCCTGAAGGAGCTGAGTTCCGCGCCGTGACGCGCCCGCCGTCGATTGCGTTGCTCTACTGGGAGTCGGAGGTGAACGCCACGCTGTCGTACCAGCACGGCTGGCCGCGGGCATTCATTGGCAGTCCCCTGTTCGAGACGCTGGCCTTCAACATGGCGCGGGCGACGTTTCAGGACTGGCACTCGCTCTTCGCCAAGCTGCGCGGCGCCAGCATCGACGCCATCGTTATGCTGCACTCGGTGTTCTCGAACGAGCGGCGCCTGAAGCGGATTCCCTATTGGCTGATGGCGCGCTGCCCGCAGCCCAAGGTTTACTTCATCGGCAACGAATACAAGTCGATGCCGGACAAGGTCCGCTTCGCCAAGGAGCTCGGCGTATCGCTGCTGGTCTCGCAAAGCACCGACGAGCGCGTGCTGGACATGTACCGGGCGGCGCTCGGCTGCCAAGCCATCGGCATTCCCAACACTGGGTGCGACCTGAGCGTGTTCCGTCCGGTCACGCCGCTTGGCGCGCGCGACATCGACATCGGCTATCGGTCGCTCGAAGCGCCTTGGTATCTGGGCAACAACGACAAGACCGAGATCGCCGACTTCTTTGTGGCGAACGCGCCGCGGCTCGGCCTGACGACGGATATATCGCTTCAAGAGTCGGATCGCTTTGACATGGTGGGCTACGCGGCCTTCCTCAATCGGTGCCGCGGCCAGATCGGCACCGAGTCCGGCGGCGATTATTTCGAGCTGACCGACGAATTGCGGACGCGCGTCCTGAGTTACATGAAAGCGCATCCCGGCATAACCTGGCCGGAGTTGAAGGCGATCTTCTTCAATACGCCGCCGACCGGCGTGCCGATGCGCATCATCAGCGGCCGGCAGGTCGAGGCGGCGGCGTGCAAGACCGCTCAGATTCTATTCGAAGGCCGCTACGACGGCTTCATGGCGGCGGATACGCACTATATTCCGCTTGCTAAGGACTTCAGCAATATCGACGATGTCGTGCGCAAGTTTCGCGACGATGCCTATTGCCAACGTATCGCCGACAATGCCTACGACATGGTCGCCGAGCAGCTGACCTACGACCGGTTGCTGGGCCGGCTTTCGTCCGCCCTCGCGCAGATCCTGTAAACGTCAAAGCCTAAGTCCTGTAAAATCGATGTGTGGAATAGCCGGGTATAACCTACGCCGCCCCGTCGCTCACGGGGTTCTTGAAGACATGGTCGGTGCATTGCGCCACCGCGGGCCCGATTCGGTGGGCTTTTGCCGTGCCGGCGAATTCGGCGGCGGCATGAGCCGGCTTTCGATCAACGATATCGCCGGCGGCAATCAGCCATTATACGGCGACCGGCAGAACGTCGTTCTGTTCTACAACGGCGAAATCTATAATTACCCCGAGCTGCGGCGAAAGCTCGAAGCCAAGGGCCATACATTCCGAACGCATTCGGATGGCGAGGTGATTTGCCATTTGTATGAGCACTACGGCGAGGATCTGTTCGAGCATCTTGACGGCATGTTTGCCGCGGCGCTGTGGGTCGCGGACGAGCGCAAGCTCATTCTCGCCCGGGACCTGCCGGGCGAAAAGCCGTTGTATTATTCCGAGCCGGGCCCGGGCGAGGTCGTGTTTGCCTCGGAAATTTCCGCGCTGCGGCGATTCCCGGAGATCGATTTGACGCTGAACCGGCAGGCGGTCTGGGATTTTCCGACATTTCTGTGGGTGCCCGAGCCGGCGACGATATTCAGCGCGATCAAGGCTTTGCCGCGCGGCCACCTTCTGGTGGTGCAAGCCGGTGCGACCAAGCTGAAGGCGTATCAAAACAAGTTCAACATTCAGCCGCTCGAGTCGCTCTCGGACGATTTCGTCGTCCGAGAAACCAGGCGCGTTGTTGAAGAAGCCGTCCGAAGCCGATTGCTGTCCGATGTGCCGATCGGTAGCTTCCTGAGCGGCGGGCTCGACAGCTCCATCGTCGCGACCATCGCGGCGCGTGATCTCGAGAAGCTCGACACATTCAGCATCGGCTTCGAGGATCTGCACGACCCCTATCACGGCAATGCCGACGAATCGGTTGCCGCGGCGCAAACCGCGAAGCTCATCGGGTCGAAACATCATTCCATCCGCGTCACCGCCGATACGTTCCGGGGCGAACTGGCGCAATTCTGCCGGCACGGCGATCAGCCTTTCGCGGTGTCGTCGGGGCTCGGCATTCTCGCCGTCGCGCACGCGGCGCGGCAGGTAGGGCTCAAAGTGCTGCTGTCCGGCGATGGGGCGGACGAGGCCTTTGGCGGCTATTCCTGGTACAGCTATCTGGCCGGACGCGACCGCGACGGCTCGGCGGCGCCGCAAGGCGTCGTGTCGTTCCAGAATTTCGGCGTGCCGATCGGCGCGCGCCTGGCGGCGATCGATGCGCTGCCGCCGCAGGCGCAGGCTTGGGCCTGGCATTATTACGCGCATGAAGACGAGAAAGCGTCGCTGTTCGCCGGCGATTTCCAGGACGGTCTGATGCCGTCGCTTCGCCACTTCGATACGCTCGGCCGGCGTACGGCGCCGGTCGATTTCATCGACCAGGACCGGGAATTCTACTTTCCCAACGAGATGCTGACGAAGCTCGACCGCATGACGATGGCTTACTCGGTCGAAGGCCGGGCGCCATTCGCCGCGCCCGCCGTGCTCTCCCATGCCAGGAAGCTGCAGTATCGCCATATGGTGGCGCCGGACGGCACCTTGAAGCATGCGCTGCGGCGCGCTTTCGCGGATATTCTGCCCGAAGAGGTCGTTGCGCGGCCCAAGCACGGCTTCAACGTGCCGATCGATCACTGGCTCAAGAACGGATGGTCCGATCTGGTCGACGCCACGTTCGCGCCCGACTCCGGCCTAAACCGGCTGGGCATCATATCGCCGAATGCCGGGCAGGTGGCGAAGGCGATGCTGCACGACAAGCAAAGGCTCAACGGCCACTCCATTTTTTGTATGATCATGCTCAATGACTGGATCGAGAGAGGCTTCCATGGAAATCATCGCTGAAATCGGCCAGAACCATAATGGCGACATGGAGCTGGCGCGGCGGCTCATCCGCGAAGCGAAGGCGTCGGGCGCCGACGTCGCGAAATTTCAGCTGTTCGACGCGCGCGCCCTGTTCAAGAAAGAGGGCAACGAATGGTACGATTACAATTGCAAGACTGAGCTGTCGCGCGCCGACGTCGGCTTGCTGGCCGAGGAGTGCGAAAAAGCCGGCATCGAGTTCATGGCGTCGGTGTTCGACACCAAACGCCTCGCCTGGCTTGAGGAGATCGGCGCGCGTCGCCACAAGATAGCGTCGCGCTCGATAAAGGATGCCGCGCTTATCCAGGCGGTCGCAAAAACCGGGAAGCGGATGCTGGTGTCGCTCGGCTTCTGGGACCAGCCGGAATTCCCCAGAATCGACGCGCCGGGCGGCGTCGACTTTCTCTACTGCATCGCCAAGTATCCGACCCCGCTGTCCGATCTCCACCTGAAATCGGTCGATTTCACGCGCTATAAGGGGTTCAGCGATCATACGATCGGCGTCGTCGCCCCGATCGCGGCGCTGGCGCGCGGCGCGCAAATCATCGAAAAGCATTTCACGCTCGATAAAGAAATGTACGGCCCCGACCACAGCGGCAGCATGACGCCCGACGAACTGAAAACGCTCGTGGAATTCCGCAACGCCTTCAAGGAAGCGCTCTGAGATGAACCGCCCTCGCTTTACCGTCTACATCCCGTCGCACAATTACGGCCGCTATCTGAGCGACGCCATCGAGAGCGTCCTGCGGCAAACGGTGGAAGACTGGGAGCTCGTCGTCATCGACGACGGCTCCGACGATGAAACGCCGGAGGTCATGAATCTGTACCGCGGCCACCCGAAAATCTCGGTGTATCGCACCGAAGGTATCGGCCTGACCGCGGTCTGCAACTTCGCGCTTGGCAAGGCGCGCGGCGAATACGTCATCCGCCTCGACGGCGACGACGTGTTCGACGAGAACATTCTTCTGGTGCTCGGCAATGCGCTGGACCGGCACCCGGACGTGGCGCTGGTTTTCCCCGACTACTATTTGTTCGACGATTTCGGCAAGATCTTCGCGCAAGAGCGCCGGCATCGCCTGTACAGCGAGAACCATCAGCTCGACATGCCGCCGAACGGCGCCTGCACGCTGATCCGCCTGTCGATCCTCAACGAAATCGGCGGGTATCGCGAGGATCTGGGCGCGCAGGACGGCTTCGACCTCTGGAGCAAGGTGGCGCTGCGCTACAAGTGCGCCAACGTCAACCTGCCGCTTTTCTACTACCGCCGCCACGACGCCAATCTGACCTCCGACTCGCAGCGCATTATCAATGCGCGGCGGCAGATAAAAAAGGACGCCGTCAACAACCAGCTTGCGGCGCTGCGTCCGATCATCGCCGTCATCCCGTGCCGGCGCGGCTTCGACTTTGTGCCTGATTTGTGGAAGCAGGAAATTGCCGGCGCGACGTTGCTGGAGCGGAGCATCAAGGCGTGTCTTTCCTCGACGATGTTCGATCATGTCGTCGTGACCAGCGACACGGAAGAGACGGGTGAAGCCGTCGGCCGATACAACGACCCGCGCCTGTCGTTCGTCCTTCGCGACGCGCAAAGCACGATCCGCACCGCGAGCATCGTTCCGACCCTTGAGATGATTGCGCGTAAGTTCGATCCTGAACTGAGGGGCGTAACGCTGGTGCGATACCTCCAGTCGCCGTTCGTGACCGTGGATACGATCGACGAGGCCATCGGCACGCTTGCTCTCGGCGGAGCCGATTCCGTCACCGCGGTGGAGGAAATACGCAGCCAGCTTTTTCGGCGGACCCGGCACGGCCTCGAAACCCTTAACCGCTCCGGCGAGCTGCGTACCGATTACGACGTGGTCTATCGAGACGTGTTGAGCTGTGTCGCGACGCGAAATCGCAACCTGCCGAGCGGCTCGTTGACCGGCCATTCGATCGTGAGCTTCGTCGTGCCAAGCGCCGAATGTTTCCTGATCGATTCCGCGCAAAAACTCCGCATCGCCCAGTTGATGGCCGGGGAGACTTCGTGAAGCTCGGCAATGTCGGCCTGATTGTTTCGGCACGGACGCGGTCCACGCGACTGCCCGGAAAGGCGCTGTTGCCCCTGCGGGGCATGCCGATGATCCTGTATCTGTTGCGCCGGCTGTCGCCGTTTGCCGCCGGGACCGTCGTCCTGGCGACGACAAATCTCGAATCCGACGACCGGTTGGCCGATGTCGTCAGCAAGAGCGGCGCCGAGGTCTATCGCGGCGACGAAAACGACCTGGTTGCCAGGTATGTCGGCGCGGCTGAGCAATACGGGTTTGATACCGTCGTCCGCGCCACAGGCGATTGCCCCTTCATCGACGCCGAATTTGTCACCTGGTGTCTGGGGCAGGCGGAAAGCCTTGATGCTTTCGATCTGGCGACAACCAAAGGCCTTTTCCCCGTCGGGCTCGACGCCGAGATTTACCGGGCAGAGGTCATGACGCGCTTGCACAAGACCGATCGGTTGTCGGCCGCTCAGCGGGAGCATTTGACGCTTTTCATTTACGACCATGAGGATGAGTTTGTTGTGCGGCGGCTTCAGCCGCGGCCGGCATGGGCAGGATGCGGAAATACCTTTACGGTCGACACCGCGGCCGACTACGAAGCGGCATGCGAACGGGCGGAACGGTTTTCATCGCCGATGTTCTCGATCGCCGCCCTTATCGAATCGGAAGGCATGCGCGGACGCCGCGATGCCGCGGAGTTGCGGGAATGAACGTCGCTATCATCGATTACGGTCTGGGAAACATAACGTCGGTGGTCGGCGCCATCGAGGTTTTGGGCGCGACCGCTGTCGTTACCTCGCAGGCCGACGATCTCGCCGCCGCCGATTGCCTGATTCTGCCGGGCGTCGGCGCGTTCGGCGACGGCATCGCCAAGTTGCACGACCGCGGCCTGGTTGCGCCGCTCACCGGGCTGGTGCAGGGCGGCAAGCCGCTGCTCGGCATTTGCCTTGGCGCTCAGCTCTTGTGCATTGAAAGCGAAGAGTTCGGATTTCATAGCGGGCTCGGCTGGTTGCCGGCGCGGGTCAGACGGTTGAACCCGAGCGACTCGACGCTTCGTGTCCCGCATGTCGGCTGGGATGATGTCCAGCAGTGTCGTCCGTCGCCGTTATGGGATGACGTCCCGAAAGACGCGCTGTTCTATTACACGCACAGTTTCGGCATCGTCGCCGACGATCCGGATATTGTCGTCGGCGTCTGCGACTACGGCGGTCCGTTTGCCGCGGCGTTGCAAAGCGGCAATGTGTTCGGCATGCAGCCGCATCCGGAAAAGAGCCAGCGTTACGGACTCAAGGTGCTGGAGAACTATCTAAGGTTCGCGGATGCTGCGTAAACGCCTGATCACCGTCCTCACGTTCAATAATGGCGTGTTGTTCCGCACCAAGCTGTTTCAGCCGGATTATCGCTATACATTGAATTTCGTCGACGCCTGGTCGATCGACGAAATTGTCGTGCTCGACGTCACGCGCGGCGAGAACTCCGATCGGAGCGCCTTCTTTTCCGTCGTGCGCGGCCTGGCGCGACGGTGTTTCGTGCCGGTCACGGCCGGCGGCGGCATCCGGAGCGCCGAAGACGTCGGCAAGTATCTTGCCGCCGGCGCCGACAAGGTGACCGTCAATACCGGTGCCTTGCAGCGGCCGGAACTGATCACTGAAATAGCGCATCTTTACGGCACGCAATGCGCTGTGCTCTCGATCGATGCCAAGCGTGAGGCGGACGGCGCGTACCAGGTCTACGGAAGCTTCGGCCAGGAGCCGACGGGCCGCAGCCCGGCCGACTGGGCGCGGGAAGGTGCGCGCCTGGGCGCCGGCGAGATCCTTGTGACTTCGATAGACCGGGACGGATCGCTGAGCGGATACGATCTGGAGCTTTGCCGCAGCGTCACCGAAGCGGTGTCAATTCCGGTGCTCATCTGCGGTGGCGCGGGAAACTGGGGCCATTTCGTCGGCGGTTTGCGGGAGGGCGGCGCCGACGCGGCCTGCACCGCCAATATTTACCACTTCACGGAAAGCAGCATCAAAAGTGCCAAAACCTATCTCCGCAACGCCGGCCTGTTGGTCCGCTAGAACTTACCCCGCTCGAGGCCATAAACAATGGACGTCATTTACTGCAAGAAATGCCTGACGCCGAATTCCAGACCGCGCGTGGTCTTCGACGCGCATGGTGTGTGCAATGCTTGTCTGAACGCCGAGGAGAAGAAAAAGATCGATTGGGACGCGCGCCGCCGAGAGTTTCTTGAATATGTCGAGCGTTATCGTCCGCGCTCCGGACCCTATGACTGCATCGTTCCCTGGAGCGGCGGCAAGGACAGCTCGGCGATCGCCCACAAGCTGAAATTCGAGTTCGGTCTCAATCCGCTGCTGGTGACCTTCTCGCCGCTGCTGCCGAACGAATTAGGCATCCACAATCGCGAGGAAATGCTCAAGCTCGGCTTCGACCATTTCATGGTGCGGCCGAACCAGAAGGTGGCGCGCCGGCTCTCGAGGCGGTTCTTCATCGAGCGCGGCAATCCGAAAGTGGCCTGGGACGCCGGAATCAATTCGATTCCCGTCCAGGTCGCCGTCAAGTTCGGCATTCCGCTGCTTTTCTATGCCGAGCATGGCGAAAGCGAATATGGCGGCCGCGTGCTGAGCGAGGAGCACCGCAAGGTGAAGGATTTGACCGAGATCCTGGAGAATCAGATAGGCGACGATCCGCAGAACTGGGTCGACGACGAAATATCCGAGCGCGATCTGGCGACCTATATATATCCGGACGCCGACGCCGTCGCGCAGGCCGGGGTCAAGGCGATGTACTTCTCGTATTTCTTCAAATGGAGCATGTACGAGAACTACAACTACATTCGCGACAAGATCGACTTCAAGCTCGATCCGAAAGGCCGCACCGACGGAACGTTCACAAATTTCGACAGCCTCGACGACAAGATCGACAATCTTTACTACTATATGCAGTACATCAAATTCGGCTTCGGCCGGACCGTGCGCGACGCGTCGCGGCTGATCCAGAACGGGCATATCACCCGCGAAGAAGGATACGATCTCGTCTGCAAATACGACGATGAGTATCCGCAGTCGTTCATGGACGAGAATCTAGAATATCTCGGCTTAAGCGAGACCGAGTTTCAGAATCTCGTCGACAGTCACCGCAATTCGGAAATCTGGAAGTTCGAGGGCAATCAGTGGAAGCTCAGGTTTCCGCCGCGCCTGTAGGCTTTCACGCGGTTGACGGCGCGATGCCGGCCCGCGGCAAATCAAGGATAGTCAGATGACCGAGAAGACCGCGCCGGCTCCCATCGTCACGAAGTACTCGAAATCCTCGGCATTCTATCTGAACACGAAGCGGGAATTCTTCGCCGAGAACAAGAAGCTGCTCGACAAGGCCGAAGAGCAGAATCGCTTTTATGCGTCGCAGCCGCAAAGGACGGCGTGCAAGGTGTGCCATGGCGCGCTGCCGCAGGAAGCGGATTTCACGTCGCACGGCGTCGACTATAAATTCTGTCCGTCCTGCTCGCATTTGAACGGCTGTTTTGACGATACGCAGGCCTTCGTCGAGAAGCTCTACATCGCCGAAGACGGCGGCGACTATGCCGCGACGTACATCGATAAGGATTACGAGAAGCGCGTCGCCGACATCTATGCGCCCAAAGCCGATTTCCTGATAAGCAGTCTTCCGGCCGGGAAGTACACGGTGCTCGATGTCGGCTGCGGCAGCGGCTATCTTGTTTACGCGCTGCATTTGCGGGGCATGGCGGCGACCGGCATCGACGTCAGCAAGACGATGGTCGATTTCGGCAACGGCCAGATCCGGCGGCTGACCAATGCCGCGCCGCTCGCGCATACCGAAGAGGACGCATTCTTCGACAGCATTCTGAAATCGGAGGCCGATATCGTCTCCGCGATCGGCGTGATCGAGCATCTCAGGGAGCCGCACAAATTCTTCGAAGCGTTCCAGAAGAGCAGGTCGCGCTTGCTGTTCTATTCGGTGCCGATGTTCTCGTTTTCCGTGATCCTGGAAAACATCTTCCCCGACGTATTCCCGCGGCAATTGTCGGCCGGCCATACTCACCTGTTCACCGAAGGCTCGATCGGGAAAATGAACGGCATGATCGGCGTGCGGCCCATCGCGGAATGGCGTTTCGGGACCGACATGATGGATCTGCACAGAAGCATTCGCGTGCGGCTGCAAGCCAACAAAGTGTCGGAAAGACTGATCGAATATTACGAGCGCGGCGTCGCCGCGAAGGTCGACGCGATGCAGGCCGTGCTCGACACGAATCACTTCTGTTCGGAAATCCATTGCGTCGCCGAGAAAATCTGATCCCGGGGTCCCGGCATCGAAACCGGGCGTCGTTGGAAATTTCATGCAAACGCTGATGGGCTATATCGGAAACTGGGCCTCGGTGATCCGGAATGTCGTCTGGATGTACCAGAACACGTCGTGGTCGGTTTTCCGCCGCTTGATCAGCGAGCATTTCATCGCCTGGCGGTTGGCGAGACAGCGGTTGCATGAGTACAACCTGCTTGACGACGACGAACTCAAGAGACGGAAGACGTCCGATCGGGTTTTCGTGTTCGGCAGCGGGGCGTCGCTCAACGCGATCGGCGACAACGGCACCTATTACCTGCACAAGACGCCAATAACCTATTTCGTCCTCAGGGCCGGCATGGAGTCCGTCGAGGGCAATCTGGCATGGCGCGGCGATGTTGACGAGATCGTTTCGTCGATCGACGGAAACCGGTTTCTCGACAAGACCGTGTTTCACTTTCAGAAGGGGTTCACCTCGATTTTCTGCAACCGCGTCCTCGGTTTCGGGTTTTGGAAAAAGGAACGGCCGCTGCGGCTTTTCTTTTCCGACAAGGTGTCGCGCTATCCGTTCATGAATTCGTCGAACTTTCTCGTGCATCGCGCGGGCACGTTGTGCACGGCCGTCAGCCTCGCCGTCTCATTGGGCTACAAGGAGATCGTTCTCACGGGGGTCGACTTGTACGACAACCGGTACTTCTGGCTGCCGCCCGATCTGACGATGGGTTGGGACGCGCAAGCGCAGAAATGGGCGCCCGCGGACAAGAATTTTCACGGCAGTTCGTCCGCCGAGCGGCACAACACCGTTCGAAACGGCGTCGTCGACATCCTGGGCGATTGGCAAGCCCATCTGGCGCCGGCGGGCATCAAGCTTTACGCCTACAATCCGCGCTCCCTTCTCACCGAGAAGCTGCCGGTCTTCAAGTGGAATACTGAAGCGTAAGTATGGCAGGTCCATTTCCATGGTGACGAAGGAGAAGATAATCGAGCTCGAAAGCCTCAGGGGGCTGGCGGCTTTGTCCGTGGTCGCCGCGCACATTCCGCCGTGGAACACCGATTTCTATGCAATCAGTTTCTTCCGCAATGCCGGTGGCATGGTCGAGTTCTTTTCGTGTTGTCCGGCTTTGTTATCGCGCTGACTTACAAAGAGCGGATCGCCACGTTGACCGACGCGGCGCGGTTTCAGTTTCTGCGTTTCGCCCGCCTTTACCCCGTGCATTTGCTGTTTCTCCTGGTGATGGCGGGATTTGAAGTCGTCAAGCTGGTGTTTGTGCGCGATCCGTATCGCCGGCTTTCGCACCCGGTTTCTCGGGGCCGCGCGAGTTTGTCGAGAATCTGTTTCTCGTTCAGGGTCTGGGCTTCTCCGTCCAGCCCTCGTCGTTTAACGGCCCGAGTTGGACAGTATCGACGGAATTCTACGTCTATGCGTTGTTTGCCGGCGTCGTGTTGCTGGCGCCGGCGCGGAAAAATGTTGCGTTTGTCGTCCTGGTGGTCGCCTCGGCGATCTTCTTGATTGTGGACTGGCCCCCTGCTTTTTCGTTTTCGCGCCTGGTCCTCTGTATTTGCGGCTTTTTCGCCGGCTGTCTGGTCGCCGAGGTGTCTGCAACATTGAAGACAAAAGCTGTCGTGTTGCCTGCCATCCTGGCGCCGCTTTCGACTCTGGCCTTGATCATCTATTTGTCGCTCCCGCTTCGCGGATCGCTTTGGGAATTGGCGCTCATTTTTGTTTTTGCGGCGGCCATTGTGCTGTCGGTCGCAAATGGCGCCGAGAGCCGCTTCAAGGCCATACTGCGGAGCTGGCCGTTGGCCTGGCTCGGAATGATATCGTATTCGCTCTATATAGCCCATTATCCCGTCATTCATGCGTTCCATATCGCCATGCGGCGATTCCTTAATTTGCCGAGGGCCATTATAGACGGGCATCCTGTTGTTCAGTTGCCGGCATTGCAGTTCGCGGTGGCGTGCTTTCTGTTGTTGGCAGCAATCCTGCTGGTCAGTGCCCTGACCTATTACTTTGTCGAGCGGCCCGCCCGCGACTGGTCGCGTCGCCGCGTCCGGGTCGATGTGGCCCGGCCTTAGACGTCTTCATGCGCATCGGACTCTTCATCCCGACCTGGCGGCGCGACTACGACCGCGTGCAGTCGGCGATCTGGATTCGCGCCTTGCAGATGGTCGAGCCGCTGCGCGCGCTCGGCCACGACGTCTCGGTGAACAATCCGTTGCGGCGTTACGACGTCGCGATCTATCACCGCGGCATGCTGCGCAAATCGGTCACGGTCGTAAGGATGCTCCGGCATATCGCCGACCGCGTCTATTGGGACACCTGTGTCGACTATTTCGATCGGCACGAGGCGGCTGATGATGAACACGTCTCCTCGTCGCGCGCCATCGCCTCCATCGTCGACGGCGTCTGCGTGCCGACCGCGGGTATCGCGGAGAGCGCGCGGCGTTACAACAGCAACGTGTTCATCATGACCGATCCGGTCGATCTCCAGCATTTCGCGGTGGTCAAGAGGGCCATCAATTGGGACAATCCGGTGTTCGGCTGGTCCGGCGTCGCGGTGAAGGCGCCGCCGCTCGACGCCTATGCCGATCTGCTCGACGGGCGGACACGGATCATTGCCGAAAAGCCGCCGGCGCTTTCGTTTCGCTACGAATTCGAGCGCTGGCATCACGCCGGCTTCCCCGATGCGCTACGCCGCTGCGACATCGCCTTCCTGCCGCGCACATTGGATTCGACCTACACGATCAACAACAGCAGCTTCAAGGCGCTGGTATTCGCCGTACTCGGCATCCCGATCGTCGCCAATCGCCTGCCGTCCTATCAGGCGATGGCGGAGTTTTACGACGGCATTGTCTTCCTCGACGATTTCGGCGGCGACGCCCGCGCGGCTCTCGCCGCGCTGCGGCAGCGCAGTCTCGATTCGGCGCGGGTTCGCCAGGCCTATGACCGCTACACCTGGGCGGAAAAGCTGACGGATTGGTGCCGTGGCTGAGCCGGCAAAGATCCATATCCTGTTTCCGTTCCGCGAAGGCCCGTGGGGCGGCAGCAACCAGTTTCTCAGCGCGCTGCGGCAGGAGCTGCGCCGGGTCGACGCCTGGGCGCCGTCACCCCGCGAGGCCGACGTCGTGCTGTTCGACAGCTTCAACAGCGCGGCCGATGTCATCGCGTGGAAGAAGGCGCTGCCGGATACGCCGTTCATTCAGCGTATCGATGGGCCGGTCTCGCGCTACCGGGGCGCCAATCGTCACGTCGATAAATTGATCCACGCGCTGGGCAGGGCAATTGCTGACGGCATCGTGTTCCAGAGCGCCTATAGCGAGCGCGCCAATCTGGCGCTCGGCATGGCGCCGCCGCGCCGCTCCGTGGTGATCCTCAATGCGCCGGGGGCGGTTTATTTCCGGACATCCGCGCCGCCGGCGATACCCGGCGGACGGATCCGGCTTGTCGCATCAAGCTGGTCGGCAAACTGGAACAAGGGATTCGAGATATATCGTCATCTGGACGAGAATCTCGATTTCAGCCGCTACCAAATGACCTTCGTCGGCAATAGTCCAATCAGTTTCCGCAATATCGAGCATGTGCCGCCGCAGGATAACGCCGGGCTGGCGGATTTGTTGCGTAAAGGCGATATCTACGTCACGGCAAGCGTCGACGATCCGTGCTCGAATTCACTGATCGAGGCGATGGCGTCTGGACTGCCCGCGGTAGCGCTCAACAGCGGCGGGCACCCCGAACTGTTGGGCAAAGGCGGCGCGCTGTTCGAGGGCGTCGGCGATGTGATTGGCGCCATCGACAAGGTCGCGGCGCGGATCGACAGCCTACGCGCGGCGTTGCCGTCGCGCAGCATCGCCGCGACAGCGGATGAATATTTGCGCTTTATGGCGGAAGTTCTCACGCAAGCACGGCCGCCGCGGCGACTGTCGATGCTTCAGGCGCTCGAGCTTCGCGCGATGCTGCCGCTGGCGCGGGCTCGCAGCAAAGCCGAAGCGGTGAATCAACGGCTTCGTTCGTTGCTGTCGACCGGGACCGATAGCCAGCATACGGATTCACCGATCAAGACAATTGCCCGCAAGGCCTACCGCTTCGTGCGCGGCACGCAGGCCGCGATCAATTGTCTGCTGCCAAGGCGCGCCAGGCTCGCCGTGCATTATGGCGGCGCGCGTGTCGGCGATGTCGGCGGGCCGCTGGTCAAGGTCAAGCGGCTGTCCGAGCATTTCCCAGATCATCCGCTCGGCTTCAACCTGGTCTATCTCCTGAGCAACGCGCCTTATCTGCCGGCCCCGGCGCTGCGCCTTCTGAAGGCGCGCGGCATTCCGATCGTGGTCAATCAGAACGGCGTGTTCTATCCCGGGTGGTACGCCGGCGACTGGAAGACGCCGAACCGGATCATGGGCGAGGCCTTTTACGCCGCCGACTGGGTGTTCTACCAGAGCGAATTCTGCCGCCGCGCCGCGGAGAAGTTTCTCGGCGTGCGGGCCGGGCCGGGCGAGGTGCTTTACAACGCGGTCGATACCGGTCGTTTCAAGCCGGCGCCGCGTCACGGCGCGCGGCGGCCATTTACCTTTCTGATTACCGGCAAGATCGGCGACCATCTGTCCTACCGGCTGGAAAGTACGATCGCAGGTCTCGCGGCCGCACGCGCGCAAGGTCTCGATGCCCGGTTGCAGATCGCCGGGACCGTCGATGCCGGCGCGCGGCGGACGGCCGACGCCTTGGCGGATCGGCTAGGGGTGAGCAACTGTCTCTCCTTCTCGGGCCGCTACCGGCAGGAGGACGCGCCCTCGATTTACGGCGCGGCCGATGCCTATGTGATGACGAAATACAACGATCCTTGTCCGAATACCGTGCTGGAAGCGCTAGCCTGCGGTTTGCCGATTGTTTATTCAGCCAGCGGCGGCGTTCCCGAATTGGTTGGGTCCGATGCCGGGATCGGGTTAGACTGCGGCGGGGAGAACTGGGATCGCCCGCTCGTTCCGCCCGTTGAGGCGATCGCCGCCGGCATGATGAAAATCGCGCACGCACCGGACGGCTATGCCTCGGCCGCACGACAGCGTGCGGTTGAACGCTTTGACATTAGCCACTGGCTCGACCGGCACCGCGCCGTCTTCGCCCAACTGCTGGAACAACATTCATGAGTAGCAAGCGCGCGGCGCTCGTCGTCGCGGCAGGCCTGTCCCGGATCTGGCGCATTCTGCCGGTAAAATTGCGGGAGAATCTGATTTTCGGTCTGTTCGTGCTCGAGTCGCGCGGTGATCCCGCGGAAGGGCTGCGGCGCCTGTTCGCGTTGCAGGACCGGCTTGAACTGGCGGTCAACGAACGCGCTATGGCGTTCGGCCGCGGCGAGCATCCCAAGCACAGGCTGACCCGCTATCACGATTTCTTCATCGAGCGCATCACCGACGGCGATCATGTGCTTGATGTCGGCTGCGGCTATGGCGCCGTGGCCCGCTCCATCGCCCGCGCGCGGCCGGCGGCGAAGGTGACCGGCGTCGATTACGATCCCGGACGGCTGGGGCAGGCCCGCGCCGTCGACAATCCGCCGAATCTGTCTTTTGTCGAATCCGACGCCACCAAGGCGGTGCCGGACGGCCCCTGGGATGTCGTCGTGCTGTCGAACGTTCTCGAACACATCAAGGATCGCGTCGGCCTGCTGACGGCGTTGCAGGCGACCACTAAAGCGCGGCGGTTTCTCATTCGGGTGCCATTGTTCGAGCGCGACTGGAAACTGGCGATGCGCCGCGAACTCGGCGTGAACTATTACTCCGACCCGGATCACAAGATCGAGCCGCGTCAGTCCGAATTCCGGGCCGAGATGGCGCAAGCCGGCCTTCACGTCGACGAACTGATCACGCCCTGGGGCGAGATCTGGGCGATGATGAGCGTGCAACCGTCGGGCGCAAGCCTTCAACCGAACGACAGCAACGACTGAGAGGGTAACGTGATTTTCAATTGCGACATTTGCGGATCGTCAGACGCGGTCGAGGTACCTCACGCGCGCGAATACACCCACGATCAGCCGATCCATATCTGCAAGAGTTGCGGGTTCATCTATGTTCGTGAACGACGCACCTCCGAGGAAGTGGCCGCCACCTGGTCTCAATCGCTGTTCGAAACCAACTATACGGCGAGAGCACCGTACGTGAAAGCGCGGCAGATATTCGTCGCCGAAACACTCGATGTCGAGATCGGCCTTCAAGACAAGAAGCTGTGCGATCTCGGGGCAGGGGAGGGGCAATTCATCGAAATCGTGAATGCGCCGCCTTATGGCGCCAAAGCATTTGGCGTCGAACCGTCGGAGAAGAATTGTTCGGCGATGACGAAGTCCGGGATTCAGTGCATGGTTGGGACAGCCGAGGACGGCGCAGCGAGAGAAGACTTGCGCGGCACGTTTGACGTTGTAACGGCGATGTGGGCGGTCGAAAATTGCAGCTCCTGCGTCGATTTCGTCAAATCGGCCTTCCGTCTCTTGAAGCCTGACGGCAGCTTCTGCGTTGCGACCGGAAGCCGGATTCTCGTTCCGTTCAAGAAGCCTTTGCACAACTATCTGAGCAACATCCCCGCCGACACCCATTGCTTTCGTTGGAGCGCCAACTCGTTGAGGGCGCTACTGATGAAGTGTGGGTTTGAGATCACCTTTATCAATCATTATGTCGACAACGACATCCTCTGCGTCATCGGCAGAAAAACCGGCGAGAAAACCGGCAAAGCCGATGCGCCCGCGCCTCGCGATGACTGGAATGCGGTCGCCGGATTTTTCGAGCGATGGCACCGCGAAACGCAGTCCTATTATCCTCGCTAGATTCACGAATGCCTGATTCAGAGAGGAGGCTGGCCGTCAGCATCGTCGTGCCCTGCTATAATGGCGGGCGCTTTCTCGATGCCTTGATGGCGAGCCTTGTGGCGCAGACGTTTCGCGATTTCGAAGTCATCATTGTCAATGACGGCTCGACCGAGCCGTTGACCTTGCGCAAGCTCGACGAGCTTCGCCCGCGGGTTCAGGTGATCGACCAGGAAAACCGCTATCTGCCGGGTGCGCGCAATGCCGGCTTCGGCGCAGCGCGCGCTGATCTGGTTTTACCGCTCGATTGCGACGATGCGCTCGACCCCGAATATCTGGCGGTCACCGTCGCGGCGCTCCAAGCCGCGCCCGAGGACGTCGGTTTCGTGTTCACGCATATGCGTCTCGTCGGCGGCCTAGGCGGCGTTCTGCGTAGCCGGTTCAACCGCTTCGATCAGCTTTTTCTCAACCGGTTGCCCTATTGCATGCTGATACGGAAATCCGCGTGGTCGGCCGCGAAGGGTTATGACGAGACCATGCGCGACGGCATGGAAGACTGGGAGTTCAATATCAGGCTGGCGGAAGCTGGCTATCGCGGCCTCGAAATTGCCAAACCGCTCTTCATCTATACCGTTCGTGCCGACGGCATGCTGCTGAGCAAATCCGCCCGCATGCAGGGCACGATCTGGCGGCAGATCAGGGAGCGCCATCGAGCCCTTTACCGGTTGCCGTCCCTGGTTGCGCTCTGGCGATCGTCCGATCGTCCCCTGACCTCGACCTTCAACGCGGTCGCGTTGCTCGGTTCGGCATCGATCCTGCCAGCGTCCTGGTTCGATGCGCTGTTCTTCCGCCTGATGATGATTGTCCGGTCGTGGCGTGTGAGGCGAGGGATCATCCATGCCGGCAATGCCGACCGCTGATTGCCGGGCGCCATGAGCGTCGTCGTTACCGGCACTCGCGGCTATATCGGCAGCGCCTTGTCGCAGCGGTTGGCCGCCGAAGGCCATCGTCTCAGACTTGTTTCGCGGCCTTCGGATATAGCGCCGGCCGAGGCTGATCACGTGCAGGCGGACCTGCGCGACGACCAAGTGTGGTCCAGCCTGATCGAAGGCGCCACTGCGATTGTTCATCTTTCATCGCGGACCGATCTGCGCTGCGCCGAGCGCGATCCGGCGGGCGATGAGATCATCAATGTCGAGCCTGTCCGTGCGCTGGTTCGCGCCGCGAAAAAGGCCGCCGTGCCGGTCAAGGTTGTTTTCGCCAGCACGGCGACGATCGTCGGCGTCGATCATGCGAATCCGGTCGACGAGCGCACGCCAGATCGGCCGTGTTCGGTCTATGACCGCCACAAGCTGGCGTGCGAGATAATCCTGCGCGAGGCCAGCGCGCACGGCGTGGTGCGGGCGTGCAGTCTGCGACTCTCGAATGTCTATGGATATGGCCGTTCTTCCGTGAATCCCAATCGGGGAATTCTCAACGCCATGATGAAGCGGGCGATGACAGGCGCCCCTTTGCCGATCTACGGCGATGGTGGCTATGTCCGAGACTTCACCCATCTTGAAGATGTGGTGGCCGCTTTCTGCGCGGCGATTGCGTCCGATACGGTTTGCGACGGCCGCCATTTCGTGATCGCGGCCGGGGAGGGTCACTCCCTGGTGGAAGCGTTCGGCATGATCGCCGACGAAGCGCTGGCGTGGATAGGGTGCCGCCCCGACATTCGTCATGTGCCGGAACCGGCCGATCTCCAGCCGATCGAACGGCGCAATTTCGTCGGCGACTCGCGGCTGTTTCAGGCCGCCACCGGCTGGCGGCCGCAATTCAATCTGAAATCCGGGATACACGACTTTTTCGTCCGCGCGGCGGCGGCTGAACGTCAGGACTCATGATGTCTTTGAAGGCCTTCTTATGTGCGGCATAGCCGGCCTGATTGACGCGTCCGGCCGCGCCAGCGCCCCTGACCTTGAGCGTCGCGCGCGCGCTATGACCGACGCCATTGCCTATCGCGGGCCGGATGGCTCCGGCGTCTGGCAGGACGCCGCGACCGGCGTGGCGCTGGCGCAACGGCGTCTCGCCATTGTCGATTTAACGGAGACCGGCGCGCAGCCGATGATTTCCGCCGATGGCCGCTGGGTGATTTCCTATAACGGCGAAGTCTATAATGCCGCGACAATCGCCGCGTCGGCCGAACTTGCCGGTTTCAAATTCAGGGGCACGTCGGACACCGAAGTCATTCTCGAATCCTTCGCGCAGCGTGGCATCGACCGCACCTTGGCTGACATGAACGGCATGTTCGCCATCGCACTGTGGGATCGCGCGACGCGCACGCTGCATCTGATCCGCGACCGGCTCGGCATCAAGCCGCTGGTTTACACGGCCAATGAGCAGGGCCTGTGCTTTGCCTCGGAGTTGAAGGCGCTGCTGGCCGCCGGTCTGAAGCGCGAGATCGATCCGGCTTCGGTCGCCAGCTTTCTTCGCTTCGGCTATGTGCCGACGCCGCATTCGATCTTTCGCGGAGTCACCAAGGTCAAAGCCGGCGAGATCGTCAGCATCGATGCGGCGCTGAAAATATCCGCCCGGCAATACTGGTCGATTGCCGACGCGGCGAACGCCGGCATCGCCAACCCGTTCACCGGCACGCCGGCTGAGGCCGAAGCCGAACTGAACGGTCTGTTGATCGACGCGGTCGGCGGCCAGATGATTTCCGACGTGCCGCTTGGCGCGTTTTTATCCGGCGGCATCGACTCATCGACCGTGGTGGCGCTGATGGTGGCGGCCAAACGGGGGCCGGTGCGCACCTTCTCCATCGGCTTCGATGTCGCGGGCTATGACGAATCGAAGTACGCCGCCGCCGTCGCCGCGCATCTCGGCACCGAGCATCGTGAACTGACGGTGACGGCGGCGGATGCGCTGGCGGTCGTGCCGCAACTGGCCGAGATGTATGACGAGCCTTTCGCCGATTCGTCGCAAATCCCGACCCATCTCATTTCCAAGCTGACGCGCGGCTACGTCACGGTGGCGTTGTCCGGCGATGGCGGCGACGAACTGTTCGCCGGGTATAATCGCTACGCGCTGGGCTATGGCCTCGGCGGCCTTGCCGCGCGCGCGCCGGCAAGTTTGCGCCGCGCGCTTGCCGCGGCGATTAACGCGATGCCGGCCGGCTTGATCAACGCCGCCGCGCGCCTGCTGCCGCCGCGGCTGAGGCCGTCCAATCCGGCCGACAAGCTGCGCAAGCTCGCCGCCGTTCTGCCGCTCGACCGCGAGGCGTTTTATCTCCGCCTGGTCAGCCAGTGCCCCGATCCAGCGGCGCTGACCCATGGCGTTGCCGAACATCCGATCGGTCTGCAATGGCAACCACCTGCCGGACCAGACCGCTTCGTCGAGCAGATGCAGTTCTTCGATACCGCGACCTATTTGCCGGACGATATTTTGCAAAAAGTCGACCGCGCCTCGATGGCGGTGTCGCTGGAAGTGCGCCCGCCGCTGCTCGATCATCGCGTCGTGGAGTTTGCGTGGCGGCTGCCGCGCCGCATGCGTGTTCACGACGGTCAGTCGAAATGGCTGCTGCGCCGGGTGCTCGACCGGTACGTACCGCGCGTACTGGTCGATCGGCCGAAAATGGGCTTCGGCATCCCGCTGGCAGAATGGCTGCGCGGCCCGTTGCGGCCCTGGGCCGAGGACCTGCTCGATCCGGCGCGTCTCGGCGGCGGATTGCTCAACGTGCCGGCTGTTCACAAGCTGTGGACCGAACATCTGAGCGGCGAGCGCAACTGGGCCTACGCGCTGTGGACCGTTTTAATGTATGAAGGGTGGCGGCGGCGCTGGGCGGAGAATCCGGCACGGCCGGAGGTTATGCCCTTGAGCGAACCGGCCCTATGAGCGGATTCCCGCGCATCCTTGTCGTCGCGCCGCGGCTTGACGTCGGCACTTCTTCCTGTCCGAGCCTTACCTTATCTGCATGCTCGCCTCATCAATACATCCGGTCGCTGTCGTGGGTAATGAGCCGGCGCTCGCTCGCGGTCAATCAGCAAGTATCGCCTTGCGGCGTCAGGCCGGCGAACTCGGACTTGCCGACAACATGGTCTGGATCGAAGGCCGCTCCGACGCGCAGACGCCGCTCGCCGCGGCCGATGTCGGCATATTGCCGTCGCATGAGGAGGGGGTCTCCAATAGCCTGATCGAAATGATGGCCGGCGCTCTGCCGGTTATCGCCACGCGCGTCGGCGGCAATGTCGACGCTATCGTGGACGGTGAATCCGGCCTACTGGTCCCCGTGAAGGGTGCCGCCGCGCTGGCCGCTGCGATCGCCAAGCTTCATGGCGACCCCGCGCTGCGCCGGAGCATGGGCGCCGCGGCGCGCGCGCGTCGGCGAGCGTTTTTCGCTCGACGCCTGTGTCGATAAATATCTCGCGTTCTATGCGAGCCCGAGCGCAGCGCGTGCCGACCTGAATATAATGGTCTCATCCGCCGCCGGAAAGTTTGAATGTCGGGCAAGATCGCACTCATCACCGACGTTACCGGTCAGGACGGCGCCTACCTCGCCGAATTTTTGCTCGGCAAGGGCTATGCCGTTTACGGCGTCAAGCGGCGTTCGTCGTCGTTCAATACGGCGGGTCGATCATCTTTATGCCGATCCGCATGTCCAGAGCACCAATTTCCACATGCACTATGGCGATCTTACCGACGCCACCAATCTCATCCGTCTGGCGCAGGAAACCCAGTCGATCGAAATCTACAATCTCGCGGCGCAGAGCCATGTTCAGGTCAGTTTCGAGACGCCGGAATATACGGCGAACGCCGATGGCCTGGGCAGGCTGCACCTTCTTGAGGCGATGCGGATTCTCCGGCTCGAAAGAAACGCGCGGTTCTACCAGGCCTCGACATCGGAGATCTACGGCAAGCGCCGGGGCCGCAAAACGAGCTGACGCCATTTGCGCCGCGCAGCCCTTACGCTGCCGCCAAGATCTACGCCTATTGGATCACCATGAACTGCCGCGAAGCCTACCGTATGCATGCCTCGAACGGCATTCTGTTCAACCATGAAGGCCCGACGCGCGGCGAGACTTTCGTCACGCGCAAGATTTCCCGCGCGGTCGCGGCGATCGAGCTCAACCAACAGGACCGGATATATCTCGGCAATCTCGATGCGCGGCGCGATCGGGGGCACGCGCGGGACTACGTCGAGGGCATGTGGCTGATGCTCCAGCAGCCAAAGCCGGACGATTATGTGCTGGCGAAGGGCGAGGACCATTCGATTCGCGAGTTCGTCGAAAAGGCGTTCGCCTGCATCGGCCGCAGCCTCACCTGGGAAGGCGAGGGTGCGGCCGAATGCGGCATCGAGACCGGCACCAGCCGCGCGCTGGTCGAAATCGATCCGCGCTATTATCGGCTGACCGAGGTTGAATTCCTGCTCAGCGATCCTGCCAAGGCGGGCCGCGTGCTCGGCTCGCAGCACCGCGTCGGCTTCGATGCGTTGGTCAAGGAGATGGCCGAATTGGACCCCGCCACGCTTCGCGCCGAAACGCGGCGGCGCAACAGCCATGATTGAGCGACCACCGCCGCTGTTGCTCGATCTGCGCGGTAAGCGCGTTTTTGTCGCCGGCCATGGCGGCATGGCCGGCAGCGCGATCGTGCGCCGGCTGGCGGCCGAGGATTGCGAAATCCTTGTCGCCGATCGTAACGCACTCGATCTCACGCGCCAGCAAGCGACCGAAGACTGGATCGCCAGAGCGCGCCCGGACGCGATCTTTCTCGCCGCGGCCCGGGTCGGCGGCATTCATGCCAACGACAAGTATCCCGCCGACTTTCTGGCCGACAATCTTGCCATCGAACTCAACGTGATGCGCGCGGCGATGGCGGTCAGTGTAAAGAAGCTGCTGTTCCTCGGATCGAGCTGCATTTTTCCGCGCAACGCGGCGCAGCCGATGAGCGAGGATGCGCTGTTGACCGGGCCTTTGGAGCCGACCAACGAGTGGTACGGCGTCGCCAAGATTGCCGGCATCAAGCTGGCGCAGGCCTATCGCCGGCAGTTCGGCGCCGATTTTATTTCCATCATGCCGACCAATCTTTACGGACTGGGCGACAATTATCATCCCGAGAACAGTCACGTACCGGCGGCATTGATCCGCCGCTTTCATGAAGCCAAGATGCAAGGCGCGCCGCAGGTATCGGTCTGGGGCAGCGGCACGCCGAAGCGCGAGTTCCTCAGCGCCGACGATCTCGGCGATGCCTGCGTGTTCGTGATGAAGCACTATTCCGGCGAAGGCTTCCTCAATGCCGGCAGCGGCGACGAGGTCAGCATCGGTGACTTCGCCGCTCTGGTGGCCGACATTGTCGGCTATCGCGGCAAGATCGTCTTCGACACAAGCCGGCCCGACGGCGCGCCGCGTAAATTGCTCGACAGTTCCAGGTTGGCCGCGCTGGGCTGGCAGCCGAAGACGCCTTTGCGCGCCGGTTTGCAGGCGGCCTATGCCGATTTTCTCGCGCGCGCCAATAACTTACGCGAACGCTAGCAATAGCGTTTCTGTCACAAATGTGTCATAAAATTCCGCGCACCGAAGTGACGTCTGTGCTGGTTTCTCCGGATTCCGTGGCTTAAAATTCGAAGCTTGAACCCTGCCATGCGGGTGAGCCGACCGGGCTTTAGCGAGCGCAACGCGAACCGTGAGTGCGAACATGTCGAAAAAAGACGAAACCATCAAAGACCTGAAGAAGAAGAATAAAAAGCTCAAGGCGGAGCTGGAAAAGCTCAAGGGAAAATCCAAAGCGGCAAAGTCCGCGACGAAAGACAAAACCAAAGCCAAAGACCTGGCGAAAGCCGCGCCTGACGAAAAGGCCGCCGGCAAAACCAAAGGCAAGAGCAAGAAGAAGTCCGAAGCCAAGACGGAATCCAAGCCGGAAGCCATGAAAGTGGTGCCGAAGGAAGCGCCGGCACGCGTGGTGTCGAGCACCGCGGCCTGATCTTCAATTAGTCTGCGACGGCTAATTTATTTCGATCGTCTGATATTCAAAACAAAAGGCGGCGGTTCATCGAACCGCCGCCTTTTTTTGTTTGTCGGAAGTGGGCAGGTTTAAGCCGCCTTGGCGTGCGCCGGCTTGCGCCGCCGCAGTTGCAGCAGAACGACGCCGGCCAGAACCAGCAGGGCAGGAATGGCCAGCCAGTAGCGGTTCATGCGCTGCGCCGGCACCAGCACCGTGGTGATCTCGTCGCCGGCGGCCAGGCCGTATTTTGCCGCCTGGCTGCCGAAACGCGATGTTTGGATTGTCGTCGCCGTGCCCAAGGTGGAGATGACGATGCCGGTCTCGCGCAATCGTTCGGCGCCATTGACGCCGGGACGCAAGGTCAGCCGCACCAGCTTTTCGACGTCGTCGCCGGCCCGCGTCTGGCTCTTGACGCGGAAGCGCAAGGTTGACTCGCCCGGCAGGCCACCGGCAATCGAGACAAACTCCGAGGCCGGGCGCTGCTCGAACGGCGGCTGGATTTGGTCGAGCCAGAAGCCGGGCCGGAACAACGTGAAGCAGACCAGCAGCAGCAGCACGGACTCATACCAGCGGCTCTTTATCAGCAGCCAGTTCTGCGTCGCCGCCACAAAACAGCCCATCGCGATCACCGAACAAACGACGACGACCAGGAAGTTGCTGATACTGCCGATATCGATCATCAGCAATTCGGTGTTGAAGATGAAGATGAACGGCAACAAAGCGGTGCGGATTTCGTACTTGAACGCCTGAATGCCGGTCTTCACTGGATCGGCGCCGGAAATCGCCGCCGCGGCATAAGCCGCCAAGCCGACCGGCGGCGTGACGTCGGCCATCAGGCCGAAGTAGAACACGAACATGTGCACGGCGATCAGCGGCACCGCCAGATCGTTCTGCGCCGCCAGTTCGACCAGCACCGGCGCCATCAGAGTGGCGACGACGACATAGCTCGCCGTCGTCGGCATGCCCATGCCGAGGACCAGGCAGATCACGCCGGTCATCAGCAGCATGATAATGAGGTTGCCGCCGGACACCGCCTCGACGATTTCCGTCATCACCAGGCCGATACCGGTGAGCGACACCGTGCCGACGATGATGCCGGCGGTGGCGGTGGCGATGCCGACCGAGGTCATGTTGCGCGAGGCGCCCTGAAAGGCCTCGATCAGGTCGTCGAAGCCTTCGCGTACGCGCTGGGCAAAGGCCTGCTCGCCGCGGAACGCTGCGACCAGCGGCCGCTGCGTCAGGATAATGAAGATGAGAAAGGCCGTGCCCCAGAAGGCCGACAGACCGGGCGACATTTCCTCGACCATCAGGCACCAGATCAGCACGACGACCGGCAACAGATAATGCAGGCCGGTGCGCGCGGTGTCGAAGAAATCCGGCACCTTGATGATGTCCTTGGTCAGGTCGTCAGCCGGCAAATCCGGGTGACGCGACTTGGCGCGCAGCAGGCCGAGATAAGCGGCCAG
Source organism: Rhizobiales bacterium Ga0077525 (assembly GCA_001464835.1). Taxonomy (GTDB): domain Bacteria; phylum Pseudomonadota; class Alphaproteobacteria; order Rhizobiales; family Xanthobacteraceae; genus Pseudolabrys. The sequence goes on along the minus strand of LNDS01000001.1, from coordinate 16,783 downwards.
CAGCGCGACGCCGAGAACCCAGCTCGCCGCTTCGCCGAACGCGGTCTTGGTCCAGCCAATGCCGTAATAGACGACGCCGCTGAGGATGATGATGCCGCAAATGGTCATCAGCGCGCGCAGCACCGAATGGTGGATCGGCGCGGTCGACGAGCGCGGCAGGCCGCGCATATGCGCTTTCGCCGCTTCGATATCGACGATATAGAACAGCGCGCCGTAAGTCAGGAAAGCCGGCAGGAACGCGTGCTTGACCACTTCGGCGTAAGTGATGCCGACATATTCGGCGATCAGGAACGCCGCCGCGCCCATCACCGGCGGCATCAACTGGCCGTTGACGCCGGCCGCGGCCTCGATGGCGCCGGCCTTTACTGGCGTATAGCCGACGCGTTTCATCAAGGGAATCGTAAACGTGCCGGTGGTGACGGTGTTGGCGATCGACGAACCGGAGATCATGCCGGTCAGGCCGGAGGCGACGACGCCGGCCTTGGCCGGGCCGCCGCGATAGGTGCCGAGCATGGCGAAGGCGAGCTGGATGAAATAATTGCCGGCGCCAGCGCGCTCCAAAAGGCTGCCGAACAGCACGAACAGGAACACGACGCTGGTCGAGACGCCGAGCGCGACGCCGAAAATGCCTTCCGAGGTGAGCCACATCTGCGAGGCGGCGCGCGACAGCGACGCACCCTTGTGCGCCAGCAGGCCGGGCAGCCATGGACCGCAGAAAATATACAAGAGCATGATGCCGGCGATGGCGGCGAGCGCCGGGCCGACGGCGCGGCGCGCGGCTTCAAGCAGGCAGAGCACGCCGATTACCGAAATGACGACGTCGGTGGTCGTCGGCAGGCCGGGCCGTAGGGCGATCGCGTCGTAATTGACCAGCAGATACATTGCCGCCATCACGCCGGCGAGCGACAGCACCCAGTCATAAGCGGGAATGCGTTTGCGCGGCGATGAGGTCAGCGCCGGGAAGGTGGTGAACACCAGAAGAAAGGCGAAGGACAGGTGGACGATGCGCGCCTGTCCGTCATTGATGACGCCGAAATTGAGCATGTAGGGCAGCGGCGAGGCGTACCACAGCTGGAACAGCGCCCAGGCCAGCGCGATCGAGAAGATCAGCGTTTTGCTGATGCCGGTCGGTTTGCGGCCGCCGGTGTCGGCTTCCGCGACCATGGCTTCGAGTTTTTCGCGCGTCGCCGTCTGATGCGTGTCTGTCATCGCGTCCCCCACAAAGCGCGAAGCGCTTCAAAGCAAATACAACACCTCAAAGAAAAAGGGGCGGCCGAAGCCGCCCCTTCCCAGGCGCTGGAATTACATCCAGCCCTTTTCCTTGTAGTACTTGACCGCGCCGGCATGCAGCGGCGCCGACAGGCCGTCCTTGATCATCGACTTCGGATCGAGGTTGGCGAAAGCCGGGTGCAGCTTCTTGAACTCGTCGAAGTTCTCGAACACTGCCTTGACCATCGCGTAGACGGTGGCGTCCGCCACCTTGGCCGAGGAGACGACCGTGGCGAGCACGCCGTAGGTCTGCGTCGGGTTCGGGTTGTTGGCATACATGCCGCCCGGGATGGTTGCCTTGGCATAATACGGATGCTTCTTGATCAACTCATCGACGGCGGGGCCGGTGAGCGAGATCAGCTTGCCGCCGCACGCGGTGGTCGGGTCCTGGATGGCGGCCGACGGATGGCCGACGCCGTAATAGAAGCCGTCGATCTTGTTGTCGCAGAGCGCGGTGCCCTGTTCGTCGGCCTTCAACTCGGCGGCGAGCGAGAAGTCGGACAGCTTCCAGCCCATCTGGGCCAGCAGTTCTTCCATCGAGGCGCGCGTGCCGGAGCCCGGGTTGCCGACGTTGAAGCGCTTGCCCTTGAAGTCTTCGAACTTGGCGACGCCTGATTCCTTGCGGGCCAGCACGGTGAACGGTTCCGGATGCACCGAGAACACGGCGCGCAGGTCGGCATCGGCCTTGTCCTTGAACTGCGCCGCGCCCTTCGAGGCGTTGAACTGCACGTCGGACTGCGACAGGCCGAACTCGAGTTCGCCCGACTTGATGGCGTTGACGTTGAACACCGAGCCGCCGGTCGATTCGACCGAGCAACGCAGGCCGGTGGTGGCGCGATCCTTGTTCATCAGGCGGCACACCGCGCCGCCGACGGCGTAGTACACGCCGGTGACGCCGCCGGTGCCGACGGTGACGAATTTCTGCTGCGCCGTCGCCGGCGTCGCGCCGGCAAGCATGGCGATCAGGCCGGCCGCTGCGAGGCCTCCGGTCATTTTTACGGATGTCATCGTTAAAACCCTCCAACTCTGTTTAAGTTTACGTTTCTTCCAAGTTTAGTCCGCAGTGTCCCGCATTACGGTCGATCGCCGCAACACGAATCGTTTTAGATTTCAGTGGCGGCGTCGATCGCTTCGCCCAGTCTTTCGACCAATGTATCGATCGCGTCGCCATCGATGATGAATGGCGGCGCCAGCAGAATGTGGTCGCCGCGCACGCCATCGACAGTTCCACCCATCGGATAGGTCATCAGGCCGCGCTTCATCGCTTCCTGCTTGACCTTCGCATGCAGTTTGCGTGCCGGATCGAAAGATTCCTTGGTGCCGCGGTCGGCGACCAGCTCGACGCCCTGGAACAGGCCGCGGCCGCGCACGTCGCCGACGAAAGGATGATTGCCGAACCGCTCCTGCAAGCGGCGCGTCAGCCGCGCGCCCTGCGTGCGGACATTCTCCAGCAAATTGTCGCGGCGGATCACTTGTTGCACCGCCAGCGCCGCGGCGCAGGCCAGCGGATGGCCGGTGTATGTATGGCTGTGCTGGAACACGCGCGAGCCATTGGCAATCGTCTGGTAAATCTTGCCGCTCATCATCATCGCGCCGATCGGCATGAAGCCGCCGCCGAGACCCTTGGCGATGGCCATCAGGTCCGGCACGATGCCGTCCTGCTCACAGGCGTGCAGCGTGCCGGTGCGGCCCATGCCGCACATGACTTCGTCAAGAATGAGCAGAATGCCGTGGCGGTCGCAGATGTCCCGCACGCGTTTGAAGTAACCGGGCACCGGCGGCGCCGCGCCCAATGTCGCGCCGACCACGGTTTCGGCGATGAAGGCGATGACATTCTCGCCGCCGAGTTCATTGATCTTGGCTTCGAGTTCCTGCGCCAGGCGCTCGCCATAGGCCTGCGGCGTCTCATCCGCGCGGCGGTCGCGGTATTCGTAGACCGGCGAGACGTGATGCGTTTCGATCAGCAACGGCGCGAATTGCTTGCGCGGACCGGGCCGGCCGCCAACGGCCAGCGCGCCGAGCGTGATGCCGTGATAGCTCTGCCGCCGCGCGATCAGATGCCGGCGCTGCGGCTCACCGCGTTCGACGAAATACTGCCGCGCCATTTTCAGCGCCGCTTCGATCGCTTCCGAACCGCCGCTGACAAAGAACGTATGGTCCAGCCCCTTCGGCGCATGCGCGGCGAGTTCGTCGGCGAGGCCTTCAAGCACCTGCGTGGTGAAGAAACTGGTATGCGCGAACTCGATTTTGTCGAGCTGCGCCTTCATTGCCGCGACCACGTCGGGATGGGTATGGCCGAGACAGGACACGGCGGCGCCGCCGGTGGCGTCGAGATACTGCTTGCCGGTGTCGTCATAGATGTAGACGCCCTCGCCGCGCACGGCGACCGGATAGTCGTGACCCATCATGCGATGCAGAACGTGCGTCATGAACGAGCGCCTTGAGCAAGGGGAGCCGACTTCGCGCCGTCGGCAAGATAGACAACCGTGGATTCGCGCAAATGCGCCATCAGGCGCTGCACCGCCGCGCCGCTGCGGGTGCGGTCGCAATAGGCAAAGACGGTCAGCGGCACCGACCAGCGATTATCGCCGGCGGCCTTGATCTGGCCTTTGGCGACGGATTCCGCGGCCGCCGATTCCGGCAGCCAGCCGATGCCGTGGCCGGCGGCGATCATGTTGTGAATGGCGCTGGCCAGATCGGACTCGCAGGCCTTGACCATATGCACCGGCACCGGCGCCGATTGAACGATGAGATCGACCATGCGGCCGAGGAACGTGCTCGGCGAATAGTTCACCAGCGGGAATGGCGTTTTCACCGTGCCGGGCAGCTTGAATGCCGGCTGGCCGCGCTTGACCGCGACATATGGTCTGAACCATTCGCTGCCGATGGCGACGCGGTCGTAATGATCGGGATCGAGAAAAATCGGCTGCTGCGCCTGATGGAAACAGATCAGCACGTCGGCGAGGCCGGCGACATGCGCGGTGACGGCATCGTGCACATTGCTGGCCAGCAGGCGGCAACCTGAGACGCCGGTCGCCGGGCCCCAGGTCTTCCACCATTGCGGAAAGCCGTTGATCGCCAGAGTGTGCGGCAGCGCAAAGGTGATGGTTTCCTGTCCGGCCGCCGGTTCGCCGAGAATGCCGGCGCGGGCATCGACCATGTTCTGCACCATGTCGGCGGCGGTGCGGCGGAAGCGCTCGCCGGCCGGCGTCAGTTTGGTCGGATAGCAGGAGCGGTCGATCAGTTCGACACCGAGCCAGGACTCTAGTGCCTGGATGCGGCGGCTGAAGGCGGGTTGGGAGGAATGGCGAGTCGCGGCCGCCTCGGTGAAATTGCTCACCTCGGCCAAACTCAAAAAGTCCTGCAGCCAGCGAAAATCCATGCCTGACCCGGATACGGAAAGTGTGATGCGACGATAGCCGTCCGTGCCCGCGCCTGTCATGCAAATATTGCATGATGCAGCCTGCGCATCGAAAATACGGCATTTTCGGCGCTATTCTTGCTTTCCAATCGTATCGCGGGTGGCGCTGCGCCATCGCAACAATCAAGTAGCCTCGCATGAAAGTCTGCGTTCTCGGGGCCGGCGTTGTCGGGCTGACGTCGGCCTGGTGGCTGGCCGAGGCCGGGCATCGGGTTACCCTTGTCGATCGCCATCCTTGCCCCGGCGCCGAGGCCAGCGCCGCCAATGGCGCGCAGCTCAGTTACGCCTTTGTCGCGCCGTTTGCCTCGCCGGCAATGTTGCGCAAGCTGCCCGGCATGCTTCTCGGCGGCGAGGACGCCATTCGCGTCGCGCCCGATCCCGAACTGATCGCCTGGGGCCTCAGATTCCTGCGCGTCTGCGCAAGCGGCGAAGTGGGGCGCACCACGGCGGCGCAACTGGCGCTGGCGGCCTTGAGCCGCGCCGAGCTGGCGCAATTGCTGCAAGCACAACCGCTCGACTTCGGCCTGCGCACGGCGGGCAAGCTGGTGCTGTATCGCAAGGCCGGCGATTTCGTCGAGGCGCGGCCTTCGCCCGGCGCGGCGGTCGCGCAGCAGGTGCTGACGCCGGCCGAGTGCCTGACGCTGGAGCCGAGCCTTAAAATTGCACCGAGCGCGCTGGCCGGCGGCATCTATACGCCGTCTGAGCAGGTCGGCGACTGCGGCGCGTTCTGCGCGCAATTGTTCGCGCGGCTTCGCCGGCACAGCAATGTCGAAATCCGCATGTCAACGCCGATCGGCAGACCGATCGTCAAGCGCGGCATCTTGACCGGCATCGCAACAGACGCTGGCGCGATCGAAGCCGATCGTTTCGTGCTGTCGCTCGGCGCCGGATCGAAGGCTTTCGCCCGCGCCTGCGGTCTGACGCTGCCGATCTATCCGGTGAAGGGCCATTCCATCACCATCCCCGGCGACGCGCTGGCCCACAGCGTCACCGATTACAGCCGCAAGATCGTCTATGCGCCGCTCGACGGCGCGACGCGGGTCGCCGGTTTCGCCGACTTCAAGGGCTATGACCTCACCATCGAACCGGCGCGTATCGCCACACTGGAAAAAGCGGCGTCGGCGACATTCGATATTGCAGGCAAAGGCGAGAATTCCCCCTGGGCCGGCCTGCGGCCGATGACGCCGGACAGCCGGCCGCTGATCGGGCCGTCGCCGCTCAGCGGGCTTTATCTCAACACCGGGCAGGGCATGCTGGGCTGGACGCTCGCTTGCGGCAGCGCCCGGCTTCTCACCGACTTGATCGAGGGCAAGGAGCCGTTATGCCCGGCGGAGCCGTTTGCGGTGACAAGGTTCTGATAAGCGGCGAAAACCTCGATCCGTCACCCCGAGGTGCGAGCGCAAGCGAGCCTCGAAGGGCGACGACTGGGGCCTTTCGCCGTCCGCCTCACGCTTCTAGACTTATTGCTTCGCAATGCTCCTTACGACGAGGCCAAGTGAGCCCTCTTTCTCGTGCCACAGCTCTGCCGACGATCCACAACTCGGTGTTGCGTATCAAAACCGGGTCAGCCTGATCGTTAGGCCATCTATCGTTGCGTGACTTGAAAATTCTGCCTTGCTATGAACCAAAGATCGCTGGGAGTTAACATGGCATTGCGCTATTTCGAGATTCTGACGGTCGCAATTTTGACATTTGCGGGACCAGTTTATGCGTTAGCAGACTCGTTCGTTGGGCCTTCGGGAAAGCCGATGCAACAGGCGAAGTGCGCACGTTCTCCCGCCGGATGCTACGAAGATGCATCAAAAACTTGCCGTGGACCATACCAAATTCTTGACAGTGAAAGTCACGCAGGTGGCATTTTTGCAGACGCGCTTCCTGGTCCAGTGACTTGGTACAGCTTTACATATACCTGCGGACCTTCTGATGGGCGTTTGGCCGCATTCCCCTTTAGAGGCTTACCTCATCAGGTACTTGTGCCTGCTGCACCGCCGGCCGCCAATATCGCGCGACCTCCAGTGATGAATTGCACCAGTAGCAGAGTGGGAAATTCGGTGCATACAAATTGCTATTGATGCATCGCGGATGCAGGCGACGCGCATTTTGTAAACGAAAGTTCAATCCACCTACCTATTGGCATCTACGAAGGACATTTCAATGCGCGGCACCCTTACTAGGCCAATCGTCGGGGCACTAGCGCTTCAGGTAGTGGTAACCCTCCCCCTAACCGCAATTCAGGCGGCGGCAGCCGATAACGAATATGCGCCACCTGAGTTGCTCTCTGGCGTGCGCGTAGGGGACGGCACCGAAAGCGTTTTGGCTCAGCAGGGCTGGTATAGATGTGGCGGAAGAAGACCTGAAGTAGATTTATGCTTTGATCGCGTCAAGGTGCTGGGCGAAACGGGTCGCTACACCGTTAGCTTTGTTAACGGGAAGGCATTAACCGGAGAACTTGTCGTATCAGGCCTGTCTGCAATGATCCGAATGATTGATCGGCTGCCCGAATGGGGCCATGGGGAAAAGACGATCGTTTCCATTCAGACTAAAAATTCTAATATTGATATTATAAAGGCGGTGCACGATCTCGGCGGGAGCGAGGCAATGAGCCGCTTTTCTCGTTATCTCAGAGGTGATAGCCGCCATCTGTTGACGCGACTTACATTTGTGCCCCAAAGCCCTCCTCCCGAACAGAAATTTACAGGCGAGGATGAATTTCTCGACAGTCTTTCAGCAGATAAAGTCTTTTTGTCTCTATGGGTGCTGGCGTCTCCATTGGACATCACAGTTTTAACCATCATTCCATCGCTTGAAGCCCGAAAAAAAATGTTTCCGGAGTTTTGTGACGCTAAATGTGAACATTGGGTCGTGCCCGAGGCTTCCGATAAGAAAACTTGGTGGGATCGCTTTGTTGGGTTTTTCAACTAGCTACCCTCAGACTCTGACTAGCAATGCAGCCGATGATTTGGCTTTGGCCAAACAAACATGGAGCTGGCGGGCCATGCCTAATCTATGGACGGCCCCGCCCCTCGAACTTTGTGCCAGAACTCCCTTTCACAGAAGGGATAAGCTATCCTCCCGCCATCTCTTCTCTCAACATCTCCAGCTCAAGCCACTGCTCTTCCGCCGCCGCCAGCTTGCGCTGGGTTTCGCCGAGATCGGTGGTGATCTTCTCGAAGCCGGCGCGGTCGCGTTGATAGAGTTTGGGATCGGCGAGCTTGCCTTGCAGGTCGGTGACCTTGGCCTGCAAGGTGGCGATGGTCTTCGGCAAGGTCTCAAGCGCGTGCTTGTGCTTGAAACTCATTTTTTGTTTCGGCGCGGTCGGAATCGATGACGCGGCCGCCTTCGGCGCATCCTTCTTCGCCTCGGACGCCGGCTGCTCGCGCTTCAAATCCTCGCCGCGCTGGACAAGCATGTCGGAATAGCCACCGGCATATTCGGTCCAGCGGCCGTCGCCTTCCGGCACAATGACGCCCGACACCAGACGGTCGAGAAAATCGCGGTCATGGCTGATGAGAATGACGGTGCCGGGATAATCGCCGATGACGTCTTCGAGGACGTCGAGTGTTTCCATGTCGAGATCGTTGGTCGGCTCGTCGAGCACCAACAGGTTTGACGGTTTGGCCAGCGCCTGCGCCAGCATCAGCCGGCCGCGTTCGCCGCCGGACAATTTGCCGAGCGGCGTGCGCGCCTGTTCCGGCCCGAACAAAAAGTCGCGCATGTAGCCGATGACGTGCTTGGGCTGGCCGTTGACCATGACGGTGTCGCCGCCGCCGCCGGTGAGCGCATCGGCGACGGTGGTGTTGGGGTTGAGGCTGTCGCGGTGCTGGTTCAGCGTGGCGACTTCCAGGGTCGAGCCGAGCTTGACCGTGCCTGAGTCGGGATCGTCGGCACCGATCAGCATGTTGATCAATGTCGTCTTGCCGCTGCCGTTCGGGCCGACAATGCCGATGCGGTCGCCGCGCGCGATGCGGATCGAGAAGTCGGCGACAATGGCGCGGTCGCCATAGGTCTTATTGATGTTCTTCGCCTCGATCACCAGCGCGCCCGACGCCGACGCCGCGCCCGCCGTAATGGTGGCGGAGCCGGCGGCGCCGCGATAGGTGCGGCGCGCTTCGCGCAAGGCCTGCAAATTGCCGACGCGGCGCATGTTGCGCTTGCGCCGTCCGGTGACGCCGTAGCGCATCCAGTGCTCTTCCATGACGATCTTGCGGTCGAGCTTGTGCTGGGCGACTTCCTCTTCGGCCAGGATGGTGTCGCGCCATTCCTCGAAAAAGGCAAAGCCCTTCTCCAGCCTTTTGGTCGTGCCGCGGTCGAGCCAGACGGTCGAGCGCGACAGGTTGGAGAGAAAGCGCCGGTCATGGCTGATCAGCACCAAAGCGGTGCGGCGCGAATCGAGATCCTTCTCCAGCCATTCGATGGTGGTGAGGTCGAGATGGTTGGTTGGTTCGTCGAGCAGCAGAATGTCCGGGTTCGCAGCCAATGCGCGGGCGAGAGAAGCGCGGCGCGCTTCGCCGCCGGACAGATGCGCCGGGTCTTCGAGGCCGGTGAGGCCGAGTTCATCGACCAGGTTGCGCGCGATGTAGTGATCGTCTTCCGAGATCAGGCCGCTTTCGACATAAGCGAGCGTCGTGTCGTAGCCGGAAAAGTCCGGCTCCTGCGCCAGATAGCGCACCACGGCGCCGGGCTGAACGAAGACCGAGCCTGAGTCGGGTTCGACCAGTTTCGCGGCGATCTTCAAAAGCGTCGATTTGCCGGAGCCGTTGCGGCCGACCAGCGAGACGCGCTCGCCGGTCGAGACCGACAGGTCGGCGCCGGACAAAAGCGGCGTGCCGCCGAAGGTCAGCTTGATGCCGGCCAGTTGCAGAAGGGGAGGAGGAGCCATTTCGACTTATTTGCCGCCAAATTGGAGCGCCGCCGCGTCGATCGCGACCGGACTTATATCTGTTGGGTGATCGCCTACAGGTGGATGGCTTCGCCGTCAAAGTCCAGAGCTGGGAGGTAAATTCGTTCGGATTCGGCTCAGTTCTTGCGGATGCGGAAGGTCAGCAGCCCCTCGGTCTTTTCCTGGGCTTCCAGCGTGTCCCCGGTCTGGCGCAGCAGATTGGGAATATCGAGCGCGGCGAGGGGGTCGGTGCATTCGGCGACGATAAGATCGCCGGATTTCAGCCCGGACAGCATCTTCTTCACCCGCAGGGCCGGCAAAGGGCATTTCAAGCCCCTCAGATTCATGGTCTTTTCGTCCAAAGCATGGCTCCTGCCGGCGGCCGATTGGGCTAGACTGAAAGCCGGTGAAGTACATCAGGTCAAGCACGGCATTATGGCGGCGGCGTCCGAGACAATACAGATGATTTCGAGGTTGACGCCGTTGGCCGACGTGCTGGCCATGGCCGACCTGCGCGTCAAGCCGGTAACGCCGCGCACGCTCGACGTGACCTTGGCCGCCGGCCGGACCTTGGCGGCCGATGCCATCGCGGCGGCGCGGCCGACGGCGAGCCTCGCCTTGCTGGATGGGTGGGCGCTGGCCGCGGATATGACCCTCGGCGCCGGTGGCTATTCGACCGTCAATCTGCTGCATCCGCCGCAGCGCATCGAGGCCGGACAGCCTTTGCCGCCGGACACCGACAGCGTCGCGCCGTTCGACGCCATCAGGATGTCCAATGGCAATGCCGAAGCCCTGGTTACCATCAATCCCGGTGACGGCGTCCTGTCGGCCGGCGGCGACAGCGACCCGGCGATCCCGCTGCGCCGCGCCGGCGAGCGCCTGCGCATGACCGATCTGGCGGCCTTCGCCGCCGCCGGGCTGTCGCGCCTTGCGGTGCGCGAGCCGCGGATTCGTGTGTTGCCGTTGCGCGGCAGCGCCATCGTCATCGCCGCGGCGCGGTTGATCGCTGGCGATATCGAGCGGCGCGGCGGCGCCGCCAAGCTGGATGACGCGGGGCGCGATCTCGGTACCGTATTGGCGGCTGAATCGACCGACGCGATTGTTGTCATCGGCGGCACCGGATCGGGACGCAACGATACCAGCGTGCACACCATGGCGCGCGACTGCGAAGTCGCGGTGCACGGCATCGCCCTGACGCCCGGCGAAACCGCCGCCTTCGGCTTTGCCGGCCCCAGGCCGATCCTGCTGCTGCCGGGACGTCTCGATGCCGCGCTGGCGGTGTGGCTCCAGGTCGGGCGGCGCATCCTCGACCGGCTGGCTTTGGCGCATTCGGACCGCGAACCGGCCGAGACCCTGGCTCTGGCGCGCAAGGTGACATCGACCGTGGGACTGGCCGAACTGGTGCCGGTGCGGCGCGGCGCCAACGGCGCCGAGCCTTTGGCCAGCAAATATTTGCCGCTGTCGTCGCTGGCGCGGTCCGATGGCTGGATCCTGGTGCCGGCCGAAAGCGAAGGCTATTCCGCCGGCACGCCGGTTCAGGTAAGGCCGTGGCCATGACAAACATGCGTATCATCGGCCTCGCCGGCTGGAGCGGATCCGGCAAGACCACATTGGTCACCAAATTGATTCCGTGTCTTCTCTTGCGCGGCATCAAGGTGTCGACGCTCAAGCATGCGCATCATGGTTTCGATCTCGATACGCCGGGCAAGGATAGTTTCATGCACCGCGCCGCCGGCGCCACCGAGGTGATCATTTCCTCGGGCAAGCGCTGGGCTATCCTGCATGAGCTGCGCGAGGAGCCGGAATGGGATCTGCCGCATCTGGTCGCCAAGATGTCACCGGTCGATCTGGTGCTGGTCGAGGGCTTCAAGCGCGACGCCTTCCCGAAGCTTGAAATTCATCGCATCGCCAACGGCAAGCCGCTGATCCACCCGGAAGACCCGCACATCGTTGCGGTCGCCTCCGACAGCGCCGTGCCGGATGCCAAGGTGCCGGTGGTCGATCTCAACAATATCGAGACAATCGCCGACCTGCTGCTGCGGCACGCCGTGGCGATCGACACCGTGGCGGCTTCATAACGGATCAACGGATATCGCATGGCGCAATTGACCGACGATTGCTTCGCGTTTTCCGGCCCGCTGCTGCCGTTGCAGGAGATGGAGCGGCTGATCGCGGAACGCATCGTCCCGGTCAATGACACCGAGCGCGTGCCGCTGCGCAGCGCGCGGGGCCGCGTCAGCGCCGCCGATGTTCTCGCCCCTGGCGATTTGCCGCCCTTCGATAATTCCGCGGTCGATGGCTATGCCGTGCGCCATGGCGATCTTGCGCTCGACGGCGACACAAGGCTCGCTATTACCGGCCGCCTGCAAGCCGGCGCGCGCGCCGATATGGCGCTGGGAAGCGGGCAGGCGATCCGCATTTTCACCGGCGCGGCGATGCCGGCCGGCGCCGACACCGTGTTCATGCAGGAAGATGTCGCGCTCGACGGAGACAACGTCATCGTGCCGAAGGGACTGCGCCTCGGCTCCAATCGCCGTCGCGCCGGCGAGGACGTGCCGGCCGGCCGTCTCGTCTTGCCGGCGGGCACGGTGCTCGAGGCGCAGCACATCGCGCTGCTCGCTGCACTGGGCCTGACCGACATCGCGGTGCGCCGCCGGCTCAAGGTGGCGATCTTCTCGACCGGCGACGAAGTCGTCGAGCCGGGCAGCCAGCGTGGTGCTGCTGCGATCTACGACGCCAATCGTTATCTGCTCGGCGCGCTGCTGGAACGGCTCGGCGTCGTCGTCACCGATCTCGGCATACTTGCCGACGAGCCGGGCGAACTGGCGCGCGCGCTGGCAAAGGCCGCGGCCTGGCACGACCTCGTCATTACCTCGGGCGGCGTTTCCACCGGCGAAGCCGATCATGTACGCGGCGCGGTCGAGCGCATCGGCTCGCTGACATTCTGGCGCGTCGCCATCAAGCCGGGCCGGCCGGTGGCGATGGGCGTCATTCGCGCCGCAGCGCGCAAGGACCGCGCGGCGCATTCTGGCGCGGCCTTTGTTGGGCTGCCGGGCAATCCGGTGGCGGTGTTCGTGACCTTCGTGCGCGTGGTCAAGCCGCTGCTGCTGCAGCTTGGCGGCGCGCGGCCGCAACGCCTGACGCCGCTGCCGGTGCGCGCGGCTTTCGCCTACAAGAAAAAGAAAGACCGCCGCGAATATGTCCGCGTCGCGCTGCGTATCGGCGTCGACGGCGAGGTCGAGGCGATCAAGCATCCGCAGGACGGCGCCGGCATTCTGACGTCCCTGACCGAAACCGACGGGCTGCTGGAATTTCCCGAAGACGTCACGTCGATCGCGCCGGGCGACCGCGTCGGGTTTCTGTCTTATGCGGCGCTGATGGGGTGAGCATAGCGTTTTCGAGCGAAGTGGTTACCGGTTCGCGTGAAGAAAACGCGTCAAAAAATCTAGCGCCCGCTGGCGATCTTCTCCGCCTTGGCGGCGTCTTCCGGCGTATTGACGTTGAAGAACGGATCGACTGGCTGATCCGGCCAGTCGGCAATGGCGACGCCGTGCCGCGCCGTCCAGATTTCGATCTTGTGCAGGCCCTCGACCATGAGCGCCTTGCGCAAATCCTCGCGCAGCGCCAAAGGCCACAGGCCAACCACCGGATGCCGCCATTCGCCGGAGCGCGCGCAGGCCAGCGGCACGCCGGCGCCCATCTTGCGCCGCGCTTCGTGCAGGCGCTCGACCAGATCGTCCGGCAGAAACGGGCAATCGCCCGGCACGCTCAGCAGCCATTCGATGCCGTTGTCCTGTGCGGCCAGATAATCGAGCCCGGCGAGAATGCCGGCCAAGGGGCCTGCAAAATCCGGCACGCTGTCGGCGACGACATCGAGGCCGGTATCCTCGAAGCGTTTCGGATCGCCATTGGCGTTGAGCACCATGCCCTGCACCTGGCCGGACAAGGTCGCCAGCACCGAATCGAGAATGGTGACGCCGCCGATCTTGATGCGCGCCTTGTCGCCGCCGCCCATGCGGCGCGCCTGGCCGCCGGCAAGAACGAGGCCGAACGTCGCCGGCACGGGTACTTCAATCATTATCGATTGCCGCCTTGCGCCGGTGCTTTGAGCTTTCCTCTTCGACCTTGTCGAGGTCCTGATCGAACACGATGCGATCCTCGCCGGCCAGCGCGACGAAGCGCTTGCCGCGGGCGCGTCCGATCAGCGTGAGGTTGGCCTTGCGCGCCAGTTCGACGCCCCAGGCGGTAAAGCCCGAACGCGAAATCAATATCGGAATGCCCATGCGTACGGTCTTGATGACCATTTCCGAAGTGAGGCGGCCGGTGGTGTAGAAGATCTTGTCGCTCGGCGACACCTTCTCCTTGAACATCCAGCCGGCGATCTTGTCGACCGCGTTATGGCGGCCGACGTCTTCCATATAGACCAGCGGCTTGTCCTCGTGCGCCAGCACGCAGCCGTGAATGGCGCCGGCTTCGAGATAAAGCGACGGCGTGGTGTTGATCTTGTGCGTCAGCGCATAAAGCCACGACGTTCGTAGCTGCGTGTTCGGCAGCGACACGCCTTCCAGCGCTTCCATCAGGTCGCCGAAGACGGTGCCTTGGGCGCAGCCGGAGGTCTGCACCTTCTTTTTCATCTTCTTTTCGTAATTGGTCTTGCGCTTGGTGCGCACCACGACGACCGACAACTCCTCGTCATAATCGACGCTTTCGACGACATCGTCCGCCAGCAGCATGTTCTGGTTCAGGAGGAAGCCGACCGCGAGATATTCCGGATAGTCGCCGATGGTCATCGCAGTGACGATTTCCTGGCTGTTGAGGAAGATCGTCAGCGCGCGCTCGACCGTCACCGAGGTGTCGATTTTGGCGCCGGTCTGGTCGATGCCGGAGACGCGCTCCGTCAAACGGGAATCGAGCGGGTTCGGCTTGATGATGTAGGAGTCATGGGTCATGCGCTCAATGTAGTGGGTCGCGGCGCCCAGCGGAAGCTCCCAGTCGCCTTATGCCCCGGCATCGTCGGCGTTCGGATAGAACAACTGCTCGCCATTGATCTTGTAGCCGGCGATGGCCTTCTGGCCTTCCGGCGAAGTCAGCCAGTCGATGAACTGCTGGCCGAATTCCTTTTTCACAGTGGCGTGCTTGGCCGGGTTCACCAGGATGACGCCGTACTGGTTGAACAGGCGCTTGTCGCCTTCGACGACGATGGCGAGATCGCCTTTGTTCTTGAAGCTGATCCAGGTGGCGCGGTCGGACAGAACGTAGGCATTGCTGCTGCCGGCGGTGTTGAGCGCCGCGCCCATGCCCTGGCCGATGGCCTTGTACCAGTCGCCCAAATTCTTGGAAGCCAAGTCTTTCTCGATATCGACGCTGGCGGCTTTCCAGAGACCGAGTTCGGCGGCATGGGTGCCGGACTTGTCGCCACGCGAGATGAACGGCGCTTTCTTGTCCTTGATGGTGATCAGCGCCTTGGCAATGTCCTTGCTGCCCTTGATGCCGGCCGGATCGCTCTTCGGCCCGATCAGCACGAAGTCATTATACATCACTGGGCTTCGCTTCACGCCGAAGCCGTCGGCGACGAATTTCTCTTCCTGCGATTTGGCATGAACGAAGACCACGTCGGCATCGCCGCGCCGGCCGGTGTCGAGCGCTTGGCCGGTGCCTTGCGACACGACCTTCACTTCGATGCCGGTCTTGGCTTTGAACAGCGGCAGGATGTGGCCGAACAGGCCGGAGTCCTGCGTCGAGGTGGTCGACGACACGACGATGGACTTGTCCTGCGCGGTCGCGGGGACGACGGCGGCAAGGCCGAGTGCGAGTGCGGCGATCAAGGTGCGGCGGTTGAGCATGGGAGACCCTCCTTCAGTGTGTTTTCTTGTTAAACCAGCAGTTCGCCGGCGATGAAATTGCGCGCTTCGTGCGTGCGCGGCTGGGCAAAGAATTCTTCGGCGGGTGTGTGTTCGATCAGCCGGCCGCGATGCAGCAGCGCGACATCGCCGCCGAGGCGGCGCGCCTGGCCGAGATCGTGCGTCGACATGACGACTTTGACGCCGCGCGCGGCGACGGCGCGGATGATGTCCTCGATCGCCTTGGTCGAGGCCGGGTCGAGGCTGGCGGTCGGTTCGTCGAGAAACAGAATCGCCGGATCGCGCGCCAGCGCCCGCGCCAGCGCGAGGCGCTGCTGCTCGCCGCCGGACAGGCGGCGCGCCGGGCGATTGCCGAAGCCGGCAAGGCCCACCAGCGCCAGCAATTCGTCGATGCGTTGCGCGCGCGATGCGCCGGTGGCGTTGGTGAGCGCGTAGCCGATATTGGCGGCGGCGGAGCGGCGCAGCATCGCCGGGCGCTGAAACACGATGGCGCGGCGCGCCGGCGAGGCATTGTCGCGGCCGCCCCAACTGATGCGTCCGCTGGACAAAGGCAGCAGCCCCATCGCCGCGCGCAACAAGGTGGTTTTGCCGGAGCCGTTCGGCCCGATCAGCATCGTCGGCGGCCCGGCGTCGAGCGTCAGCGACACCTTGTCGAGGATTGTCACGCCGCCGGCGGCAATCGTGGCGTCGGTCAGGACAAGCGGCAGATCGGAGACGGGCGCGCGCATGCTCATCCCACGTAGCGTTCGCCGGCGCGCCGCGCGCCCCAGGCGAGTGCGTTGATGACAATGACGATGGCCATCAGCACCATGCCGAGGCCGATCGCCAGCGGCAGGTCGCCCTTCGAGGTTTCCAGCGCGATGGCCGTGGTCATGGTGCGGGTGAAGCCCTCGATATTGCCGCCGACCACCATGATGGCGCCGACTTCCGCGGCGGCGCGGCCGAAGCCGGCGAGCAGCGCCGTTACCAGCGAGAAGCGCGCGTCCCAGATCAAGGTGGCCACCCGGCGAAGCGGGCCGACATCGAGCGCCGCCAGTTCGTCGCGGTATTCGAGCCAGAGGTCCTCGACGGTCTGCCGGGTCAGCGCGGCAATGATCGGCGTCACCAGCACGGTTTGGGCGACGATCATGGCCTGCGGCGTGAACAGCAGGCCCCATGAGCCGAGCGGACCGGAGCGCGACAGCAGCAGATAGATGGCGAGGCCGGCGACCACCGGCGGCAGGCCCATCAGCGCGTTCAGGACGACAATGACCCCTTCGCGGCCGGGGAAGCGGGTCAAGGCGAGCAGGGCGCCCAGTGGCACGCCGATCAGCGCCGCGCAAAGGACCGCGCTCAGGCTGACCAGCAGCGAAA